>CAXBFN010000007.1:0-232863 GCA_963975275.1 uncultured Erythrobacter sp. | reverse complement strand
CCTCGATCCGGAGAGCTAAACCAGCGCAGCCAGCGGCGACTTTTTCAACGGAATAAGGTGGGAAGCGGACAGGCAGATTTGAAACAGAAAGTCGAAAAAGCCGTCGCTCGACGATACTAAACCCGCTTGTCAAAAATGAGATAGACCGGCACTAGGAATGGCCGTTCCAGCCGTAATAGGTGACTGGGTGCCCGGTTCGCGGGTGCAGTCCTTGCCGCAAAATTTTTAATCCCGCTCGCTCGTAGAACCGACGTGCCTGATCGTTGGATGTAGCCGTATGCAAGGTAAATCCCCCTGGCATAAGTATCTGGCATTCAATGAGGAGTGCGTAGCCTAAACCAGTACCTATTTGGTCAGGACGAACAAAGAGCTGGTCGAGTATTGATCTCTTCGGCTTGATCGCTGCAAATCCGACGAGCTCATTATTCTGCTCCGCCACGGTCACCCGCCATCCTGCACCGATCTCATGCGCAACTCTATCTCGCAGATCGTCCTCTGTCGGCATGACCGGCGGTCCAACGCCAGGAAGACTGGCACTGCTGAACCAAATTTCGGCGATTTCATTATGGTCATGAGTAGTTGCGGATCGAAGCAAAAGGTTAGAACCGCGTGCCGTCATATTTCTGGTTAATTGATGCCAAATATGAGTCAATGTCAGAATGTCCGTTGGTAGGGTCTCTACCCTTAATCGGCCATGCCCGCGATGGGGTCGATAGCCGAACGGCAGCTTTCAGCACTTAGCCACCTAGAAGCGGACCGTCTTCAACCAGTCCAAAAGCCGACTTCGTTATTTTTGAAGTTCAGGGCCGCACACGAAAAACACCTACTCCGGGCGATTGCCGATCTCTGTGCGGATCGCGTATGCGATCCTTGCGCCCCTCCCATCCTCACCGGGAGGCAGGCAAGGCTTAAGGCATGCGCGCCAGTCGTTGCGGAGAGTTAATTAGTTATGTCGGGCGATTGCTCTGGGATAGTGGCGGAAAATACTGGACATTGTGGGTAGAGATGGAGCAGAATTTGGCTGTCAGAAAACGACGGTAATTTGGACGTGTGGTCAGAATTGTGGGAACGCCATTCAGGTACGCCGGAGAGGAAAACGATTTCAAATCATTAGGTTGCGACCTAAGAAATCCTCCCTCTCCGCCACCGGCGCGTTCGCCATTTTCCGCCGTTGGCCGGCTAAACAATGCGGGTGGTGTTAGTCCGAACGTCCGCTCCTGCGATGCTTGCAAAATTGCAACCACAGGCTCCGAGCAGTGGAGGCGATTGCCGCCCGGGAAGCTATCAGCGGCCCCGTCCACCGGCGCGGCTCACCGAGTGCATTCCCGGTCGGTTTTCAGAAGCAGAACCGCCTCTTCCTCATCCACCAGCATCAGCCGGGGCGGTGTATCGAGGCCGAGATCGCGCGCGATCTCGTTCTCGGTCATCGTCAGGTCATTGCAGGCCACCGAAAGACGCTGCCGCGTTCGGCGGGGAAGCGCGGAGAAGCGGGGAACCTGGCGGCGACGGGTGAAAATCGCATCGAGAAGGGCCATCGTCAAAACCCTCCGCGGTGAAAGGGAAGGATGACGAACGCGACCGCCTGGAGGAGGAGGGCCAGCAGGATCAAGCGCAGCGCCCATGTGCGGCGCATCGCGCTGATCGCGTTTCCTTTCAACTGCTCTTCGTAGGCGACCGCATAGCTGGCAGCCAGAAGGCCCCGCGCCATCGCCTCGCTCTCGTCGTCGTTCATATCCTCGCTGCCGACGATGTCCGGGAGCCGTGGCGGCTCGTGATAGACGAACAACCACTCCGACAGCAGCACCTGATAGGCCGAAGCGAACAAGGCGGCCACCGAACCCAGCGCGAGGAAAAGGATTGCCAGGGTGGAGACATGGCCCAGCCGTCCGACATCGATCTCCACGCTGAGCGTTCCCAGGGCGAAAACCGCGAAGGAGATCGCCGCTACCGGTGTGCTGAGACTGCCTCGAATTGCCTCACGCCGCGCGCGCTCGGCCAGAAACATCTCCTGGGCGTGCTCCAGATGGAGGTCACTGACCCTGGCCATCGTCAGGTCATCCGGCGCGTATGGCGAAAGCGCGCATAGCGGTTGAGAAGATCGTTGATGAGCTGGTCCTGATTGAACCCGGTGACATCGTGAGGCTGGTCGCCTTCCGAACTGTGGGCCATCGCGCGGAAGTGGCGCTGCTCCCCGTCGGCTGACTTGCGTCTTTCCACCCAGATGAAGCTAGGCGACAGAAAACTGCGGGACCGCACCGTGTACTGGAACACGCCTCTTTCGCCGTGAGGAATCTTCAGGTCGAGTCGGCCTGCTTCCTCCGCGATTTCGGGCGAGAAGCCGCTCTCGCGCATCTGCTCGGCGACCGCTTCCAGCGCAGGCCTGGCGGTCGCGCCGATGAAGCCGGCGATCTGGTCGGCGCTGAAGTGCTGCATCAGCGAGGTCAGCCGTTGCTGCCAGCTGAGTTCGGGATCGGCAGCGGCAGTCTCGGCCGCGGAAAGATCGATCGTCGAGCCGTCCTTCTCCATCTGCAGCGCTCGCAGCAGGCCGACGCAGATGAAGATCATGATGACCGCAAACGGCAGAGCGCTGGCGATCGCCGCGGTCTGCAGCGCCTGAAGACCGCCCGCAAGAAGCAGCACTCCGGCGATCGTACCCGCGCAAACGGCCCAGAAGATGCGCTGCCACACCGGCGGATTTTCGGCCGCGCCCGAGGTGATCGTGTCCATCACCAGCGCGCCCGAATCCGCCGAGGTGACGAAGAATGTGATTACCAGAAGCGTCGCGACGAAGGAGCTGACAGCGCCGAACGGCAGCGCCGCCAGCGTTTCGAACAGGGCGACGGGAAGGTTGGTCAGCGCGGTTTCGGCGATCGGGGCGACCCCGCCCATGTCGAGCGCGATCGCGGTGTTGCCGAACACGGTCATCCACAGAAAGCTGAACAACACGGGCACCAGCAGCACGCCGCCGATGAATTCGCGGATCGTCCGGCCGCGGGAGATGCGGGCGATGAACATCCCCACGAAGGGCGACCAGGCGATCCACCAGCCCCAGTAGAACAGCGTCCAGTCGCCGAGCCAGGGGTTCGGCTCGTAAGCGTAGAGGCGGAAGGTGCGCTGGACGAGCGAGTCGAGATAGGCGCCGATGTTCTGCAGATAGGCGTCCAGCAGGAAAATCGTCGGCCCGGCAAACAGGACGAAGCCGAGCAGCAGGACGGCGAGGACGATGTTGAGTTCCGACAATCGCTTCACGCCCTTGTCGAGCCCGAGGAAGACCGACAGCGTCGCGATGGCGGTGATCATCGCGATCAGCAGCAATTGCGTGGTGGAAGAAACGGGGACGCCGAACAGGTAATCGAGACCCGCGTTCACCTGCAGAACGCCCAGGCCGAGCGAGGTCGCAACGCCGAACATCGTGCCGATGACCGCGAAGATATCGACCGAATTACCGATCGGCCCGTAGATCCGCCGCCCGATCAGGGGATAGAGCGGCGAGCGCAGAGCCAGCGGCAGCCCCCGGCGAAACGAGAAATACGCCAGCGCCAGCCCGACGACGATGTAGATCGCCCAGGCGTGGAGCCCCCAGTGGAGGAAAGTCAGAACCATCGCCTGCCGCGCCGCCTCGAACGTACCGCCTTCGCCGATCGGCGGAGCGGCATAGTGCTGGATGGGTTCGGCGACGCCGAAGAACACCAGCCCGATGCCCATCCCGGCGCTGAAGAGCATGGCGAACCAGGACAGATAGCTATAGTCGGGCTCGCTCTCGTCGGGCCCGAGCTTGACCTCGCCGTGTCGGCTGAACATCAGATAGATGACGAACACCAGGAAACCGGCGACCGCGGCAACGTAGAACCAGCCGAAATCCGCGACGATCGTCGCCTGGAGCCGGTCGAACAGCAGTGCTGCGGGCTCCGCGAATACCGCACCGAAGATCGCGAACAGCAGGATCAGTCCGGCCGAGATGTAGAAGACCGGCGGATTGACCTGAATTCGCGCGCTCTTCTCCAATGGCGCGGCTTCCTTCAAAACGGGATCGGACAAGGCATCTTCCTGCTGGTGTGCGATATACTCTTTCGAACGCAGCCGAGGGCGGTCGGTTGCAGGCAAGTGTGGCGGCTAGTCTGATCGGGGGAGCGCGTCCAGTTCGGCTGCTGCCGGAGTCGTTCGGGGCAAGATCTGGTAGGGCTGCTGCAGCTCGCTCGGCACGGGTTCGCGGCGCAGCTGCCGCCACAGCGCGAAGATCAGCGTCAGCAAGGCGCAGGTGCCGATAAACAGGAACAGGCCGCCCACGCCGGCCGCCATCATGACCGCGGCGCCGGCGGTAGGTCCCGCAGCCGCCCCCATCGAGTAGGTGAGCACGAGACCGCCGCTCGCGCTCACCCGCTGCTCGGCGCTCAGATGATCATTGGTATGGGCGACGCAGAGCGGATAGAGGGCAAAGCTCAACCCGCCGAAGATCGCGGCCAGGATCAGGAACAGGGGGCCTGGGCCTGCAATCCACGCCAACCCGCCGCAGACCGCCGTCGCTCCCGCGAGCGCTGCGACGATCACCGCTCGCCGGTCGAACCGGTCGGACAGCCACCCGACGGGCCATTGCAGCGCGACGCCGCCAGCGATCACCACGCTCATGAACACGGCAATTTGCGACATCTCCAGGCCGATGCGGCGGGCGTAGACTGCACCAAGGCCGTAGAAGGCGCCGAGCATCAGGCCGATCGCGACACAGCCCACCACGCCCAGCGGCGACGCCGCATAGAGCCCGCGGATCGAAAGCGGAGCCTGCTGCGTCACTGCCGGTTCTTTCAGCCGCGTGAGCGCGATCGGCAGCACGGACAGCGAGACCAGCAGCGAGGATGCCACGAAAGGCGCTGCGGCGGATCCATCGAGGTTGAGCAGGAACTGGCCCAGCGCCTGCCCGGCATAGAGGGAGATCATATAGGCAGCCAGAACGGAGCCGCGGGTGCGGGGCTCCGCTCGCTCGTTCAACCAGCTTTCGAGACAGACGAAGACGGCGGCGACGCACAATCCGTCGATGAAGCGCAGAAGGCCCCAGAACGCAGTGTTCTGAAAGAGCGTGTAGGCGAGCGTGGTTGCCGAAAGCAGCGAGACCGCGGCGGCGAAAGTGCGGATATGCCCGACGCGGCGGATGATCGGCGAGGCCCGCAAGGCCCCGATGGTGAGCCCCACGAAATAGGAGGTCGCCACCAGCCCGATGATCCCGGCCCGCGTGCCCGCGCTCTCCAGCCGGAAACTGATGAGCGTGGACATGACACCGTTCCCCGCCATCAGCACGAAGATGGCGAGGAGCATGCTGCGAGTGGAGATGAACGAGCCAAGCACACCTGGTGAATAGCCTTGCCGCACGCTCTGTTCCACCGAATGTCCTCGCAGGCGCTATCACCCGAGGGTTCAGCAAATCAGAAACGGGGTTTCGGTTGAGGAGATGAGTCAGGCGCATGCCGCTGCACTTCGGCAATCTTGGTGACTGCCGACAGAAGTGCCCTAGCTTGCGTTCGGCCCGGCGATGAGCGGCCCGGCGTGGCCGGGTGCGGCTTGCCCATCTCGCACCCGGCGACCGTCGAACTGCGGCCTATTTAGCCGCCGGAATAGGTTGCGATCTCGCCGGGCATGCGCAGCATTTTATCGACCTCGCTGGCATGAACTTCCTCGGCGTAGATCATCTTCCGGGCATATTCTTCGAGCGTCACCGACTTTCCTTCGGCCGCTTTCAAGAGCTCGCGATAGAGCTCGAGCGCGGCACTTTCGGCCTGCAGCGACTCGCGCAGGATGGCAGCGATGTCGTGGTTGTGCGTTTCGAGCAATGGTCCGATGTTGAGAGAAGGATGTTTGCCCAGCAGCGTGATCATCTCACCTGCCTCTTGCGCATGCAGGAGAGATTCGTCCGCCTGGCTCCGCAGCCAGGACACTATCGGGATTCTGTTGAAGCCGAAGACCAGAAAAGAATAATGAGTGTAGCGCACTACGCCTGCGAGTTCTTGCTCGAGGATATTGTTCAATATCCCGACTATTCGACCTTTGTCGGTGTCATTCATGGCAGCTTCCTCTCGATGCTTCGGCGCCCCCGCCGAGGCGCCTTCGTGGTTACGATAGGTTACAAGGTCGACTCAAGTCGAGCAAAGCCTTGCTGGCGCGCGCCAGCAACTCCCGATGCAGGGGCGGGCGCGGAAGCCTTCACCGCAAAACGCGAACGCGGGAACGTGCTCGAACTGGACGAAACGGCCCATCTGCCACATTGATGGGGTCATGGGTTTTCAATCACGCGGCCCCGATGGCCGGCAATTTGGAGGAGAAGCAGGCATGGCTACCCAGCCGCAGATCGACAGCCACGGCGCGGAGGACGTTTTCCGCGAAGAAGTGCGCCAGTTCCTGGCCGAGAACTTTCCCCCCGAACTCAAGGGCAAGGGCAATGCGCTGGCGTCCGTCGAGGGTCCGGTCCACGAGACCCCCGCACAGGCAGGCTGGCGCAAGGCTATGGGCGAACGCGGGTGGGGGACGCCGACCTGGCCCAAAGAATACGGCGGTGGCGGGCTCTCGCGCAAGCAGGCAGCCATCCTCAACGAGGAAATGGCCAAGGTCGGGGCCTTCAATCCGATCGGCGGCATGGGCGTGATGATGTTCGGCCCGACGCTGCTCGAATATGGCAGCGAAGAGCAGAAGCACGAACACATCCCGCCGATCTGCCGCGGCGAAATCCGCTGGTGCCAGGGCTATAGCGAACCCAACGCCGGCTCCGATCTGGCGAACCTCCAGACCATGGCCGAGGACAAGGGCGACCATTACCTCGTCAACGGCCAGAAGACCTGGACCAGCGGCGGGCAGTGGGCGGACAAGTGCTTCTGCCTCGTGCGCACCGACCGCAGCGACAAGCACAAGGGCATCAGCTTCCTGCTGATCGACATGGATGCGCCCGGCGTCGAGGTCCGTCCGATCCAGATGATCAGCGGAATGAGCCCGTTCTGCGAGACCTTCTTCACCGATGTGAAGGTGCCCAAGGGCAATCTGGTCGGCGAGGAAGGCGAGGGCTGGACCATCGGCAAGCGCCTGCTGCAGCACGAGCGCACCAATCTCTCGGGCGGCGGGAGCATGGCCCGGCTGATGGGGGCGAGCCTCGCCGAGATCGCAAAGAAGTATGTCGAGACCGACGCCGACGGCGAACTGGCCGACAAGGTCCTGCGCGACCGGATCGCCGATTTCGAGATCCGCTGGGGGGCTTTCCTGCTCACCGCGCGCCGCGCCACCGAAGAAAGCAAGGCGGGAGGCGTGTCCGAAATCAGCTCGGTGCTCAAGAAGCTGGGCACCAAGCTGGGCCAGGAACGCGCCGAGCTCATGATCGAGATCATGGGCCTGCAGGGTCTGGGCTGGGAAGGGGAGGGCTTTTCCGAAGCCGAACTGTCCGGCGTGCGCGCCTGGCTCTTCGGCAAGGCCACCACGATCTACGGCGGCTCGACCGAGATCCAGAACAACATCATCGCCAAGCGTGTGCTTGGCATGCTCGATCACCAGTAAGAAAGAGAGAACAGGAACATGGCGGTTCTCAACGAAGAACAGGAAATGCTGCGCGACATGGCGCGCGAGTGGACGACCAATGAAAGCCCGGTCAGCGAATTTCGCAAGGTGCGCGCCGGGGGCTCGGACGAGGCGTTCGATCGCAAGGCCTATGCCACCATGGCCGAGATGGGCTGGGTGGGCGTGGTCATTCCCGAGGAGCATGGCGGCTCGGACTTCGGCTGGCTCTCGGCCGGGCTGGTGGTCGAGGAACTGGGCAAGACGCTGACGGCCAGCCCGCTGGTGGCCAGCACCATCGCCGCGGCGGCGATCCTCCTCGGCGGCAGCGAGGAGCAGCAGGCCAAATGGCTGCCCGGCCTTGCCAGCGGCGAAATCATCGGCACACTCGCGATCGCCGAAGGGCCACGGCACGATCCGGCGAAGCTCGAAACCACGGTGTCGGGCGGCAAGCTGTCGGGCACCAAGGCCTTCGTGCACGAAGCTCACGGCGCGGATCTGTTCGTGGTCGCGGCAAAGGACGGCTTGTACCTGGTGGAGAAGGGCGAGGGCGTTTCGCTGTCGACCCGCAAGCTCACGGACCAGCGCAGCCACGCCGAAGTTACCTTCGACGGCGCGGCGGCCGACAGGCTGGCAGGCGGCGGCGACAGCCTGCTCGACGATGTGCTCGACCGGGCGCGGATTCTTACCGCCTGCGAGATGCTCGGCATGGCGCAGGCGGTGTTCGACTCGACGATGGACTACCTCAAGCAGCGCGTGCAGTTCAATCAGGTGCTGGCGACCTTCCAGGCGCTGCAGCACCGCATGGCGGATCTGTTCGGCGATCTGGCGATGATGCGTTCGGCGGTCGAAGGCGGCCTGCAGGCGCTCGACAGCGGGTTCGGCGTGGCGCGCGCTGCCACCATCGCCAAGGCGGAAGCCAATCGGGTGCTCCACACCGTCAGCCGCGAAGGCGTCCAGCTGCATGGCGGCATGGGGATGACCGACGAATACGACGTCGGCTTCTATCTCAAGCGCGCCCGCGTGCTGGAAGCCAGCTTCGGCAGTACATCCTTCCTCAAGAACCGCTTCGCGACCATCGGCGGTTATTGAGCAGCCAGGCCCTGCGGGATTCCCGCAGGGCCCAACACGACCATGCGCGAGGGCGGGGCCGCGGATTCTTTTGCTCCGAGGATGGGAAGCTGACAGCAGCCGTCAGCCAGGCTCGATACGGCCTGGAGCCGAAGCGCTCGACCGCAACGGACGAACCATTTTGAGAGGAGAACGAACAATGTCCCTATTCGACCTGACCGGAAAGGTCGCGATCGTCACCGGATCGAGCCGCGGCATCGGCAAGGCCATTGCCGAAGAACTCGCCGCGCACGGCGCGCGGGTGGTCATTTCCAGCCGCAAGCAGGAGGCCTGCGACGAGGTCGCCGCGGCGATCAATGCCGAGCACGGCGCCGGAAGCGCGATCGCCGTAGCCGCGAGCATTTCGGACAAGGAGCAGCTGCAGGATCTGTTCGCTCGCACCAGGGAGCAACTCGGCGCGGTCGATATCCTGATCTGCAACGCCGCCTCCAATCCCTATTACGGTTCGATGGACGGGATCGAAGACGAGCAGTTCCGCAAGGTTCTGGACAACAACATCCTCTCCAACCACTGGCTGATGCAGCTGGCGCTCCCCGACATGCGCGAAAAGGGCGACGGCGCGATCGTGGTGATCAGCTCGATCGGCGGGCTGCGCGGCTCGGCCACCATCGGGGCCTACAATGTCTCCAAGGCCGCCGATTTCCAGCTGGTGCGCAATTACGCGGTCGAGAACGGCCAGCACGGCGTGCGGATCAATGCCATCGCTCCCGGCCTGGTGAAGACCGATTTCGCCCGCGCCCTGTGGGAGAACCCCGAGGCACTGGAACGCACCGAGGCCGCACTGCCGATGCGGCGGATCGGCGAGCCGCGCGATATCGCCGGGGCCGCGGTGTATCTGTCCTCGCCGGCCGCCAGATGGACCACCGGCCAGATGGTCGTGGTCGACGGGGGCATGACTATATGAGCGCGCCTGCCACTGGACGGCTGTCCGGCAAGATCGCCATTGTCACCGGGGCGGGATCGGGCATCGGCCGCGCGAGCGCGCTGCTCTTCGCCAGCGAAGGGGCCAAGCTGGTGCTGTTCGACCGGACCGAGGAGGTTCATCGCACCGCAGCCGCCGTGGAACAGGCTGGCGGGCATGCAATCGCGATGGTCGGCGATGCGGGCGAGGAAGCCGATGTCGCGGCTGCGGTCGCCAAGGCGCTCGAGGCCTACGGCCGGCTCGACATCTTTTTCGCCAACGCCGGGATCACCGGCGGGGCGCGCGGCGGCTTCTTCGACGCGACGCCGCAGATCTGGGCGGAAGTCCTGCGGGTCAATCTGATCGGACCCTTTCTGGCGATCAAACACGCCGCGCCCGCAATTCGCGATGGCGGCGGCGGAGCGATCCTGTGCACCGCCTCGGTCGCGGGGCTGCGCTCGGGTGCGGGGCCGGCGCAATATTCCGCCAGCAAGGCGGGCGTCATCAACCTGGTGCAGACTGGGGCGCAGCAGCTTGCCGGGTCCGGAGTGCGGGTCAATGCGGTGTTGCCCGGCCTGACCGAGACCGGCATGACCCAGCCGCTGTTCGACGGCGCCCGCGCGGCGGGCAAGGAGCACAAGATCGGCCAGCTCAACCCGCTGCTGCGCGGCGGGCAGCCCGAAGAAATCGCCGAGGCCGCGCTGTTCCTCGTCAGCGACGCGGCCAGCTACGTCAACGGCCAGGCACTCGCCATCGATGGCGGATTGTCGTCCTCGCATCCCACCGCGCGCCCGCCGGGCGACGCCAGCCGCCCCACATCCTGACGGAGCCTCCAACTACGAACGGGCCCCATGCATGACGCGCCGCATGGGCATGAGATCGAGCCCATGCGGCGCGGCGGCTAGTCGGCGAGTTCACCCCAGACTTCGATGTTGCCGGCGCGTTCGACGCGGATCGGCAGCTTTGCCTCCAGCAGCGGCGACAGACCATGCGCGGCGAACAGCTCGCGCACCGTATCGCTGTCGCCCGCCGCGTCGCGCAGTCTCTGCCACAGGAAGAAGGTGTAGGGCTGGACGCCGCCGGTATAGGCCACGCCGCGAAAGGAGGTTTCGGCCTGGCCGATGATCCGCTGATGCGGCTTGGCGGTGACCGGCTGTCCGGGCCGGGCGGCGCCGCTTGCGACATGGGCTTGCAGGACTTCGAGCCGGTCGGTCAATCCGGGCAGCAGTTCGGCTGCGATCTGGTCGAGCACTGGTCCCAGCGTTGCGGGAATTGCGTCATCGGCCGCGAAACCGGGCAGGTCGCAGGCATCGCCATATTCCACCAGGTCGAGATCGGGCGCATGCATGCGTTCGGTCCAGCGGAACACCTTGGGCGCCGCACGCTGCATGATCGCCAGCGGCACCGGGTCGCGGCCGAGATGAGCGAACAGCGGCCCGAACAGTGAATAGTCGCCGATCGACGGCTGATTGCCCAGCAAATAGGGATGAAGCGCGAAATGCGCCTCCAGTCCGCCAAGCAGTTGACGATAGCTTTGCTCGATTGCCGGGATCGTCTCCTCCGACACCCCCAGCACCGGCAGATAGCTGTTCATCCGCGCCATGGTCGCCGCGGTCCGCTCCGGATCGCCGCCGACCCCGAAGGCATCGCGCAGAAACGCCTCCTGCTCGGCCAGATACGACCAGCGGTAATGCATCGCATGGCGAGTCAGGCCGAGAACTGCATAGAGTTCGAACAGATGCGCCACCGTGCGCTGGCGCGGCGTCCGGGGATAGGCCGTGTAGCGGACCCCGGCGCGCTCGAAATGGTCGATGATGTCGACCGTGTCCTGCACCAGTGTACCGTCGCCGAGTTCGACCACCGGAATGATGCCCCGTCCGATTTTCGGCACGACGGTCCCGGTGAAATGCGGGTCGCTGGGCGGTGTCTCGCGGTAGGCGATGCCCTGCTTGCGCAGAAAGCTGCGCACCTTGCCGGTATAAAGCGAATGGGGCAGGCCGTAGAGGATGGGGGCGGTTACCATGATGCGGGGCGGACTCCTCGTTGCGAGTTGGCTGACCCCCGGCGCGGGCATTACCGCGAGCGAGGGTCCGGTTTGTCCCGCCGCGTAGCGCGGCGAGTGCTGGCCACACAACACCTTCGCGCGGCTGCACCGCCTAGGCGGCTCGCCGCCGCGCGATCACCGCTGCTTTTTTGTCGTGGTAGCGGTGAAATCTGGATCCTTTTTCGCCACCCAGTCGACGAATTTGCGCACGGCCGGGTTGGCCAGCAGGGCATCCACGTCCATCGCGTGGCGCTGCAGTTCGGAATTGGTGAAGTTGGCGATCAGGGTCTGCTGGCAGATGGGATGCATGGGCACGACATCGCGGCCGCCCCGGCTTTTCGGCACGGGATGGTGCCAGACGATCGTCTTCCCGGTCGGCCGTCCACAAAGCCAGCACGGTTCGACCGCGCTCGGGACCTCCTCCTGCGCATAGATATCCTCGCGGGGACCATGTTTTGGATATTTGCGCGCCATTCCCGTACCTTACCGGCTGATCTCAAGGGGTTCGAAGCAATCCGGCGTGCACTATCAGATCATGGCGCCATTGGCAGGACTTATCGCCTTCGACCGCCAGTCCGGCCGGGCTGCGCGGGCTCTGAAAAGCTGGCGCCGCCTGCATTCGCTATGCGACGACCGGCTCCAATATGCGGATGGTCCCGGGGGCGGCGTCGATCTCCACCTGGGCTCCGACCGGCAGGCTGAGCTGGTTGGCGATGTGCCCGATATTGGCCCCATAGAACGCCGGCACCCCTAGCGGGGCGAGATATTGGTGGAGCAGTTCCGGAATGGTGAAGCCGATATAGTCTTCGACCCCTGCTGTGCAGCGCGTGCAGTGACCGAACACCACGCCGGCGACCCGGCCGAGAATGCCCGAAAGCGCCAGCTGGCTCAACATTCGGTCGACGCGGTATTGCGCTTCGTTCGTGTCCTCGAGAAACAGGATCGCCCCTTCGAAATCGGGGAGCCACGGCGTCCCGACCAGCGCGGTGAGCACCGAGAGGTTTCCGCCGATCAGCCGACCGCGCGCCTGTCCCGGTCGGATGGCGACGGTACGCCAGCGTTCCCGCGCGGCAGGGTCATCGGTCTCGATCTCCGGATTGCCGAACGTCGGCGTCGCGCCGGCGAAAGCGAGGTACCACAGGCTGTTCCAGCTGATCTCCGGCCAGCTGTTGGCGGCGTTGGGCGAGTGGATCGTGGGAAATCCGGCCCGGGCCGCAAAGGCGAGATGCAGCGCGGTAATGTCGCTGAACCCGATCAGCAGCTTGGGATTGGCGCGGATGGTCTTCCAGTCGAGATAGGGGAGGATACGCGCGCTGCCCCAGCCGCCGCGCACGGCAAAGACGGCACGCACCTCGGCATCGGCGAACATCGCGTTGAGGTCGGCGGCGCGTTGCCGGTCGGTGCCCGCGAGATAGCCGTGGCGCATCCCGACATGAGCACCCAGCCTGGGCACCAGCCCCATCCCCCTGATGGTGTTCTCGGCCGCCTCGATCTGCGCCGCATTGTCGCTGAAACCGGCTGGCTCGACCAGCCCGACCGTGTCGCCGGGCCGCAGCCGCGGCGGCAGGCGGGAACTGCGTGCCTCAGCCGCGACCGAGCGCAGCGCCAGCGCTGCCGGAAGCATTCCCAAACCTTGAATGACTCTGCGCCTGTTGGTCATGGCTGTTCATAGCAGCCGTGCAGCGACCCGCTACCCTTGGGTAGCGATACTTCGCCGAAACGATCGCTTGCGGAGGTATTTCTACAAATAATCGTTCCTTTCATCGCCCGAATCTTTAAGGACGACCTTGGGTGAACGAGGGGGCGGGGGTTGCAGAGTCAAATCGCAGGGGCCGTGGGGCTGTCACTGGCGCTGGCTGCGTGCGCAACGCCGACGGATATGCAAACCGCTGCCGAGCCGGGCGTTGCGATTCCCCAGTCGTGGGTCGCCGATCCGGCGCCCGTCACGCTCGACACAGTGCGATATTGGACGCTGCTCGGGGATCCGCTGATCACCGAGCTGGTCGGGCTGGCGATCACCGAGAACCGCGATCTGGCCATCGCTGCCGCGCGGCTGGCGCAGGCGAGGGCGGGCGTGCGCCAGGCGCGTGCGGGCTATCTGCCCCGGCTGGACGGCAGCGCCGGCGTGCGGCGGGATTTCGGCGATTTCGCCGACGATGATCTGGGGTTCTCGATCGGCGCGGATGCGCAGTGGGAAATCGACCTGTTCGGCAGGATCGGCTACAATGTCGCGGTGTCGCGCGCGGAACTCGCCGCAGCGGGATACGCGCTGGCGGATGTCCAGCGGCTGATCGTCGGGCAGGTGGCGCAGATCGCCGTCTCCGCTCGCGGCAGCGCGGTCCGGCTGGCGATCGCGCGCGAAACGCTGACGATCCAGGATGACAACCTCCAGATCGCGGTGTGGCGGCGCGAGGCGGGGCTGGTCTCGAGCCTCGATGTCGAACAGGCCCGCGCGCAACAGGCGCAAACCGCCGCCATCATTCCGGCGCTGGAAGCGGAACTGGCGGCGCGCAGCTACGCACTCTCGACGCTCATCGGCGAGCCGCCGGGCCGCGTCCTTGCCCTGCTGGAAGAGCAGACGCGCCCGATCCCGGTCCCTCCGGAAAGCGTCGGTTTCGAAGCCCCTGCAGAGGTTCTGCGGCAAAGACCCGATGTTCGCCAGGCCGAGGCGGCGCTGATTGCCGACAGCGCCCGCATCGGTCTCACGCGGACCCAGTTGCTGCCGCTGGTGCAGCTGACCGGAAACATCGGCAGCGGCTCGATCGGGCTCGGCAATCTCTTCGACACGATCACCGGCGGGCTGCTTGCCGGGGTCAGCCAGCTGATCTTCGACGGCGGACGCACTAGGGCGCAGATCGATGCGGCGGAGGCGGCGGCGCGCGCCTCGCTCGCCAATTGGGAGCAGACCATCCTGCTCGCGCTCGAGGAGGTCGAAAGCGCCGCGGTCGACCTGCGCGCGGCCCGCGCCCGCGTCGCTTTGTTCGCCGTCGCGCTGGAAGCGGCGGAGAACGCGGCGATCCTGGCGCGCAGTCAGTACGAGACCGGGCTGATCGATTTCGAAACGCTCCTGCTGGCCGAAAATCAGCTCCTTTCCGCGCGCAATTCGCTGGCATCGAGCGCGGTGGAGCGCGCGAGCGCCTTCGTGCGCCTCACCCAGGCGCTTGGCGGCGGCTGGGACGGCGAGCTTGACGATACAGACGAAGGAACCCCGCGATGAGCGACACCGCGCCGGCCGCACAGAGCGGCGATATAGACGAATTCCTGGGCGAGAAGCCGCGCCCGCGCTGGCGCCGCTGGATGAAGTTCTGGCTGCCCGCGCTGGTGCTGCTGGTGCTCGCGCTGATGGTTTCGCGCTGCTTCGGCGGCGACGAGGCGCCGGGCTACATCACCGAGGAAGTGGTGCTGCGCTCGCTCGATCTCACGGTCACGGCGACGGGCAATCTGCGCCCGACCAATCAGGTCCAGGTCGGCTCCGAAGTGTCGGGGCGGATCGACCGCGTGCTGGTGGATGTCAACGACCGCGTCGTACCCGGTCAGGTGCTGGCCGAGATCAACACCGATGTGATCGAGGATCAGATCACCCAGGCGCAGGCCAATCTCAACGCAGCGCGCGCGCGGGTCGAAGAGGCGCGCGCGACGCTCGATGTCGACCGCGCGCAGCTCGCCCGGTTCCGCGAGGTGTTCAGGATTTCGGACGGCCGGGTTCCCTCGCAGGTCGAACTCGAACAGGCCGAGGCGGCGGTGCGGCGCGGCAATGCGACCGTGGCCTCGGCGCAGGCCAGCGTCCGTTCCTCCGAGGCGCAGCTCTCGACTTCGGTCACCAATCGCAACCGCGCGGTTGTCCGTTCGCCGGTGGCGGGGATTGTGCTCGCGCGGCAGGTCGAGCCTGGCCAGACCGTCGCCGCCAGCTTCAGCACCCCCACGCTGTTCATCATCGCCGAGGATCTCTCGGCGATGCAGTTGCAGGTGGCGGTGGACGAGGCCGATGTCGGCCAGGTCGAGGAAGGGCAGCAGGCCAGCTTCACCGTCGATGCCTATCCCGGCCGCCGCTTCCCGGCGGTGGTCGAACGCGTCGATCAGGCGAGCAGCAACACCGCTTCCGAGGCGAGCGCGCAGGCGAGCCAGGCCGCGCAGGCCAATTCGGTGGTGAGCTACGAAGCGCGGCTATCGGTGGCCAATACGCAAGGCCTGCTGCGCCCGGGGATGACCGCGACCGCGACCATCGCCACGCAGAGCACCGGGCGCCGGATGCTGGTGCCCAACAGTGCGCTGCGCTTCCGCCCCGAAGACGCCGAGCAGGAAGAGGGCGGCGGCGTGCTCAACCCCTCGATCGGGCTGGAGCAGAACGAACAGCGCGCGACGATCGGCGTCGGCAGCCGCCAGCAGGTCTATGTCGTACAACCCGATGGCACGCTCGAAGCGATCGAGGTCGTGACAGGGCAGAGCGACGGGCGGCTCACTGTCGTCCGCTCGGACGAGCTCGAGCCGGGCATGGAGGTTGTGACCGGGATCGAGGCCGACGCGCCATGAGCGAGGCGCCGCTGATCGAACTGGTCGGGATCACCAAGACCTTCGGCGAGGGAGCGGCGGCGTTTCAGGCGCTCAAGGGCGTCGATGTCACGATCGAGCGCGGCGATTTCGTGGCGATCATGGGGCCTTCGGGCTCGGGCAAGTCGACGACGATGAACATCCTGGGCTGCCTCGATGTCCCCACGGAGGGAATCTTCCGCTTCCGCGGGGTCGAGGTGCAGTCGCTCGACCGCGACCAGCGCAGCCTGCTGCGGCGCAAATATCTCGGTTTCGTGTTCCAGGGGTTCAACCTGCTCTCGCGCACCAGTGCGATCGAAAATGTCGAGCTGCCGCTGCTCTATCGCGGCGAGAGCAAGAAGGCGCGGCGCGAATCCGCGCTGCGCTCGCTCGATCAGGTCGGGCTGGTGCCCTGGGCCGATCACACCCCGGCCGAACTGTCGGGCGGGCAGCAGCAGCGCGTCGCCATCGCGCGCGCGCTGGTGACGCAGCCCGATGTCCTGCTCGCGGACGAACCGACCGGCAATCTCGACACCGAACGCTCGATCGAGATCATGGAATTGCTGACCCGGCTCAACCGCGAGGGCATCACCATCCTGATGGTGACGCACGAGAAGGAAATGGCCGCCTTCGCCAACACGATCGTCCATTTCCGCGACGGGTTGGTGGAATCGGTCGAGCGCGGCAATCTCGCCGGGCACCCGGTGGCAGCGGTCTGATGTTCGGCATGTTCGGCGCCACCCTGCTGCTCTCCTTCCGCGAGATCCGGCGCCATCTGCTGCGCTCTTTCCTGACCACGCTGGGGATCATCATCGGCGTTGCCGCGGTTATCACCATGGTGACGCTGGGGAACGGCGTGACCGCCTCGGTCAAGGAGGAAATTTCCTCGCTCGGCTCGAACGTCTTCATCGTCTTTCCCACCGGCGGCGACCGGGGAAGGCCGCGGCCCTTCGATCGCGCCGATATCGATGCGGTCGCCAACCAGATCGCGGGCGTGGTCGAGGCGGCGGGCAGCGTCACCGCGCCCGCAACCGCGTTCAACAACGGGCAGGACTGGTCGACCAGCGTCGAGGGAGTGGAGAACGCCTATCTGCGCGCGCAGACGATCGACATCGCGCAAGGCCGCTCCTTCACCGTCGAGGAGGAAAGCGGCGGCCGGAACGTCTGCCTTGTCGGCCCCAAGGTGGTCGAGGCGATCTTCGTGCCCGGAGTCAGCCCGCTGGGTGAGCAATTGCGGCTCGATCAGGTCTCCTGCACCGTCATCGGCGTACTCGAGGAGCGCGGCCAAGGCGGCGGCGGGCAGGATGCCGACAATGTCGTGATGATGCCGCTCAAGACGGTGCAGCGGCGCTTCACCGGCAGCGACAACATCCAGAGCTTCGTGATCAAATACGATCCCGCGTATTCGAGCGCCGCGATCCAGGATTCGCTGGTCGAGCTGCTGCGCGGGCGGCGGCTGCTGCAGGTCGGGACCGACAATGATTTCAACGTCATCGACACCGCGCAGGTCAATCAGGCGCTGGGCGCGGCCACGGGCGCGCTGACCGCGATGGTGGCGGTGATCGCCTCGATCAGCCTGCTGGTGGGCGGGATCGGGATCATGAACATCATGCTGGTCTCGGTGACCGAGCGGACCCGCGAGATCGGCATCCGTCTCGCGATCGGCGCGCTGGCGCGCGAGGTGCGGCTGCAGTTCCTGACCGAGGCGGTGGTGCTGTGCTGCTTCGGCGGCCTGCTCGGGATCGGGCTGGCCTTCCTGTTCTCGTGGAGCCTGGCGGGCCTGATCGAGGTGCCCTTCGTGTTCGATCCGATGATCAACATTCTGAGCTTCGTCTTCTCGGCTGCGATGGGGATCCTGTTCGGCTATTACCCGGCGCGCCGCGCCTCGAAACTGGACCCGATCGACGCGCTTCGCCACGAGTGACCTCCGGGTCTATGCGCTGCCATCCGGGGTCGTCGCCGTCGCCGTCGCCGCTCCGATAGAAGCGGGCATTCGTGTAGCCACGCCGCCCCAGGTCCAAGTCGGACCGCGCGAGGTGCCCAGCCAAAAATAACTTTGCGCTAGATCGGGTTGTGGTCGGAGCCGCGCTATAAGGGAGTGGTACCTTCACCCTCCCTCAAGTTGTGGAAGACCCATGATACAGACGTTTAACAGTTGGCGCCTGCCCAAGAAGATGTTCGTTTCCTTCGCCGTCATTGCCGCGATTCTCGCGACGATTGCGGGTTCCGGGATCTATGCGACCCGCACCATGAGCGAGATCGCCTCCGCCCACGTAGATCGCGGTATCGCCGGAACCGAAGCGCTTGGACGGTTGGTGTCGGCGTTGCGCGAACACCGGATCATCATCTTTTCCAGACTGACCTCGGACGAGTTGCAAGAGAAACAGGCTTACGCCGAAAGGTTCGCCAAAAACGAAACTGCGATCGCCCAAGCCATCGCCGACTATGAACCGCTTGCTGGAGAGTTCTCGCCCCAGCTGCAGCAGCTAAAGAAGCATATCGATGATCTGGCCCAGGTAAACGGGCGTATTTTCATGGCTATCGACTCGCAGGGAGGTGCAGCAGCACTTCCCCTGGTCAAAGGCGAGGGCCGAGAGGCATCTACCACGGCCTTGGACGACACCCAGAAGCTTATTGATCTCCAAGGGCAGCGCGCGAACGCCAACGACGCCGCGGGCAATGCTTTCGCGGCCACTGCATTCACGGTACTCGTCCTTCTTTCGCTGGCCGGACTGGCTGTGTTGTTCGGCATCTGGAAGCTCATCGGTCGAACGGTCTCGGTGCCGCTTGCCGAAGTTTCGCGCGCCACCACCACGCTTGCCGAAGGCGGCAAGGCCGATGTCCCGCATCGCAATCGCGTGGACGAACTGGGCGAAGTCGCACAGGCGGTCGAACTGTTCCGCATGGCGGCTGTCCAGCGGGCGGAGATCGATTCCCGAACCGCGGCCGAGCAGCAGGTCGTCACCAGCTCGCTGAGCGAGAGCCTGACGGCGCTTAAGGCGGGCGATCTGACCGCCGAGATCCGTGCGGAGTTCCCGCCCGCCTATGTCGAACTGCGCACCAATTTCAACGACGCACTAGCCAGTCTGCGCGAGCTGATCGGCTCGGTCATTGAAAGCGCCGCGACCATTCGGACCGGGTCGGGCGAAATCGCCCAGGCTTCCGAAGATCTCGCTCGCCGGACCGAAGCCAATGCGGCGAGCTTGGAGGAAACCTCCGCCGCGCTGTCGCAGATCGACGAGCGGATCGGAGCGACCGCCAAGGCTGCGGTGCAGACCGTCAGGCGCGCCGACAGTGCCATCTCGACCGTCAGCGGCGGCCGCGGCGTTGCCGACGAGGCGGTCCAGGCCATGACCCGCGTTTCGGAAAGCGCGAAGGGGATCAACGACGTGATCGAGGGCGTCGACAAGATCGCCTTCCAGACCCGGGTTCTTGCGATGAACGCCGCCGTCGAGGCGGGCCGCGCCGGTGATGCCGGTCGAGGTTTTGCCGTCGTCGCGGATCTCGTTTCGGCACTGGCCATGCGCGCGGAAGAAGAAGCCGGCCGCGCCCGCGATCAGCTGACCGCGACGCAGGACGACATCAGTTCCGCGGTCGAGATGGTTCAGAAGGTCGACGGTGCGCTGGCCGACATCGCAGAGGGTGTCGCCGAAGTGCACACGCTGCTCGGCGGGATGGCCACCGACAACGAGGCGCAGGCCACCGCGATCAGCCAGATATCCAGCGCAGTCGGCGCGATGGATCAGGCCACCCAGCAGAACGCGTCTATGGTGGAAGAAACCTCTGCCGCCGCGCTCAGCCTGTCGGGCGAAGTCAACGCGCTCTCCGAACGGGCGTCGCAGTTCGATGTCGGCGCCGCGCAAAGTGGCTCGGCGAAGGTGGCGGTGCTTCCGGCCAGCCATGGGGCCAGGCGAGAGCAGGCGAAGCTCGCAGCGGCCTTGACGGCAAAGCCCGCCCTCGCGGTAGCGAACGGCCGGGCTGCCAATGAAGATTGGACGTCCTTCTAGGCCGCGGACCGGCAGGCAAACTCACGATGCCAGGCGCGCATCCGGCACCACGCCGGGTGCGCGCTTGTCGTTTGCCTTGCGAGTGGCGGCCCGTTCGCGCCGGGCGAGGCTAATCGGCCCTCGACCCGATTTGTCCCTGCGCAAGTGGCAGGCTCTCTAAAAGGTCGGGGAACCGGGCAAGACTGGGCTTGGCCTGTTGCAGACCCGGGCCGGAGACGAAGAAAAGGGGAGCAAGTTGGAAGACATGTCCGCCGCAGCGCCGTCCGGTTCGGCTGCCCGATTTCCCTGGCCCTTGCGGCAGCTCACAGGCTTGGGGGCCTGATGGCGCGTCTCAAGGTCTGCGTGCTCGGCGCGACCGGCACCATCGGCCGGGCGACGGTCTCCGCACTTGTCCGGCGAGGTCACGAGGTGATCGCCTTCGTTCGCGAGCGACCTAACGGGGGCAATTCGGCGGCGCATGGGAGCGGGCTGATTGGCTGCGCCGAGGTCAGACGAGTCGTGGTGAGCGATCCGGCCTCGCTCGCTCGCGAAGGCTTTGCCGGCGAGCGCTTCGACGCAGTGGTGTCCTGCATGGCTTCGCGCACGGGAGCACCCGAGGACGCATGGGCGATCGATCACCGCGCGCATCTGCTGGCGCTAGAGGCGGCGCGGCGCGCGGGAGTGGGCCACTTCGTGCTGCTGTCCGCGATCTGCGTCCAGAAACCGCTGCTGGCGTTCCAGCATGCCAAGCTGGCCTTCGAGGCGGCGCTGATCGGCTCCGGCCTGCAATATTCGATCGTCCGGCCCACCGCCTTCTTCAAATCGCTTTCGGGCCAGATCGAGCGGGTCCGCGAAGGGCGGCCCTTCCTGCTGTTCGGCGATGGTACGCTGACCGCCTGCAAGCCGATCGGCGGCCGCGATCTGGCGGATTACATCGCGGACTGCCTCATCGACGAGAGCCGTTGGAACCGCATCCTGCCGATCGGCGGGCCGGGGGAGGCGATCACCCCGCGCCAGCAGGGCGAAGCGCTGTTCGCGATGCTGGAGCGCCCCGTGAAGTTTCGCTCGGTGCCAGTAGCGTTGCTCGACCTTGTTGCCGCAGCCCTCGGCGCGGCGGGCCGCATCGTGCCGTCACTGGCCGACAAGGCGGAGCTTGCCCGCATCGGCCGCTATTACGCCACCGAATCGATGCTGGTGCTCGACCGCTCGACCGGGCGTTACGATGCCGACGCCACCCCTTCGAGCGGAAGCGAAACCCTATTCGCGCATTACCGTTCAGTACTCGACGGCCACGCCACCTCGGAACGCGGCGAACATGCGGTGTTCTAGACGGGAAGCTTACCGTCTCTTAACCTTTCGGACGCTAACGGAACTTGGCCTATACTATCTCGGCCGATTCTATGAACCCCCATGACGAACCCGCCCGGCTCGACGCCCTGCACCGGTTGAACCTGCTCGACACGCCGCCGAGCGAGAGTTTCGATCGCATCACCCGCATGGCGAGCCAGATATTCGATCTGCCGATCTCGGCGGTATCGCTGACCGACAGCGACCGGCAGTGGTTCAAATCGCGCGTAGGCGTGGAGCACCGCTCGATCCCGCGCGACAAGGCGCCCTGCGCCGCCGTGGCCGAAAGCACCGAAGCCATCGTTGTTCCCGACCTTCTCGCCGATCCCCGCTATGCGAACAGCGTCCTGGCATCGCAGGGCGTGCGCTTCTACGCGGGCGCGCCGCTGACCACGCGCGAGGGCTTCGGCCTGGGGGCGCTGTGCGTCATCGGCATGGAGCCCAGGTCGGCGACCGCCTCGGAGCTGGCCGCGCTGGAGGATCTGGCGCAAATGGTGATGGCGCAGATCGAGCTCCAGCACGCCTTCGGACGGATCGATCCGATCAGCGGTCTGGCCAACCGGGTCCAGTTCTTCGACGATCTCGAGGACCTCGGGCGCGACGATCCGGGGCAATTGCGCCAGGTCGTGCTCGTCGAGCTTGCCGGCCACGAACAGGTCAACGAGGGCATCCGGGTGCTCGGGCCCGACTATGTCGACACCATGGTCCAGGAAGCGGCGCGCACGCTGCGCCGCCTGCTCGGACCGGGGCGCCCCGCCTATCATGTCGCCGCAACCCAGTTCGCCTTCCTCGCGCCGCTTGCCGCCGAGCAACAGGAATACATGCTCCAGCTGGTCGAACTGCTGGGCAAGCTGCGGACCGATGGAACCTTCCGCTTCGTCACCAATGCCAAGATCGGGATGGCACCCTTCGTCAGCGGCAAGAGCGCGCCTGCCGACGTGCTGCGCACCGCCTACAGCGCGGCGCTCGATGCCCGGTTCTCCCAGACCGACATCGGCTTCTACGCCTCGCAAGACGATGAGGCGCATCGCCGACGGTTCCTGCTGCTCGAGGATTTCGGCGCGGCGCTGGAGGATCCCGAGCAATTGCGGATGGTTTACCAGCCGCGGGTCGATCTGGCTTCGCGTCGCTGCGTCGGCGCGGAAGCGTTGCTGCGCTGGTCGCATCCCGTGCTCGGCGACGTCTCGCCTGCGGAGTTCATCCCGATCATCGAGAAGACCTCGCTGGCGCGCGCGGCGACGGACCGGGTCATCGAAATGGGACTGCGGCAACTCGGCGCCTGGCGCGATCAGGGGCTGGAGCTCACGCTGTCGATCAATATTTCGGCGAACAATCTGTCGGAAGTCGACTTCGCCCAGCGCGTGCAGTTGAGCCTTCTGAAGCACGGCGTCCGCCCCGAAATGCTCGAACTGGAAGTCACCGAAAGCGCAGTGATGGAAGATACGGCGCGCGCGCTCGAACAGCTGGCGACGATCGATGAAGCGGGCATCGCCATCGCCATCGACGATTTCGGCACCGGTCACAGCAGCCTTGCCTATCTCCAGCGCCTGCCCGCCAAGGTCGTGAAGATCGATCAGTCCTTCATTCGCGATTTGATGCGGGGTGAGCGCGAGCTGACGCTGGTCCGTTCGATGATCTCGCTATCGCACGAGCTGGGTTACCGCGTGGTCGCCGAAGGGATCGAAATCGCTGCCGCGGCCGATATGCTCACCGCGATGGGATGCGACGAGGGGCAGGGCTATTATTTCGCACGTCCGCTGGAGGCGGCGGATTTCGCGCAGTGGTTCGCAGGCGACGAGACGTTCCATGCCGCGGCGTGAACCATTCGCGCGGTAATCGGCGCGGCTTGATCGGCTGCGAAACCAGGCACGGTTTTCGCGCACTGGCGCGATTTCCGGCCAGCTAGACCATCGTGCGTGCCGGCGTGTTCAGCCCGGCCAGTCCGGCGCCGGCTCCTGCTTGGCCAGCCGCCGCGCGGTGGTGAAGGTCTGGAGCACGAACAGCGCGATCAGGATCAGCCCCACGCCGCCGACGAACAGGTCGAAGCCGTTCAGCTCCCAGACGATCGGGCTCTCGAGCCCGGCGATCAGCATCGCCAGCGTCAGCCCGATCAGGATCAGCCGCAATTCGGTCGGCCCGGCGTTGAAATAAGACAGGCGCAGCTCGCCCAGCACGCGCACGGAGAGGAAGGCGTGGATCGACATCAGCAGATAGCCCGCCAGCGCGATCAGCGCGACCTCGAGCTGGACGTAGGGGGTCACTCCGATCCCGATCACCACCAGCATGGTGGCGAAGCCATCGCAGCTGTGATCGAGGAAATAGCCATAGCGCGGGCGCTCGATCTTGCGGAAGCGCGCAAGGCTGCCATCGAGCGAGTCGCCGAACCAGTGAATGAAATATCCCAGGATCGACAGCCACAGCCAGTCGGGGTCGAGATTGCTGCCCAGATAGCCGGCGAATACGAACAGCGCGCCGATCATTCCGGTGAAGGTCAGCATGTCGGGGCTGACCCAGGGGGGCATCACCGAACACAGATGGGTGAGCGCACGCCGCTCGAGCCGCGCGATCAGGTTTTCCTGAATGCGGTGGATCGGGGCAACGGGTGCTTTGGGTTCGGGAGCGTCTGTCATGGAATTGCAACGCGCCGGGTAACGGAGGACCCGGTCCGTGTCCAATCCCTACGCAAGAACGCCCGGTCTAGCTGCATCTTTGCAGGACCGGCATCGGGGAACCGGCCACAAAAAAGGCGGCCCCGAAGGACCGCCTTTCTCGAAACGACTGTCAGGCCGCAAAGGCTGGGCCTCAGGGGCTGACGGCTTCGTCGTCATCGTCGTCATCGGTGAGGATGAGGGCGAGCATGCCGGCGGCGGCGAGCGCGATCACGGCAATACCGGCGCCGATCCCGCCGCCGATCCCGCCGCCGAGTTCCGAGGTTTCGCTCGCGGGCATCGAGGCGCGGTTGAGCGGGGCGGCCTCGGCCGCCTGAAGCGCGACCGGCGCCGAGGCCAACGAGCCAGCGGCTGCCGCAAACATCATAGTGCGAATTTTCATAGTGCCATCCTTCTTTGCGTGAACCCCATCAAAGGCTGCAAAGCCAGATGGTTCCTTGGCGAGAAACCTGTTCGACCACCCGTGCTAGGTTTCGGCTCGGCTTGGAAGCGGGGCCTGGAGTGGGGTCGGAAGTGGGGGGCGCAAATCGGGTGGCGAGGTCCGAAAGTTACGAAATATTACCCTTTCGACCCCTAGGAAGCCCTGAAGCCCAGGTCGATCATCGAGGGGAGGCGGCTGCCGCCCACAGCCTATGCGTGAAGTTGACGAACCAGATCAGGACGGCGGCATAGCCCGCTTTGCCGCGCGCTGGCGTCGAGGGCTGCGGGGTCGTTTTCGCCGCGAGCAGGATGCCGCCAATCCGCAAATAGCGCGGCGGCGGATAGCCGCATGGGCCATGCTGATCGGGCTGGTGATCGGCTTTATCGATCTGGCGCTGCCGCTGGAGGACAGCTTTCGTGCGGTCCGCGCAGCGGTGCGGTCGCAGCCGGCAGGTCAACAGATTGTGGTGGTGGCGATCGACGATCGTACGCTCAATGCTCTGGGAGCGGACGAACCGAGCCGGAGCGCAGATGCGCACCTACTCGACCGATTGTTCGCACAGGGAGCAGAGCGGGTGTTTTTTGCCCGTGCTTATGCTGATCTGACTCAACCAGAAGCCGACGCGGATTTCGCTCGCGCACTCGAGCGGCACGGCGGCAAAGTCTATTTGGGTGGAACCCCGGAGATCGAGGGGAGCGACGGACCGACTTCGGCCATCGTACCAAACCAGCTCTTCCAAGAGAACGTCCAATTTCTCTCGATGTATGGTGAAATGGCGCCCTTCAGCCTCTCATCGCGCTTTCCCACCAGTTCCTATATTCTTGGCAAGAACAGGCCGTCTCTTTCGGCAGAACTTGCAAAGATAGACATCAAAGACGGCATCTATCGGCCCGATTTCTCAATTGACTACGCTACGATACCGACTGCCAGCTATATCGATGTTCTGACCGGCCAGCAGCTTTCAAACTCCGTGCGAGGAAAAGATGTGGTAATCGCGGATGCGAGCCGCACATCGCGGGATTTCCGACGGATGCCGCTTGGCGAAAAGCTTCCCAGCGCGTACTTTCACGTGATCGGTGCCGAAACCCTCAAGCGCGGCTATCCTTTGAATCTGGGCTGGCTTCCTGCTTTTTTTGCTGTCTGCGGTGTAGTTTTGCTCCTTAGTAGGCAGGCGGTGCCCGACAAGCGCCTTGTTATGATCGCCGCGGCGGGCCTGATCGTCGGACCGCTTGCGCTTGATTTCACCGGGACAAGCATAGACGTCATGCCGGCGGTTGTTTGCCTGATCATCGCTGCCTTCCGGCTCTACCGCCTCGCCAACACGACCTATCGGGGGGCGACCGGACTGCGCAGGATCGAGACCCTGCAAGGTTCCCAACTAGCCCAAGACATGGACGTTCTGGCCCTCAAGATCCGCAATTTCGCCACCATCTCGGCGATTCTTTCGCCGCAGGCGATCGACCAACTGCTGATCAAGGCCCACACAATGCTGCGCGCGACAGATTCTTCTGCCGAATTCGCCTTCCATAAGGATACCTTTGTCTGGACTCGTAGGAAAACTCTGCCGACTGATCTTGCGGATCACGCGCAGGGGCTGCACGCATTGTTTCGCACCAGCATCACTGTGGGATCGCAGGCGCCCGACATCGCCTCCTCGATCGGCATCGATTCCGATTATGGCGCCAGCCTGCGGCAGCGGACCGAGAACGCCATGCAATGTGCCGAGGACGCTGCGCGCGCTGGGCGCGTATATCTCGTCAGCGAGCTTCGGGTCGCTGATGATATCGCCTGGCGTGGCCAGATGCTGTCGGAGCTCGAAACTGCGCTTCGCAACGACGAGGTCGGAGTCGCCTTCCAGCCTAAGGTATCGCTCTCTTCGGGTCTGATCGTGGGCGCCGAAGCGTTGCTGCGTTGGACCCATCCGACACGAGGAGAAATCGCCCCAGACAAGGTGGTGGCGCTTGCCGAAGAACACGGCCGCGTTGGGATGATCACCTTCTTCGTCCTCAATCACGCTCTGATTCAGGCCCGCAAAGCGCTGGATCGGTATCCCTATTTCCAGATCGCTATCAATATCTCGGCGCTCGATCTGCGCGACCGCCTGTTTGTTCCCCAGCTCGAGCAGATCATCGCCGCGCATCGCTTTCCCGTCGCCAATATCATTCTCGAGATCACCGAGACCGCGCCGATCGAGAACGACGAAGCGGTTTCGCGCACGATGGCAGAGCTCAAGCGGATGGGAGTCAAGCTTTCGGTCGATGATTTTGGGATGGGACATGCATCGCTCGAATATCTGCGCCGGATCCCCGCCGACGAGGTCAAGATCGACCGCAGCTTCGTAACCGGGATCGAGAGCTCGGAGGCGGATCGCGCGCTGGTCGGCTCGGCGATCCAGATGATCCATTCGCTCGGCCGCACCGCGGTTGCCGAAGGCGTGGAGACTCATGGCGTATCGGAGATCCTGCGCGAGATGGGCTGCGAGGAGGCGCAAGGCTATTACTTCTCGCGCCCCCTCACCATGGATGCTCTCCTCGCGCAGATGCCCAGAGGAGCTGCCGCAGCATAGGGGCTTGCAACAAGGTTAATATCTGTTAACCATGTTGTCAGCACATTCCGTGCAGACAGGAGATTCCTATGTCTATCTGGACCTGGATTGGCGACTTCGTCTCGCAGCGCTGAAATCAGCATCACCGATTTTCGAAAGCCCCGGCCTAGCCGGGGCTTTCTTGTTTTTGGGCAAGTGCATCGCGGCTTGCGCCGCTAGCCCAAGCCCGCAGGATCGCCGAAAACCCCGCTTTGATAGTCCTGCAGCGCCTTGAGGATCTCCTCGCGCGTGTTCATCACAAAGGGGCCGTGGGCGACTACCGGCTCCCCGATCGGGTCGGCATGGCCGTAAAGGATGAGGCAGCCCGAATCGCTGGAAACCTTCACCCCCTCGCCGTCGCCCACTTGCGCCAGATGGTGCTCGGGCACCTCTCCCGGACCGATTCGCGCTGCGCCGTTTACCATGTAGAAGAACACGCTGCGTCCCGCGGGTGCGGGCAGGGTGGCGCTGCGTCCCGGAGCCAGCTCCACCATCGTCAGCATGACCCCGGTCAGCGACGAGACCGGCGCGCCCTCGCTCCCCGAGACCGCGCGCATGACGACCCCGGGCGCCAGTTCGACTGCCGGTATCTCCTCTGCCGCCACCGGAATGTAATTCGGCTCGGTCAGCTTGAGCCGCGCGGGCAGGTTGACCCACAGCTGGAGGATTTCGAGCGGCCCGCCCTCGCGCTTGAAGCTTGTGGGCGACAGTTCGGCGTGGATCAGCCCGCGCCCCGCGGTCATCCACTGCACCCCGCCGGCCTCGACCACGCTCTCGCCGCCGCCGGTATCGCGGTGCGCCAGATTGCCCTGCAGAATGAAGGTCACCGTCTCGAAGCCGCGGTGCGGGTGCGGGCCGAAGGGCAAGCCGTGATTGCCCGGCGGATAGGTCTGCGGCCCGTGATGGTTGAGGAACAGGAAGGGATCGACCTGCTCCAGTCCGGGCCCCGGCACGGGGCGGCGGGTGATCAGATCGCCGATATCCTTGCGCCGCGCCTTGTGGACCGACAGCAGAGGCCGCGCGCTCATGCCGACGCCCCCGGCACCAGCGGATCGGGCCCCGCAGGCACCACGCCGGTGGGATTGATGTGGTCGTGGCTCTCGTAATAATGGTGGCGGATGTGGTGGAAATTCACCGTTTCGGCGATCCCGTCGAGGTCGTAGAGCCGCCGCGTGAACGCCGCGAGATTGGGATAGTCCGCGATCCGGCGGATGTTGCATTTGAAATGCCCGTGATAGACCGGGTCGAAGCGGATCAGCGTGGTCCACAACCGGATATCCGCCTCCGTGAGTTGTCCGCCGACCAGCCACTCCTGACCCTCCAGCCGCTGCTCCAGCGCGTCGAGCTTGGCGAACAGCGGCACCACCGCGGCCTCATAGGCTTGCTGCGTGGTCGCGAAACCGGCCTTGTAGACCCCGTTGTTAACCGGGTCGTAGATATCGTCGTTGACCGCATCTATCTCGTCGCGATGCGCCTGAGGGTAGAGATCGAGATCGTTCGCCCCGCAGCCGTCGAAAGCGCTGCCCAGCATCCGCAGAATGTCCGCGCTCTCATTGTTGACGATGGTGCCGGTCTCCTTGTCCCACAGCACCGGCACGGTGACATGGCCCGAATAATCGGGTTTCGCCGCGGTGTAGATCTGGTGCAGATTGCTCGCGGCCATCAGCGGTTCGGGGGTCACGCATTGACCCTCGCGGAACGACCAGCCGCCCTCCTGCATCCGCCAGTGGACGTTGACCAGTTCGATCGCCCCGGTCAGCCCCTTGAGATGCCGCGCGGCGTTGGCGCGGTGCGCCCAGGGGCAGGCGAGGCTGATATAGAGCCGGTAGCGCCCCGGCCCGGCCGCGAAGCCGCCATCGCCGGTCGGCCCGGGGCTGCCGTCGGGAGTGACCCATTTGCGAAACGCGCTCTCGTCGCGCTCGAAGGCGCCGCTGTCCTCGTCGTTATAGTCCCATTCGTCGTGCCACTGGCCGTCTTTCAGAAAACCCATGTCGTATCCCTGTGAGTGTCGCTTGCTGACCCAGCGAAGCGCGGGCGCAAGCGTTCCGCGATCCTGTTCGTCCTTGCGAGCCGCCGCAGGCGGCGTGGCAATCCAGGGACGCCGATTTCCGCGAATTGCGCAGCAGTGTTGGCCCGCGACGGTCCGCCCTGGATTGCCGCGTCGCTGCGCTCCTCGCAATGACGAGAGGGAAGGCGGCGGCTTTCCTTCCGCCATCGCCAAAACCCGCCGTTCCGTTTACGACCCGTTTGCAGACATCGAAAATTGGCTATAGCCTCGATCCATGCGCCGAACACTCCCGCTTACTCTCGTGTTGGGCTGCGCCACTTTAACAGCAATTTGGGTTGCTTGGATGGGTCCCATAGAAAGCAACCCACGATTGCGGTTAGAATTACGAAGCTCCCACACCGAAGCTGATATTCTTCAGTGCCCCGCAATTCGGACTTTCTTGAAGACAAATCGGATGAGGGAACTAAGCTCTACCCGAGGTTCAAGTTTCTGGAATACGTCGTTCGGCGACCGAGGGAATGCAACTCGTTTGACGCTAATAAAAGATGATGGATCGACCGTTCTCAAAGTCAGCTCAGATACCTTACTTGCAGGTTCAATTGAGGCGTCGATTAGAGGATGCGTTGATTAAATATTCGCGTCGAATTCAAAGGCGCCGAGACTTCGTGCTGTGGCAGCTAACCACCCAGAGATTGCCGTTCCCGGTTCCCCGGCACGATCCCGAGACCGGTCGGACCGCTTCGGCCCAGATTGAACCAGAAGCCGAATTTCAGGTGCCGACCCACTTGCTGCCGTTGCAAGGCGTTGGCACAAGCGCGCAGATGCCCCGCATTGATGCAGACGTTCTTGTTCAACTTCCGCTGACGGACGTCGGCAAAGTCACTTTTTATAAGCGCGACGAAGTGACCACCGACCTCATCTGCTGCGATGTGGTGGTTGCTGACAAGGTTTGGAGTTTTCACGAGGAACAAGTCGGCTGGGACCTGCTGGTTGACCACCTACAGAGGCTTCCGCAGTTTCGTGCTGACTGGTTTGCAGCGGTGTCACAGCCCCCCTTTGCGACCAGCGAAACTGTGGCTTTTAGCCGTCAGTAAGAGCGTCAGCTTCCCACCCCAATCCCAGCCATAATCCCTCGCCACGTCCGCCGCCGAAAGCCGACAGGCCCGAACCGCCTTTCCCTCAACCGAACCGCCCTCCGGAACCCATTGCGCTCCGGGCGATTGAAGCCAGCAATCGGGCTGCGGGCGGGGCCGGTTTCGCCGCGAGCATGGGGGCGGCCGGGGCTTGCGCGAACGGCGGGGCCGCCCCCGTGTCCGGCTTGCCAAGATAGTCGAATGATCTCAGAAGGGTGTGGATGAACGACACAACGACAGGCCGCGAGCACGCGGCCCCCACACAGACCGGGATCGCGGGTCTCGACCACATCCTGCGCGGCGGCTTTCCGGCGTATCGGCTCTATCTGGTCGAGGGCACGCCCGGCACCGGCAAGACCACGCTGGCGCTCAATTTCCTGCTCGAGGGGCGCAAGCGGGGGGAGACCGGGCTGTATATCACCCTGTCCGAAACCGCCGACGAGCTGCATTCGGTGGCGCTCTCGCACGGCTGGTCGCTCGATGAAATCAACCTGTTCGAACTGGTCGCCGAGAACGAGTTCAGCATCGAGAACGAGCAGAGCCTGCTCCATCCCAGCGAGGTCGAGCTGGGCGAAACCGTTGCGGGCATCATCGAGCAGGTGGAAAAGACCAATCCCACCCGCGTGGTGCTCGACAGCCTGTCCGAACTGCGGCTGCTGTCGCAAAGCGCGCTGCGCTACCGCCGCCAGATCCTCGCGCTCAAGCATTTCTTCGCCAAGCGCGATTGCACCGTGCTGATGCTCGACGACCGCACCGCCGAGCCCGGCGACCTACAATTGCACAGCATCGCGCATGGCGTGGTCTCGCTCGAACAGAGCGCGAGCGATTTCGGCTCGGAGCGGCGGCGGATGCGCGTGGTCAAGATGCGCGGGCTCAAATACCGTGGCGGCTTCCACGATTTCACCATCGAGCGCGGAGGGCTGGTGGTCTATCCGCGGCTGGTCGCCTCCGAGCACCACCGCCCATTCGACCCGACCCCCGTCACCACCGGGCTCGCGGGCCTCGACCGGCTGCTCGGCGACGGTCTGGTTCCAGGCACCAGCACGCTGCTCACCGGCCCGGCGGGGGTGGGCAAGACCACCACGGCGGTCAGATGCCTGGTGGCGGCGCTCGAGCGCGGCGAGCGCGTGGCCTATTATCTGTTCGACGAGCGGCTCGCGACGCTGCTCCAGCGCTCGGCCGCGCTGGGAATGGACCTGCGGCCCTATCTCGACAACGGCCAGCTCAACCTGCGCCAGATCGATCCGGGCGAGCTTTCGCCGGGCGAATTCGCGGGCGCGGTCCAGTCGGCGGTCGAGACCGATGGCGCGCGGATGATCGTGATCGACAGTCTCAACGCCTATATGCACGGCATGCCGAGCGACAATTTCCTCGTGCTGCAGATGCACGAGCTGCTCAGCTATCTGAGCCAGCAGGGCATCATCTCGCTGATGATCCTGGGCCAGCACGGGGTGATGGGCGATCTGCGCGCCGATGTCGACGTCAGCTATCTGGCGGATGCGGTGGTGCTGATGCGTTTCTTCGAGGTCGAGGGCACGGTGCGCAAATCCGTGGCGGTGATCAAGACGCGCACGTCCGATCACGAGCGGATCATCCGCGAATTCGATATCGGCGCTGCGGGGATCACCATCGGCGAACCGCTGACCGGCTTCGCCGGGCTCCTCAGCGGCCATCCCAATTACGTGCCCGGCAAAGACAGATTGCTGAAAGACGCCTGAGAATGCCGGGCACAAAATACGGAACCACCGTGGCGGTGCTCGCACCGCGCGGCCGCGATGCCCAGGTGGCGGCGGAACTGCTCGCCCAGAGCGGGATCGATCCGCTGGTGGTCGCCGATCCCGCAGGCCTGCGCGCGCTGATCGAGGAGCATATCGGTGTGGTCCTGATCGCCGAGGAGGCGATCGGCGAGGATCTGGCGCTCATCCGCTCGGCGCTCGAGGCGCAGCCCGCCTGGTCCGATATCCCCTTCATCGTCCTGACTGAGGGAAGGGCTCGCCAGCGCAACGCTGCCGAGGACGAGCGGATCGACGCGCTGGGCAATGCGGTGCTGCTCGCGCGGCCGATGCACCGCGACGATATCGTCCGCGCGGTCCGCTCGGCACTGAAGGCGCGCCAGCGCCAGTTCGAGGCGCGGGCGCGGATGGAAGAGCTGCGCGAAAACCAGCACAAGCTGCGCAAGAGCGAGCGCAAGTTCCACGCCATCGCCAATTCGATCGACCAGATGATCTGGTCGACCCGGCCCGACGGCTATCACGACTATTACAACGACCGCTGGTACGAATACACCGGCGTGCCGCGCGGTTCGACCGATGGCGAGCGCTGGGAGGGGCTGTTCCACCCCGAGGATCAGCCGCGCGCCTGGGAGCGCTGGCGGCAATCGCTCGAGACCGGGGTGCCCTACGAGATCGAATACCGGCTGCGCCACCGCTCGGGCGAATACCGCTGGGTGCTGGGCAAGGCGCAGCCGGTGCGCGACGAGGATGGCCGCATCACCCGCTGGTACGGCAGCTGCACCGAGATCGACGACCAGGTCCGCGTCCGCGAGGCGCTGGCCGCATCTCAGGATCGGCTCGAGGCGGCGGTGCGCGAACGCACGCAGGAATTGGCGGACCTCTATCTCAAGACCCCGGTCGCGCTGCTTTCGACCGATGGCGAGGGCCGCATCGTCACCGTGAGCGAACGCTGGCTGTCCTTCATGCAGTATGGCAGTGCCGAGGACGTGCTGGGCCGCTTTGTGACCGAATTCATGGCGCCCGAATGCGTCTCCGATCACGAGGGCGCCTATGCCGAGCGGATGGCCGAGGCCGACGTGGCCTACGACCTGCCCTACACCGTTATCAAGCGCAGCGGCGATCGCGCCGAAGTGCTGGTCTCGGCGCGCTCGACCCGCAATGCGCGAGGCGAGGTCGACCGGGTGATGGCCTCGGTGGTCGATGTCACCGAGCGCAAGGCGGCGGAAGCCGCGCGCGACAAGGCCGAGCATGCGCTGCGCCAGAGCCAGAAGCTGGAAACCATCGGCCAGCTGACCGGCGGGGTGGCGCATGATTTCAACAATCTGCTGATGGCGGTGCGCTCGAGCCTCGAACTGCTGCGCAAGCGGTTGCCCGAGGGCGACGAGCGCGCGCACAGCTATCTCGCCAATGCGCTCGCGGGCGCCGAACGCGGAGCCACGCTGACCCAGCGGATGCTCGCTTTCGCGCGCCGGCAGGAGCTCGATCCGCGCCCGGTCGATGTCGCGGCGCTGCTGCCCGGGATGCGCGACCTGCTCGAACGCTCGCTCGGGCCGGAGATGGATATCGTGCTCGATTTGGACACGAAGGTGCCGCAGGCGCTGGTCGACGAGAACCAGCTGGAAATGGCGGTGCTCAACCTCGCGGTCAACGCGCGCGATGCGATGGAGGGCAGCGGACGGCTGACCATCCGGCTCGACTGCGTGCGGACCGAGGAGGGTACGCCGCAGCTGCGCGAGGGCGATTACGTCCGCATCCGGGTCGAGGACACCGGCGCCGGGATGGATTCCGACACGCTGGCGCGGGCGATGGAGCCCTTCTTCACCACCAAGGGGGTCGGGCGCGGCACCGGGCTGGGGCTGTCGATGGTCCACGGGCTGACCAGCCAGCTGGGCGGCTCCTTTCAGTTACAAAGTCGGGAAGGCGAGGGGACGACCGCGGAGATGTATCTGCCCGTGGCGGGGGTGCAGGCTCCCGCTCCCGCAGGCGAATCCGCTCCCGAGGAAAGGGCCGAGGATGCGCTCAAGCCCTTGAAAATCCTCGCCGTCGACGACGACGCGCTGGTGCTGTTCGGCACCGTCGCGCTGCTCGAGGACCTGGGCCACGAGGTCGTCGAGGCCGGCTCGGGCGCCCACGCACTCGACATGCTGTCTATCCGCGATGATATCGATCTTGTGATCACCGACCAGGCCATGCCCAACATGACCGGAGTGGCGCTGGCACGCGAGATCCACCGCGACCGTCCCGAACTGCCCGTGGTGCTTGCCAGCGGCTATGCCGAAATGCCCGAGGGCGCGAAGCAGGACATCGTCGCCCGCCTGGAGAAGCCTTTCAGCCACGAGGATCTGGACGCGGTCATCCGCTCGATCTTCGCCGGACGGGCGAGCGATTAGACGCGCATTCGGGACCAATTCGTGCTAGGTTTGCCGCGCACCCGTGCCCGGCGACAATGTCTTACGATCGCGCCGCGGGTACGGCTTGCGCCCCGCGACTCTCCGGCCCCCCGATGGTCTTGTGCCGCTGACGCAGCCTTTGTCGCTCTTTCTCCCCCCATCCTCTTTTGGACCCTCTTCGATAGGGGGCACACAGCATGACCCTCCAAATACCATCGACAACCGACGCCTCCGCCCCTTCGCGAGACGCCGTCCACGATTCGCGGCGCCTGTGCGATTCGGAGCCGATCCACGCGCCCGGTTCGATCCAGCCGCACGGCGTCCTGCTGCTGTTCGACGCGGCCACGGGCGTGCTGTCGCACCGCGCGGGCAATTGCGAGCGCCTGCTCGGTCTTGCACCACGCGACAATCCGACGGCGTGTGACCTGCTGGGAATCTCGATCGACGATCTGATCGTTTCCTGCCTGCTCAATCTGAATGACGAGCCGGTCTATGTGGGGCTCGCCCGGCCCGGCGACCGCAGGCCGCTGGCGATGATGGCGCACCGCACCGGCCGCTTCGTCGCGGTCGAACTGCTCCAGGCCGAGCTCGAGGGCAGCGTCGCTTCGGCGCTGGACCTGGCGGGGGCGATCTTCACCCGGATCAACGCCTGCCAGAGCCTGCGCGATGCCTGCGCCGTCGCGGTCGACCAGGTGCGCGCCATCACCGGCTTCGACAGCGTGATGATCTATCGCTTTCAGGATGACGACAGCGGCTCGGTGATCGCCGAATCGCGCATCGCGCAAGCGGCGAAATATCTCGGACACCGCTTCCCCGCCTCGGACGTGCCGCGTCAGGTGCGCGAGCTGCTCCGCCGCAATCTGATCCGCATGGTTCCCGATGTGGACTATGAGCCTGCGCCACTGGTGCCGACGCCCTGCGGTGCGCCGATGGACATGTCGCACTGCATTCTGCGCTCTGTCGCCCCCATCCATCTCGAATACATGAAGAACATGGGGCTGCGCGCCTCGATGTCGATTTCGCTGCTGGCCGAAGGCGAATTGTGGGGGCTGATCATATGCCACCATTATCAGCCGCGGCTGGTACCTGTGGAGACGCAGTTGTTCTGCCGCCACATCGCAACCTCGCTGTCTGCCTTCGTGCTGGCGCATGAACGCGCCGAAAGCGCTCGGCTCGGAACGATGCAGGCCGCCGCGCTGGATTCCGTCCTCGAAGCCATGCGCAGGAGCGAGGATCCCGAGCGCCGCTTGAGAACTTCGTGCGAGGAACTGCAGCGGCTGATCGACAGCGGCGGTTTCATCCTGCTGGCCGAAGACGGATTGATTGCGGGAGCCGGTTGGTATCCGGAAGAGGATGGCCGACTGGCCGCTCTTTACGACTTCCTTCATGACAAGCTGAAGGATCGCGAGAGCTACGCCACCGACCGCCTGAGCGAGGAATACCCTCAAGGCGCGGCCATGGTCCGCGAGGCGAGCGGAGTGCTGGCGATCAGGCTGCAGGCATCGCGTCCGCTGATCGCGCTATGGCTGCGTCCCGAACAGGTCGAGGAAATCGACTGGGCAGGCGATCCGCGCAAGGATGAGGGTCTTGAGGGATCGTCGCAGCAACCGTCGCCGCGTCTGTCCTTCGTCACCTGGCGAGAGACCGTGCGCGGTCGGTCTCGCCCCTGGGCGCGGCGCCAGATCGAGGCGGTCGAACTGTTTCGTACAAGAGTCGGCTACGCCATGCAGCGCGTCCGTCTCGAGCGCGCGAACGCCGAGCTAGCCGAAGCCAATGCACTGCTTGCCACGCAGGCTACCACCGATCCGCTGACCGGACTCGCTAACCGCCGGCTGTTCGACGACCGCCTGCGCGAGGAATGGTCGCGCGCCCAGCGCGAAGACCGGCCGCTTGCACTGATCGCGATCGATATCGACCACTTCAAGGAATACAACGACCGCTTCGGTCATCCGGCCGGCGACGAATGCCTCAAGCGGGTGGCGGAAGCGATCGGCGGGACCTTCCGCGAGATCGATATTGCAGCACGAACGGGCGGCGAGGAATTCGCGCTGCTGTTGCCCGGCATCGACGCCGAGGGCGCTGCACTCGTCGCGGACCGTATCCGCGCCGCCATCGAGGGGCTCGGCGTCGAACATCCTCACCCCGATCAAACGGTTGTGACAATCAGCTTGGGCGTCGCGGCTACCTCGCCCACGCTCACCGGTGACGCTTCGGCGTTGATGGCCGCAGCCGACCGCGCCCTCTACCGCGCCAAGGAGAACGGCCGCAATGCCATCGCTTTGGACCGGGGCGACTAGCGCGCTGGCCGCGGCGGGGTCTGCAGGAAACCCAATTCGAGCCGGACACTTCTAGGCCCGCGTGCGTTCGACCGGGTGGAGGAGCTTGCTGTGCCGATCACCATCAATTCCCAAACCTACGATTTGCCCGACGATCCGAGAGTAACCCTGCTCGATTTCCTGCGTCACGACTTGGCCCTGCCCGGGACCAAGAAGGGCTGCGACCATGGCCAGTGTGGCGCCTGCACCGTGCTGGTGGACGGGATGCGGATCAACAGCTGCCTGTCGCTCGCCGCGATGCATGACGGCGACCATGTCACCACCATAGAAGGTCTGGGCACCCCCGCTGCGCCTTCGAAGCTGCAGCAGGCCTTCGTCGATTACGACGGGTACCAATGCGGCTATTGCACACCGGGCCAGATCTGCTCGGCCACCGCGATGCTGCAGGAGATCGCCAATGGCTGGCCGAGCGATGCGAGCGAGAGCCTCGAAGGTCCGATGGAGGCCAGCGGCGCCGAAATTCGGGAGCGGATGAGCGGCAATCTGTGCCGCTGCGGCGCCTATGCCAATATCGTCGCCGCGATCGAGGATGTGGCCGCTCAGGAGGATCCGGCATGAGGCCGTTCGATTTCCAGCGCGCCGACGGTCTCGACCACGCCTCCCAGCTCTGCGCCGACGGCGATAGCAAGCCGATCGCCGGCGGGACCAATCTGATCGATCTCATGAAGCTGCAGGTGGAAACGCCGCAGACGCTGGTCGATATCCATCGTCTGCCGATGGGGCAGATCGCCGACACTGACGACGGCGGCCTCAGGATCGGCGCGCTGGCGAGCAACACCGCCACCGCAGTCCACGACCGTGTCCGCAGCGACTACCCATTGCTTGCCCGCGCGATCCTGGCGGGTGCGAGCCAGCAATTGCGCAACAAGGCCACCACCGGCGGCAATCTGTGCCAGCGGACGCGCTGCTATTATTTCATGAACATCGACCAGCCCTGCAACAAGCGCGAGCCCGGCTCGGGCTGCGGTGCGCTCAAGGGGATCGCGCGGCTGCACGCGGTGCTGGGCACCAGCGATCAATGCATCGCCACCTATCCCGGCGATATGGCGGTGGCGATGAGTGCGCTGGGCGCCACGGTCGAGATCGCCGACACCAGCGGCAAGTCCCGCAGCGTAGCAGTGCGCGATTTCCACTGCCTGCCCGGCGACACCCCGTGGCGCGACAATGTGCTGGAGGAGGGCGAACTCATCACCGCAGTCATCCTCCCGCCGCCGGTCGAGGCGCGCCAGCTTTACCGCAAGGTGCGCGAGCGCTCGTCCTACGCTTTCGCCATGGTCTCGGTCGCTGCCGTGGTGGCACTCGAGGACGGACGCTTCAGCCGCGCCGATCTCGCCTTTGGCGGCTTGGCGCACAAGCCGTGGCACGACCCGCGATTGAGCGAGCTGCTGCTGAATAAGGAGCCGTCTGCGCAACTGTTCGACGAGGCCGCCGATGTGCTGCTCGACAGTGCGCAAGGCTATGGCGAAAACGATTTCAAAATTCCGCTGGCCCGGCGAACGCTGGCTGCGGTGCTGGCCGAAGCGACGGGGATGGAACTGTGACTGCGCATCTGAAACAGGACGAACCCGACACCCGCAATTTGCTCGACGACATGGTGCAGGGGATCATCGGCAAGCCGCTGGCGCGCCCCGACGGGCTCGGCAAGGTCACCGGTACCGCACCCTATGCCGCCGAATACCCGATCGCGAATTGTCTCGAAGGCGTGCTGGTCACTGCTCCCTTCACCAAGGGCACGATCACGGGGGTCCACAAGGATTCGGTGCTGTCGATGCCCGGCGTGGTTGCGGTGATCGACGACCAGCGGCTCACCGCACGAGCGGCGCAGGGGGGCGCGGGCGAAGCCCCGGCGCAGCCCGCGCGCAAGGTCGGCTATTTCGGGCAGCCGATCGCGCTGGTCGTGGCGGAAAGCTTCGAACAGGCCCGAGACGCGGCCAAGCATCTGACCTTCGAATACCGCGCCGAGAATGTCGCCGATGTGCCGCTCGACCCGGAGAAGACGGATGCCGAGCCGCAGGACGGCGCCACGCGCCAGGGCGACCTCGCACAAGCGATGAGCCAAGCGGCGCACAGCGTCGATGTGACCTACACCACCGAAGGGCACAGTTCCGCGGCAATGGAGCCGCATGCGGCCATCGCGCAATGGGACGGGAACAGCCTGACCGTCCATGCCTCGCTTCAAATGCCCAACTACAATATTTCCGAACTGGCCGATGCGCTGGATCTCGGGGAGGATCAGGTACGGTTGATTGCCCGCTATGTCGGCGGCGGCTTCGGATCCAAGCTCGGGATCAGCGAGGAAGCCGTTGCGGCGTCGATCGCGGCGATGGAGCTGGAGCGACCGGTGCGCGTGGTGCTGAGCCGCCAGCAGGTGTTCCAGACGATCATGCGCCGCTCGGAAACCAGCCAGCGCTTCCGGCTCGCTGCCGACGAGAACGGTCGCCTGACCGGCTTCGGGCACGAGGCGCGCGTCTCGCAGCTGCCGGGCGAGAGCTTCGCCGAGCCGGTGCTGCAGTCGAGCGAGTTCCTTTACGGAGGCGAGAACCGCCTGCTCCAGCTCGAAGTGGCGCGGATCCACCGGATGACCGCAGGCTCGGTCCGCGCGCCGGGCGAGGCCGTGGGAATGCCAGCGCTCGAATCGGCGATGGACATGCTGGCCGAAGAGGTGGGGATCGATCCGGTCGAGCTGCGGCTGCGCAATATCCCCGAATGCCATCCCGTCAACGGCTTGCCCTATTCCTCGCGCAAGCTGGCCGAGTGCCTCGAACAGGGCGCCGAGGCGTTCGGCTGGGATCATGGCCCGCGCAAACCGCGTCAGCGGCGCGAGGGCGAATGGTGGATCGGCACCGGCATGGCGAGCGCGGCGCGGGTCCATAACGTCGCAGAGGCGCGCGCGCGGGTGACGCTCAAACCCGACGGCACCGCGCTGGTCGAAACCGACATGACCGATATCGGCACCGGCACCTATTCGATCGTCGGCCAGGTGGCGGGCGAGATGCTCGGCCTGCCGATGGACCGGGTGCTGGTCGATCTGGGCGACACCGATTCCCCCCGCGGGCCCGGGTCGGGCGGTAGCTGGGGCGCATCCTCGATCTGCTCGGCGGTGTTCGTCGCCTGCGAGGACATGCGCGCCACTCTGGCGAAGAAGGCGGGGGTATCGGTCGAGGAATTGAAGCTCAAGGACGGCGGCGTGATCGGCGGCGCTTCGTTGGTCGAACTGCTCGATGGAGAGGAACTCTCGGTGGAGGGGCATTACGAGCCCGGTGCTGTCGAGGACGATTTCACTGCGTCCGGCTATGGCGCGTTTTTTGCGGAAGTGCGCGTCAACCGCTTCACCGGCGAGACGCGGGTCGACCGCATGCTGGGCGCTTACGGCTTCGGACGCGTGCTCAACGCCAAGACCGCGCGTTCGCAATGTCTGGGCGGCATCGTCTGGAGCATCGGTGCCGCGCTCACCGAAGCGCTGCTGTTCGATCCGGTCGATGGCCATATCGCCAACTGCGACCTCGCCGAATACCATGTTCCGGTGAACCGCGACGTTCCCGATCTCGAGGTCATCATGGTCGAGGAACGCGATCCGGCGGCCAGCCCGATCCAGGCGAAGGGCGTCGGCGAACTGGGGATGTGCGGCGGTGCCGCGGCGATCGGCAATGCCATTTACAACGCTTGCGGGGCGAGGGTGCTCGGCTTTCCGATGACCCCCGACCGGGTGATCGCCGCGATGCCCGAGTGACGATGCTCCGGACCGATAGTCCCGCTGCTTTGGATGAGGACCATGCCGCGCTGGCGGCTGCCTGCGAACCGGGCGCCGCGCTGTGCACCATCGTCGGGATCGAGGGCAGTTTCTCGCGCCGGATCGGTGCTCAGTTGGCTGTCATGCCCGATGGCGGCGTGGTCGGCGATCTCGCGGACGGTTGCCTGGAAAGCCAGCTCGCCGCGGACGTCAGGAGTTGTAGCAAGCCGGTCGTGCGGCGCTACGGACATGGCTCGGATCTGATCGACTTCCGCCTGCCCTGCGGCGGAGGGCTGGACATATTGCTCGACCCTGTGCCCGATAGAGGCGCCTGCCGCGAGGCTCTGGCGCGGCTGCAAGCGCGCCGACCGGCCGAGCTGGAGCTACCCGATAGCGAGCAATTGCGCCGCCGGCGATATATCCCCGCCTTGCGCCTGCGCGCCTATGGCGAGGGTCCCGAACTGGCAGCGCTGGCGCGGCTGGCGCGCGCTTCCGGGATCGCGATTGAGGCGAACGACAAGCGCGAATTGACGCTGGGCAAGGCGCCCGAACTCGCCCCTTCGGACCGCTGGACCGCCGAGATCCTGCTGTTCCACGATCACGAATGGGAGGCCGCGCTGATCGAGCACGCGCTGGCTGGCGAGGCCTTCTACATCGGCGCTCAGGGCGGCGAGAATGCCCGCGCACAGCGCACCATGGCGCTACTTGCCCGCGGCGCGGCCGAAGAGGACATCGCCCGGCTGCGCAGCCCGATCGGCCTGCTCCCCGCCTGCCGGACCCCCCAGGCGTTGGCGCTGTCGGTCCTGGCCGAAGTGGTCGGCTCCTATGAACGCTTGCGCTGATCCGCTCGACCCATCGATTGCGGTCGCGTTGCTGGCTGCGGGACGGGGCGAGCGCTTCACCGGCGACAAGCTGGCGGCAGAGCTCGGCCCGCGCCCACTCTGGCAATGGGCAGCCGAAGCGGCGATCCATGCGGGCTTCGTGACCCGCTTCGTCGTGGCGAGCGAACATTCGGCAGGCCTGTTCTCGGGAACCCCATGGCACGTCGCGGTAAATGCCAGCGCCGGCGAAGGGCTGGCGAGTTCGATCCGGTGCGCGGCGCAGGCGGCGAAGGATTGCTCGCGGCTGGTGATCCTGCTGGCCGACATGCCGTTCGTCGAAGCCGGGCATCTGCGCCGCCTCGCGCTGGCCGATGGCGCGCTGTTCACCCGCTATCCCGATGGCAGACACGGCAATCCGGCCGGATTCCCCGCAGCCATGTTCTCGCGTCTCGGCGGCCTGCGCGGCGACCGCGGAGCGGGCGGGCATGGCTGGAGCGAAGATGCGGAAGCTCTGTCGCCGTTCTCGCCCGCCAGCCTGTTCGATATCGACACGGTCGCAGACCTCGCGCTTGCCGAAGCCCGACTGCCGATCGACCCCTGACGGCCCCACTGGCGCGGCGACAATTCCTCGTCCATGTGGGCCGCCCCGCTATGACCGCGGGCACCAAGGGGGGAATGCGAATGGGCAAATTATCCGGAATCACCGTGATCGACCTGACGCAGTTTCTGCCCGGTCCGATGATGACCGTGATGATGGCGGATCACGGCGCGCGGGTCATCAAGGTCGAGCCGCCCGCGGGCGATCCTGCGCGCGATCAGGGGCCGTTCGAGGCGGGGCACTCGGTCTGGTTCGCCAATTGCAACCGCGGCAAGGAAAGCCGCGCGCTCGACCTTAAGAGCGAGGCGGGCAGGGCCACGCTCGCCGAACTGTGCCGCGAGGCGGACGTCTTCGTCGAGGGGTTCCGCCCCGGGGTGATGGCGCGGCTGGGGTTCGATTACGCTGCGGTGCGCGCGCTCAACCCCGGCATCGTCTATTGCTCGATCACCGCCTTCGGTCAGGACGGCGCACTGGCGCAGCACCCCGCGCACGATATGGCGGTGCAGGCGCTGGCGGGTTTCCTCGCAGTCAACGATGGCCCCGATGGGGCTCCGGTGGTGCCCGGCGTCGCCAGCTCCGATATGGCGGCGGGGCTGACCGCGCTGTCGGCGGTGCTGATGGCGCTGCTCGGGCGCGAGCGCAGCGGCGAGGGCGCCTATATCGACTGCGCGATGTTCGACAGCCTGCTGCCGTGGTGTGCGCACACTGCGGGCAGCGCGATCGCGGGCGGCGAAAGTCCGCGCTCGGCCAGCCAGCGTTCGCTCGGCGGGGCGGCCCTGTATCAGGTCTATCGTACCGCGGATGGGCGCCATGTCGCGCTGGGCGGGCGCGAGATCAAATTCGCGAGAGTGCTGCTGGCGGCGCTGGGGCGCGAGGATTTGCTGCCCTATGCCGAGGCGCCCGCGGGCGAGCAGGAGCCGCTGATCGCCTTTCTGCGCGAAACCTTCGCCACGAAGACGCGCGACGAATGGGTGGAGTGGTTCGCCGACAAGGACGTCGCCTTCGCGCCGGTGCTCGATTTCCGCGAAGCGCTCGACCAGCCGCATATCGCCGAGCGCGGGCTGCTGGTCGAGACGGAGGAGGGCGCGCATCACATCGCGCCGCCGATCCGCTTTGCCGGGGAGCGCTGGGAGCCGGGCGCGGTGCCCGAACTCCCAACCGCTGCCCGCTGATACCAGCAATCAGTCGACAAAGTCCTCGACCCGCTCGATCACGATCGCCGGCGCCATGCCGCCCGCGGCGCACATGGTGACGAGGCCGTAGCGCTTGTTCTGGCGTTCGAGTTCGTCGATCATCGTGCCGATCAGAATCGATCCGGTTGCGCCGATCGGGTGACCCAGCGCGATCGAGCCGCCGTTGACGTTGACCTTGTCCCAGTCGAGCCCGAGATCGCGGACGAATTTGGCCGCGACCACCGCGAAGGCCTCGTTGATCTCGAACAGGTCGATGTCGTCCACCGTCAGCCCAGCCTTCTCCAGCACCTTCTTCGCCGCGGGAACCGGGGCGTTGAGCATCAGCGTGGGGTCGTCGCCCATATTGGCGGTGGCGACGATCCGCGCGCGCGGCTTGAGGCCGTGCTTCTGGGCATAGGCCTTGCTGGTCACGAGCACCGCCGCAGCGCCATCGACCACGCCCGAGCTGTTGCCGGCGTGGTGGAAATGCTCGATCTCGAGATCGGGATATTTGCGGTTGATCAGCCCGCGGAAGGTGGTTCCGTTCTGGTCGATCGGCACATCGGCGATCTTGGTGAAGGCGGGCTCGAGCTCGGCGAGACCTTCGCGCGTGGTCTGCGGGCGGGGAAACTCTTCCTTGTCGAGCACCACGTTGCCCTCGTCGTCGACCACCGGGACCAGCGACTTGTCGAACCTGCCTTCCGCGATCGCCTGCGCAGCGCGCTGCTGGCTGCGATAGCCGACCTCGTCCAGTTCCTCGCGGGTGAAGCCTTCCTGGGTGGCGATGGCATCGCCGCAGACGCCCTGGTGGCTCTGCGGATGCGACTGCTGCAGCCGCTCGTTGTAGCTGCCCATCATCGGCGGCTTCATCCCCGCAGCCATCTTGTCGCGCGCCATCTGTCCGGTGAGGCTCATCATCTCGGTGCCGCCTGCGACCACGCAATCTTCCATCCCGCTCATCACCTGCGCTGCCGCGAGGCTGACGCTGGTGATCCCGCCGCCGCAGAACCGGTCGAGCGTGGTCCCCGAGCTGGTAACGTCGTAGCCTGCATCGAGCGCCGCCATGCGGCCCAGATCGCCCGCCTGCATCCCGTCCTGCGTGCTGACTGACCAGATCACGTCGTCGACGGTGGCGGTGTCGAGCCCGTTACGCTGGGCGATCGCCTTGAGCACGGTTGCCGCGAGGTGCTGCGGATGCTGTTCGGCAAGCGCGCCTTTGCCCTGTTTTCCGATCCCGCGCGGGGTGCGGACAGCGTCGATGATATAGGCTTCGGACATGCAATGTTCTCCTCTCCGGGCGCGCCTTTCGCGGCGATTGCCGGTTGACGTAGGCGTAAGCCTGCCGCAGCAAGGGCGCAAGACCAGTTTCACATTGCAATGGGAGATGAGCAAGTGAGCGAAGAAGTTTTGACCCAAGTCGAAGACGGCATTCTGATCGTCACGATCAACCGTCCCGAAGCCAAAAACGCAATGAACAAAGCCGCCGCGGAAGGCATCGCCGCGGCGATGGACCGGCTCGACGCAGACGACGATCTGCGCGTCGCGATCCTCACCGGTGCGGGCGGGACCTTCTGTTCGGGCATGGATCTCAAGGGCTTCCTGCGCGGCGAATCCCCCAGCATCGAGGGGCGCGGCTTCGGCGGGATCACCCAGCAGGGCCCCTCCAAGCCGCTGATCGCCGCGGTCGAGGGCTATGCGCTCGCCGGCGGGATGGAACTGATGATTTCCTGCGATCTCGTGGTCGCCAACAAGGACGCCAAATTCGGCATCCCCGAAGCCAAGCGCGGGCTCGCCGCCGCGGCGGGCGGGCTGATGAAGCTGCCCGATCTGATCCCCCCCAAGATCGCGATGGAGCTGGCGCTGACCGGCGATTTCATCGACGCGACCCGCGCCTACGAGCTCGGGCTGGTCAACCGCGTGGTCGAGGGTTCGGCGCTCGACGCAGCCAAGGAACTGGCAGGCAAGATCAACGAGAACGGCCCGCTGGCGGTGCGCGTCTCCAAGCAGATCGTCGACCAGTCGCGCGGCTGGAGCCTGGAAGAGCGCTGGGACGAGCAGGCCAAGCTGCTGCCCACAGTCTTCATGAGCGAGGATGCGCGCGAAGGCGCCGCCGCCTTCGCCGAAAAGCGCAAGCCCAACTGGAAGGGCAAGTAAGCGCGCGGGACAAGCGCGCTACTGCCATCTGACTGCCCCTGAGAGAGGATAACCCCCAATGCCCGTCATCGACATTCCGCCGCCCGCCTTCATGGAAGACGAGGAAATCTCGATCTTCGCCGATGCCGTCGGCAAGTTCTACGAAAAGCACGCTCCCGAAAAGCGCGTCGCGAAATGGCGCGAGGACGGCCAGGTCGAACGTGAATTCTGGAACGAGGCGGGCGAGGCCGGTCTGCTCGGCGTCTCGGTGCCCGAGGAATACGGCGGCCATGGCGGCGATTTCCGCCACGACATGGTGGTGATCGAGCAGCAGGGCAAACACAATGTCGACGGTTTCGCCGCCAGCCTGCACAACACGGTGATCCTGCCCTATCTGGTCCGCCACGGCACCGAGGAGCAGAAGAAGAAATACCTGCCCAAGCTGGTCAGCGGCGAGCTGGTGAGCGCGATCGCGATGACCGAGCCGGGCGTCGGCTCGGATCTGCAGAGCATCACCACCACCGCGCTGAAGGACGGCAATGGCTACCGGCTCAACGGCGCCAAGACCTATATCTCCAACGGCCAGATCGCCGATTTCATCATCGTCGTTGCCAAGACCGATCCCAACCAGCGCGCCAAGGGCATCTCGCTGCTGCTGCTCGAGACTGAGGGTGCCGAGGGATTCCAGCGCGGCAAGAAGCTCGACAAGATCGGGCTCGATGCGCAGGACACGTCGGAACTGTTCTTCGACGATGTCTTCGTCCCGGCCGAAAACGTGCTCGGCGGCGAGGAGGGCAAGGGCTTCTACCAGCTGATGGGCGAGCTGCCGCAGGAGCGGCTGATCATCGCCATGGGCGCGATTGCCGGGATCGAGCGTGCGCTCGATGTGACGGTCGAATTCGTCAAGGAGCGCAAGGCCTTCGGCCAGACGGTATGGGACTTCCAGAACACCCAGTTCGTGCTCGCCGATCTCAAGGCCAAGGGCACTGCGGCGCGGGTTTTCGTCAACGACTGCATCTCCAAGCATCTCGAGGGCAAGCTCGACGTCCCCACCGCCTGCATGGCCAAATACTGGGTCACCGAACTGCAGAGCGAGGTGGTCGACAAATGCCTCCAGCTGCATGGCGGCTCGGGCTATATCAACGACTATCCGATCGCGCGGATGTATCGCGACAGCCGGATCACGCGGATTTTCGGCGGCTCGAACGAGATCATGCGGATGGTGATCGCCCGCTCGATGTAGTCGCCCGGTCCTTCCAACAAAACGGCCGCCGGACTGCGATTCGGCGGCCGTTTTTCGTATCGCCGCGCCGATTCGGGCGAGTTGGTTGATGAAACACATGCCCCTGCGCTCGCCGCTTGGCTCGACGGGTGTCCGCGGCGACCGGAATCGCGGCGAGAAGGACCCAGTGCGAAGCTAGCGGGCCGATTTCGTGTAGGAAAGCGGTCGTTTTCGCGCGGGCCGATCCGGGGCTTTGCCGCCGATGGCGCTTCGGGCGGCTTCGCGCGGGCGCGGGCGCGGGCGCGGGCGCCGGAGCCAGCCCCTTCTTATTCCTCCGAGGCGGTGCTATCCTCCGCAAAGGCGAAGCGTTTCAGCGACGAAGAGCGTCCAGAGACGCCAAGCCGCTTTTCCGAGGGGGGAACTCACGGCTTTGTCGAACCATCCCATCTTTCATCGCATGCTGCGCAAGCTCGGGCGCCGCGGGGTCCTCGATGCCGCCGATATGGAGGCGCTCGGTTCGCTCAGCTACCGGGAAAAGACCTACCAGGCCGGCGGCTATCTGGTTCGCGAGGGCACGGCCTGCGAGGAGAGCGCCCTGATCATCGAGGGGTTCACGATCCGGCAGAAAGTCACCGAAGCGGGTCGCCGCCAGATCGTCAGTTTCCATATCCCGGGCGATTTCGTCGATCTCGAGGGTTCGCTGCTCAGGGTTGCGGATCACAACGTTCAGGCGCTGACGGACTGCGAGATCGTCCACTTTCCCGTTCGAGAGCTGCTTGCCCTGATCGACAGCAATCCCCGGATCGGGCGTACCCTCTGGATCGACACGCTGATCGATGCATCGATCTACCGCGAATGGGTGGTGAACGTCGGCCAGCGCCCGGCCAAGCAGCGCATCGCTCATCTCCTGTGCGAATTCGCACTGCGGCTGAAGCTCGTGGGGCTCGGAGACGAGGAAGGGTATCGGCTGCCCTTCACGCAGGAACAGCTCGCCGATGCGACCGGGCTCACCCAGGTTCATGTCAACCGCAGCCTGAAGGCGCTCGACGAGGCGGGGCTGATCGAGCGCGATGGCCGGTCCATCGCGATCCCCGACTGGGATCGGTTGCGGGAAAGCTCCGGCTTCAGCGCGCGCTACCTGCACCTCGACCAGGTCGCCTGAACCTGCGCGGGCGGTTGGAACGGGTGCCCGGACCGGAAGAATGAAACGAAGACTGGATGCGGAGACGCCGGCCTTCTGCGGATCTCAGGTGTGCCGGATTTGGGGGCGCGGGATATCAGGGGCGCGGGATTTCAGGGGCTGACTTCCCAGACCCCGGCTCCGGTATGCGAGATGTTGCACAGCTTGCGGCCATCGCACCACAGTTCGGCCCGCCGGTTAGAGGCTTCCTCTTGCGCGACAAGCAGCGCTTTCGAAGCATTGATGGCCTCGAACTGGAGTTCCTTGCGACTCCCCAAACCGTCGTCAGTGAATTTGAGGCAATAGCTTGGCAGTGAAAACCCGGCCGATGTGTCCGGCGCGGGGTCTTTGAGTTTCTGCTGCTGCATGTTCCGCTCCCGCTTGCCGTTGAGAAACCAGGATGAGCGATTCGCAGAACATGCGATATTCAAAATGTTATGCACAGGCTCAATTGCTCGTGCTTATTTGCCTCGAGCATTACTTCGACCCGTATTGCGACAGAATATTGCGTACCGCCGCAATGCTCGCCTCGCATCACCGAGTTCGTATCGACAGGCGCGTACCACCGGCAGTGAACTCGTCTATAATTAAAGATTAGGGCACCTCGATCCGAATAGGTTAAGGCTTGAAAAGCAATCGGGGATTGGTGCTTCTCCTTCTCGATCACACCAGGCTTCGATGTACCAGTTTCCGCTCTTCAACATTACGAGGCCTCGACAGCGTTTTTTCGTGTTCGTCGCGCTACCTGCCATTTGCCTGGCTGGAGCACTTGTAGTGTTCGGCCTCTGGAGCTTGTGGGTCACTGCAGAGAAAAGCGATGCAGCGACCCGAGACAGGCAGGTGCGGGAGGTACGTCTTGCGATTGGCGCAACGCTCGACGAACTCGCTCAAAGTCAGGCAGGGGTTGCCATCTGGGATCCAGCCTTTGCTGAAGTGAGCAAGCGAGAGCCTGACCTTGATTGGCTGGACCAGAATGTTGGAACGTGGCTGAACTACGTGTTCAATCACGAAGTTGACATCGTCGTGGATGGCCAAGATCGCCCAATCTACGCCATGGAGAACGGTGTTCGGGTCGATCCCGAGATATTCCTGCGCGTTCAAAAAGGAGTAGCTTTCCTAATAAGCGAGGCGCGCGGGCGAAGCAGCGCCCCGGCCAACCCACATGAGCGTCTTCCGAATCAAAAGATCCATCCACAAAGTACCGTTCGCACGTCCCCCGTTGCAGTACATGCGACCGACCTGGTGGATATCGAGGGGAAAGTGGCGGCCGCGAGCGTCATGCGCATGATGCCAGATTCGCAAATAGCCGGGGACGCGACCGGCACGGAACCGCTGCTCATTAGCATCCGCTACTTGAATACGAGCCTTATGCAACATCTTCAGCGCGAACGGGGGATTGTCGGTGCACGTGTGACCAAGTCACCTGTTATCGAAAGCTCCGCTATGCAAAGCGTCGCCCTATCTTCCTGGGACGGTGAGCCGATCGGCTATTTCACATGGCGTCCCGAGATGCCGGGCCAGGCAATTCTGCGTTCGGTGCTACTCCAGGGAGGACTGGCGCTCCTTGCCCTATTGGGTTTGCTTGCGGCGCTGACTGCCAGCGTCGGCCGGCTTATGTCCAAGGATGCGAAGTCAATCCGGCGCCTTGAAGAAGCGCGACTGAATCTGCAGGCTACAGAGACGCAAGCTCTCTACCTCGCCAACCATGACGCGTTGACTGGTCTTCCAAACCGAACCTCGTTCAGCAGGTTCGTCGATGAGGCGCTGGGCGAAGCAGGATCGGAGACGCTGCTCGGTGTGATGCTGATCGACCTCGACCGCTTTAAGCAGGTCAACGATAGACTGGGCCACTTGGCGGGTGACCAGCTAATCCAGGCGGTGGCGGTTCGCCTCGTTAACTGCGTCGGCGCCTGCGATGTCGTTGCACGCATTGGTGGCGATGAATTCGCTATCTGCCTCGCCGATCGGCGCGTCTCCGATGAATTCTCGGACGCTGCAAACGCTATTCTCAGCGAGCTGCGTAAGCCGTTCGAGATCATCGGCTCATCGGTACATGTCGGTGGCAGCATCGGCATCGCGATTTCCCCCTTCCAGGGCTCTGAGAAGACCGAGCTGCTAAGGAAGGCCGACATGGCGATGTACAAGGCAAAGGAAGACGGTCGCAACGACTATCGCTTCTTCACCGCCGAGATGGACGAGAGCATTGCGAGCCGACGCGTCATCGAAGACGAGCTGAGAGCAGCATTGCGCTCGGGCGAAGAGCTCTTCGTCGAGTATCAGCCAAAACTGGACGCCACCGGCCGACGCATAATGGGTTTAGAGGCGCTGGTGAGATGGGAGCATCCCACTCGAGGGAAGTTGGCGCCCGACGCGTTTATCCCGGTCGCTGAGGAGTGCGGGTTAATCGATGCAGTGGGCGGCTGGGTGCTTGCCGAGGCCTGTCGCGTAGCGCGCCAATGGCCGGGGCTCTCGATGGCAGTCAACATCTCTCCGGTGCAATTTCGAACACCGGACGTGGCCCATTCGATCCGATCGATCGTGTTCGAGGCTGGCGTCAAGCCTGAGCAAATCGAATTGGAGGTAACCGAGAGCATCCTCGTTGGGGACGATGACGCCGTGACAGCGGCGCTGAAGGACTTGCGCGCCTCTGGCTTTCGAATTGCTCTTGACGATTTCGGTACAGGGTATTCGAGCCTGAGTTATCTGAAGAAGTTCAAGGTCGATCGGATCAAGATAGACAAGAGTTTCGTAAAGCGTCTCGGCCACGATTCCGAGGCAAATGCAATCGTTCAGGCGGTGATCGCTCTGGGGCATGCGATGGCTCTTTCCGTCACGGCCGAAGGGGTGGAAACGGAAGAGCAGGAGCGTTTGCTTCAGATCGCCGGCTGTAATGAACTTCAAGGTTTCCTGTTCTCGAAGGCGCTGTCTGAGAAGGACTTGCACGCCTTCTTACTCGAAACGTATCTGCCCTTCGATGGCGTTGAGCTGGCGCGCAAAGTAAGGCGTCAAGTCCGCTCCGGTACATGACAGGGTTGGCGCAACAAACGCCCGCTTACATCATCTGAACGCCTGAAAGCAGACGCCCAGCCTCCACCCAAAAGCCGGCAGCGAACCGCTGGGCCGGATACGCCTAAACCGCCGCCTCTCGCTTCAGCGCGATCCGCGGCAAGTAACCGCCAGCCAACCCACCAGCGCCCCCCTCAGACCGCCACCACCTTCTGCTCGATCGCGCCGAAGATCGAGTGGCCGTCCTTGTCCTTCATTTCCAGCCGGACGGTGTCGCCCGCCTGCATGAAGCGGGTCTTGGCCTCGCCTTCGTAGATGGTCTCGATCATGCGGATTTCGGCAATGCAGCTGTAGCCGCGGCCGCCCTCGGCGACGGGCTTGCCGGGGCCGCCATCCTCGCCCTTGTTCGAGATCGTGCCGGAGCCGATGATGCAGCCCGCGCCCAGCGGGCGGGTCCTGGCGGCGTGGGCGACCAGATCGGCGAGCGAGAAGGTGGCGTCCTGGCCGACATCGGCGCGGCCGAAGGGCTCGCCATTGTAATCGACGGCGAGCGGCAGATGGATCACGCTGCCTTGCCAGGCCTCGCCCAGCTCGTCGGGGGTGACGCAGACCGGCGAGAAGGCGCTCGAGGGCTTGGACTGGAAGAAGCCGAAGCCCTTGGCGAGCTCGCCGGGGATCAGCCCGCGCAGGCTCACGTCGTTGACCAGCATCAGCAGCTTGATGTGCTCCGCGGCATCGGCCTTGCTGACGCCCATCGGGACATCGTCGGTGATGCAGGCGATCTCGCCTTCCATGTCGCAGCCCCAGGCGGGATCGCCCAGCGGGATGTCGGCGCGCGGCGGCAGGAAGCTGTCGCTGCCGCCCTGATACATCAGCGGGTCGTGGTAGAAGCTCTCGGGCACCTCGGCGTCGCGCGCCTTGCGGACCAGTTCGACGTGGTTGATGTAGGCCGAGCCATCGGCCCATTGATAGGCGCGCGGCAGCGGCGAATGCGCCTCGCGCTCGTGGAAGCGCTCGCAGGGCACGGTCTGGTGCTCGACATCGGTGGCGAGGTTCTGCAGCTTGGGCGCGCAGGCGGCCCAGTCGTCGAGCGCGGCCTGCAGCGTGGGGGCGATGTTGTCCGCCGGGCAATAGCGGGTGAGGTCCTTCGAGACGACGACCAGTTTCCCGTCGCGGGTTCCGTCGTTCAGGGTTGCGAGCTTCATCTCAATTCCTCTCGGGGCTTATGCGTTAGCGGGATTGTCGGGCTGGGCATCGGGATGCGCCCGCTGGAATTGTGGCAACGCGAGACAGGCACGTTCTATCCGTGTGATGTGCGGCTTGTCGGCGAAATCGAAGCCGAAGCGCTGTGCGTTGTAGACCTGCGGCAGCAGGATGACCTCGAAATAGCCGGGGGCGGCGAACAGGAAGTCGCCGCTGCCGAGCTGCGCCAGCCGCCTCTCGACCGGACCAAGCGTGCGCGCCAGCCAGTGGCGGTACCAGGTGTCGATTTCGGCCTGATCGTGGCCGAGCGGATCCTTGAGGTATTTGAGCACGGGCAGGTTGAGCGGGGCGTGGAGCTCGGTGGCGATCGCCATCCCGAGCTCGCGCGCGGTGTAGCGCTGTTCGAGATCGGCGGGGAGCAGCGGGCGTTCGGGATAGGCCTCGTCGAGCCATTCGATCAGCGCCATCGACTGCACCTTGTCGCGGCCGCCGGCCTCGAGCAGCGGCACCGAGCCGAAGGGGTTGCGGCTGGTGAAGGCCTCGCCCTTTTGCTCCGACTGGAGCAGGTTCACCGGCACGTTCTCATAGGGCAGACCCTTGAGCTCGAGCGCAATCCGCAGGCGGTAGCTGGTCGAGCTGCGGTAATAGCCGTGGAGTTTCATGATCGGCGTCGTCCCCTCAGCCAAACGCCGCGATCCCGGTCACCGCGCGGCCCAGGATCAGCGCGTGGACATCGGCGGTGCCTTCGTAGGTGTTGACCGTCTCGAGGTTCACCATGTGGCGGATCACCTGATATTCCTCGGAAATGCCGTTGCCGCCGTGCATGTCGCGTGCGACCCGGGCGATGTCGAGCGCCTTGCCGACATTGTTGCGCTTGACGATCGAGATCATCTCGGGGGCGAACCTGCCCTCGTCCATGAGGCGGCCGACGCGCAAGGACGCCTGCAGCGCCATGGCGATGTCGGTCATCATGTCGGCGTATTTCTTCTGGAACAGCTGCGTCGCGGCGAGCGGGCGGTCGAACTGGTGCCGGTCGAGCCCGTATTGCCGCGCGGCGTGGAAGCAGAACTCGGCCGCGCCCATGGCGCCCCAGCTGATCCCGTAGCGGGCGCGGTTGAGGCAGCCGAACGGTCCCTTGAGCCCCTGGACATCGGGCAGCAGCGCCTCGGCGCCGACATGGACGTCGTCCATGACGATCATGCCGGTGGTGCTGGCGCGCAAGCTGATCTTGCCCTCGATCTTGGGCGCGGAAAGACCCTTGGTGCCCTTGTCGAGTACGAAGCCGCGGATGCCGCCGCCATGCGCCTCGCTCTTGGCCCAGACCACGAAGACATCGGCGAAGGGCGAGTTGGATATCCAGGTCTTGGAGCCGTTGAGAATGTAGCCATCGCCGTCCTTCTTTGCGACGGTCCTCATCCCGGAAGGGTCGGAGCCGGCATCGGGTTCGGTCAGGCCGAAACAGCCGATCAGCTCGCCGCTGGCGAGGCCCGGCAAGTATTTGCGGCGCTGTTCTTCGGTGCCGTAGGCGTGGATCGGATACATCACGAGGCTCGACTGAACGCTCGCCATCGAGCGGTAGCCGCTGTCGACGCGTTCGATCTCGCGCGCGATCAGCCCGTAGGCGACATAGCCCGCGCCCGCGCCGCCGTATTCCTCGGGGATGGTCGCGCCCAGCAGCCCGGCCTGTCCCATCAGCGGGAACAGCTCGGGGGCGTCGATCTCCTTGGAAAAGGCCTCGATCACGCGCGGCTGGAGTTCGGACTGGGCGAAGCCGCGCGCGGCGTCGCGGATCATCCGTTCCTCTTCGGTGAGCTGGTCGTCGAGCTGGAAGGGGTCGTCCCAGGCGAAGGGCGCCATGCCGGCCATGTGGTCTCCTTTGATCTGATCAGGAGCGATGGCAGGCTTGCCGCGCGGCTTCAAGGGGCGGTGTTTGCGGCGGGCAACGGGGCACTAGTCGCCGAGCGCGTCGTGCACCGACTGGATGATCTCGGCGGGCGGGCAGGGCTTGGCCAGCGAAGTCGAGCCGGGGAAGCGCCGGTGCACTTCTTCGGGCAGGTAATTGCCCGAGTGGAAGATCACCGGAATGTTTTCCGCCATCAGCTTTTCGGCCAGGGGGAAGGCATTGCCGTCGCCCAGCTGGACGTCGAGGATCGCGAGATCGGGCTTGCGCTTCTGATAGGCGAGCATGGCGGAGGAGATGTCGACGAACGGACCTTCGACCGCATAGCCAGCCTCCTCGACGGTATCGCGCAGATCCCAGCCGATCATCGCCTCGTCTTCGGCGACAAGTATCGTTGGCTGCCGCATGAGCGTCCTTTCCGAATTCGCGCCGACCCTTTGGCTATGAATGCTTCAAGCCGGGCCGGGTTCCTTCGGGCGGTCGCGCGTCAGTCGAGCCTGCCGAAGCGGCCCTCGTATCCGGCGGTGTCGCCCTGGGCCAGAAAGCGCGCCTGTTCGACCCAATTGTCGCGGCGGATGCGGCCCTGGAAACGGCCGAGCTCGGCGTCGACGCGGTCGATTGCGGCCTCGTCCCAGGCGGCGATCTGTTCGAAGCCGGTCACGCCGAGTTCGTCCAGACGCGCTGCCAGCTTGGGTCCGACGCCCTTGATCCGGGTGAGGTCGTCGCCGGCGGGCCGGCTCGTCGCCGCGGCCGAGGCGACCGCCGCGCCGGTGCCGGCAAGACCGGTGGGGGTCGGCGGAACGACCGGCTGCGGCGCCTCGACACGCTCGGCCGGCTTGATCCCGGGGGGCGCCGGCGGTGTCGGAGCGACGGTCTCGGGCGGAGCGGCGGCGACCGCGCCGGAATCGATCAGCGCCTGATTGCGCGCGGCGGGCGAGGCGCCTTCGTCGAGCACATCGCCGGTCTCGCCTGTCACCCGCGTGCGGCGGTTCGCCTTGAACAGGAAAAAGGCCAGCGCCAGCCCGATCAGAAAGGCCACCAGCAAAAGCGGCCAATTGGCTTCGATCAACTCAATCACAGGTCGTCTCCTTCGTCTGCATCCATGCCCGGCTCGGCGGCGCTGTGCCAGATCGCCCAGCCCAGCAGCACGCCGCCGCCATAGGCAACCAGCATCAGCACGATCACTTCGAACCAGATCGGCATGTCAGCGCGCTCCTGGGGTGTCGACGGGGGTGGGCACCAGCGGTTCGGTGGCGATCACCGAGAATTCGATCCGGCGATTGGCGGGGTCGCTCGGTGCCAGCCCCTCGACCGGCTGCCGCGAACCATAACCCATCGCGCGCAAGCCATCGCGCGGGATGCCGCGGCGCATCAGCGCCTCGCGCACCGCCACCGCGCGCTCGCGGCTGAGTTCCAGATTGCCCGGCTCGGGACCCGAATTGTCGGTGTGCCCGCTGACCGCGATGATCGAGCCGAGGCAGGGCTGCAACGCCTCGGCGACTTCGTCGAGCAGCACCTGGCTGGCGGGCACCAGTTCCGAAGATCCGCCCTCGAACCGGATGGTGCGCGAGCGCAACAGGCCCTCGACATCCTCCTGGCAATGCAGCGGGGTGTAGCGCGGGGCCTCGGCCTGCGCGGCGGCGCTGCCGTCGGCCCAGAACACCCCGCCGACCCCGGGCACCTGCGCCACCGCCCGCGCCACCCGTGCGCGGGTCGCCTCGTCGAGCGTTGCGGCGTTTTCGAGAACCAGGTGGCGGGTCGGCGAACCTGCGCCGTTGGTCATCCGCGCCCGGACCGGGGTGCCTTGGACCCCCGCGATGGCCTGCGCCACCAGCGGCTGCTTGGCAGCGACGAACGCCTCGCCGTGGCGCGCACCGCCCCAATAGCCGATCGCCGCGACGAACGCGGCGCCGGCGAGCAGGACGAGGGGCGAACGCTTGGCCATGGCCCGGCTCTAAAGGCCGCCCCGCCCAAGCGGAAGGGTTGATGCAGCGCTTTTCCTAATCGCTGGCGGATTGCGCCTGCGCCGCCTTGACCAGCTGGATGAATTCCTGCCGCCAGAAATCTTCCTGCCGCCCCGCCAGTCCGGCGATGTCGGCGTAGGAGAAATCGCCCAGCAGCGTGTCGCCGCGCAGCTTCTGCCCGAAGCCCGCCACCGCCGCGGCGAAGGCGAAATCGCCCCGCGGCGCGGCGGGCTGCGCGAGCGCCGATGCCGGGAGGACGTGCTCGACGAGCGTCGAGGTGTCGCCGCCGGGCAGCTTGTAGCGCAGCTTCACATGCGCAGCTTCGGCCGCCAGTTCGCGCGCGCGCGGATCGCTCGGGGTCTCGTAACGGCGCTGCGCGATCCAGCCCTTCGCGCCCGCGGGGATCACCTCATAGAGCGCGGTGACCTGATGGCCCGCGCCGATATCGCCCGCATCCACCGCGTCGTCGTCGAAATCCTGCTCGCGCAGCGCGCGGTTCTCGTAGCCGATCAGACGGTACTGGCTGACGACCATGGGGTTGAACTCGACCTGGATCTTCACGTCCTTGGCGATGGTGAAGATCGTCGCGCCCATCTGTTCGCCGAGCACCTTGCGGGCCTCGAGCGCGCTGTCGATATAGGCGTAATTGCCGTTCCCGTGATCGGCGATCTGCTCCATCATCGCATCGTTCACATTGCCGCGGCCGAAGCCGAGCACGGTGAGCGTGGTGCCCGATTCGCGCTTGCGTTCGATCAGTTCGATCAGCGCATCCCGGTCGGAAACCCCGACATTGAAATCGCCATCGGTGGCAAGGATCACGCGGTTGACCCCGCCCGCAATGCGATTGTCCTCGGCGATGCGATAGGCGAGCTCGAGCCCGGCGCCGCCCGCGGTCGAACCGCCGGCCTCGAGCCGGTCGAGCGCTGCGCGAATTGTGCCGGCATCGCTGGTGGGCTCGAGCACGAGACCCGCGGCGCCGGCATAGACCACGATCGAGACCCGGTCCTGCGCGGTGAGCTGGTTGACCAGGCTGCGCAGCGCGGTCTTGACCAGCGGCAGCTTGTCGCGGCTGTTCATCGATCCCGAGACGTCGAGCAGGAACACCAGATTGGCGGGGGGCCGGTCCTGCGGCGGCATCTCATAGCCCGACAGCCCGATCCTCACGAGGCGGCTGTCGGGGTTCCATGGGCTGGCGGCGACATCCATGGCGACCGCGAAGGGCTGCGCCGGCGCGCGTGGCGCATCGTAGTCGTAGCGGAAGTAGTTGATGAATTCCTCGGTTCTCACCGCATCGGCGGGAGGCATCTGCCCGTCCTTGAGGAAGCGGCGGGCGTTGGCATAGGCGGCGGTGTCGACATCGACCGAGAAGGTCGAGACCGGTTCGGCCGCAACCAGCCTGACCGGTGAGACCTCCTCGCCATCGTAGCGCTCGCGATCCACCTCGGTCGGAACCATGATCGGCGGGAAATAGCGGTAGCTGGTCTCGATCGGCGCGCTTCCCGCCTCGGGAGGGGCTGCTTCCTGCGCGACGCGCGAGCCAGTGACCATGATCGACGACGCCATGGGGGGAGGGGGAGGAGGAGGAGGCGGGGGCGGGGGCGCGGGTGGTGGGATCCGGCGTGCGTCGCCCACTCCCTCCCCGCCGGTGGTGACGATTTGATCGTCGGCGGAAGACGCTGCGCAGCCCGCAAGCAGGGCTCCGGCGGCGCAGGCGGTCAGCAGGTGCATCGATCTCATGGCAAGTTCCTCCCCCAAAACTTGTCGCCATCCTTGCACCGCGCCGTGAATGCCCAGTGAATGGAGCCTATTTGGGTGCGAGGTTCGCGGCCGCTTCGGCCTCGCCGCCCATGTTGCGGCGGAACAGCACGCGGTCCTCTGGGCCGAAGCCGCGATGCCAGATCACCCAGCCATAGGTCGCCAGGATCGCCGGTATGCCGAAGGCGAGTTCGGCCCATTCGGGCAGCAGCGTCGCCCCATAGCCGACCGCGACCGCCGGGGCGGTCGCCCAGACCAGGGCCCAGCGCCAATTGTTGATCGGATGGCCGAGAATGCGCGCGAGCAGCCGTGCCTTGACCAGGCTGGCGAGCCCCAGCGCGGTCATCAGCGCCAGCGCCGCCGCCGCCGCCTTGTAGGGCTCGCCATAGCCGAGATGCTCGACCAGCATGATCAGCACGACGGTGAGCGCCGCCTGGAAGCCGATCGTACCGATCGAGATCCACAGATTGCGGACCCGCGCGACATAGACCAGCGCCGCCTCGGAGACGACCGCCGTCGCCGCCACCACCTCGGCGGCGAGCAGGAAGGCGAGCGCGCCGGTGCCGCCGACGAAATTGGGTCCGACCAGCCCCATCACCGCTTCGCCCGGCATCCCCAGCGCGAGTGCGATCCCGGCCTGCGCGGCGACGATCCAGAACCCGACCTGGCACACCTGCTGGGCGATGGCGGCGTAGTTCTTCGTCTTGAGGTTCTTGGTGATGACCGGCCCGAGGATCGGCTCGAAGCTGGTCTTGAGCTTCTGCGGCAGGCTGGCGACCTGCTGCGCCACGTAATAGACCCCGACCGCGGCGGGAGCGGCGAACAGGCCGAGGATGAAGATGTCCACCCGCCTAGTGCCCCATTCGATCGCATCGGCGATCGCGAGCGGGAAGGCGCGCGTGGTCAGCCGCGTCATCGCCACCGGGTGCGGGCGCCAGCCGCGCGGCAGGCCGTAGCTGCGCAGGAAGGTCCACAGGCCGGTCAGCAGCCCGGCATAGATCGAGATGAGATAGGCGAGCGAGAGGCCGGAGTCGCGCGTCTGCGGCACGAAATAGAGCGCGCCGGCCATGATCGAGAGCGTCCAGGGTTCGACGATCGCGCGGGCGCGCACGGTGGTGGCGATGTCGTAGCGATAGGCCTGCGCCGCGAGCACGATCTCGGTCAGAGCGAAGGCGGGGATGGCGAGCACGATCAGCCGGTCGAGCTGCGTGAACTGCCCGCTGGGGAACAGCGGCGCGGGGACGAACCAGAAGAACAGCGCGGCAAGGGCGGAAAACAGCACCGCGAGCAGGATGCCGTCGAAGACGAGATTGACCTCCTCGGTCTCGCCGAGGGACAGCCGCTGGGCCAGACCGCGTTTCTCGCCCAGCGAGCACAGCAGCGCGACCAGCTCGACCACCACCAGCGCCGAGGCGAAGCGGCCCAGCGCCTCGGCGCCGTAGAGCCGCCCGGCGATGAACAGGAAGGGCAGCCGCGCCGCCAGCCGCAGCAGGAAGCCGATGAAATTGGTCTGCCCGCCCTTGGCGAGCGCGGCGATATCGCCGCTGCTGTCGCTGGGCGGCGCGGCGGGCGGGGGAGGGGCCATCGCTAGTCCTCGCGCTCCGCGCGCAGGGGACGGGCGAGCAGATCGGAGACCACGCCGCGCGCCTCGGCGCCGCTGAGCAGCCGGGTGACCGCAGCGACGATCGGCATGGCGATGCCCATATCGCGCGCCAGCCGGTCGAGCACCGGCGCGGTGTGCGCGCCCTCGGCCACGGTCCGGCGGTCGGCCATCAATTGTGCTGCGTCCTCGCCTTCGCCCAGCGCCTTGCCGAGCGAGAAATTGCGGCTCGAGGTCGAGGAACAGGTAAGCACCAGATCGCCCAGCCCGCACAGCCCTGCGAGCGTCTCGACCTGCGCCCCGCGCGCCTCGCCGAAACGCAGCATCTCGGCATAGCCGCGTGCGATCAGCGCCGCGCGGGCGTTCTGCCCTAGCGCCAGCCCGTCGACCACGCCGCAGGCGATCGCGAGCACGTTCTTGACCGCGCCGCCGATCTCGGCGCCGGTGACATCGGCGGAGTAATAGGGGCGGAAGGCGGGGCGCGCAATCGCGGGCGCGATCCGCTCCCACTGCGCCTCGCCGCCGCCGCAGGCCAGCGTGACCGCGGTCGGCAGCCCGGCGGCGACCTCATGCGCGAAGGTTGGACCCGAAAGCACCGCGATCTGCGACCCGGGCGCTGCCTCGCGTGCCACATCGTTCATCAGCCGCCCGCTGCCCGCCTCGATCCCCTTGGAACACAGCACCAGATCGGCGGGATGCGAGGGCATCGCCCCGAGCACCGCGCCCATGTGCTGCGCCGGGGTCACCACCAGCGCGATGCCGAGCGCGGCGATGTCGGCGAGATCGCCGGTGGCGCGGATCGTCGGTGCGAGCGCGGTGCCGGGAAGGAACAGCGTGTTGCTCCGCTGCGCGTTGATCTCCGCGACCAGCTCGGTCTCGCGCGCCCACAGCAGGACCTGGCGCCCGTCGCTTGCCAGCATCTGCGCCAGCGCGGTGCCCCATGCGCCGGCACCCAGAACCCCGACCGTCCTCATGCCTTGACCCCCGCACCGCGCGCGGGTTCGGCGGCGGGGTCGAGCGGCCAGCGCGGCCGGGCGACGAAATCGAGCGGGTCGGACTGGCCCAGCCGCTCGCACCCCGCCCAGGCGATCATCGCCGCATTGTCGGTGCACAGCGCGGGGGGCGGGGCGACGAAGCGCATGGCATGGTCCTTCGCGAAAGTTTCGAGCGCGGCGCGGATCGACTGGTTGGACGCGACCCCGCCCGCGACCACCAGCGCCGGCATCGCTTCGGTGGCCGCACAGGCGATCCGCAGCCGGTCGAGCACGCAGTCGAGCGCCGCCTGCTGGAAGCTCGCGGCGATGTCGGGAGCGCTGTGGCGACCGCTGTCATGCGCGCGCAGCACCGCGCTCTTGAGCCCGGCGAAGGAGAAATGCGGTTCGCCGCTCCCTACCAGCGGACGCGGCAGCGGCACCGCGCGCGGATCGCCCTGCTTCGCCAGCCGCTCGACCGCGGGGCCGCCGGGGAAGCCGAGCCCGAGGATCTTGGCGGTCTTGTCGAAGGCTTCGCCCAGCGCGTCGTCGATGGTGGTGGCGAGCCGGCGATACTGACCCACACCCTCGACCCGCAGGATCTGGCAATGTCCGCCCGAAACCAGCAGCAGCAGATAGGGAAAATCGAGACCGGGGTCGACCAGCCGCGGGCTGAGTGCATGGCCTTCGAGGTGGTTGATCGCGATCAGCGGGGTGTCGCTGGCCATGGCGAGCGCCTTGGCGCTGACCAGCCCGACCATCACCCCGCCGATCAGCCCGGGACCGGCGGTGGCGGCGATGGCGTCGCAATCGGCCAGCGTCTTGCCGGCGTCCGCCAGAACCCCCGAAATGATCGGGGCGAGCCGTTCGGCGTGGGCGCGTGCGGCGATCTCGGGGACCACGCCGCCGTAGGGCGCATGCTCCGCATCCTGCGAGGCGATCCGCTGGGCGAGGATCTGGCGTCCGGTGGTCACCAGCGCCGCCGCGGTTTCGTCGCAGCTCGATTCGATCCCGAGTACCAAGCCCATCCGGCTTTCCCTTAGCGTCCTGCGGCGCTAGAGCAAGGCAACGCGATGCCCCAAAGCAACACCCCGCCTCCGTTTGCCGACCGCCCGATCCGCCTGGGCACCAGGCGCTCGCCGCTGGCGATGGCGCAGGCGCACGAGACGCGCGCGCGGCTCTGCGCGGCGCACGGCTGGGACGAGGAGGCGATCGAGCTGGTCCCGGTGCAGGCCAGCGGCGACAAGATTCGCGATCTTCCCTTGGCCGATATCGGCGGCAAGGCGCTGTGGACCCGCGAACTCGATCACTGGCTGATCGATGGCACGATCGATGCCGCAGTCCATTCGCTGAAGGATGTCGAGACCATCCGCCCGCCGGAACTGGTGATCGCCGCGGTACTCGAGCGCGAGGATCGCGCCGACCGGCTGCTGGGCGCGCGCTCGATCGCGGCGCTGCCTCCGGGCGCGGTGGTGGGGACCAGCGCGCCGCGCCGCGCGGCGCAGCTGCTCAACGCCCGCCCCGACTGCAAGGCGGTGACTTTCCGCGGCAATGTCGCGACCCGGATGGCCAAGCTGGCGGCGGGCGATGTCCACGCCACCTTCCTTGCCGCCGCGGGTCTGATCCGGCTGGGCGAGGACGCGGTGGGCGTTCGGCTCGACCCCGAGGAATGGATGCCCGCGCCCGCCCAGGCGGCGATCGGGATCGAATGCCGCACCGACGACGGGGCGATGCGCGCGCTGCTTGCGGCGATCGATCACGGACAAAGCCATGCCGAGGTGCTGGCCGAGCGCGCGCTGCTCGCCGGGCTGGGCGGGTCATGCCATAGCCCGATCGCGGCGCTGACCCATTGGGAGGGCGAGGAGATCGTGCTGCGCGCCGCGATCTACAGTTCCGACGGAGCGGTGCGGATCGCGGGCGACACCCGCCTCGCTCCGGGCGACGAAGGTCCCCCGCACCGGCTTGCGCGCGATCTGCTGGCGCAGGCCCCGCCCCATGTAGCCGGGTCTTTCAGCGGCCCCGCATGAGCGCCACCCTGTTCCTCTTCCGGCCCGAGCCGGGATGGGGCGCCAGCGCCGCGGCGGCCCGCCACCGGGGCCTGCAGGTGGCGGGTTGCCCGCTCAGCCGGATCGAACCCGCCGAGTGGACAGCCCCCGACCCCCGGGCTTTCGACGCGATACTCGCGGGCAGCGCCAATGTCTTTCGCCACGGGGGCGAGGGGCTGGGCGGCCTCGTCGACCTCCCCGTCTTCGCGGTCGGCGAGACCACGGGGGCGATGGCGCGCGAGGCCGGGTTTGCGGTTGAGCGGATCGGCGCGGGCGGCTTGCAGACCCTGGTCGACGGCATGCCGGCCACCATGACCAGGCTGCTGCGGCTGTGCGGAGAACGCCGTGTCCCGCTCGCAGCCCCCGCCGCGACTTCGATCGCCGAGCGGGTGGTCTATCGCGCGATCGACCTGCCGATCGAAGACGAATTGCGCGGGCGGCTCGCCGGGGGCGGCGTGGTTCTCCTGCATTCGGGGGAAACCGCGCGTCACTTCGCCGCCGAATGCGCGAGGCTGGCGATCGACCGCAGCAGGCTGGCGCTGGTGCTGATCGGGCCGCGGCTGCTGGGGCCCGCGGGCGACAGCTGGGGGGCGGTCCACATCGCACCGGCCCCGGACGACGGCGCGCTGTTGGCATCGGCGGAAATTCTGTGCAAGGACATGATCGGGGCGGGCGGCCATGCGCAGAGCGCCGGACGTTCCGGCTGATGGGATCGCAACAAAGGCGCGTATGAACGAATTCACTTCACAGCGGAGCAAGCGGCCTTCCATGCGCCCGGTGCTGCTCGCAGTGCTCGCTGCCTTCATCCTGGGCGGATCGCTCGCCGGATACGGCGTCTATCGCTGGGCCGAGGCGCGGGAGGAACCCGCTCGGGTCGCAGCGCCCGATGCGGAGACCGCCGTGACCGCGAATGGCGCGCGCGCCGAACCCACCCCGACACCCACCACCACCGCCAGCGCGGCCATCGGCCAGACCAATGAGGCGGTCGAGCGCGTGGCCGAACAGCAGGGCGGGATCGACCAGCGGCTGGCGGCTGCCGAACAGCGGCTGGCGCGGCTCGATATCCAGGCGCAGGCGGCGGCGGGCAATGCCGCGCGCGCCGAGGGGCTACTGATCGCCTTCGCCGCGCGGCGGGCGATCGAGAAGGGCGCCGAACTCGGCTTCCTCGCCGATCAACTGCGGCTGCGGTTCGGCGATGCGCTGCCCAATGCGGTGCGCACCATCATCGCCAATTCGCGCGATCCGGTGACGCTCGATCAGCTGATCGCGCGGCTCGAGGGCATCGCGCCGCGTCTGTCCGAAGGCAGTCGCAATTTCTCCTGGGATCTGATCCGCAACGAATTGTCGCAGCTCTTCGTGGTCCGCCGCGAAACCACGCCCTCGCCGCAGCCCGAGCGGCGGCTCGACCGCGCGCGGCTGTTTCTCGAGAGCGGCCGCGTCGAAGCGGCGATCGAGGAAGTCAGCAAGCTTCCGGGCGCCGACAATGCCGCCGACTGGATCGCCGATGCGCAGCGCTTCGCCGCGACCCAGCAGGCGCTCGATCTGATCGAAACCTCGGCGGTGCTCGAGCCGCGGATGCTGCGCGACGGGGTCGGCAACCGGATCGAACAGGTCAGCCCCGCGGTTCAGCCCGAGGCCTGACCCTAAGGCCGGACCGCGAGCCTCAGGCGCGCAGCAGCTCGGGCAGGTCGCCGGTGATCCCGCGCGCCTCGTCCATGAACCAGCGTTTGAGCATCGGCATGCGCTGGATGCCGCCCATTCCCAGCCGTCGCAGCGCGCTCGCCGGTCTGCCCGGCAGGCCGAACAGCCGCGTGAGCCCGTCGGTCGCGAGCGCCACGGTGAAGCTGTCGAGCCCGCGCCAGCGTTCGTAACGCGCCAGACCCTGCGCATCGCCGGGTTCGAGCCCGAGCCGGAGGCCTTCCTCGAGCACTTCGACCAGCGCCCCGACATCGCGCAGACCGAGGTTCAGCCCCTGTCCGGCGATCGGGTGGATGCCATGTGCGGCATCGCCGATCAGCGCCAGCCGCGTGTCGGTGATCTTGGCAGTGTGATGGAAACCCAGCGGCCAGGAGGCGCGCGGACCGACCGCCTCGATTGCGCCGAACACGCCGCCCATCCGCTTCTCGACTTCGGCGAGGAAGGCGCGGTCGCCCAGCTTGAGCGTGCCGGCGGCGTCTTTCTCGTCCACCGTCCAGACCAGCGCGCTGCGATGCGCGCCATCGGCCGCGTCGAGCATGGGGAGCAGCGCGAAGGGGCCTGCGGGATAGAAGATTTCCCACGCCACATTGCCGTGCGGCTTTTCGTGGGTGAGCCCGGCGATCACCGCGCGGTGGTGGTACTGCCATTGCGCGATCGGAATCCCGGCATCCTCGCGCGTCGGCGAGCCGCGGCCCTCGGCGGCGACCATCAGGCTGGCCTCGAGCCGGGTTCCATCGGCCAGCGTCGCGCTGACGCCATGCTCGCCGCGGGTGCGGCTGGCGATCTCGGCGCGCGAATGCCAGGAGATCAGCGGCTCGTCGCGCGCGGCCTCGAACAGCGCGAGCCGCAATTGCCGGTTGGCGAACATCCGCCCCAGCGTGCCCTCGTGCGGCTCGGGCGCGAAATCGATCCGCCCCGGCTTCATCTGGTCGGTCACCGCGATCGAGGCGATTCCGCAGCCGAAGGGCTCGAGCGCCTGTTCCAGCCCGATATGGCGGAACAGCCGCCAACTCGCGGTGCTGATCGCCGAGGCGCGGCCGTCGAAGCCTTCGGCGGTCAGTTCCGCCGGATCGGCGCGGTCGACGACATGGCTGGTCATGCCCTTGCGCGCGGCGGCCAGTGCCAGCGTCATGCCGACCAGCCCGCCGCCCAGGATCAGCAGGTCGCGCTTGGTGGCGTGCGGTGCAGTGTCGGGCGTATCGGCCATGGCGTTTGTCGTCCCCTGATTGCGCGGAGCAGTCCCTCGCCCTAGAGGCTGTCGCGTGATCGAGGCAAGGATGTTGAACGGGTTGCGGAGCCTGCTGGCGCTACTGGCCTGCGCTCTGCTGTTCGCGGGTGCCGCCTTAGCGCAAGGGGGCCGCGAAAACTCGATCCGCGCCGAACTCTTCGCCGAGGGTGCGGCGGTGGCGGGCGAGGAATGGACGCTGGCGCTGCATTTCACGCCCGTGTCGGAGGAATGGCACGGCTATTGGCGCAATCCCGGCGATGCGGGCTACGGAATGGAGCTCGACTGGGAGCTGCCCGCGGGCTGGGAGGCGGGCGAGCCGCTCTATCCGGTGCCCGAGCGGCTGGTGATCTCCGGGCTGATGAACCACATCTACGAGGGCGCCTACACGGTGCTGGTGCCGGTCAGCGTGCCAGCGGGCGCGGATGTCGGGGAAATGCCCGCGATCGCGGTCGAGGCGGATTACCTCGCTTGCACCGACACGATCTGCGTGCCGCAGCAGGCGCGGCTGACGCTCGATCCGGCCAGTGCCGCGCGCGATCCGCGCTTCGACCGCTGGCGGGCGGCGATCGCGCCGCTGCTCGACCGCGAGGGAAGCTTCGCGATCGAGGACGGGCATCTGAGGATCGCGATCCCGGTCCCCGCCGAGCTCGACCTCGGCGCGCCGCATGTCTTCATCGGCGAGCCCGATCTCGTCGATTACACTGCGGATCAAGCCTTCTTCCGCGACGGCGACCGGCTCATCGCCGAGATCCCGCTGGGCCGCGGCACGCTGCCGGCGACCCTGACCGGCATTCTGTCGTTCGGGGAGGGCGAGGGCGTTCGCTTCACTGCGGTGCCGGGCGAGGTGCCGTCGTCGGGAACTGCGTTCGCGCCCGGCGCAGACGAGCTGCCCTCGGTCTGGCTCGCTTTGCTCGGCGCGCTGCTGGGCGGGCTGCTGCTCAATGTGATGCCGTGCGTATTCCCGATCCTCAGCCTCAAGGCGCTCTCCCTCGCCAGGGCGGGGGGCGACGAGCGCGCGGCGCGGCGCGATGCGCTGTTCTACACGCTCGGCGTGGTGCTCGCCTGCCTGGCGCTGGGCGCGCTGCTGCTCGCCTTGCGCGCCGCGGGCGAGCAGATCGGCTGGGCGTTCCAGCTGCAGGAGCCCGCGGTGCTGGTCGCGCTGCTGGTGCTCGCTGCGGCAATCACGGCCAATTTCGCCGGCGCGTTCGAGCTCCCCGGCCTCGTGATGCGCGGCGGGAAGGGCGGGGCGAGCAGCTTCGGCACCGGACTGCTCGCCGCCTTCGTCGCCACGCCGTGCACCGGGCCGTTCATGGCGGCGGCGATGGGCGCGGCGCTGCTGCTGCCGGTGGCGCAGGCGCTCGCGCTGTTCGCGGCGCTGGGGGTGGGGCTGGCGCTGCCCTTCCTGGTGCTCGGCTTCGTGCCTGCCTTGCGCCGCGCGCTGCCGCGACCGGGGCCCTGGATGGCGACCTTCCGCCGCTGGATGGCGCTGCCGATGGGGCTGACTGCGCTGGCGCTGGTCTGGCTGCTGTGGCGGATGGCGGGCGCGGGCTTCGCGCTCGCGGCGCTGGGGCTGGCGGCGGGGGCGGTGCTGCTGCTCGCGGTGCTGTTCGGGCGCCGGGCGGGCAGGTTCCGCGTTGCGGGGGTGCTGGTGGCGCTGGCTGCGATCGCGGGCTTCGCGGTGCTGCTACCCGGTCAGCAGGCAGCTCCGGTGCAGGCCAGCGAAAGCATCCACGACCCGCGCCCCTTCAGCGAGGCGGCGCTGGCCGAGGCGCGCGCGACCGGCCAACCGGTGTTCGTCTGGTTCACCGCCGACTGGTGCGTGACCTGCAAGGTCAACGAAAGCGCCGCGATCGAGCGCGAGACGGTACGCGCGGCTTTCGAGGAAGCGGGGGTGATCACGCTGGTCGGCGACTGGACCCGCCGCGACGAGGAAATCGCGCGCTTCCTCACCGATCAGGGCGCGGCGGGGGTGCCGCTCTATCTGTGGTATCCGACCGGGGGCGAGCCACGGCAATTGCCGCAGGTGCTCACGCCGGATCTGCTGACGTCCCTGCCGCGATAGGCTTTGCCGCCGCAGGTCGGCCGCGCGCCTGCGCCCGGCAGCGGTTGATCAGTTCGCGCGGCAGGCTGCTCGCGTTGAGGATGACGCTGCCCGCTCCGGGTACCGTCGCTTCAACCTGCCGGGGTCCGGTGAGCACTTCGAGCGCGGGATCCTCGGCGTCGGTCGCACCGCGCCAGCGCCAGTCGTCCCGGGTCTTCTCGGCATCGACGAACAGCCGGGTGACATGCGAATTGCCGATCAGCGCGAGGATCGCCTTGGCGTTCGGGTCGGCGGCGACGATCCGTTCGTAGGCGATCTGCGCGCCCTGTGGCCCGTCGATGCAGGCCAGCGCCAGCAGGGGCGGCTCGCCGGGATTGCCATAGATGATCCGCCCCGGCTCGCGGCTGACGACCCATTGCGCTTCCGCAGTGTCGGGCGAGAGCAGCGGCTCCGACGGGCCCGAGCGCTCCTGGAGCCCGACCCGCGCGACGTAATCGTCGGCGGCGGGCGGCTTGCACGATGGTAGCGCGAGGAGCGGGAGGGCGGCGAGACACATGAGGGTGATGGAGCGCATCGGCGCAGCTATGCGATCACCCTGCCGATGGTCAATTCCCGTCAGCTGCAGGCGGTCACCACCCGGTCGATCGCCTCGTCTGCGGGGGTGGTCACGCTTTCGCTGCCGAGGGTGAAAGTCAGCGGCTCCGACGAGGCTGCAAGGAAGGCGAGCGCCGGATCCTCGGCGGCGATCTCGCCGTTCCAGATCGCGTCGGGCCCCAGCGCGCTGGCGGTGCCGGTCACCGAAAATTCGGCTACCCTGTCGCCCGAAGTGACGGTGACGGTTTCCCGGGCGCCTTGCTGCGCCGCCGAGAGCCATTGGAAAGCCACCACCGCATCGTCCTCGTCGAGCGAGAGATTGCAGCTGAGCGACACGATGCCTTCCGAATTCGCGGGGCCGAACAGCGCGGTCTGCGTCGCGGGCTTGTAAAACCAGCGATTGCCCTGCGCGTCTGCGCCTGCTTGAGCCGTGGTGGTTTCTTCGAGCGATACTGCCGCATCGACCGGCTCGTCGGCATTGTCGGAACAGGCGGCAAGCGCGAGCGGGGCGAGAAGGACCAGAGGGAGGCGCAAGGGCGAGTTCCTTTCGAAGAGACTATGCAGGAAACCATGCCTGGATCAGCGGGTTCCGCGAACGATGGTTAACCGGTTGTAACCTTTACGGTTTGCCGCCCATCTTCTTGTAGCTGGTCTTCCCATAGCGCATCTTGCGCGTCCCCGGCTTGCCCTCATTCGAACGGCCGACCTGCGGCGCCTTCTTCTCGCCGTCGGGCAGGCCGAGCTCGTCGTTCTCGAGCCGGCGGATCTCGTCGCGCAGCCGTCCGGCCTCCTCGAATTCCAGATTGGCCGCGGCGTTGCGCATCCGCTTCTCGAGGTCCTCGATATAGCCGCGCAGATTGTGGCCGACGAGATTGTTGACCGCAGGGTCGCCGATATCGACCGTCACCCCGTCCTGCGCCGCGCTGTGCGCGACGATATCCGCGATGTCGCGCTTGATCGTGGTCGGGGTGATACCGTGCTCGGCGTTGTATTCGCGCTGCTTCTCGCGGCGGCGATCGGTCTCCGCGATCGCGCGCTCCATCGAGCCGGTGATGCGGTCGGCGTAGAGGATCACCCGACCGTCGACGTTGCGCGCCGCGCGGCCGATGGTCTGGATCAGCGAGGTTTCACTGCGCAGGAAGCCTTCCTTGTCGGCATCGAGGATCGCCACCAGCCCGCATTCGGGGATGTCGAGCCCCTCGCGCAGCAGGTTGATCCCGATCAGCACATCATAGACGCCCAGCCGCAGGTCGCGGATCAGTTCGATTCGCTCGAGCGTCTCGACGTCGGAGTGCATGTAGCGCACCCGCACACCCTGTTCGTGCATGAATTCGGTGAGATCCTCGGCCATCCGCTTGGTCAGCGTGGTGACCAGCGTACGATAGCCCTGCTTGGCGGTCTTGAGGCACTGGTCGATGCAGTCCTGCACCTGGTCCTCGACCGGGCGGATCTCGACCGGGGGATCGATCAGCCCGGTGGGGCGGATCACCTGTTCGGCGAAGACGCCGCCGGTCTGCTCCATCTCCCAGCTGCCGGGAGTGGCCGAGACGGCGACGGTCTGCGGGCGCATCGCGTCCCATTCGTTGAACCGGAGCGGGCGGTTGTCGATGCACGACGGCAGGCGGAAGCCGAATTCGGCCAGCGTGATCTTGCGCCGGTGATCGCCCTTCGACATCGCGCCGATCTGCGGCACGGTCTGGTGGCTTTCATCGACGAACAGCAGCGCGTTCTCGGGCAGATATTCGAACAGCGTGGGCGGCGGCTCGCCCGGCAGGCGGCCGGTGAGGAAGCGGCTGTAGTTCTCGATCCCGTTGCAGCTCCCGGTGGCGGCTATCATCTCGAGATCGAAATTGGTCCGCTGCTCGAGCCGCTGGGCTTCTAGCAAGTGCCCCTCGGCGTGCAGTTCCTTGAGCCGTTCGGTCAGCTCGAAGCGGATCGCCTCGGCCGCCTGCTTCATCGTCGGACCGGGCGTGACATAGTGCGAATTGGCGTAGACGCGGACCTTCTCGAGGCTGGCGCCCTTCTTGCCGGTCAGCGGATCGAATTCGCTGATTTCCTCGATCTCGTCGCCGAAGAAGCCGATCCGCCAGGCGATGTCCTCGTAATGCGAGGGGTAAATTTCGAGGCTATCGCCGCGGACGCGGAAATTGCCCCGCGCGAAGGCGACGTCGTTGCGCTTGTATTGCAGCGCGACCAGCTTGCGGATCAGCTCGCGCTGGTCGACGCTCTCGCCTTTCTTGAGATCGAAGATCATCGCCGAATAGGTCTCGACCGAACCGATGCCGTAGAGACAGGACACCGAGGCGACGATGATCACGTCGTCGCGTTCGAGCAGCGCCCGGGTGGCCGAGTGGCGCATCCGGTCGATCGCCTCGTTCACCGAGCTTTCCTTCTCGATATAGGTGTCCGAGCGCGGCACATAGGCCTCGGGCTGGTAGTAGTCGTAATAGCTGACGAAATACTCGACCGCATTGTTGGGGAAGAAGCTCTTGAACTCGCCATAGAGCTGCGCGGCGAGGATCTTGTTGGGCGCCAGGATCAGCGCCGGGCGCTGCACCCGCTCGATCACCTGCGCCATGGTGTAGGTCTTGCCGCTGCCGGTCACCCCAAGCAGCACCTGCGTCTGCTCGCCCTCGTTCACGGCGCCGACCAGATCCTCGATCGCGGTCGGCTGGTCGCCGGCGGGGCTGTATTGCGAGATCAGCTCGAAGGGGCGCCCCGGCATCGATTTCTCGGGCCGCGCGGGTTTGTGGGGTACGAAGTCCCCGGTGGTATCGGGTTCATCGAGTCCCCGGCGGATTACGAGTTCGGCCATGTGCGCCGATATGGGGCAGGGGGAGCCGCCGATCAACGGGCGCTTGGCAAGCACCGCATTGGCGTGCAGATTGCACCGGAAGGCCGCCGGCTTGTCAGGGAGATTTCGTCATGCACCCACTCGTTTTCGCCGCCCCGCTCGCCCTTGTCGCTCTCGCCGGCTGCGGCGAGGCCGAACCCGAGGGCACGAACGCGGACGATGGCGGGATCAGCCAGTCCGAAGTGGCCGAACGCGCGCGCGACACCGTCCAGCCGCAGCCGGGCCAGTATCGCGCGGTGATGCAAGTGCTCGAGGTCGATATCCCCGGCGCGCCTGCGGGCGCGGGCGACATGCTGCGCCAGATGATGGACGGCCAGGCGCACGAATATTGCCTGACCCAGGCCGATGTCGACAAGGGCTACGAGGAGATGGCGCGCCAGTCGCAGGACGGCGACTGCACCTTCCAGCGCTTCGATGTCGATGGCGGTGAAATCGATGCGCTGATGCAATGCACCGGCGAGCAGGGCAACACCATCCAGATGGCGATGACCGGAACCGCGACCCCGACCTCCTCGGTGATGAACATGACCATGACCGGCGACATGGCGGGAATGGGCGATTCGACCTTGCGGATGAAGGCGACCCACGAGCGCGTGGGTGACTGCCCTTGAGGCTGAATGACTCCATTGAGGCTGGGTGAATGCCGTTGAGGTGAAGGGCGGCCGGAGACGGAACCGATCCTTCTCACCCCGCGTTCATCGAGCATGGCGTCCTATGACACAATGACGGCAACCGGCCCCCTCGATACCAAGCTTGCCGAAGGGTGGAGCCGCGCCGAACTCGCCCGCCGCTGGGCACTGGCGAGCGAGCCCAACCCCGACGACGTCCGTTCGCCGCGGGCGCTGTTGCTGCTGCGCGAACTGGGGTGGGTGTTCGAGCCGTTCCGGCGGCTGTTCCGCAAGTTCGAGATCAGCCCGAGCGAACGCCCACGCACCGTCATGCTGCTGCCCGGTTTCGGCGCGCACCCGATCCGCATGCGCTATATGGCACACATCCTCGAAAAAGCGGGGCACACCGCCAAGCGCTGGGGCGTCGGCTACAATTTCGGCGCCACCGCCAAGCGTTTCGCCAAGGTCGAGGAGCGTCTGCTCGACCTGTACGATCGCGCGGGCGAGCCGATCGTGCTGGTCGGCTGGAGCCTGGGCGGCGTAATGGCGCGCGAGCTTGCCAAGCTGCATCCCGACAAGGTCGCCAAGATCATCACGCTGGGCTCGCCCTTTTCGGGCAGCCCGCGCGCCAACAACGGCTGGCGCGCCTATCAGGCGATCGCCGGCCACCGAGTCGACGAACCCGAGTTCGATGCCGAGCCCGCGCGCAAGCCCCCGGTCGAGACCGTGGCCTTGTGGAGCCCGCGCGACGGCGTGGTTCACCCGCGCTGCGCGCGCGGCAGGGTGGGCGAGCGCGATCGAGCGATCGGCATGCACTGCACCCACATGGGCTTCGTATCCTCGCCCGAAGTTATTAAAACCGTGTTAGGGGAACTTGAGGCGGTCTGAACCTTTGTTGTCATGACGGGAACGAGCGCTTGGACCCCGGCCATTTCTGGCTCGGGCGCAGCGTTCTTGGGGAAACATGGCAGCAGGCGAATTTTTCGACGAGATGCACAAGCCCGATGGCGGTGTGCGCGACGCCTATACGGGTTATCAGGCGTGGTACGGCGAGCAGGAAAAATCCTTCCTCAAGCGCAAGCACCGCGACGCCGAAACCGCCTTCCGGCGCACCGGCATCACTTTCAATGTCTATGGCGAAGACGAGGCCGAAGAGCGGCTGATCCCCTTCGACATGGTGCCGCGGATCATCACCGCGCATGAATGGCGCAAGCTGACCAAGGGCATCGAGCAGCGCGTGTCCGCGCTCAACGCCTTCATGCACGATCTCTACCACCGGCAGGAAATCATCCGCGCCGGCCGCGTGCCCGAGCACCTGTTCCGCAACAACGCCGCCTGGCTGCCGCATATGGTCGGCTTCACCCCGCCGGGGGGGATCTACACCCATATCGTCGGGATCGATCTGGTCCGCACCGGACCGGACGAGTTCTATGTGCTCGAGGACAACGCCCGCACCCCCAGCGGGGTCTCCTACATGCTGGAGAACCGCGAGACGATGATGGCGATGTTCCCCGAACTGTTCATGCGCGTCCCGGTCGAAAGCGTTTCCAACTACCCGCGCCGGCTCGCCAAGAGCCTGGCCGCCTGCGCCCCTGCCTGCGCCGAGGGCAAGCCGGTCGTCGCGGTGCTGACGCCGGGCATTTTCAACTCCGCCTATTTCGAACACGCCTTCCTCGCCGAGCAGATGGGCGCCGAACTGGTCGAGGGCCGCGACCTGCGCGTGGTCGACGGCCGAGTCGCGATGCGCACCACCTGGGGCTACAAGCCGATCGACGTGATCTACCGCCGGGTCGACGATGAATTTCTCGATCCGCTCAGTTTCAATCCCGACAGTGTGCTGGGCGTGCCCGGGATCATGGACGTCTATCGCGCCGGCCGGGTCACGATCGCCAATGCCCCGGGCACCGGGGTCGCCGACGACAAGGCGATCTATTCCTTCATGCCCGAGATCGTCGAGTTCTACACCGGCGAGAAACCGCTGCTGCCCAATGTCCAGACCTGGCGCTGCTCGGATCCGGAAAGCTTGGCCTATGTGCTCGACAATCTGGCCGAGCTCGTGGCCAAGGAAGTTCATGGGTCTGGCGGCTATGGGATGCTGATCGGGCCGGCGGCGAGCAAACGCGAACTGAGCGATTTCGCCGCCAAGCTGCGCGAAAATCCCGAAGGCTATATCGCTCAGCCGACGCTGGCGCTCTCGACCTGTCCGATCTTCACCAACCGCGGCCTCGCACCGCGCCATCTCGACCTGCGCCCCTTCGTGCTGGTTTCGCCCGACAAGGTCGACATCACCCCCGGCGGGCTGACCCGGGTGGCGATGAAGCCGGGGTCGCTGGTGGTCAACTCGAGCCAGGGCGGGGGCACCAAGGACACTTGGGTGCTCAAAGACTGATGCTGGGAAGAACCGCCAATTCGCTGTTCTGGATGTTCCGCTATCTCGAGCGGGCCGAAAACACCGCCCGCCTGATCGACGCGGGGCTGCGCATGGCGCTGACCCGCGATTCGGTGAGCGCCGAGGAGGAGTGGCGTTCGGTCATCGAGACCGCGGGCCACCGCCGCGGCTACGAGGCCAAGAACGCCACCTACACCGGTATGCAGGCCTGGAACTACATCCTGCGCGACAAGGACAGTTCCGCCAGCGTCCTCAACACCTTCCAGCAAATCCGCTCCAACGCCCGCGAAGCGCGCAGCGCGATCACCAGCGAGGTCTGGGAAGCGGTCAACGACAGCTGGCTGCAGATCAAGGACATGCTCGCGCGCCCGGTCGGCGAACAGCGCGTGGGCGAGGTGCTGACCGCAGTGCGGCGCGCGGGCACGCTGGCGCATGGCGCGGTGCTGGGCTCGATGCTGCGCGAGGAGGGCTTCCACTTCGCCCGCGCCGGGACCTTCATCGAACGTGCGGACAACATCGCGCGGATCATGGATATCAAATACTATCTGCTGCTGCCCTCGCTCTCCTATGTCGGGTCGAGCATGGATACCGGCCAGTGGGACATGGTGCTGCGTTCGGTCTCGGGCGACAGCGCGTACCGCTGGCTCAACGCCGGGCAGATCGACGCGCGCGGGATCGTCAGCTTCCTCGTGCTGGACGAGCGCTTCCCGCGCAGCCTGGCCTATTCGCACGCGGCGCTGCGCGAGAACCTCGCCGCGCTGGCCCGCATCCACGGCATCGAGGGCACCAGCAACGAACTCATGCGCGAATCCGATACGCGCTTGTCCGGGCTCTCGATCGAGGACGTGTTCGACAAGGGCCTGCACCAGTTCCTGACCGATTTCACCGCCGCCAACTCGTCGATCGCGCAGGCGATCGCCCAAGATTACAGGTTCCTTGCCTGATGCGCCTCGATATCCGCCACACCACCCGCTATCGCTTCTCCGAACCGGTCGTTCATGCGCTCCAGCGGCTGCGGCTCACGCCCAAGGCGACGCAGGGTCAGGAAATCCTCTCCTGGACGATGGAATTCGACCATGCGCACGAGGAACTCAGCTACGACGATCAGCACCACAACCGCGTGACGCTGGTTGCCGTGGATGGCGGCGCGCGCGAGGTCACGGTCACCTGCAGCGGCGAGGTCGACACTTCGGACCATGCCGGGGTCATCGGGCATCATGCCGGTCACCTGCCGCTGTGGAGCTTCCGCGGCCAGACCCCGCGGACCAAGCCCGGGCCCAGGATGAAGGCGCTGGCAGAAAGCGTCCGCGCGGAAGGCCAGCAACCGCTCGACACGCTCCACACGCTCTCGGCGCGGATCATCGATGCGGTTGCGTACGAGATCGGCACCACCGATGTGAACACGCCTGCCGAACAATCGCTCTGCGAAGGGCACGGCGTGTGTCAGGATCATGCGCAGATCTTCATCGGCGCAGCGCGGTCGCTCGATATCCCCGCGCGCTATGTCAGCGGCTATCTGATGATGGACGACCGGGTCGAACAGGATGCCACCCATGGCTGGGCCGAGGCCTTCGTCGAAGGGCTCGGCTGGGTCGGATTCGACATTTCCAACGGCATCAGCCCCGACCAGCGCTATGTCCGGGTTGCCACCGGCCGCGATTACCGCGATGCCGCGCCGATCACCGGGATCACCTTCGGCAGCGCCTCGCAGGAGCTGCAGGTCGAAGTCGCCGTGGCCCAGCGCCAGGTTCAACAATAGCCAGGGTCAACAACAGGGAGAATGCATGACATATTGCGTGGGAATGATCGTCGAGAAGGGTCTCGTGTTGATGAGCGACACCCGCACAAATTCGGGCGTCGACAACATTTCCGTGTTCCGCAAGATGTTCCATTGGCAGGTGCCGGGCGACCGGATCATCACCGTCATGACCGCAGGCAATCTGGCCACCACCCAGGCGGTGGTCAGCCAGCTCGAAGAGCGCACCAAGGAACCCGACCAGCGCGACAATGTGCTGCTGCAATCGCCGACCATGTTCCAGGTCGCGAGCGAGATCGGCAAGCTGGTGCGCGAAACCATCGCCGAGCGCCAGCGCATCAATGGTGAGCGCGGCAAGGGCCGCTTCACCGCCTCGATCATCGTCGCCGGCCAGATCGCCGGGATGGAGCCGCGATTGTTCATGGTCTATCCCGAAGGCAATTTCATCGAGGCCAGCGCCGACACGCCCTTCTTCCAGATCGGCGAGACCAAATACGGCCGCCCGATCATCCTGCGCGGTTACGACCGCTCGATGAGCATGGAGGATGCGGTCAAGCTGCTGACGGTGTCGTTCGATTCGACGCTCAAGGCCAATCTCTCGGTCGGCCTGCCGCTCGATCTGATGGTGATCGAACGCGACCAGTTCGAGGTGACGCACCAGCGCCGGATCGCGCATGACGATCCCTATTTTCAGGCGATCTCGACCAGTTGGAGCGATGCCCTGCGCACCGCGTTCCATTCGCTGCCCGATTACAGCTTCTTCAGCGATTACGAAGCCGAATAACGCGTCGTGGCCGAGGTCAGCGGCAGAAGCTTCCGCTGCCCAGCTCGACATGCAGATGGTCGCGATGCGCGGCGTTGTATTCCGGACCCAGCACGGTGCCGAAGCGCTTGCATGCGCTGCGATGGACTGTCCGGAGGAAGGCTTGCTCGTCGCGGTCGCGCGACGACCAGCCGTCGATCACGCTGATCCGGCGTCCGTCCGCGAGCACGAAAGCGCCGATATCGATCGCTTCGGCCCGGCTGTGCGCCGAGAGCCGCCCGGTGCCGGCCACGTTGCGGCAGGAATAGCTGCCCATGGTCTCGATCCGCTCGAGCGGGCTGCCCAGCATCTGGCGTGCCGCGCGGTCCACGCCGAAGCGCGCCCAGCCCGAAAAGGCACTCGCCAGCGGACAGGCGACCGGACCCAGATTGGACAGCGCAAATCCGCCCGCGTCGCCCTGCAGCCGATCGAGCCGGACGCTGTTGGAGATCTGGCAACCGGCGCCGTAGTGGCGGTCGGGAACGGGCGAGTAGAGCGATCCGGTGCGCGCCAGCTCGCTGAGGCATTGCGCGGCTTCGGGCCGGATCGACACGGCGGCGCCGTTCGATGCGCCGCGCGCTACCGGCCGTTCCGGTTCGCGCGACTGCGGCACTGCGGAACAGCCGCCGAGCGCGATGAGCGCGAGAAACCAGAGCAATTGCCGCATGCGCAAGCCGTAACCCGATCATGCTTAACCAAAGCCTAAGCGGGGCGCGAAACCTGCGTCAGGATTCGGGAACCGCGCATTGCTCCCACAGCTCGATCTTGATCCCGTCGGGGGCGAACTTGCCATAGCCCTCGTCGGCGCTGTCGAGAATCTCGACGCCCTTGGCCTTGAGCTGCGCCACCATCGCATCGCAATCGTCGACGCGCAGATTGATCATGAAGCCGCCGGCGCCCGGCTTGATATAGGCATCGTCCTTGAAATGGCTGACCAGCGAATAGGGCTGCTCCTTGGTCTCTTCGGACCACATCAGCTGCGGGCCGTATTCGCCGCCGAGCCCGAGCACGTCGCGGTACCATTGCCGCGTCGCCTCCGGGTCCTTCACCACGTAGAAGACCCCGCCCAGTCCGGTCACCTTCGCCATCGCCTCGCTCCTCAGTAGCCGCTCGCCTGCCCGTCCTTGCGCATCTCGGTCGCCCCGGTCAGCACGCCGGTCTCGGGGTCGCGGGCGATCGCCTGATAGCCGCCGAACATGATCCCGTCGGCGACCACTTCGACAGTGTGGCCCATCGCGCGCAGCCGCTCGACGGTCGCCGCGGGCAGGCCCGGTTCGACGAACAGCGTGCCCAGCGGATCGGCGGAAGGCCCGGCCAGCGGTTCGGTGGGCTGGCGCCCGCCGTCATGGTTGATCCGCGCCGCATCGCCCGCTTCCTGCAGGTTCATCCCGTAATCGACCAAATTGATCAGCACCTGGACATGGCCCTGCGGCTGCATCCCGCCGCCCATCAGGCCCAGCGTCATCCACGGCTTGCCGTCCTTCTTCACGAAGGCGGGGATGATGGTCTGGAAGGGGCGTTTGTTCGGCTCGTAGGCGTTGGGATGCGCGGGATCGAGACTGTAGAGCTCGCCGCGATCCTGAAACATGAAGCCCAGCCCGTCGGGGGTCAGCCCGCCGCCCATGCCGCGGTAATTGGACTGGATCAGGCTGACCATCATTCCCTCGCCGTCGACCACGGTGAGATAGGTGGTGTCGCCCTCGCCCTCGAGCTTGGGCTCGCCGGGGCCGAATTCGGGGGTGGCGCGCGCCGGATCGATCAGCGCGAAGCGTTCACGCCCGTATTCCTCGGTGAGGAGTTCGGCGGGCAGAGCGGCGAAATCGGGATCGGCGTAGAAGCGTGCGACATCGGCGTAGGCGAGCCGCTTGGTTTCGGTGATGTAGTGGATCGCCTCGGGGCTGCCGCGCTCCCACTGCGCGAGGTCGACATGCTTGAGGATGTTGACCATCTGCAGCGCGGCGAAGCCCTGGCTGTTGGGCGGCAGCTCGCACAATTCATAGCCGTCGCGATAGAGCGCGCAGGCGGGATCGACCCATTCGCTGTCGTGCGCGGCGAAATCCGCGAGCGTGTAGGCCGAACCCTGTCGCCGCAGATAATCGACCATCACCTCGGCGAGCTCGCCTTCGTAGAAGGCATCGCGTCCCTCGCGGCCGATCGTCTCGAGCGTGGCGGCGAGATCGGGGTTGCGGAAGATCTCGCCAGCCTCGGGGGCGGTGCCATCGGCGAACCAGGTGGCGCGCGCATTGGTGAAGTCGAACGGCATGGTCTCCCGCCGCGCCTCGAACGAGCGCAGGCTGCGCTCGAGATACATGGCGATCACCGGGGCGACCGGATGGCCTTCGCGGGCGTAGCGCACGGTGGGGGCGAGCACGTCGCTCATCGGCAGCTTGCCGAAGCGTTCGTGCATCGCGAACCAGGCGTCGACCGTGCCCGGGATGGTGACCGGCAGCGGACCGACCGGCGGCAGCGCCTCCGCGCCGTCCAGTTTGGCGCGCAATTGCGCCAGCGTCTGTCCGCTGGGCGAGCGGCCCGAGCCGTTGATGCCGTGGAGTTTGTCGGTCGCGGGATCGTAGACGATCGCGAACAGATCGCCCCCGATGCCGTTGCCGGTCGGCTCCATCAGCCCGAGCGCGGCGTTGGCGGCGATCGCCGCATCGACCGCGCTGCCGCCCGCCTTGAGGATGTCGAGCGCGATCTGCGTCGCCAGCGGATGCGCGGTGGCGGCCATGCCGTGCTCGGCGATCACCGGGCTGCGCGACCAATTGGCACCGACCGGACGGCCGCCGGCGCCGATCTGCTGCTCGATCGGCCGGGCTTCCTCGGTCTGCTGCGCCTGCCCGCCGGTTGCGGTCAGGGCGAGGGCGGTGATGCCGGCGAGCAGCGTGTGCGATCTGATCATGTTCTCTCCAGAGTGGCGGCGTTGGCTTGCGGCTGCGTGGCCCTGCTGACCAGCACGATGGCCAGCCAGCTGGCGATGAAGCCGGGGACGATCTCGTAGAGACCCTGGCCGCCGATGAAGTCTGCATTCAGCCCGAGCGCGATCCACAGCGCGACCACCGCCGCGCCGGTCACCAGCCCGGCCACCGCCCCCGCGCCGGTCATCCGGTCCCAGGTCAGCGCCAGCACGATCAGCGGCCCGAAGGCGGCGCCGAACCCGGCCCAGGCGTTGGCGACCAGCCCCAGCACCTCGCTGTCGGGATCGGCGGCGATGACGATCGCGGCCAGCGCCACCAGCGCGACGCAGATCCGCCCGACATTCACCGCCTCGCGCTCGCTGGCGTTTTTGCGCAGGAACAGGCGGTAGAAATCCTCGGTCAGCGAGCTGGAGGAGACGAGTAATTGCGAGCTGATCGTGCTCATGATCGCGGCGAGCAGCGCAGCAAGCAGGAATCCGGTCACCAGCGGGTGGAACAGCAGTTCCGACAACACGATGAAGATCGTCTCGGGATCGTCGATCACCAGCCCGTTGCGGTTGGCGTAGGCGCGTCCCGCGAGCCCGATGCCCAGCGAACCGGCCAGCGCTACCGCCATCCAGATCAGCCCGATGGCGCGCGCCGCGGGCACGTCCTCGACGCTGCGCAGAGCCATGAAGCGCACGATGATATGCGGCTGGCCGAAATAGCCCAGCCCCCAGGTCACCGCGCTGATGAAGCCGAGCGCGGTCAGCCCCTGCGTCAGGCTGAGGAAGCCCTCGACCGGCACCTCGAGCAGCGACGCCCCGCCGCTCCCGCCATCGCCGAACATCACCACCAGCGGCATCAGCACCAGCGCGACCACCATGATGCAGCCCTGCACGAAATCGGTCAGGCTGACCGCAAGAAAGCCGCCCACCATGGTGTAGGCGAGCACCACCCCGGCGGTGATCCAGATACCGAGCATGTAGTCGCTCATGCCCGAAGCGGGGAGCAGTTCGGCAAAGGCGGTCTGGAACAGCTTGCCGCCACCGACCAGGCCAGCGGCGGTGTAGACGGTGAAGAAGGCGACGATCACGATGGCGCTGATCACCCGGAGCAGCACCGCCTTGTCGGGAAAGCGATTGGCGAGAAATTGCGGGATGGTGAGCGCATTGCCCAGATCCTGCGTCTGGCGGCGCAGCCGCGGCGCGACGATGTACCAGTTCGCCACCGCGCCCAGGAACAGCCCGATGCCGATCCAGGCCTCGACCAGCCCCGCGGCGAACAGCGCGCCGGGCAGGCCCAGCAGCAGCCAGCCCGACATGTCCGAGGCCCCCGCGGAAAGCGCTGCCACTCCCGGCGACAGATTGCGCCCCGCGAGCAGATAGCCTTCGCTGGTCTCGGTCGAGCGCTTCCAGGCGAACAGCCCGATACCGATCATCAGGATGAAATAGAGGGCGAGGGTGATCAGGGTTCCGGTTTGCATGGACGTGCGATTAACAAAGGCGAGGGACAAATGCCACTCGCACTGCCTCGATCTTTCGATCCGGCTTTCACCGCACTGCAACATAAATGTCGTGGCCGTGTCACCGGAGCGGCCCAGAGGCGCGGCGACCAATAATGAAAAGGCTCCTCGACAATGACTGCCAGACGTTCCGTTTTCGCTCTGCTCGCTGCGACCACCGCGCTCGTGCCCGTTGCGCCCGCCTTCGCGCAGGCTGCGGCGCAGCCCGAACCGCCGGCGCAAGAAGAGCCCGTCCGCGGCAATGAGATCATCGTCACCGCGCAGAAGATCGAACAGCGCGCGGTCGATGTACCGATCACCATCTCGGCGCTGACCGGCGAGCGGATCAGCGAGCTCGGCGTCACCGATCTCGACGAATTGTCCAACTACGTCCCCGGGCTCAACATCCAGGAGCAGAGCGCCAACAACCCCGGCATCGTCATCCGCGGGATCACCTCGGATTCGGGGTCTTCGCAGCAAGGCCCGCGCGTCACGCTCTATTACAACGGCGTCGACATCTCGCGCTCGCGCGGCTCCTACCAGGCGATCTACGATCTCGACCGGGTCGAGGTGATCAAGGGACCGCAGGCGACGCTGTTCGGCACCGCTTCCGCCGTCGGCGCGATCAGCCTGGTCTCGGCGCGCCCGCGCGAGGGCTTTTCCGGCGAACTGACCGGCGGCTACGGCAATTACAACCAGACGCTGCTCTCGGGCTATGTCAACGCCGGGTCGGACGTGCTCGCGGGCCGGATCGCGGCCGAGTGGCGCACCCGCGACGGCTATGTCGAGAACCTCGCGCCCAATCAGGAAGAAGAGCTCTATTCGCAGGACAATCTGGGCGTCCGCGCCTCGCTGCGCTACACCCCGACCGCCGATCTCACCGTCGACCTGATCGGCACCTTCGACCGCCAGCGCAACGGCGGCACGCCCTTCATTTCGAAGGCGCTCCCCACCGAAGACGGTCCCGGCGATCCCTTCGGCCGCGCGAACCTCGGCGGCTCGCCGCTCTCGGCCGAGGCGCTCGGTGACGACCAACTCGGCCTCGATCGCGAGATTTACGACGTCAACCTCACCGCCAGCTACGATTTCGCCGACGGCTGGAACTTCACCACCGTCAACGGCTACCGCGAATTCGACAGCCGCGAAGTGTTCGACGCCGATGGATCGGCGGCATGGTATCTCGAATTCGCCGAGATCGCCGAGGGCTGGCAGGCCAGCCACGAGAGCCGCTTCACCTACACCGACCCAAGCTGGCGCGCGTCCTTCGGCTGGAACGTGTTCACCGAAGACAATCTCCAGAACGTGCCGTTTTCTTCGGAAGAGGGCACTTTCCTCCAGTGCCTCAGCAATGCCCTGCAGATCGGCTGCATCAACGCCGAGGGCGTGGTAACCGCAGCGCAGGCTACCGCGGCGATCACCGGTGGCGCGCTGACGCAGATCCCCTACAGCTCGACCTTCGAGAATCAGGGCAAGAACGACAGCTATTCGATGTTTGCGGACAGCACCTGGATCCCCACGGATTCGCTCGAACTGACCGCCGGCGTCCGGCTGCTGATCGAGAAGCGCCGCTCGGGCTTCCGCGCCGATGTGCCGGTACCGCTGCTGGCCAGCATCCTGCCAGGCCCTCTTCTGGACCAATTGCGGGCGGCAGGCATCAATCTGCGCGCTTCGCTCATTCCGGGTCAGATCGACACTGCCGGACAGACCTTTACCACCGAAGACAGCTTCTCGGCGGTGCTGCCCCGGTTCAACGTCCTCTATCGGCTGAGTCCCGAGGTGAACGTCTATGGCACGATTTCGAAGGGACGACGCTCGCCGGTGGTTCAGTTGGGTGCGGCCCGTAGCGGCGGGATTCCGGTAGCAAACGTCCAACTGGTGCCGGAGGAAGTCGTCTGGAACTACGAAGGTGGGATCAAAGCGAGCTTCGGCGCCGTGTCGGGGTCGCTCGGTGTTTACTACCAGCAGTACGACGGTTTCCAGATTTCGCGCACGATCACCGAACCGAACGATCCGGCTGGTGCGGTCGGCTCGACGGTTACGGAAAGCGCCGGCTCGGCGAGCAATCTGGGCGTCGAAGCGGAACTGGCGATCAACGCCACCGATTGGCTGAGTCTGTTCGGTAATGTCGGCTACATCGACGGTGGTATCGACGATAAGCCGGAAAACGGCGTATTTGCGGGCGACCGGTTCCGGCTCCAGCCCGAATGGCAGGCGGCGGCAGGCTTCACCGTGGACGCGCCGCTCGGCAACGGGATGCGGTTCTTCGCCACCCCTTCGATCACCTATCGCAGCCGCATCTTCTTCCAGGTGCCCAACGATCCGGAGATCTCGCAGGGGCCGGTCACGCTGATCAATGCCCGCGCGGGTGTTAGCTTTGCCGACGACCGGCTCGAAATTGCGGGCTTCATCCGCAATGCCGCCGACGAGGAATATCTGCTCGACGCGGGCAACACCGGCGGCGGCTTCGGTATTCCGACCTTCATTCCGGCCGAGCCGCGCTTCTACGGGATTCAGATCACCGGCCGGATCTAGTCCCACCCGCAGCATGACCGGCGCCGCCCTCTCGCCAAGCGGGAGGGCGGCGTCTATCGTTGGAGCATGGTAGCAGGCTGCAAGGGTTCGATTTGGGGCGGGGAGGGCCGGCTTTGACCGCTTCTGCCACCCTCTTCACCGGTCTCATGGCGGTGGCGTTCTGCCTGGTGCATCTGTTCGTGGGGCGTTTGCGGTTCCTCGACCGCAACCCGCGCAGCCGCTGGCTCAGTTTTTCCGGCGGTGTGGCGGTGGCCTACGTCTTCCTCCACATGCTGCCCGAACTCGGCGCGCATGCCGGCGCGTTCAACCGTGCAACGGGCCTGGGCGAGGTTATGGCCGAAAGCGCGGTTTACCTGCTCGCGCTGTTCGGAGTGGCAGCCTTCTACGGCACCGAACGAGCGCTGAAGCGCAGCCGGGGCCAGGACAAGGACCAGATCGAACGCGCCAGGCCCGAGAGCAGCGTATTCTGGCTGCATATCGCGGTCAGCAGCCTGCTGATATTCGTGATCGGCTATCTTCTCAACCACCGCGAAGACACCAGCCTGATCGGGCTGGCGCTGTACTTCGTCGCGATGATTCTGCACTTCGTGACCGCCGATTTCGGCACCCGCGGCGACCATCCCGAGCTTTACGACGACCGCGGCCGATGGATCCTGAGCGCGGCGACGCTGGCCGGCTGGATCCTGGGAACGCAGGTCTCCGTGCCCCAGATCGTCATCGGCGGTCTGTTCGCCTTCGTTTCGGGCGCGATCGTTCTCGTCGTGCTCAAGGAGGAGCTGCCCGAGGAGAGGAAGAGCTTCTTCCTCCCCTTCGCAGGCGGCACGCTCCTCTATGCGGCGCTGGTGCTGAGCGAACAGGCGCTGACCGCCTGAACGCAGATCAGCCCTTGCGCTTGGCTTTCTTGCGCTCGTTGGGATCGAGGATCGCCTTGCGCAGGCGGATCGTCTGCGGGGTCACTTCGACCATCTCGTCGTCGTCGATATAGGCGATCGCCTGTTCGAGGGTCATCGCGCGCGGCGGGGTGAGGCGGATCGCGTCGTCCTTGCCGGTCGAGCGGAAGTTGGTCAGTTGCTTGGACTTGAGCGGGTTGACCTCGAGATCCTCGGGCTTGGCGTTCTCGCCGATGATGATGCCCTCGTAGATCTTCTCGCCAGCACCGATAAACAGCTCGCCGCGTTCTTCCAGCGCGAACAGCGCATAGGCGGTGGCTTCGCCGGCCGAGTTGGACAACAGAACGCCGTTCTGACGGCCGCCGACCGCACCCTTGTAGGGGCCGTATTTCTCGAACAGCCGGTTCATGATCCCGGTGCCGCGCGTGTCGGACAGGAACTCGCCGTGATAGCCGATCAGCCCGCGGCTGGGCGCCGAGAAGGTAATGCGGGTCTTGCCGCTGCCGCTCGGGCGCATCTCGGTCAGCTCGGCCTTGCGGCGCTGCATCTTCTCGACGACGGTGCCCGAATGCTCGTCATCGACGTCGATGACCACGGTTTCATAGGGCTCGAGCCGCTTGCCGTCCTCTTCCTGGAACAGCACGCGCGGACGGCTGATGCCCAGTTCGAAGCCTTCGCGGCGCATCGTCTCGATCAGCACGCCGAGCTGCAATTCGCCGCGGCCCGCGACTTCGAAGCTGTCCTTGTCGGCGGCTTCGGTGACGCGGATGGCGACATTGGTTTCCGCTTCGCGCAACAGGCGGTCGCGGATCATGCGGCTGGTGACCTTGGAGCCCTCGCGGCCCGCCAGCGGGCTGTCGTTGACGCTAAAGCGCATCGCCAGCGTCGGCGGATCGATCGGCTGCGCGGGGATCGGCTCCTTGACCGACGGATCGGCGACGGTGTTGGAAACGGTCGCCTTCTCAAGCCCGGCGAGCGCAATGATGTCGCCCGCCACCGCAGTCTCGACCGGAACGCGGTCGAGCCCGTCGAAGCTCATCAGCTTGGTGGCGCGGCCGACCTCGACGACCTTGCCATCGACGTCGATGGCGTGGATCGGATCGTTGACGCGCACGGTACCGGACTGGATCCGGCCGGTGAGCACGCGGCCCATGAAATTGTCGCGGTCGAGCAGCGTCGCGAGAAAGCTGAACGGACCGTCGGGGTCGAGACCCGGCGCGGGCACGTGATCGACGATGAGCTTGAACAGGGGGTCGAGATCGCCCGAGCGCGCGTCCTTGTCGGCGCTCGCATAGCCGTCGCGGCCCGAGGCCCAGAGCGAGGGGAAGTCGAGCTGCTCGTCATTGGCGTCGAGGCTGAGGAAGAGCTCGAAACATTCGTCGAGCACCTCGTCGGGGCGCGCGTCGGAACGATCGATCTTGTTGACGACGACGATCGGCTTGAGGCCCAGCGCCAGCGCCTTGCCGGTGACGAATTTGGTCTGCGGCATCGGGCCTTCGGCGGCATCGACCAGCAGGATCACCCCGTCGACCATCGACAGGATGCGCTCGACCTCGGCGCCGAAGTCGGCGTGGCCGGGGGTGTCGACGATGTTGATGCGGGTGTTGGTGCCGTCATGCTCCCATTCGACGCTGGTGCATTTGGCGAGGATCGTGATGCCCCGCTCCTTTTCCAGATCGCCCGAATCCATGGCACGTTCTTCGACGCGCTGGTTCTCGCGGAAGGTGCCGGACTGGCGGAAGAGCTGGTCAACGAGCGTGGTCTTGCCATGGTCGACGTGGGCGATGATGGCGATATTACGCAGATCGCGGGACATGAGGCGGTGCTTTCGTGGGGAGAGTGTCTGGGGAATGGGGTCGCGCGCCCCTACCGCAGGTGCCCTCCCACGGCAAGCTCGGAGGGTGCAAAAGGCCGGGTGACGCCGAAGGTGTGAATTGGTTGCAACAATCGCGCAACAATCCGACGAACGACGCAACATTGGCGTTGAGCAACAGGATGGGTCCTCCTATGCAACCCGCGAGACGCACGGGAGAGACGCGCGTCGAGTTCGCACAACGCCGGGTTCGCTGAAGAGAAGAGCCCGCACAAAGAGGACCTTTCATGCACATTTCCGTTTCCGCGCGCCTGCTTGTAGGCGCCGCTGCCTTTGCCTTGACCCCTGCCAGCGTGTTCGCCCAGGACGTGACCCAGAACGATCCGATCCGCACCCAGGACAACGATTCCGAACTGACGAACGACACCGCCGATGTTGCTCCGGCAACCAACCCCAATGTCATCGTCGTGACCGCCACCAAGCGCGAGCAGACGCTGCAGGAAGTTCCCGTTTCAGTCAGCGTGACCACCGGCGAGACGCTCGAGCGCGCCGAAATCCGCGACCTGCAGGACCTGCAGACGGTCTCGCCCTCGCTGCGCGTGAGCCAGCTGCAGAGCTCGGCCAACACCACCTTCATCATCCGCGGCTTCGGCAACGGCGCCAACAACGCCGGTGTCGAACCCTCGGTCGGCGTGTTCATCGACAACGTCTTCCGTTCGCGCTCCGCGGCGCAGATCAACGACATCGCCAACGTCCAGCGTATCGAAGTGCTGCGCGGCCCGCAGTCGACGCTGTTCGGCAAGAACGCCAGCGCCGGCGTGATCTCGGTCGTCACCCGCGAGCCGCAGTTCGACTTCGGCGGTTCGGTTTCGGCGACCTACGGCAATTACAACAACATCGTGCTCAAGGGCGATGTCACCGGTCCGCTGACCGACAGCGTCGCCTTCTCGCTCGACGGCAACCTCAACAAGCGCGACGGCTATGTCGATGTCGTCAATCTCGATGAGAAGATCAACGAGCGCGACCGCTACTCGGTGCGCGGCCAGCTGTTGTTCGACAACAACGGTCCGCTCCGTCTGCGCGCCATCGGCGACTATTCCAAGATCGACGAGCTGTGCTGCTATGCCGGCAATCTCATCGCCGGTCCGACCGTTCCGCTGATCTTCGCGGTCGGCGGTCAGATCGAGCCCGAGAACGTATTCTCCGACCGCACCTATCTCAACCAGCTCCCGGTCAACGAGATCGAGAGCTATGGCGGCTCGCTGCAGGCGGATTACGATCTGGGCTCGGTGTCGCTGACCTCGATCACCGCCTATCGCGAACTGCGCAGCTTCAGCCAGCAGGACGTCGATTTCTCCAGCGCCGACGTGGTCGCCGAGTTCCGCGATCAGGCGATCGACACCTTCACGCAGGAACTGCGGGTCACCTCGGACTTCGACGGCCCGCTCAACTTCCTGCTCGGCGGCTTCTACTTCAAGGAAGACGTGACGCAGAACAGCGGTCTGACCAATGGTCCGCAGGCGCGTCCGTTCTTCGACCTGCTGGCCGGTCGCGGCCGTCCTGGGACGCTGGCCGGCGTCGAAGCCGGTTTGGGCTTCCCTGCGGGATCCATCTTCGCCGAGGGGCCGAGCACCCGCGAGTTCTTCACGCTCGACAACGAGAGCTACTCGATCTTCGGCACGGTCGACTTCGAGGTCACCGACCGGCTGACGCTGACCGGCGGCTTCAACTACACCGACGACAAAAAGGACTTCACGCTTCGGCAAGAGTCGCTCGATCCGCTGGCCAACACCAATGTGGTCGATGCGGTGATCGTGGGTCAGATCGCCAACGCTCTCCAGATCGCTCCGGGTTCGGTCACTCCGACGATTATCGGCCAGTTCCAGCAGGCCAATCCGGCAGCCTTCGGTGCGATTGCCGCCGCGGCGACCAATCCGGCGACCAATCCGCTGCTCGCGCTGCAGCCGCTGCAGTTCCTGCCGCCGTTCCTCGGCGTGCCCAATGCGGTGGAGCCGGGCCAGACCCGCGACGACGACTGGAGCTACACGCTTCGCGCCGCCTACGACATCACCGACAACGTCAACGCCTATTTCACCTATGCCACCGGCTTCAAGGCGAGCTCGGTCAATCTGTCGCGCGATAGCCGTCCGTTCCCGAGCGACTTCACTCCGGGTCCGTTCGGCAGCACCATCCTTGCTCCGTCCTCGCCGATCCGCGATGCCGGGCTGGCGGTGCCCAACCTCACGACCGGAACGCGCTTCGCTCTGCCGGAAGAAGCCAAGGTCTACGAACTCGGCCTCAAGGCACAGTTTGACCGGGTCGGGTTCAACCTCGCGCTGTTCGACCAGACGCTGGAGAACTTCCAGTCGAACGTCTTCACCGGCACCGGCTTCGCGCTGGCGAACGCGGAAGAGCAGTCGACCAAGGGCTTCGAGTTCGATGCTACCGTGTCGCCCGCCGATCCACTGGTGTTCACCTTCGCGCTGACCTATCTCGATCCGGTCTACGACAGCTTCACCAATTCGACCTTGGGCGATCTGTCGGGCCAGCGTCCGGCCGATATCCCGGAATTCACGATCGCGACTTCGGGGACTTACACGCACGAATTCGGAGCCAGCGGCAATCTGCTGATCGGTCGTGTGGACTTCTACCACGAGAGCAACACCCAGATCGTCAACGGCCTGACCGGCTTCGATACGAACCAGATTGGCGTCGATGTGGCACGGCAGTTCCGTCGCGAGATCAACCAGGTCAACGCCTCGCTGGCTTTCGTGATGGACAATGGCTTCGAGCTCTCGGGCTATGTCCGCAACCTCACCAACGAGCGCTACATCACCGCGGTGTTCGACGGTGTGGCGCAGGCCGGGACGGTCTCGGGCTACCCGAATGCACCGCGCACCTACGGCGTGACCGGACGCTTCCGCTTCTAAGCGGCAGGCCATCGACAAACGGAAAAGGGGGCTTCGCGGCCCCCTTTTTCTTGTCTGCAGTGCAAGTGAGGGAGAAGCGGGGCGGGCTTGCGAAGGGAGCTGCTGTCTGTCCTGCCGGACCGCTCCTACAGGGTGCGCAGCGCCTGGGCGGGCTTGGCCCGCAGCAGCGGGAGCGAGCCCAGCACCGCGAACAGCAGCACCACTGCGATCCCGAGCCCCAGCACCGCCAGCACCGCGCCCCAATCGGGCAGCCAGTCGAATTCGAAGAGCTGGGTGATCACCAGCCAGGCGGTCAGACTGCCGAGCCCGAGCGCGACCAGCGCCAGGGCGCCGGCAAGCAGCAGATACTCGACCAGTTGCATCGTGAGGATCTGGCGGCGGTCGGCCCCCAGCACGCGCAGGATCACGGTGTCGTAGGTGCGCTGCGCACGCGCAGCGGCGATCGCGCCCAGCAGCACCGCGAGCCCGGCCAGCACCGCGACACCGGCGGCAGCGAGGGTCGCGAGGCCCACCTGCTCGAGTAGCGTGCGCGCCTGCTGCAGCACATTGCCGACCTCGATTACCGAGCTCGAGGGAAACTCGCGCACCAGCGCCTGCAGCAGCGGTCCGGTCGGGGTGCCCTCGGTCAGGTCGATGGTCGCGGCGAGATTGTGCGGCGCATCCTGGATGGCATTGGGGCTCAGCACGAAGACGTAGTTGAAGCCCAGGCTCTCCCATTCGATCTGCCGCAGATTGGCGATCCTGGCGGTTCGCTCGACCCCGAGCACACCGAAGGTTATCATGTCCCCGATCTCGAGCCCGGCGGCTTCGGCCAGTTCCTGATCGACCGAGACCAGCGGTTCGCCGCTGTAGAACGGACCCCACCATTGGCCCGCGACGATGGTGTTGTTGTCGGGAACCCGGTCGGCGTAGGTCAGCCCGCGTTCGCCGCGCAGCGCCCAGGCACCGTCGGGGAGATCCTCGAGCTCGGCGGTGCGGGTCATCGCACCCTCGGGTCCGAAGGCGAGCACCGCGCCGCGCAGCGCGGGGACGGCGCGGATCGCGGCCTTGTCGTCCTCTGCCCAGACCAGCTGCTCGAATTCGCTCACTTGATCGCGCGGGATGTCGAGCACGAAATAGTCGGGCGCCTGCTCGGGCACGCGCTGTTCGATATTGCCGTCGATCGCCGATTGCACCGCGGCGAGCAGGACGAAGGCGGCGAGGCCGAAACCCAGCGCGGTCACCAGCGCGGTGGTGCTGGAGCCGGGGCGATGGAGATTGGCGAGCGCGTTGCGCGCGATGGGGCTGGACGGGCGCGGCAGCGCGGCGGCGAGGCGGCGGATGCCCCTGGCCAGCAGCGCGAGCAGCCCGAGCGCGGCCGCAGCGCCGGCGAGGAACATGGCGGAGAGTTCGGGGCGGCTGGAGGTCAGCAGCGCCAGGGCGACGATCGCCACCAGACCCGCAGCGACGATCCCGATAGCCTTGCGATCTCCCCCCAATGGCGAGATGCGCGCGCGCATCAGTGCCATCGCCGGGAAGCGTCGCGCGCGCATCAGCGGCGGAGCGGCGAAGATCAGCGCGACCAGCAGCCCATAGGCCAGCGCCAGCAGGATCGCTCCAGGGTCGATCACCAACCCGCCATCCACGGGCAGCAGCCCCTGCAGCGCGAGCGACAGCACCGGGGTGACCGCGATCCCGACGAGTATGCCCGCCAAGCTCCCGACCAGCGCCGCGGCGAAGATCTGCAACGCGTAGATCCTCGCGATATCCCCGCTGCTCGCGCCGAGGATCTTGAGCGTGGCGATCCCCTGACGCCGGGCGTCGAGATAGGAGGTAACGCCGCCGCCGATGCCGATCCCGGCGATCACCAGCGCCGCGAGCCCGACGAGGGTCAGGAATTCGCTCATCCGGCTGACGAAACGATCGGCGCCCGGTGACGCACGATCGGCGGTGCGGAAATCGAATCCGGCCTCGGGGAACCGGGTTTCGAGCGCTTCCTCCACGCTTTCCGGGTCTTGGCCGCCATCGAAGGCGACGCGGGTCTTGGTCTGATACATCGAGCCCGGCGCAATCAGCCCGGCGCGAACCGGCAGATCCTCGGCCGCGATCACCGTTGGGCCGAGCTGGAAGCCCTCGCTGAGCTTGTCGGGCTCGTTGGCGATGATCCCGCCGACGATGAGCGTCTGGGTGCCGATAGCGACCGGGTCGCCCGTGGTGATGCCGAGCCGGTCGGCTGCACCCTGGCCCAGCCAGATCTCGTCTTCGGGCGGCGCGCCGACCGAACGCCCGTCCTGCAGCGTCAGTTCGCCATAGAGCGGATAGGCGGCGTCGACCGCCTTCAGTCCCACCGGGACCGCCTGCTCGCCCGCACGCGCCATCGCCTGCATGCGATAGCCGCGCGAAAGCTCGCCATATTCGGCCAGTGCCGCGGTCTCCTCGGGGTTGAGGCCGCGCTGCCACAATTCGATCTCGAGATCGCCGCCGAGCAGGGTCTGCCCGCTCGACGATATCTCCTGCTCGATTGCCGCGGTCAGCGAACCGATTGCGGTCAGCGCGCCGGTCCCGAGGAAGAGGCAGACCAGCAGCAGCCGCAAGCCGCGGAAGCGCGCGTTGAGATCGCGCCGTGCGATGCGCCAGGCGATGGCCCAGCTCATACGGGTGCGGTCGCTCCGCTGATTTCAGTCCTGGTGTCGGTGGCGATCCTTCCGTCGGCGAGGGTGATCACCCGCTCGCATTTCTCGGCCAGTTCGGGATCGTGGGTGATGACCAGCAGCGTCGCCCCGGTCTCGGCGCGGCGCGCGAAGAGCAGATCGACGATCTCGTGACCGGTTGCGGCGTCGAGATTGCCGGTGGGTTCGTCGGCGAAGATCAGCGCGGGGCGCGCCGCGGTGGCGCGCGCGATCGAGACGCGCTGCTGTTCGCCGCCGGACAATTGCTGGGGATAGTGGTCGAGCCGATGCCCGAGGCCGACCGCTTCGAGTTCGGCGCGGGCGCGGGGCTGCGCGTCGCTTTCACCGGCCAGTTCCATCGGCGTGGCGACGTTCTCCAGCGCTGTCATGGTCGGGAGGAGATGGAAGGCCTGGAGCACGATGCCGATCCGTCCGCGGCGGGCATGCGCGAGACCATCCTCGCTCAGCGCGGCGAAATTCTCTTCCGCGACACTCAGCGTTCCGCCGCTGGCGCGCTCGAGCCCGGACAGCACCGCCATCAGCGAACTCTTGCCCGAACCCGACGGGCCGAGCAGCGCCACCGTCTCGCCGCGCTCGATCCGCAGGTCGATCCCGCGCAGGATTTCGACCGGCGCCTGTTCGGTGCCGAGCGTGAGGGTGAGGTTCTGGGCGAGGATGGTCGGAGAGGGGTTTGTCACATTGCAGCGATGCCATAGGGAAGGGGACCACACAAGGAAGCTCGACGATGCAGATACGCAATTGGTCTATCGGATGCGCCGCGCTGGCGCTGGCCGCCTGTTCGGGCGAAGCAGGCGAAGTGCCCGCCGCCAGCGAGGAGACGAGCGTCGCAGCGCCCGCGGCGGATATCGCGGTGACCGGCGAGGAACGGCGAATACTCGCTTTCGGCAACAGCCTGTTCGCGGGCTATGGCCTCGCCGAGCAGGAAGGCTATCCGGAGCGGCTCGAAGCCGCGCTGCGTGGTGCCGGGGTGAACGCCCGCGTGATCGACGCAGGCGTTTCGGGCGATACCAGCGCCGCCGGCCGCCAGCGGCTGGCGTTCACTCTCGACGCGCTGGAAACCCCGCCCGACCTCGTGCTGCTCGAACTGGGCGGCAACGATCTCATCCGCGGGCTTTCGCCCGAGGAAACCCGCGCCAATTTCGAAGCGATGCTGGGCGAATTGCGCGACCGCGACATCCCGGTGCTGATCATGGGAATGCGCGCGCCCCCCAATTACGGGCCAGAGTTCCAGCAGAGCTTCGACGCGCTCTATGCCGAGCTGGCGGAGGAATATGACGCGCAGCTGGTGCCGTTCTGGCTCGAGAGCATCTATCAGGATCCCGCGCTGTTCCAGTCCGACCGGATCCACCCGACCGCCCCTGGGATCGATGCGCTGGTGGCCGATACGCTGGACGACGTGCAGGCGGCGCTGCCCGCGGCGGAGTAGGGTCGGCACCGGTCTAGCGGCGCTGCGCGCTGCCCCCGGCGACGGTCCAGACTGCGGCCTCGTCGGCGATCGCCTCGAAGGGCGCGAGCTCGGTCCCGGTGATCCATACCTGCGCCCCGCCGGCGCGCAGCCGCTCGAACAGCGCCGCGCGCCGATCCGGGTCGAGATGCGCGGCGACCTCATCGAGCAGCAGCAGCGAGGCGCGGCCTTTCGCCGAGAGCGCGGCATGCGCGATGGTGATCGCCAGCAGCAGCGCCTTCTGCTCGCCGGTCGAGCATTGCGCCGCGGGCATGCGCCGGGCGGCGTAGAGCACCTCGAGATCGTCGCGGTGCGGCCCGTCGAGCGTGCGCTGCGCGGCGCGGTCGCGGCGGCGGTTGTCGTGGAGCGCCTGCGACAGGCCCTCGAAGCCGAGCGGTCCACCGGGTGCGTAGCTCAGCGCAGGCCGGGGGAAGGGCGCTTCGGGCTGCGCCACGATCTCGGCCATCAGCGCATCGATCAGCCGTGCCCGGCCCTCGCTCAGCGCGGTGCCGTGCTCGGCCAGCTGCGCCTCGATCGCGTCGAGCCAGCTGGGGTCGGGCTCGCGGTCGTCGGAGAGCAGGCGGTTGCGTTCGCGTAAGGCCGCTTCGTAGCGCCCCGCATGGCGCGCGTGGACCGGGTCGATCGCCAGCGCCAGCCGGTCGAGATAGCGCCGCCGGTCCTGCGCCGCACCGGTGAACAGCCCGTCCATCGCCGGGGTCAGCCAGCCGATCGCCAGCCATTCGCCCAGCGCCACCGCAGAGCTTTCGGCGCCGTTGATCCTTACCCGACGCCGGCCGGGCTGCGTGCCCTGGGTGTAGGTGCCCAGCCGCACCGGCTCTTCCGCGCCGATCAGGCTCGCGCCGACCGCGAAACCGTCGGTCGCCCCGCCGCGCACCATGTCCACCAGCGCCGCGCGGCGCATCCCGCGACCCGGCGCGAGCAGCGAAAGCGCCTCGAGCACATTGGTCTTGCCCGCCCCATTGGCACCGACGAGCAGGTTCATCGGCGCGGTGTCTTCGAGCGTGGTTTGGACGTGGTTGCGGAAGTCGGAAAGTGAGATGCGGTCGAGCGCCATAAGCCCGTCGAGCGTTACCCGCGCGCTCGGAGAGAGGCCAGCGGGAAACGCGATTTCGAACTGTTGGGAAAATTCACCAACCTTTCGGATCGATGAACGCCTGGTTCAGCTAGCGACGGCCGAACAATGGCTGAATTCCGCCATTCTCGTAGTTTGGCACGGGGGTTGCAAACTACCTGATGTCCCCGGAAGGGCCGGGGTTCAGGGAAACAAAAGGATCAACATCATGTCGTTCAGCACCATCAACAACGCCTTCGCCGCCATCGCCGCTCTCGCCTTCTCGGCCATCGTCATGGCCGCCGCGATCGTCCCCGCCAGCCCGACCGGCTTCATCGCCTGATCCGCGCGCCGCGCTCAACTCTTATTCGAACAGGAAGGAAATCATGTCCAATCTCTTCAGCAGCAAGCTTTTCGCCGCCGGCTTTTCGCTGGTCATCTCGGGGGCCTTTCTGGCCATGGCCATCGTCCCCGCATCGCCCGGTGGTCTGATCGCATGAGCGATCTGCGCCACTCCGCCCCGGGCGGTCCGCCGTCGAAGAGCTTTCGACTGGACCGCCAGCGCGGCAAGCTGATGGGGGTCTGCGCCGGGATCGCCAATTACTTCGGGATCGACACCACGCTGGTGCGGGCGGGCTTCGTGATCGCCACGCTGGTCGGCTTCGGCAGCCCGATCCTGATCTACCTCGCGATCGGCCTGATCGCGGATTGAGAGGCGCGGAGCGATCCGCGCCTCTCGCATGTCATTTTACCAATTCCCGCGCAGCCGATCACATGGCCGAGATGCCGCCGTCGAGCTTGAGTTCCGCGCCGGTCATGAACTTGCTCTCGTCGCTGGCGAGATAGACCACCGCATTCGCGATATCATTCGGTTCGCCGACCGTCTTGAGCGGGATCTGGCGCGCCAGCTTCTCGAGCAGGACCGCCTTGTCGAGATTGTGATGCCGCGCGGTCCCGTCGAGGATCGGCGTGTCGACGAAGGTGGGATGAACCGAATTGCAGCGGATGTTCATCCGGTTCTTGGCGCAATGCAGCGCGATCGACTTCGACAGCATCCACACCGCCGCCTTGGAGGAATTGTAGGCCGGCATGGTGTCGCTGGCGATCAGCCCGGCGATGCTGGAAATGTTGACGATCGAGCCGGGCGCATGCTCGCGCATCAGCGGCAGCGCCTTCTGGCAACCGTGGAAGATCGAATCGACATTGACCGAGAAGCAGCGCTTCCAATCGTCGAAGTCGCAGGTCTCGATATTGCCGCCCACGCCGATCCCGGCGTTGTTGACCAGCACGTTGAGGCCACCCAGATTGTCGCGCGCGGCTTGAACCGCGGCTTCCCAGGCCCCGGGGTCGGTGACATCGTGCGCCACGCCGAAAGCGGTGCCGGCGCCCAGCTGCGCGTTGATCAGCGTCGCGGTTTCCTGCGCGCCTTCGCCGTTGATGTCGGTGCACAGCACCCGCGCACCTTCCTCGGCCAGCCGGGTCGCATGCGCGCGGCCCAGCCCCTGCGCCGCACCGGTCACCAGCGCCAACTTGCCCGCGCAGCGATTGCCCTTGGTCTTGGTCATTTTGTCTCTCCCGATAGGATGTCCTGTCCCAGCAGCAAGAGCAGGCGGACATCCACGCCGCAACCTTCGCCGCGCTTGCGCTCGAGAAACGAAGCCAGCTCCGCACGGGGGACCCGGTGGACCGCGATGTCCTCGCTTTCGGTCCCGCCGCCCGGGCCGACCTGCTGCAATTGCGTCGCGCGCACGAGGGTGAAGCTCTCGCTCACCATGCCTGGTGAGGAGTAATAGCTCCCGCAATCCTCGAGCTTCCCGGCACGATAGCCGGTCTCCTCCTCCAGTTCGCGTCCGGCGGCGGTCAGATCGTCCTCGTTTTCTCCCCCGTCTTCGTCGCCGATCAGTCCGGCGGGCAGTTCGATGCAATTGCGTCCCATAGGGACGCGGTACTGCTCGATCAGGATCACGTCGTCTTCGATCAGCGCGAGGATCACCGCGGCGCGGATGTTCCGCGTACGGCCGACATATTCCCAGCGGCCTCGGGTCTTGGCGACGACATATTTGCCCTGCCAGACGATCTGTTCGGGCGCGTCGCGGTCGGCGGTCATTCTGAGCCCCTTCCCTTGAGGGAAGGGGTTGGGGATGGGTGTGCCCAGGCCGTTGGCGTCGTACCCCCACCCCCGGCCCCTCCCCAAGGGGAGGGGAGCAAGCGCGCCTCCATGATCAAACCTCGATCAGACGGTCGGGCAGTTCGTTGACATCGTCCGCGGTGCGCGGGAAGTGCTCGGCCAGCACCTCTCCGACATCGCGGACCCCGGCGGCCATTCCCTCGGCCACGCAGCCGCGCTTGATGTCGGTCAGCATGTCGGCCATCGCCTCGCCCCAGACATCGGCGGAAACCTGCTCCGCGATCGGCCGGTCGGCGACGATCTCGGCGCGGTGTTCCTGCATCGAGAGATAGATCAACACGCCGGTGCGCCCATGGGTGCGGCGTTCGGCGCCCACCTTGAAATGGGAGATCGCGCGGTCGTGGACGCGCGCGGTCTTGACCGGGCCGGGGACGACGCGGAATTTGAGCGCGTCCCACGACAGCAGCAGCCAGGTCACGACGAAGGCGATCAGCCCCAGCATGATCGTCATCGTGGCAATCTCGCCATTGGTCCATTCATGCGTCCAGCCGCCGATCAGCGAATCCCACAGATCGAGGAAGGGCTTGGGCAGGATGGCGAACAGGCTCATCGCGGTGAAGGCGATCCCGGCGGACCACATCAGCACGACATCGGTGTAGCCATCCGAGCGATCGGCGAGGACAGTGACGATCTCGCCGCTGGTCATGCTCTCGGCCCTGGCGACCGCGTCGGTGACAATCGCGTGCTGATCTTGCGTCAAATAGGCCATCTACCACCCCCCGGAGGCGCCGCCGCCCCCGAAACTGCCGCCGCCGCCGGAAAAGCCGCCGAAACCGCCGCCTCCCCCGCCGAAGCCGCCACCGCCAAAGCCGCCGCCATCGCTGTCGGTCAGACCGCCGACGACCGCCTTGCCGACTTCCCAGAGGATGATGTCGCGCGCAAAACCGCCCGCGCCGCCGCCGCGAAAGCGCCGCTTGCCGCGCCGACCGAACATCGGCAGCACGAAGAAGAACAGGATGAAGCCCAGCCAGATCAGCGCTCCGATCGGGAAGCCGCCTTCGCCTGCGCTTGCCCGCTCCTGCGTGGCCTGCTCGGCGATCGCCGCCGCTTCCTCGGGCGGCAGTTCGAGCTGGTTTATGATCCGCTCGGCACCTTGCGCGATCCCGGCGGAGAACTGACCCTCGCGGAAATAGTCCTTCATCTCCTCGATATATTCGAAGGCGAGGCCGTCGGGAAGGATGCCTTCGAGACCGTAGCCCACCTCGATCCGCATCAGCCGCTCGTTGGGCGCGACGATCAGCAGCACGCCATCGTCGCGCTCGGAATCGCCGATCCCCCATTCACGCCCGAGGCGATAGCCATAGTCGGCGATGTCGTAGCCCTGCAGATCGGGAACGGTGGCGATGACGAATTGACGCTGGTTCTGCTCCTCGAACTCGTCGAGCCGCTGTGTCAGCTGCGCCTCGGTCGCCTCGTCGATGATGTTCGCGGCATCGACCACGGGAGCCGTGCCGCGCTCGGGGAAATCCTGCGCATAGGCCGCAGGAGCCAGCGCAAGCGCGGCCAGCAGGACGACAAGACGACGAAGCAGACCGATCGGTTGAGCCATTCCGGCGCTGTCAGCCCCGCTCAGTTTGCAGCCGGGGCGGCGTCGCTGCGACCCATGTCGAGCTCGGGCGCGACTTCGGCTCCTTCGGTGGCGGCCTCGTAGGGGACCATCGGCTCGGCGCCGTGGATGATGTTGGCGCCGATCGTGTCCGGGAAGGTGCGGATGGTGGTGTTGTACTGGCGAACCGCCTCGTTGTAGTCGCGGATCGAGGTCGAGATGCGGTTTTCCGCGCCTTCGAGCTGGACCATCAGTCGGCCGAAATTCTCCTGGCTGCGTAATTCGGGATAGCGTTCGACCGAGACCAGCAGCCGCGACAGCGCGCCGCCAAGCTGGCTCTGCGCCTGCTGATACTGCTGCATCGCTTCCGGATTGCTGAGATCGTCGCCATCGATCTGGATTTCGGGGCGAGTGGCTGCAGCGCGCGCCTCGATCACGCCCTGGAGCGTCTCGCGCTCCTGCTCGGCGGAGGAGAGCACGACTTGCTGGAGGTTGGGGATGAGGTTGGCGCGGCGCTGGAACTGCGCCTCGACATCGGCCCATTTGGCCTTGGCGTTCTCTTCGGCGGCGGGGACCGAGTTGATCCCGCAGGCGGACAGCGTCAGCGCCATGGCGGCGATGCCGATCGCCCGGGTTGCGGTGCGGATGGCTGCGAAGCGATTCATGACATACCCCTCGGTGGAAAACTGTCTTACCCAGATAGCACGGTCGCGCTTTCTTTCAAGCGTGAGCGGGTCGTTTCCGCAAGGCTTGAGGCGGAATCCTCCTCGTGGCAGGGAGGCGCAACGATCCGTCAAGCAGGGGGCGACACCATGAAGCTGGCATCCGAGTTCAAGAAGTTCATCGCCCGCGGAAATGTCATCGATCTGGCGGTCGGGGTGGTGATCGGCGCAGCCTTCAGCGGGATCGTCACGCAATTGACGCAGGGCGTGCTGATGCCGCTGATCGGCTGGATCTTCGGCGACATCGACTTCTCGAACTGGTTCCTGCTGCTGGGGGAGATTCCGGAAGGGTACGAGGGCGCGATCGACAATTACGAGCAACTCAAGGAAGCGGGCGTGGCGATGATCGGCTATGGCGCGCTGCTGACCGCGTTGCTCAATTTCCTGATCGTCGCGATGGCGCTGTTCGTGCTGGTGCGCAGCGTCAACCGGGTGACGGAGGAAATGCAGCGCAAGCAGGCGGCGACCGAGGACAGCTCGCAGAACCCCGAGGTGCCCACCGACCCGCAGCTCGACGTGCTCAAGAAGATCCTCGCCGAGCTCAAGCGCGAGCCCGCGGCGCCATCCGATCCTTCGTCCACTTCACATTAAGCTTCGGATCGCTATATAGGGCGGGTCGGTTTCGGCCGACTATGGCGATAAAGTGCTGCGTACAATAGGCACAACGGACCCGGGGGCAGTACCCGGCGGCTCCACCACCAGCGGCGAGAAACCGCCTTTGATGCTGGGGCCGAACTAGGATCGACGTGTGTTGAAAAGCGCAGTTTTTGCTCGGGCTGAGTAACCCGTTCAAGGCTCAAAACCATAAGTGCCAATGACAATGAAGCACTCGCTCTTGCGGCGTAATTTGATGGCCTAACGGCCTGACTTTACAAAGCCAAAGCGCGGTTGGACCGACCGGGCAACAGAACGGATTCCGGGGCTCCGGGGGTAGCTAGCAACAGAAACCCCCACCTTCTCTTCAGTCGAAAATCTTGCGCTGCCGGTAGTCCTATTCGGCCTCCGCATTCGCTTTGGCATCACGTTCGTAGCGGATCGCGTCGAGAATCTTGGCACCGCCCAGAAACACCGCGCCCGCCGTGGCGGCCCATAACAGGTAGCCGCCGACCCCGGGATATTCGAGCGTGTAGCGCACGCCTCTGGTCATCGCGCCCAGCGCCAGCGCGAAAATGATCAGATACGCCTCGAAGCGCGTCTTGATCACAAACAGTCTCTTGATCCGGCGCAGCACGCGAACTCCCTTGGCTTAACCACCCGGAACGCAAGCACCATGCCATCCTCGCTGGCGAGCCGTTCCCGATGGTTAATCGATGGGCCGGTTGTAAGGCGCGCCGACAGGCTGAGTCCAGCATGGAGGAGCCGCTATCCCGCAAAGCTGGGTGCCTGTCCCGTTGCGGGTCAGGCCGGCGCGGGTCAGGCCGGCGCGGGTCAGGTCGGCGCGGGTTAGGCCAGTTCGTCGAGTGCCAGAACGCCGAGCAGCGCCTCGCGCGCCTCGATCACCGTCTTGGCGAGCGCCTCGCTACCGATATCGACGGGATCGATCTGCTCGGGCCACATCTCGGCGATGACGGATTCCGCCCGCTCGATCCGACCCTCGTCCAGCAGGAAGCGGGGATCCACCGTCGCGGGATCGGCGACCACGCGCAGCCTGAGGCAGGCGGGGCCGCCGCCATTGGCCATCGACTGGCGAACATCGACGGGGATGACCTTGCGGATCGGTCCGTTGCCCGCGAGCATGCGCTCGCACCAGGCCCACACCGAAGCGCTCTCCTGGCATTCGTTCGGCACCACCAGCGCCATCTCGCCGTGCGGCAGCGTGAGCAGTTGCGCGTTGAACAGATAGGTGCGGATCGCCTCTTCGAGGCTTACCGCTTCCTCCGACACTTCGACCACCTCGAGCGCGGGGAAGACGGCACGGATCGCCTCGTAGGCGCCCTGCTGGTCGGCGAAGGCGCGCGCATGGGTGAACAGGACGCGCTCATTGGCCACCGCGACGACATCGTTGTGGAACGCACCCGCGGCGATGGCTTCGGGGTTCTGTTCGACGAACACGCAGCGCGCGGGGTCGAGCCCGTGCTTGCGCGCAACCGCGCGGCTGGCCTGTTCGTGCTGGCGCGCGGGGAAGCGGCCGCCCTGCTGGCCATAGACGAAAACCTCGACGCCGGCCTCGGTATGGTTCTCGCACAGCCGCATGTGATTGGCCGCGCCCTCGTCGCCGAAGCTGGCGGGGACCGCGTCGTGCACCGCGAAATGGCGCGGATCGGCGAAGGCTATCGCCAGCTGGCGCTTGGTGTCGCGCCATTCCTGCCCGCGGTGGAGCATGGTCACGAGATTGGCCGGGGTCAGGTGGCAGCGCCCGTCGGCGGTGTCGGGCGCGGGGCTCACGGTGGCGGCATTGGCGGTCCACATCGAGCTCGCGGACCAGGCGGCAGCCACCAGCGCCGGCTCGCTCGAGGCGTCGAGCGCGAGATCGCGCATCAGGGCGAAATTGGGGCGAGGCAGCGGCAGCAGGAAGCCCTGCGTCAGCCCGAGCTCCATATTGCCGCGCATCTTGGCCAGCCCCTGCAGCGCCGCGGCCCGCGGATAGGAGGGTTCGCCCTTGTGGCTGGCGCTGGCGATATTGCCGAGGCTGAGCCCGGCATAATTGTGGCTCGGTCCGACGATGCCGTCGAAATTGATTTCGACGAGGTTCATCGGAAGAGCCTCGTCGCCCCGGACTTGATCCGGGGCTTCGTTCCGCAAGCTTCGACCCCGTGGAAAGAGATCCCAGCTTCTGCTGGGATGACGCGAACCAGTTCCATCACCGCGCTACGCTCCACACTTCGTCGCCAGCGACGACGTCCAGCGCCCGCGCGCAGGCTTCGTCTATCGCCATACTCCCATCCTCGGCCACGTCGCACTGGCCGTAGGCGCAGCGGAAGCTCTCGAGCGTTCCCGTGGCGATCAGCGCGCGCTTGCCGATGTCGAGATCGGTCCCGCTGACCCGACCGGGGCGCGAATCGCGCACGCTGTTCACCCGGTCGGTGCGCGCCGACATCGTGGGGCCGCCATCGAAAATGTCGACATAGCCCTCATAAGCGAAGCCTTCCTGCTCGAGCATCCGCATCGCCGCGCGCCCGGTGGGGTGGGGCAGGCCGATGACCTTGCGCGCTTCCTCGTCGAGCATGGCGACATAGACCGGGTGCTTGGGCATCAGATCGGCGATGAACTGGTTGCCGTTGATGGCGTTGAAGTAGTCGGCTTCCTGGAAGCTCATCCCGAAGAACCGGCCCGCGACCCCGTCCCAGAAGGGCGAGCCGCCGGCATCGTCGATGATCCCGCGCAATTCGGCGATCACCCGATCGGCAAAGCGCAGGCGGTGCATGGCGATGAACAGATAGCGGCTGCGCGCGAGCAGCAGGCCGAGCCCGCCGGCGCGTTCGAGCGGGTGAAGGAACAGCCCGCCGACCTCGCTCGAGCCTTCGAGATCGGTGGTCAGCCCGAGCAGCTCGGCGCGCACCGTGCGGTCGAGCTCCTGCGAATGCTGGGTCAGCGTGGTCATCCGGTAGGAATAAAATGGCCATTGCTGCCCGACCTGGCTGAACAGCTGGCAGGTCCCGCGCACCTGTCCGGTTTCGGTGTTCTCGAGCACCAGCACGAACTGGTCGTCGCCCAGCCGGTCGTCGTCGCGCGCGAAGGCGGCGGCGGCGCGTTCCAGCTTGCCCGTCAGCGATTTGCGGTCGGCGGGCAGATTGGTGAAACCGCCGCCGGTCAGCTTGGCCATTTCATAGAGCGGTTCGATATCCTCGAGCCGTGCGGCGCGCAGGCGGAAGCTCACGAAGGTTCTCCTGCAGACACGGCATCTGCGAGCGGATCGCCCGCCGCGAGCCGCTCGAGCACCAGAGCCGACAATGCGGCGCGCTCGACCAGCGAGGGCGCGATCATGAATTCCTCGGGCGAATGGATCTTGCCGCCGCGCACCCCCATGGTGTCGACCACCGGGACGCCGCAGGCGGCGATGTTGTTGCCGTCGCAGACCCCGCCGGTGGGTTGCCACCCGATCTCGCGGCCCAGCTGCGCGCCGCAGGAGCGGACCAGATCGAACAGTTTCTGCGCGCGGGCATCGACCGGCTTGGGCGGGCGGGTGACGCCGCCATGGCGGGTCGCCGTCACCTCGTGCTCGGCTTCCACCGCGCGCAGGACCGCGTCGAGCTCGCCGTCGAAGCGTTCCATCGCTGCGGTCGTCTTGGGGCGTATGTTGAAGCGCAGGATTGCAAGGTCGGGCACGACATTGTTGGCCGCGCCGCCTTCGATCTTCGCCGGATTGACGGTGAGGTCCTCGCCCGCCAGCGCTGCGAGGCGCAGGACCAGGTCGGAGGCCGCGACAATGGCGTTGCGCCCTTCCTGCGGGTTGCGCCCGGCATGCGCCGAGCGGCCGCGAACGGTGATGGAGTAATTGCCCGTGCCGCCGCGCGCATGCGCGAGCGTGCCATCGGGCAGCGCGGAAGGCTCGTAGGTCAGCGCGGCGTATTTGCCTTGCGCGAGCTCTTCGATCAGCCCGCGGCTGGCGAGGCTGCCGGTCTCCTCGTCGGAATTGATCATGACATCGTAGCCGAGCTGTTCGGCACCCGCGCTCTGCTCGAAGGCCTGCAGCGCGTGGAGCAGCACGCAAAGCCCGCCCTTCATGTCGGCGGTGCCCGGCCCGTTGATTGTCTCCTCGTCGATCCATGCGACCGACTGGAAGGCGTGATCGGCCGGAAACACCGTATCCATATGCCCGGTCAGCACCACGCGGCGCGGGGCGTCTGGGCGGACGCGCAGCACCATGTGGCGCCCGTGCGGCTTGGCGAATTCGCTGCCGTCCGCGGCGATCGCGGTGACCGCGGCGGGTTCGACCAGCTCGACCTCGCCGGGAAGCCTCGCAAACGCGGCTCCCAGCTTCTCGGCCATCGTTGCCAGCCCGGCGAGATTGGCGGTGCCGCTGTTGACAGCGGCCCAGTCGAGCACCTGTTCGAGCATCGCCTCGCCATCGATCCGGGCGAGTATTTCCTTGGTGGGAGTATCCAGTGTCATCGGCGGAGCCCTTAACCCGCAGGCGCGCCATGTCCAACCCCGCCCGCTCGTCCCCGGCTTGCCAAGCAGGGGACGGCCCGCCATATGCGCGCCATCTCCTCCCCGGGATTCGTTAACGTCTGGCCGCCCTTCCGCGCGGTCGCCAATCCGGGTGAGCAGATTCCATGAATGATTACACCACGCGCGCCGGTATCGAGGTGGATACCGCGCTGGCCGAATTTCTCGAGACCGAGGTCCTCGCGCCGCTCGGGCGCGATGCCGGAGAATTTTGGTCGGGCTGTGCAGAGATGCTCGGCGCGTTCGTGCCGCGCAACCGCGCGCTGCTGACCAGGCGCGAAGAGTTGCAGACCAGAATCGACGACTGGCACCGCGAGCGCGCCGGCCAGCCGCATGATGCGGCGTCCTATCGCGCCTTTCTGACCGAAATCGGTTATCTCGTACCCGAGCCCGGCACGTTCACCATCGGTACCGAGAACGTCGATCCCGAGATCGCGACGATGGCCGGCCCGCAGCTGGTGGTGCCGATCCTCAATGCGCGTTTCCTGCTCAACGCCGCCAATGCGCGCTGGGGGAGCCTCTACGACGCCTTCTACGGCACCGACACGCTCGATGCGCCGCCCGCGCTGCCCGGCGGTTATGACGAATTGCGCGGCCAGGCGGTGATCGCCGAAGCCAGACGCTTCCTCGATCAGGCGCTGCCGCTCGCCGAGGGCGCGAGCTGGGCAAAGCTCGCCGCGCCGCTGGATGACGGCGTTCCGCTGGCCGACCCTGCCCAGTTCGTCGGCAGCGGCGAGAACGCGCTGCTGTTCCGCAACAACGGTCTGCATATCGAGGTCCAATTCGACCCCGCCAGCCCCGTGGGACAGCAGGACAAGTCGGGGATCAGCGACGTCCTGCTCGAGGCGGCGCTCACCACCATCGCCGATCTGGAGGATTCGGTCGCCGCGGTCGATGCCGAGGACAAGCTGCTCGGCTATCGCAACTGGCTCGGCGTGATCCGAGGCGATCTGGAAGAAAGCTTCGCCAAGGGCGAGCGCACGGTCACCCGCAAGCTCGCCGAGGATCGCCGTTACACCGATCCCGAAGGGCATGACTTTGCGCTCCCGGGGCGTAGCCTGATGTTCGTGCGCAATGTCGGCCATCTGATGACCACCCCGGCGATGCGGTTCGCAGGCGAGAATATCCCCGAGGGGCTGATGGATGCGATTGTTACCGGGGCGATCGGAGCTCTGGACGTCGCGGGCAAGACCCGCTTCGGCAACAGCCGCAGCGGCTCGATCTACATCGTCAAACCCAAGATGCACGGGCCCGAGGAATGCCGCTTCACCAACGAGCTGTTCGATGCGGTCGAAGACCTGCTCGGCCTGCCGCGCCACACGATGAAGGTCGGCGTGATGGACGAGGAGCGCCGCACGAGCGCCAATCTGGCCGCCTGCATCCACGCGGTGAAGGACCGCATCGTCTTCATCAACACCGGCTTTCTCGACCGCACCGGCGACGAGATCCACACCTCGATGCAGGCCGGCGCGATGCTGCGCAAGGGCGCGATGAAGGACAGCCCCTGGCTGAAGGCCTATGAGGCGCGCAATGTCGGCATCGGCCTGCGCCACGGGCTCTCGGGCCGCGCGCAGATCGGCAAGGGCATGTGGGCTGCGCCCGATCTGATGGGCAAGATGATGCTGGAGAAGATCGGCCATCTGCGCGCCGGCGCCAACACCGCCTGGGTGCCGAGCCCGACCGCCGCCACGCTCCACGCCATCCACTACCACCGCGAGGATGTGTTCGAACTGCAGCGCGGGCTGGGCGAAGTGCCCGGGCTCGGCGATCTGCTCACCATCCCGCTCGCCGAGGGGGTGAACTGGTCCGAGGACGAGATCCGCGACGAGCTCGACAACAATTGCCAGGGGTTGCTCGGCTATGTGGTGCGGTGGATCGACCAGGGGGTCGGCTGCTCCAAGGTCCCGGATATCGACGATGTCGGGCTGATGGAGGACCGCGCCACCTTGCGGATTTCCTCGCAGCACATCGCCAACTGGCTGCTCCACGGCGTGGTCAGCGAGGAGCAGGTGAGGGATTCGCTGCGCCGCATGGCGGCCAAGGTGGACGATCAGAACGCTGGCGATCCGGGCTATGAAGCCTTGCTTGCCAATGAGGGCGGCGCTGCATTCAGTGCGGCAAAGGCGCTGATCTTCAAGGGCACCGCGCAGCCCAGCGGCTACACCGAGCCGCTGCTCCACGCCTGGCGGGCCCGCAAGAAGGCGGGGTAGCGCCTAGGCTGCCGCCGTGGCGAACGTGTGCAGCTTGTAGCTGCGATCGCGCCCCAGCGTCAGCCGCCCAAGTTCCTCGGCGTGACCGAACAGGAATCCCTGTCCCAGCTGGCAGCCCATCTGCTGGAGCAGGCGGCTCTGGGTCTCGGTCTCGACTCCTTCGGCGATCACGGTCAATCCCATGCTGTTGGCCATTCCGATCAGTGCGCGGACGATCTTGGTGGCCTGCTGGTCGGTGGCCATCGCCTGGACGAAACTGCCGTCGATCTTGACCTTGTCGATAGGAAAATCGCGCAAGTGACTGAGCGAGGAATAGCCGGTGCCGAAATCGTCGAGCGCGATGCTCACGCCATTGTCGCGCAGTTCGGTGAGAACGCGCTGAACCGCCTGGCTGTTGTCGACCAGCAGCATGGTCTCGGTCACTTCCAGCGTGATCCGCGATAGATCGACCCGCTTCTTGCGCATCGCGGCCACGAACTGCCTGGCGAAGCCGCTCGTCAGCAGATCGGCTTCGCTGGCGTTGATGCTGACGAAATCAAGTGCTGGCGCGCAGCGCTCGAGCGCCGCGAATTCGTTCGAGACTTGCTCGATCATGCAGGCGCTGACCTCGCGCGAGAGGATCGGATCGATCAGCGCGGGGAAGACTTCGGTCGCGGTGATGCGGCGGCCGCTCCGGCTGTTGAGCCGCATCAGCGCCTCGAACCCGATCAGACGCCCGGTGCGCAGTTCGACCACCGGCTGGTAGCCGGGGAAGATGCGGTCTTCGCGGATTGCGCTGCGCACTTCGTTGAGCGCGTATTGGCGAGCGACATTGGCCTGTTCCAGCCCGGCCTCGTAGACATGGACCTTGCCCGGATCGCGTTTCTTGCCGTGATAGAGCGCGGTGTCGGCCCGGCGGACGAGTTCCTTGACGCTGGTTCCGCTCGTTCCGATCGCTAGCCCTGCGGTGGCGCCCAGTTCGATCAAATGACCGGAGATTTCCGAGCGGTAGCGCAGTTGCTGGATCAACTGCGCGCCGATCTTCTCGGCCTCTGCGCCGCTGGTTTTTGCCGGCAGGACGATAGCGAACTCGTCGCCGCCCCAGCGCGCTGCGAAGCCGCCATCCGGCGTGGCCTTGGAAATCCGTTGGCCGACCTCTTCGAGAATGATGTCGCCGACCATGTGACCGACCGCATCGTTGACATCCTTGAAGCCGTCGAGATCGATCAGCAGGATCGCAATCGTATCGCGCAGGCTCTTGCTGTTGGAAAGTCTTTGCTGGAGCAGCCGGTCGAAGGCGAAGCGATTGTGCAGCCCGGTAAGGCTGTCGTGCTCGGCGGCATGACGCAGCGCCATGTCCCTCTGGTAGCTTTCCGTAACGTCCTGCAGAATCCCGACGACGCGGGCCGGGTGGGTGATGTCGCCTTCGATCCGCTCGGCAACGATGCGGACGCGCTTCGCTCCGCCCTGTGGAATGTACAGGTATGTCTCGAAGTCGAAGGTTTTTCCTGAGCTTATGAGCTCGTCGAACAGTTTACGCATTGTGCCTTGATCGTCACGCTCGTAGCGCGAGATTGCTGCTTCGAGCGAAATGCTCTCGAACTGAGTGCCATCGAAAACGGCCAGTGCTCCTTCGGACCATTTGAGCTTCTGGGTGGCGATCTCGAGCTCCCAGGCGCCCATTTTTGCCACCGCTTCGGCCTGGCGCAGCAACCGGTTCGAGGTGAGCAGACGACGGTTCTGCTCCTGCACCTCTTCGTTCAGTTCCTGTCCGTCGCGGTGAATGGTGTGCAGTTCGAGAATATCCTCGACGACCCCGGCATAGGTCTTCAGCTTAACGAGATCGGCGCTGGTGAAGCGGTGGGGGCGGCTGTCGATGATGCACAGCGTCCCGATATAGCACCCGCGCGAATGCCGCAGCGGATAGGCCATGTAGCTGCGGATCGGCGGGTCGCCGTGGACGAATTCGTTCCGGCAGAAGCGGGGATCCTCGAGCGCGTCGTCGACGACCAGCGGCTGCTGCGATCGGATCGAGTGAATGCAGAACGAAGTCTCCAGCGGCACCTCGCCGGCTTCAATTCCCGTCGCCGCCAGCACCCTCAGCTGCGCTGGCTCGGCCACCGACACCAGCGAGATCGGACAGTCGAACTCGGCCGCGCAATGGGAGACGATCCGGTCGAGCGAGGCCCGGACGTGATCGGCTACGTTGTCGAAGGAAGATGCGAGGTGCCCTCTATTGGGCTCCTCGTGAGGTCGGTGTTCCAAACCATTTGGCTCCACTCAATCGCGACGGGTTAACAACCCATTAGTGTAATTATAGACCGATCTTCAGGCGCCGGAATTTCTCCGGCGTGAAGAGAGAAGAGCAGACCGGGGCGGCGCGCCCCGTTTTGCCGCCTGCTCGGACCCTGGCGTCCGCGCTGACCCACCTGGCAGCGGCTTGAGTTCGTGCCCCGACCTCGGGCCGCGAGCAGCAAGAACCTTGCTTATCCGTAAACCCTCTATAATAAGTCTTTGCGGACGAGGCCGAATAACAGAACAAGGGTTTTATCACCCCTAGACCGCCAGATCCGCGAATCCAAGCTATGTATACGATCTATGATATGAACATGGGCTATACCGTGCCGGTTAATTTGTGGTTGCCTTGTTGGAGTGCGCCGCAGGACCGCAGAGGATCGGCCTAAAGGGGACGCCTGCGTGTCGCTTCAGAAGTTTATCGACCGATTGCGAAAGCATTCCGACCTGGGCGAGGGCGATGTCGCCAGGCTCAATTCGCTCGGAAGCGCATCGAGGCAATTGGCACCCGGCGCGTTCTCGGTTCGCGATGGGGCCACTCCCAGCACCTGCTCGCTGCTGGTTTCCGGCATCGCTGCCGGCCACAAGATCGTCGGGAGCGGCGGGCGGCAGATCGTCGGCATGTTTTTCGCCGGAGAACTGCTGGATTTCGATGCCTTGTTCCTGCCCTCGATCGACTACAATGTGCAGGCGATTTCCGAGTGCAAACTGTACAATTTCGAATGCGAAGAACTCGTCCAGGTGATGTTCGAACGCCCGAGCATCGGCAAGGCTCTGTTCCGCGATACGCTGATCAAATCGGCAATTTCGCGCGAGTGGATGGCCAATCTGGGCAGGCGGGATTCGCGGACCAAGGTCGCCTATCTGCTGTGCGAACTGTCGGTACGGCTGTCGCATTCGCAAGAGACCGAGCTGCACGACTTCGTCTTGCCGCTGACCCAGGAGCAGATTTCCGACATCATCGGAGTGACGCCGATGCATGTCAGCCGCGTGCTGAAGGAGCTGGAAACCGACGGGCTGATCGCGCGCGAACGGCGCGTGATCCGGGTGCTCGATTGGACGATGCTCGCCTCGGCGGGGGATTTTTCGCCGACCTACCTCCGGCTGACGCGGGACAATCCGGCCGCTGGCGTCTGAGAGGCGGCTGCGCGCCGGCTAGCTCAGCAGGCGCGCGATGCCGACGAATTCCTCCACAGCCAGCGTTTCGGCCCGGCGTTGCGGATCGATCCCCAGCGTATCGAGCGTCTCCAGCGCGCCGGGCACACCCTTCAGGCTCTGGCGCAGCATTTTGCGGCGTTGACCGAAGGCGGCCTCGGTCAGCCGTTCGAGCCGGTGCGCGCTCACCCCCTCCGGCATCGTACCGGGTTCGACATGGACGATCGCGCTCATCACCTTGGGCGGAGGGGTGAAGGCGCTGCGGTGGACCTTCATCGCCAGCCGCGCGCTCGTGCGCCACTGCGCGAGCACCGCTAGCCGGCCATAGGCCTTGCTGCCCGGGGCGGCGACGATGCGCTGTGCGACCTCCTGCTGGAACATCAGCGTCAGCGAGGTCCAGCGCGGTGGCCAGTCCTGCCCGCCGAGCCAGCGGACGAACAGTGCGGTGCCGATATTGTAGGGCAGGTTGGCCACCACGGCATGGGGTTCGCCCATGATCGCGTCGTGGTCGAGCTTCAGCGCATCGCCCTCGATCACCGTCAAGCGGCCCGGAAAGGCCTCCTCGAGTTCGGCGAGCGCGGGGAGGCAGCGTCGGTCCATCTCGATCGCCGTGACCCGCGCGCCGGCACGCAGCAGAGCGCGGGTAAGGCCGCCGGGGCCGGGGCCGATCTCGAGCACGGCGCGGTCCTGCAAATCGCCGGGAACGGCGGCGATCCGGTCGAGAAGATGCTCGTCGAAGAGGAAGTTCTGGCCGAGCGCCTTTGAGGCGCTGAGCCCATGACGGGCGATGACTTCGCGCAAAGGGGGGAGGGCGGGGTGCATGTCGCTGCCCTTAGCCCGTCATTGCGAGCGAAGCGAAGCAATCCATCGCATCGGCGGTTTGCAGTAATGCAGGAAAGGCTCAGGCCTTGCTGCCAAGCCGCCGCGCCGCGCATTCGCTCGCCATCCGCAGCGCGGCGAAGGTCGCGCCGGGATCGGCGATGCCTGCGCCGGCAATGGCGAAGGCGGTGCCGTGGTCGGGGCTGGTGCGCACGATCGGCAGGCCGAGCGTCACATTCACCCCTTCGTCGAAATCGAGCGCCTTGAGCGGGATCAGCGCCTGGTCGTGATACATCGCCAGCGCCACGTCGTAGGTCGCGCGCGCGCGGGCGGTGAACAGCGCATCGCCGGGATGCGGACCGGTCGCGTCGATCCCTTGCTCGCGCAGCGCGGCAATGGCGGGGGCGATGACGCGGATTTCCTCGCTCCCCATGCGCCCGTCCTCGCCCGCGTGGGGGTTGAGCCCGGCCAGCGCCAGACGCGGATGATCGATGCCGAAATCGTCACGCAGCGCCTGCGCGACGATGCGCGCCTTGTGGATGATGAGTTCGGCTGTCAGCCGCCCCGAAACCTCGGCCAGCGGGCAGTGGACCGTGAGCGGCACCGCCCGCAGGCTTGGCCCGGCCAACATCATCACCGCGTCGCGCTCGGACACGCCGCATTGCTGCGCAAGAAATTCGGTCTGACCGGGATGGCCGAAGCCCGCCAGCGCCAGTTGGGACTTGGCAACCGGGAGCGTGACCAGCGCGGCGGCCTCGCCCTCGCGCACCGCGCGGCAGGCTTCGGTCAACGAATGCAGCGCCAGCCGCGCACCCGCCAGGTCGGGTTTGCCGGGCGCATAGGCACCGTCATGCGACGAGAATACGGGAAGGCCGCGGTCGAACAGTTCCGGGTCGACCGCGCCAACGGCATCCACGGCGATGATCGGGACATCGAGACCGCGGCTGCGCGCCGCGCCGCGCAAGATTGCCGCGCCGCCGACCACCACGAAGGGCGCCAGTCCGAGCGAACGGCGCTGGAACCATGCCTCGGCGATCAGCTCGGGGCCGATCCCGGCCGGATCGCCCAGCGAGAGGGCGAGCGGCGGGACTTCGCTGGGCTGGCGCGACCCGCTCACCCGCCAAGCTCAATTGTAGACGATATAGGCGTCGTTGCGCAGGTCGCGCAGATAGCGCTGCGCACGCTTGTTGATGCGTTCGTCTTCGATCTGGCCCATCAGCTGGTCGAAGTCGGGGCCGGCTTCGGCCTGCGGATCGTCGCGGCCGCACAGCATCAGCACGCGAATGCCGTCTTCCACCGAGCCGAAGGGCGGTGTGGTCTGGCCGATCTGCAACTGGAGCACGGCGTTCTGCAGCGATTCGGGCAGCGAACGCGCGCGGATCTGGTCGTTGGTGACCACGGTCGCCCCGATCGCTCCCGCCGCGCTTTCGGCATCGCCGCAGCCCCGGATCGACTGCATCGCCTGCGCGAATTCGCCGGCGCGGGCGGTAGCCTGCGCTTCGGTGGTGCCCGGCTCGAAACCGATCGAAATCTGCTTGAGGCTGAGCAGCGCGTCGCGCGGATCGGCGGTCAGCACCTGGCGCTTGTCGATCAGATAGAGGATCGAGAAGCCGCCGGGGACGGGGACCGGGCCGACCAGCTGGCCGGGCTGCATCTCGCGCGCCACGGTGGCGAGTTCGGCGGGCAATTGCGCCAGCCGCACCCAGCCCAGATCGCCGCCGACCGCCGCGGTTGAGGCTTCGGAGAACTGGCGGGCATAACCAACGAAGCTGCCGCCCTCGCGGATCTGCTCGATGATCCGCGTGGCATTCTGCTGAACCGCGGCCTGGCTTTCGGGCGTGGCGGACAGGAAGATCTCGCCCAGCCGGTGCTCCTCGGTGCCGCGCGAGGCTTCGAGCCGTTCGAGCAGCTCGTTCACCTCCTCTTCGGAGACATTGATGAAGGGCGCAACATTGCGGCGCAGCAGCCGCTGCCACGCAAGTTCGCCCTGGATCTGGCGCTTGAGCGAGACCGGCGAGGAGCCGATCCCGATCAGATAGGCATCCATCGCCCCGACGTTCTGGCCGAAATTCTGCTGCGCGAGCCGCGCATAGGTCTGGTTGATCTCTTCGGGCGCGATCGCGATTTCCTGCGCCTCGGCTTCCTGGATCTGAAGCGTTTCGTCGATCAGATTGCGCAGCACCTGCATCCGCAGCCGCTGCAGTTCCTCGCCGGCGATCTCGTTCTCGCTCGCCGCAGTGACCAGTGCAACGCGGTGGTCGATATCGGTGCCGGTGATGACCGCGCCGTTCACCACCGCGGTGGCGCTGCGCAGATTGGGAGTCTGCGAACCCACGATGGTGATGTTCTCGGGCAGGTCGAGCGTGTTCGCGCTCGGCGGCGAAACCTGAGCCGAAGCGGCGGTCGGTGCCGCCACGAGGCCAGCCAGCGCGACCATGGAAACCAGATTGGAAAGCGTTTTGCGCGTCACGTATGTATCGTCCCAATGCAGCGCCGCCCTCGGGCGCCCGGATATGGCTGCGGTCACTGGCTGTGCCAGGCTTAACCGTAGCTGATTGGCGCGCCGGATAGCGCGTTTGCGGCGCGCTGCCAACGGGGCCGCGCACGGCGAAGCGGGGTGTGCCCCGGCGCGGGGCGGATTGCGCTCAGCGGAAGCCCAGATTGCGCAGGCTGAAATAGAGCTGGAAGGTGTCGCCGCGCTCGGCATCGCCGTTGCTGATATAGTCGCGGCGCCAGGTCAGGCCCATCTCGATGCAGTCGTCCTGATAGGCGACCCCCAGCCTGGTGCGGATGGCCTCGAAGCCGTCGGAGGCGAAAGTCGGATCCTCGGCCTGATCGGTGAGGTTGAAGACGCCCGAACCGAACACCGACCAATAGTCGAGGAAGGCCACGCGCACCGCGGCGCGCAATTCCTCGCGATCCTGCAGATCCTCGACCTCGGTAATGTCGCGGTTGAGCCGCAGATAGCCGATCTCGGCATAGGTGCGCGCGGAACCCACGGTGGCGTCGATCTCGTTGCGGCGGATCGCGAGGCTGTCTTTGTCGAGACGGAAGCGGTGGGTGAACTTGACGAAATCGCGGAACCGCACTTCGGTGCGCCCGACCACATCGGAAACGCGTTCGGACAGGCCGGTGCCGTCGATCAGGATCCCCGGGTCGCGTGCGAGCCGGAAGGACTGGCCCAGCGTGGACTTGACCTCCCACCCCGGCCGCCGCAGCTGCCAGTCGAAGCCGTAGGTCAGCCGCACCCCGTCCTCGACCCGGTCGTAGCCGGGGAAGCGGTTGAGCGCGAAGAGGTTGGAATCCTCCAGATCGATCGCGCGGGCATCCTCGTTGGGAATCGCCAGATTGCGGATCGGCGGAGTGGCGACCAATTGGACCCGCGGCGTGAACACCTGTTCGCCGCCGGCGAATTCGCCCACCAGCGGCCAGAGGACGTCGACCGCGGCGAGCGCGATACCGCGCCCCTGCCAGCCCGGTTCGCCGCGGTAGAGCGCCGTGGGGGTGAGGAAATTCTCGTCCGAATGATAGACGTCGCCGCGCAGCATGCCGGTCAGCTGGACCACCTGTCCCAGCCCGGTAATCCGCCGCAGATCCCAGCGCGCGCGGGCGAAGGCACGCTGCGTGTCCTGCCCGTCCTGGCGCAGGATCGCGAGGCTGTTGGCCTGAAGCTCGACCTGACCGCCCAGCAGCGGGTCGGCGAGCCGCTTGCGGTAGTCGATCGCGGGCAGCGCCAGCGGGACCTGTCCCTGCGATGCGCCGAGCCGCAGCGTCTGCGTCGCCCAGCCGGCGATCGAGAGATAGGAATCGCGGTCGATCCGCTCGAGCTCGACCATCGAGCGCAGGCGCTCGTCGCGGCTGATGTCGTAGCGGCGCAGGAAGGTCCGGTCGCTCGCCACCCGCAGCGAGCCGGTCAGGCTCCATTCCGGCGTGAACTGGAATTTTCCGTTGGCGAACAGATAGCCGCGCGGATCGCGCTCGCTGGTCGGCGCGCCGGTGAAGGTGGAGATGCGGCTGCTGTAGGTGGCGTATCCGGTGATCTGGAACGCGCCCCGGTCCGCCAGCTGGCGGTATTGCGCGCTCGCCATCGGCGGCGCGCCGGTAAACAGATAGGCGCTGGCGGTCAGGTCGCGGTTCTCGGCCAGTCGCCAGTAATAGCTGGCGCTGACCTCGACCCCATTGCTCTCCGAAACTCGCAGATCGGGCACCAGGAAACCCGCCACCGCGCCGCCATCGGTGCGGATGGCCAGACCCGGCAGCGGCAGGATACGCGCCCCGAACAGCTCGAGATAGGCGTTGCGGAACCGCACCTCGCTGCTCTGCGGATCGTAGCTCACCCGTTCGGCAGTGATGCGCCAACTGGGCGATTTGTCGCAACCGGCAGGGGTGGTCACCGCGCAGGCGCTGTAGGCCGCCTGCGAGAGCGTGATCGTGCCATCAGCCTCGCGCAGCCCCGATTGCGCTGCCAGTCGCCCGCCCTGGCGCAAGGCGAGCAGCAGGTCTTCCATCGCGCCGGTCTCGAACTCGTCGGTCAGCGTGACGGATTCGGTGTAGAGCTGGTTGCCGTTCTCGTCGACGAAGCGGACCCGGCCGGTGGCGAGGATCTCGCCGCTCTGCCGGTTCCAGCTGACATTGTCGGCGCGCACCGAGCGGTCGCCGCTGCGCAGCACCACATTGCCCGCGGCGGTGACCGTGTCGGTCTCCTCGTCGAAGCTGAGCGTCTGCGCCTCGAAATCGATCGCGTCGCCGCCGCTCGCTTGCGCACTGAGCGCCGGCTGGGGTTCCTGCGGCAGCTCCAGCGCGGGCTGGTCGGTTTCGGCCGGGTCGCGCGGCTGGGCAAGATCGATCTGCTCCTGCGCGGTGGCCATTCCCGCGGCGGCGCCTTCCTGCGCCGCCAATTGTCCGGGCGCGAGGATGAAGGCGAGCACGCATGCGGACGCGGCCAGGCGCGCCTGAAGCGAGCGGACCTGAAACGGGCGGAAACCGGGCGCGCGGCTGCGGGGCGAGGGCATGCCTTGCCTATCGCACCGCGTCCGCCTAATCGCAATCGGCATCCGAAAGGGGACGCCGTGGCCCGGAGCCGCAGCGTCCCGATCCAGAATTCCGGGAGATCCCATGAACATCGAATTTAGCCAGTCCCGTCCTGAAGGGCTGCGGCTCATCGCCCAAACTGCCGACAAGGGCAAGCTTCCCGAAGGTCTCGAGTCCGCCATGAAGCAAGGCGCCGAGGCGGCGCGCTTCAAGGGCCGCACCGGCCAGGTCTTCGACGGTTTCGTCGAGCGCGACGGTGCGGTGATCCGCGTCGCCGTGGCCGGTGCCGGCGATCCGGGCGATGCCAAGCGCTCCGCCAATCTCGAGCGCGCCGGTGCAGCGCTGGCGGCGAAGTTCCAATCCGCAGGGGTCGAGACGATCGGTCTCGATGCGGGCAATCTCAAATCAGACGAGCTGGCGCATCTGCTGCTGGGTCTGCGGCTGCGCAACTGGCGCTACGACGTCTATCGCACCAAGCTCAAGGACGAGCAGAAGATCACGCTCAAGAGCGTTACCGTCTTCAACGCGCACGGTGGCGGCGAAGCGGCCTGGAAAGCGGTCGAGCCGCTTGCCGAAGGCGTCGAATTCACCCGCGAGCTGGTCACCGAACCGGCCAATGTGATCTATCCCGAAAGCTTCGTCGAACGCTGCCAGAAGCGCTTCGAGGGTACCGGCGCAGAGCTGATCGTCCTCGACGAGACGCAGATGCACGATCTCGGCATGGGCGCGCTGCTCGGCGTCGGCCAGGGCTCCATGCGCGAATCACGCATCCTCGCGATCCGCTGGAACGGCGGCGAGCAGGGCGCGGCGCCAGTGGCCTTCGTCGGCAAGGGCGTGACCTTCGACACCGGCGGGATCTCGATCAAGCCGGGCCCGGGCATGGAAGACATGAAATGGGACATGGGCGGCGGCGGTGCGGTCGCGGGCGGTATGCTCGCGCTGGTCAAGCGCAAGGCCAAGGCCAATGTCGTCGGCGTGATCGGGCTGGTCGAGAACATGCCCGATGGCGCGGCGCAGCGCCCGGGCGATGTCGTGACCTCGATGTCGGGGCAGACCATCGAGATCCTCAACACCGATGCCGAGGGCCGGCTGGTGCTGTGCGACGCGCTCCACTGGACGCAGCAGGAATTCAAACCCAACCGCGTGGTCGATTTCGCCACGCTGACCGGGGCGATCATCGTCTCGCTGGGTCACGAGCACGCCGGGGTCTTCTCCAACAATGACGAGCTGTGGTCCGATCTCGACAAGGCCGGCAAGACCAGCGGCGACAGCGTCTGGCGGATGCCGATGGGGCCTGCCTACGATAAGATGATCGAATCGCCCATCGCCGACATGAAGAACATCGGCGGCAAGGCGGCGGGGTCGATCACCGCGGCGCAATTCCTCCAGCGCTTCATCATGGACGATACGCCCTGGGCGCATGTCGACATCGCCGGCACGGTGTGGACCGACAAGCCGGGCGCTACCTGGGACAAGGGTGCGAGTGGCTTCGGCGTGCGCCTGATAGACCAGCTGGTCGCCGATACGATCGAGCGCTGAGCCGCGCTTGTGGCCGGCGGCACGGGCAGGATGCGGCGCAAGGGCGACCTGCCGTCGAAGACCTGTGCCGCCTGCGGCCTGCCCTTCGCCTGGCGCAAGAAATGGGCACGCGATTGGGAGCAGGTGAAGTTCTGCTCCGATCGCTGCCGCGGCGCCAGGGCAGCCTGAGGCGATGCGGGTCGATTTCTACCAGCTGAGCCGCGATCCGGTCGAACAGGTCGTGCCGCTGCTCGCGCGCAAGGCGCTGCAGGGCGGCCACCGGATGCTGGTGGTGAGCGGCGATGGCGAACGGCGTGCGGGCATTTCGCGCGCATTGTGGAGCGAGGGCGGGACGCATTTCCTCGCCCATGGCGAAGCGGGCGAGCCGCACGCGGCGCGCCAGCCGATCCTTCTGTCCGAGACCTGCGCCGCGCCCAACGAGGCGCGGATGGTGATCCTCGCCGACGGCGTCTGGCGCGAGGAGGCCACCGGGTTCGAGCGCGCCTTTCTGCTGTTCGATGCCGACGCCACCCAAAACGCGCGCGATCTCTGGCGCAGCTTCCGCGCCCGCGACACGATCGAGAGCCATGCCTGGAAACAGGAGGAAGGCGGCTGGATCGAAGTGGGGTGACGCCTCGTTGACCAGGCGAAGGAGAATTTCATGCGCCTCGCCGGCACCGCCATTTCCGCCAGCCTGATCCTTGCAGCCTGCAGCCCCGCTCCCGAGGAGGAGACGGTAGCCGACCGGGAGGTCCAGCAATTCGAGACCGGCAGCTACGAGGTCGATCCCGAAACCGGCGAGACCCGCGCGGTGGTCTACAATGAGGACGGCACCACCACCATGCACGCGGGCGAAACCGTAGTGCCTCGCCTGCCGGAGGGCTTCAGCATCTATCCCGGCGCCGCAATCCGCAACACGGTCCAGATCGGCCGCGACGAGGGCACGGGCGTGATGGTCTCGCTGGCGAGCGAGGACAGCCCCGCCGATCTGGTCGCTTTCTATCGCCGCCAGGCCGAGGCCGCCGGGGTCGATATCGAAGTGGATATGCAGACCGGAGCGATGACGATGATCGCGGGCGAGGCGCCCGGCGGCACCAGCTTTGTCTTCCAGGCAAGCGGCGCCACGGGGGAGACCACCGGCCAGCTCACCCTCCGCCGCGGACTCAACTGACGCTTGCCGCCAAGCGGGCGCGGCGCTAGTGGCGCGGCCAATCCCGCGACAATTTCATCCCAGCGACTACGAGGATTTTTCCGATGGCGACCACCCGCACCTTTTCGATCATCAAGCCCGATGCCACCCGCCGCAACCTGACCGGCGCGGTCACCAAGATGCTGGAGGAAGCCGGCCTGCGCGTCGTCGCTTCCAAGCGCATCATGATGACCGAAGAGCAGGCCAAGGGCTTTTACGAGGTCCACAAGGATCGCCCCTTCTACGGCGAGCTGGTCACTTTCATGACCAGCGGCCCGGTGGTGGTCCAGGTGCTCGAGGGCGAGGACGCGGTGAAGCGCAACCGCGACGTGATGGGCGCGACCAACCCCGCCGACGCCGCCGAGGGCACGATCCGCAAGGCCTATGCCGAGAACATCGAGGCCAATTCGGTCCACGGTTCGGATTCCGAAGAGAATGCCGCGACCGAGATCGCATTCTTCTTCAACGACGACGAAATCGTCGGCTGATCCCGCTGGCGGGGAAGGGCGAGGCTGCTCGCCTTCTCCCCGCCGGTTTCAGGTCTGACGAACCGCCCCGGCCTGGCTGGTCGGTTCCGCACCCCGCGATTTGAAGCCGGAGATCTGCGCGCGATGTTGCCCATGGCTGTCGCGCGAGGCGCGCGCATTTTCGCGGCGCATGGCAATCCGGGCTTCGGATGAAAGACCGATTCTCAGATCCTTATAAATGCGTTTCACGACCGCCTCGCTGTCGAAGTCGAACTCATCGAAGTCCACTCGGGCAAGCGGACCGTCGAATTGGGCCATCGCGGCCTCGATCCGAGCCGTTCGCAGCGCGATTTTCCGCCGCCATTCCGCTCGGATGGCAGCAAGATCGGCGTGATCCGACTGGAATGCGGACTGGCTCGCAACCATCGAAACCGAGCTTTCCAGCACCGCCTCCTCGTCGCGCCGGGCGACGACGATTCGGGCGTCGGGAAACTGATCTAGCAGCGCCGGCAGAGCCTCCGAAAACTGCGGGACCTTCAGCACCCGCGGCAGTTCTGCGTTCCCCATCGCCGCCGCATCGGTGCGCAGGATTCGCGCGAATTCGCGGTAAATCGGCGCAGGATCGGTTGCTTCGTTGAAGGCGACGAAGCTCGGGATGCGCCACTGCGCTTCATAGGTGCAGGCATCGAGCGCGTAGGACAGCCAGCTGATCTCCTCGTCCACCCGCGTCGCGCCGAAGGGGTGCAGCGTGTCGAGCCAGGGATTGATTCGCCGCGCCAGCGCCAGCGCGAAGCCGCTTTTGATAGGGCGCCAGTCGGGTTTGGCCGGGACCGGGTCGAGCGCGTTGCAGAAGCGCGTGCCCGCATGCGCCGGATCGGCCGAAAGCAGCCGGTGCAGCCTGGTCGTGCCGGCGCGCATCTGGCCCACCACCACGATCGGCGGCGCGATTGGCGTGGTTGCGAGTTCGGGCCGGTCGCGCCAAAGCCGACCAAGCGCATGGCGCTTGCGGATCGCCGCGGTGATCTGACCATAGGCCAGGGTATGCCCCAGCGCATTGAGCGCGGCCTCCTCGGTCAGGCTCTGGCACAAATGTTCGACCCGGTCGCGGAAATCGGCGACATCTTCGGGTGCTCGGATCGAGGTTTCGTTCTCTCCCTCGAAGCCCTCGCTGCCTTTGCGCCAGAGGAATTCGGGGTCGAGCGGAGGCTTTGGCGTCAGCCCCTGCCGCCAGATCCGCGCGATTATGCGGTCGGCGTGGCGCGCAAAGCCGGAACGGGCGAGCGGATGGGGGCGGGGAGGGGGTGCGGACATGGAGGCCAAAAGCCCTGCTACCGCATTGCGCCGGCGCACGCCGCCTGCGTGCGATGGTCTTGGGCCACATACTCTGCAAGCACGCGGGGGTAGAGCTGATGCTCGGCGAGACGGACGCGGCTTGCGAGGCTCTCGGGTGTATCCTCGGGGCGGATAGCCACTTCGGCGCGGCCGAGCGCTTCGCCCATGTCGAGTTCGTCGCTCACCAGATGCACCGTCGCGCCGGCCTTGGCATCGCCTGCCGCGATGGCGCGGGCGTGCGTGTCGAGCCCGGGATAGAGCGGCAGCAGCGAGGGGTGGATATTGAGCATCCGTCCCTTCCAGCGCGCGACGAAGCCGGGAGTCAGAATTCGCATATAGCCTGCCAGCGCGATAAATTCCGCGCCTGCGTCGGTGGCGGCCTGCTCCATCGCCGCATCGTGCTCTGCGCGAGCCATGCCCCTGTGCGACTGCGCGAAAGTGGCGACGCCTTCGCCCCGCGCCAGTTCCAGCCCTTCCGCCTGAGGATCGTTGCTCGCAACCAGCACCACCTCATAAGGCGATCCCGGTTGGCGGCCGGCATAGAGCAGCGCGGCCATATTGGTGCCCAGTCCGGAAATGAAGACCGCGACCCTGGCCTTGTCGCGGTGTCCTTCAGGCAAGGTGACGGGCCTCCCAGTCCGCATCGGCGCCCCAGTTTCCGGCACTGCCGCGAACGGTGCAGCCGCGCTCGCCCTCCTCAATGGTGCCGATCTGCAGGACCGTCTCGCCTGCGGTCTCAAGCGCTTCGGTCAACGCGGCGACATCGCCCGGGTCGACCGCCAGCACCATGCCCACGCCGCAATTGAAGGTCCGCGCCATCTCTGACGGCTCGATCGCGCCCTGCTGCTGGAGGAAACCCATCAGCCCGGGCTGCTCCCAGGCGTCGGCATCGACCACCGCATGCGCGCCCTCGGGCATCACGCGCGGGATATTCTCCAGCAGCCCGCCCCCGGTGATATGCGCCAGCGCGGTGATCTGCCCGGCGCGGATCGGGCCGAGCAGGCTCTTCACATAGATCCGCGTGGGTTCGATCAGCGCATCGATGAGCTTGCGGTCAGAGTTGAAAGGCGCCGGTGCGTCGAGCTGCCAGTCCTTGTCCTCCGCGAGCCGGCGGACCAGCGAATAGCCGTTGGAATGCACCCCCGAGCTCGCGAGCCCAAGCAGCACCTGTCCGGGCGCCACTCGCTCGCCCGTCAGCTGCTCGCCGCGTTCGACCGCGCCCACGCAGAAGCCCGCGAGGTCGTAATCGCCCGGCGCGTACATCCCCGGCATCTCGGCAGTCTCGCCGCCGATCAGCGCGCAGCCGGCCTGCTTGCAGCCCTCGGCGATGCCCGCGACGACACGTTCGGCGATCCCGTTCTCGAGCTTGCCGGTGGCGAAATAATCCAGGAAGAACAGCGGTTCGGCGCCCTGGACGATGAGATCGTTGACGCACATCGCGACCAGATCCACGCCAACGCTGTCGTGGCGGTCGTGATCGATCGCCAGCTTGAGCTTGGTCCCGACCCCGTCGTTGGCAGCGACCAGCAGCGGGTCGATATATCCCGCCGCCTTGGGATCGAAGAAGCCGCCGAATCCCCCCAGCTCGCTGTCGGCGCCGGGGCGCGCGGTGGACTTCGCCAGCGGTCCGATCGCCTTGACCAGCGCGTTGCCCGCGGCGATCGAAACGCCCGCATCGGCATAGGTGTATGGGGAATTCTTGCCATTCATGCCCGGTCCTTTAGCATTCCCGCTTGGATTCGCACGGGGCTTTGGGCAAAAGGCCGGTGTTTTCCCCATGATGCGCTTCGCTCTCCCACCAATCGGCCGATTGCAGGCCATGCTGATCGTCGCTCTGGCGCTGCTTGCGCTGTGCGCGGCGGCGCTGTTCGCGCAGGTCGACGGCGAGCGCGGGATCGCCCCGATCGCGGCGTCGAGAGACATTTCGGTTACCGGGGTGGAAGTGGATGTCACCGGCGAGAATGCCCAGGACGCCCGCGCCAAGGGCTGGGAAGCAGCGCAGCGCCAGGCCTGGGAGCGGCTCGAGGGGCCCGAGCTTTCCGATTCGCAGATCGCCGCGATGGTCTCGGCGATCGTGATCGAACGCGAGCAGCTCGGTCCGCGGCGCTATATCGCCCGGCTCGGGGTGATCTTCGATCGCCAGCGTGCGAACGTCTATCTCGGCGGCGACGAGCAGGCGCGGCGTTCGGCGCCGATGCTGCTGGTGCCGGTGACGGTCTCGGCGGGGACGCAGCTGGTCTACGAAATGCGCAACCCCTGGCAGCGCGCATGGGCCGAATACCAGGCGGGTTCGAGCCGGATCGACTACGTCCGTCCGTCTGGCGCGGGGAGCGATTCGCTGCTCGTCAACTACGGCCAGACCGGGCGGCGCAGCCGGTTGTGGTGGCGCAATGTGCTCGACCAGTTCAGCGCCTCGAACGTCCTGATTCCGATCGCCAATCTCGACTATTCCTATCCCGGCGGCCCGGTGACCGGGCGTTTCACCGCGCGCTACGGGCCGGACAGCGTCTATCTCGGCGGTTTCGAGATGACTGCGGACAGCCCGCAGGACCTGCCCGACATGCTCGCCCGGGCGGTGACGCGGTTCGATGCGATCTTCGCCCGCGCCTTCGCCGAAGGATTGCTCAGCCCCGATCCGACGCTCAATCTCGGCACCCCCGAAATCGACCCCGCGCTGCTGCGGCTGATCGAGGCGGGGCAGGCGGCGGATGCGCGCGAACGGGCGGAGCGGGCCGCGCGCGAACGCGCATCGAGCGCGGCGGCCGAAACCGACGGCACGATCAGCGCCGCGCCGGTCAACACCCCGCCCCCAGAAGGCTCGGTCGCGCTCTATACGGTGCAGGTCCAGACGCCGGACGCCGCAGCCTTCAACGCGGCGCTGAGCGAGGTTCGCGCGTCCTCGGGCGTGCGCAACGCCGGCATTCGCAGCACCGCGATCGGCGGCACCTCGGTGCTCACGGTAAGCTATGCCGGCTCGATCCAGGATCTCGCTGGCGCCCTGCGAGCGCGCGGCTTCACCGTGCAACAGGGCAACAACGCGCTCCTGATCAGCCGCTAGGCGGGGGCGCCGATGTCCCAGATCGCGCTGCCTCTCGGTTCCGGCGAAGCCACCGCATCGCGCATCGTGGTGGGAGCAGGCAATCGGGGCGCGGTCGATGCGCTCGCCCGGCCGCAGGACTGGCCTTTTCGCACCGCGGTGCTGCTGGGCCCGCCGCGCTCGGGCAAGTCGCTGCTGGCGCGCTGGTTCGAAGCCCAGGGCGAGGGCGAGGCGATCGACGACGCGCAGGCGTGGGACGAGACCGAATTGTTCCACCGCTGGAACCGTGCACAGGAAGATGGTCGCCCGCTGCTGCTGGTCGCCGGTGGCGCCCAGTGGGACATTGCGCTTCCCGATCTGCGCTCGCGGCTGGGCGGATCGTTGCAGATGGCGGTAACCGCGCCCGACGACGCGATGGTTGCCGACCTGATCGCGGCCCATGCCGAACAGCGCCGCCTGGCTCTTGCCGAGGGCGCGATGCAGTATCTCGTCCCGCGCGTGACCCGCAGCTATGCTGCCATCGAGCGGCTGGTCGCCGAGATCGACCGGATATCTCTTGAACGCAAGGCGCCCGCCACCATGTCGATCTGGCGCGATGCACTGGACGCCGTGGAAGGGCCAGAGCAGGCCCGCTTGCTTTGATCCGCAATTGGTGGAAGAATCCCGACCGATGTTCGACCGTCTCTTTGCCTATCTGGACTCGATCCGCGCGCGCGATCCCGCGCCGCGTTCGCGCTGGGAAATGCTGCTTTATCCCGGCGTCTGGGCGCTGTTCTGGCACCGGGTGGCGCATTGGCTGTTCGAAGCCGAGCTGTTCTTCCTCGCCCGTCTGGTCAATCACACCAGCCGCTTCCTCACCGCGATAGACATTCACCCCGGCGCCAAAATCGGGCGCAATTTTTTCATCGATCACGGTTTCTCGGTGATCGGCGAAACCGCGGTGATCGGCCATGACGTGACCATCTACCAATGCGTCACTCTGGGCGGCACCAATCCCACCAATGGAGTGGGCGGCAAGCGCCACCCGACCATCGGCAACAATGTCATCATTGGCTCGGGCGCGCAGGTCATCGGGCCGATCACCGTGGGCGACCGAGCGCGGATCGGCGCCAATGCGGTGGTCTTCGACGATGTGGCCGAAGGCGCGACGATGGTCGGCTTCAAGGCGCGCAGCACGCTGGTGCCGGTGGAAACCTATATGCGCGAGTTCATGCCCTATGGCACGCCCTGCAACGAGCCGTGCGAACCCGATCCGGGCCGCATCGCGGCGCTCGAAAAGCAGCTCACGGAGATGCGCGCCGAACTCGACAGCCTGCGCAAGGCCTTTCCCCAACCCGCTTCAGGGCCGGAGGACGAGACCCTGCGCAGCGGTACGCAGGACTGATGGGGCAGACCGGAGCGCCGCCGGGCTCGGGTGCGGTGCTGCCCTTTCCGCAGCGCGCGCCGCTGCAGGTCGCATTCACCCGCGCGGAATTGCTCCGCATCCTCGATCTCTACGGTCGGATGGTCGCGGCAGGCGAATGGCGCGACTATGCGATGGATTTCGCGCGCGACATGGCGAGCTTCTCCGCTTTCCGCCGTGCCGCCGAACGGCCGCAGATGCGGGTCGAGAAGCGGCCCGCGCTGCGCAACCGGCAGGGGATGTGGACGCTGTTCGGTGAACACGGCCAGGTGCTCAAGCGCGGCCACGAACTCGCCGGCGTCCTCGCCCCGATGGAGCGCCGGCTGGTCAAGGTGGTCGCGGACTGAGCGTCAGGCGGTGGCGGGCAACCGCACACTCATGCTTCCCGGCAAGGCGCCGACCACAGCGCGGCGGATCGGGGTCCACATCGCGCTCAGCGTCAGCAGCGCCGACCCGATCACCAGCGCGGTGAGCGCGAAGCTCAGTTCAACCGCGCCGAAACGGTCGAACAGCAGCGTCAGCGCGATGAGCACATAGGCGAGCGCAGAGACCAGCAGCGCCCGGCGATCGACCGCGAGCGCGACCAGACCGAAGGCGATATAGACCGCCAGCACCGCCAGCGCCGCGCCCGGTCCGAACGTGCTGCCATCGGTCGCCCCTATCAGCACGAACACCGGATGCGCGATCATCGGCGCGGCGAGCAGGTGCAGCCAGAAGGCGACATCGCTGCGCCGGGTCCCGCGCGCCGGATCGCTCATGTCCCATCGCATCGCGAAGGCGAAGATCGCCAGCCCGACCACGAACACGATTCCGAGCACGACATCGCCGACGTTGTCGGAATTGGGTCCGATCGCGGCGACGATCAGCGCCACCACGGTGGCGGCAAGCGCGGCAGTGCCCGCGGCGATGGTGATCGGCACCATGAACCGCTTCCAGTGGAACCAGGCTGCCGCGGCGGTGATCAGGCCGGCCAGCGCGATGAGCAGCACGCCCACGGTCTCGCGGGCAGGGTCGTTTCCGATGAGTTCCAGCGAGAGCCCGACCAGCGTGGAAAATATCCCGCCGACGAAGGCGAGCAGGAGGATGATAGAGGGCAGCGCCATGCGTTTCTTGCGGGTGAAGAATTCGGCAAGCAGCCAGGAGGTGCCCGCCACCAGCGCCGCGCCGGCCGGGGAAGGCCCGGCAGTGCTTTCGTAGATCGATCCGCCGATCGCTGCCATCGCGACCAGCAGGATCACCACGCCGATCGAGACGAAGACGTCGTTGAACCCGGTGATCAGGCGGAAATGCTCGGCATCGGCCGGTACGGAGTCGTTCTGCGCCGCGACATGCGCGCGCAGCGCGTCGGCCGCCTCGGCGCTGATCGCCCCGGCGGCGACTGCGGAATTGAGATCCTGCTGGCTGTACACGGCCTATTCTCCCCATCCTGAAGACAGGGAGAATAGGCTCGGTGTATTACGGCGTCAATACGCCGCATAAGCGCACGGCAGGATCAGCTGCGCGCGGAGGAGGGGCCGGTGCCCGTGACCTTCTGCATTGCGGTGAGGATGTTGCCCGACTGCTCGGAGCCCGACTGCGGCGCCTTGAGGTTGGAGAAGTCCGAGATGGTCTTCCAGTTCTCGGCGAAGCCTTCGACGGTGCGCTGGTCCTCGGGGAGCCAGACGGCGTCGTTCATCACCACCCAGGAGGAGTGGAACCCGCCCGCGCCCGCGCCGACGATGGCGTTGCTGGGGGCATCCTCGCTCACCAGGAACAGCGCCGCGGGGACGACATTGACCGGGTCGAACAGCTTGAAGGCTTCCTCGGGGAAGAGGTCCTCGGTCATCCGCGTGCCCGCTACGGGGCTGAGCGTGTTGACCTTGATGTTGTACTTCGCGCCTTCGAGCTGGAGCGTCTTGGTCAGCCCCGCGAGGCCCAGCTTCGCTGCGCCGTAATTGGCCTGGCCGAAATTGCCGAACAGCCCGGTCGAGCTCGCGGTCATCAGCACGCGGCCATAGGCCTGGTCGCGGAAGGTTTCCCAGCAGGCCTTGGTGGCATAGGCCGAACCGTTGAGGTGGACGTCGACGACGAAGGCGAAATCCTCGGCGGTCATCTTGGCGAAGGTCTTGTCGCGCAGCACGCCCGCGTTGTTGATCAGCACATGGACGCCGCCCCATTTCTGCTTGGCGTCGGCGACCATCTTTTCCATCTGCTCGGGGTTGGTGACCGAGGCGCCATTGGCCATCGCGGTGCCGCCGGCCTGCTCGATTTCCTCGACGACCTTGGCGGCCATGTCGGAGGTGCCGGTGCCGTCGCGCGATCCGCCCAGGTCGTTGACCACGACCTTGGCGCCGCGTTTGCCGAGCTCGAGCGCGTATTCGCGGCCCAGACCGCCGCCTGCGCCGGTGACGATGGCTACCTTGTCCTTGAAATCGATGGTCATGCTGGGTCTCCGATATGGTTTACGTGAACGTCAATCCGAGCGGCGGACTGACATGTTCGCCGCGCGCTTGCAACCGCCAGTTCGACGCGCCGCCGTGCCGTAGGGTCGGGGCGAGCCTCAGGCCGGCTTCAGGCGCTCGCCAGATTCTCGAGCGCCGGAATCAGCTCGGCGAGCGAATCGATCTCGGCATCGGCGCCGAGCTCGCCCGGCGGCTTGTCGCAATAGCCGTAGCGCGCGCCGATTACCGGCACCCGCGCGGCGCGTGCTGCCATGACGTCATAGGTGCTGTCGCCCACGAAGGCAAAGCTGCCACCGCCGCAGCGCAGCCGCGCTTCGATCAGCGAATCCGGTTCCGGCTTCGCGCGGCCCTTGCCCATGGTGTCGCCGCCGATGATGGTCTCGAACCGGTCCGCGAGCTCCAGCTTGGCGAGGATCTGGCGCGCGAACTCCTCGAACTTGTTGGTCACCACCGCCATCCTGACGCCTCGCGCCGCAAGCGCATCGAGGCATTCCTCTGCGCCCGGATAGGGCCGCGAATGAACCGCGTTGTTGGCGGCGTAAAAGGTCAGCATCCGCCTGTAGAGCGGGCGGAATTCCTCCTCGGACATTCCGCCCTGCCGCTCGACTGCGCGCGCCAGCATCACCTTGGCGCCGCCGCCGATGAGATCCTTGCTGCTCTCCACCGGGACCGGGTCGAACCCGCCCAGCTCGAGCGCGTGGTTCACCGCGGCGCCCAGATCGCGGAAGCTGTCGAGCAGCGTCCCGTCGAGGTCGAATGCGACGATGTCGAAGGGAAATCTGGCCATGCGCGCGGCGGTGAAGGATGCGACTTCAAACCGCAAGCGAATGGTGGCAAGGCGCAGACCATGATCCAGAAACGCGAATTCGCCGCCGTCATTCTCGCCGCGGGCAAGGGCACCCGCATGAAGAGCGATCTGCACAAGGTGCTGCATCCGATCGCCGGTCGGCCGATGATCGACCACCTGATGGCCTCTGCGGCCGAACTGGGCCCGGCCAAGACGGTCGTGGTGGTCGGCAGCGGCCGCGAGCAGCTCGAGGCGACGATGGCGGGCCGCGCCGAGACCAGCCTGCAGGAGCCGCAGCTCGGCACCGGGCACGCCGTCCAGCAGGCGCAGGCTGGCCTGGACGGGTTCGATGGCGATGTGCTGATACTCTACGGCGACGTGCCCTTCGTGCGCGCAAAGACGATGCAGGCGATGCTCGACCGGCTCCATGCCGACGATGCGCCCGCGGTGGTCGTACTGGGATTCGAACCGGAAGACCCGCTGCAGTATGGCCGCGTGCTCGCCCACGAGGACGGCCGTATCGCCAAGATGGTCGAGCACAAGGACGCGACCGAGGAGGAGCGCGGCTGTCGGCTGTGCAATTCGGGGCTGATGGCGGCTCGCGCCTCCGACATGTTCGACCTGCTGAGGCGGGTCGGCAACGACAACAGCCAGGGGGAATACTACCTCGTCGACGTGGTCAACGTCGCCAATGCCGACGGGCGCCACAGCGCGGTGGTGGTGACGGACGACCCGGATGAGGTGCGGGGCATCAACAGCCGCGCCGAACTCGCCGCCGCCGAGGCGCAGTGGCAGGCCTTCCGCCGCGAGGAAGCCATGGCCGATGGCGTCACGCTCAAGGCGCCCGAGACGGTGTTCTTCAGCTACGACACGAAGCTGGGCCGCGATGTGGTGGTCGAACCCAATGTGGTGTTCGGGCCAGGGGTAACCGTCGCCGACCGCGCGCATATCAAGGCCTTCAGCCATATCGAGGGCGCCACCATCGGCGAGGGCGCGCAGGCCGGCCCCTTCGCCAGGCTGCGCCCCGGCGCGGTGATGGGGAAGAACAGCTTCGTCGGCAATTTCGTCGAGATGAAGGCGGCGGTGCTGGGCGAGGGCGCCAAGGCCAGCCATCTGACCTATCTCGGCGACGCCGACGTCGGCGCGGGCGCGAACATCGGCGCGGGCACGATCACCTGCAATTACGACGGCTATTTCAAGCATCGGACCGTGGTCGGCGAAAACGCTTTCATCGGTTCCAACAGCGCGCTGATCGCACCGGTCACCATCGGCCGGGACGCGATCGTGGCGGCGGGCAGCGCGGTCAGCGGCGATGTCGCGGCGGGCGATCTGCGAATGGTGCGCGGCGAACAGATCGTCAAGCCGGGCTGGGCCGACCGCTTTCACGATGCGATGAAGAAGCGCAAGGCGAGCGCGAAGAAGCCCGGCTAGGCAGCGATCCGCAAACGAAAAAGGGCGGCCCCGCGAGGCCGCCCTTTCCAGGATTCCGTGTTGCTGCGGGCAGCTCAGCCCTCGACATGCTCCGCCAGCACGGTGAGGCCGTTCTCGCCCACTTCGGCGAAACCGCCGCGCACTTCGATCATCTCGGGCACGCCGCCCTCGGTCCGATAGACCTGCACCGCGCCGTCGCGGATGGTCGACATGAAGGGCGCATGCCCCTCGAGCACGCCGAATTCGCCTTCCGTACCGGGGACGACCACCATGTGGACGTCCTCGCTGCGGACCTGCTTGATCGGGGTGACGAGTTCGAAATGCAAAGCCATGCTGGTCTCTCCGCCCTCCCGCGTGCGGGAGGGAAATGTGTCAGGATTCGTCGGCCATCTTCTTGGCCTTCTCGACCGCCTGATCGATCCCGCCGACCATGTAGAAGGCGCTCTCGGGCAGATAGTCGTATTCGCCGTCGACCACCGCCTTGAAGCTCTTCACCGTGTCTTCCAGCTGGACGAACACGCCCGGAATGCTGGTGAAGACCTCGGCCACGTGGAAGGGCTGGCTGAGGAATTTCTGGATCTTGCGCGCGCGGCTGACGGTGAGCTTATCCTCTTCGGACAGCTCGTCCATCCCGAGAATGGCGATGATGTCCTGCAGGCTCTTGTACTTCTGCAGCGTTTCCTGGACGCGGCGCGCGGTCCGGTAATGCTCCTCGCCGACGACGCGGGGTTCGAGCACGCGGCTGGTGGAGTCGAGCGGATCGACCGCCGGGTAGATGCCCAGCTCCGAAATCGCACGGTTGAGCGTGGTGGTCGCATCCAAGTGGGCAAAGGAGGCGGCAGGAGCGGGATCGGTAAGATCGTCCGCGGGAACGTAGATCGCCTGGACCGAGGTGATCGAGCCCTTGTTGGTCGAGGTGATGCGTTCCTGCAGATTGCCCATGTCGGTCGACAGCGTCGGCTGATAGCCCACCGCCGAAGGAATGCGGCCCAGGAGCGCCGACACTTCCGAACCCGCCTGCGTGAAGCGGAAGATGTTGTCGACGAAGAACAATACGTCCTGGCCTTCGACGTCGCGGAAATATTCCGCCATCGTCAGACCCGAGAGCGCCACACGGGCACGCGCGCCCGGAGGCTCGTTCATCTGACCGAACACCAGCGCGACCTTGGACCCTTCCGAGATCGCCTCGCCGGCCTCGTTCTTGGCGATGACGCCCGCGTCGAGGAATTCGTGGTAGAGGTCGTTGCCCTCGCGGGTCCGCTCGCCGACGCCCGCGAACACGGAAACGCCGCCGTGGCCCTTGGCGATGTTGTTGATCAGTTCCTGGATGAGAACCGTCTTGCCCACGCCCGCGCCGCCGAACAGGCCGATCTTGCCGCCGCGCGCATATGGCGCGAGCAGGTCGATGACCTTGATTCCGGTGACGAGAATGGCCGCTTCGGTCGACTGGTCGACGAACAGCGGGGCCTCGGCGTGGATCGGCATGGTCGTCTCGGCGCCTACGGGGCCGCGCTCGTCGATCGGTTCGCCGATGACGTTCATGATCCGGCCAAGCGTCTTGGGGCCGACGGGGACGCGGATCTGCGCGCCGGTGTTGATCACTTCCTGCCCGCGGGTGAGGCCGTCGGTGCCGTCCATCGCGATGGTGCGGACGGTGTTCTCGCCGAGGTGCTGGGCAACCTCGAGGACGAGCGTGGTTTCGCCGTTGCGGGTTTCGAGCGCGGTCAGGATCGCCGGCAGTTCGCCTTCGAACTGCACGTCGACGACGGCGCCGATGACCTGGCTGATGACGCCGGTCGTGGTCTGGTTGAGTACGGGAGCGGTGGCCATGATCAGGATCCTGCCTTGGGGGTTGAGCGCCTTAAGCGGCGCACACGTTTTCGGGATCGGCGAGCGTCCATTGACCATCGCCGGGAGTAAGGGTCGCGTCGTTGCGCAGATATTCGTCCTCGCCGAGGCCGAATTCGCACAGCACCTCGTCCGAACCGAGGCCGGCGCGGCGGCAGACCGCGGTGTTGACGGGCTCCGCTTCGGGACAGGCGTCGGCAAAGAGCTGCGTGAACAGCGCCTGGTTGGGGGCGGGCAGCGTTGCCACCGGTTCGGGCGTCGCGACCTGGGTCTGGGCGACTTCGGCGGCGGGTTCCTCGCCGCAGGCGGCCAGAGCGAACAGGGGGACGAGAAGGAAGGCGAGCTTGTTCAACAGATTGGCTTTCATAAGGGTCAGAGCGCTTCGGCGCCGGCGATGATTTCGATCAGTTCGGTGGTGATCGCGGCCTGACGGCTGCGGTTGTACTGGATGGTCAGGTCCTTGATGAGATCGCCGGCATTGCGCGTGGCATTGTCCATAGCGGTCATCGAGGCGCCCTGTTCCGAGGCCTCGCGCTCGAGCAGCGCTCCGAACAGCTGCGTCTTGACGTAACGCGGCAGCAGCTCCTCGAGGATTTCCTCCTCGCCCGGCTCGTATTCGACCACCGCTCCGGCATCCTTGTTGTCACCCGAGACCTCGGGCGAGGGCACGGGGATCAGCTGGTCGATGGTCGGGTCCTGCGACAGCGCGCTGCGGAAGATCGGATAGACCAGCTGCGCGATGTCGTATTCGCCGCGGTCGAAACGCGCGATCAGATCGTCGGCGATCGCTTCGGCCTCGACGAAGCCCGGGGTGCGCACTTCGCTGGTGTCGAATTGCTTCTCGACCAGCTCGGCGAACTCGCGCTTGATCGGCGCGCGGCCCTTCTTCCCGACGAGGTAGAACTGCACGTCCTTGCCCGCCTTGATCAGCTCGCGCGCCCGGGCCTTGGCGGCCTTGACGATATTGGCGTTGAGACCGCCGCACAGGCCCTTGTCGGTGTTGACGACCACCAGCAGGTAACGCTGGCTCTCGCCGGTGCCGGCCAGCAGCCGGGGCGCGCTGTCGCCGCTGACCTTGCCCGCGAGCGAGGCCATCACGCCCGACAGCCGCTCGGCATAGGGGCGTGCCTGTTCGGCAGCCGCCTGCGCACGGCGCAGCTTGGCCGCCGCGACCATCTGCTTGGCCTTGGTGATCTTCTGGGTCGATTTGACCGAGTTGATACGGCCCTTGAGTTCTTTGAGCGATGCCACTCTCTCAACTCTCCAATTCGTCACCCCAGCGCAGGCTGGGGTCTCTATCCACTAGGTCGTACCTTGCGGCACGAGATCCCAGCTTTCGCTGGGATGACGGCGAAATCAATCAGGCGAACTGCTTGGCGAACTTGTCGAGCGCGGCGACGACCTTGGCCTTCGTATCGTCCTCGAACTTGCCGGTGGTGCGGATGGTCTCCAGCACCTCGGCGTGCTCGCTGCGCATGTGGCTGAGCATGGCGGCCTCGTATTCGTTGACCCGGTCGACCGCGATCGCATCGAGGTAGCCGTTGGTGCCGGCGAAGATCGAGATCGTCTGCTCCTCGAACGGCATCGGCGAATACTGCGGCTGCTTGAGCAGCTCAGTCAGCCGCGCACCGCGGTTGAGCAGCTTCTGGGTCGAGGCATCGAGATCCGAACCGAACTGGGCGAAGGCGGCCATCTCGCGGTACTGCGCGAGGTCGAGCTTCATCGAGCCGGAGACCTTCTTCATCGCCTTGGTCTGCGCGGCACCGCCGACGCGGCTCACTGACAGACCGACGTTGATCGCCGGACGGATGCCCTGGTAGAACAATTCGGTCTCGAGGAAGATCTGGCCATCGGTGATCGAGATCACATTGGTCGGAATATAGGCCGAGACGTCGCCCGCCTGGGTCTCGATGATCGGCAGAGCGGTCAGCGAGCCGCCGCCTTCCGACTTGTTCATCTTGGCCGCGCGCTCGAGCAGACGGCTGTGGAGATAGAACACGTCGCCGGGATAGGCCTCGCGGCCCGGAGGACGACGCAGCAGCAGCGACATCTGACGATAGGCGACCGCCTGCTTGGAAAGATCGTCATAGACGATCACGGCGTGCATGCCGTTGTCGCGGAAGAATTCGCCCATCGCGCAGCCGGTGTAGGGTGCGAGATACTGCAGCGGAGCGGGCTCCGATGCGGTCGCGGCGACCACGATGGTGTATTCCATCGCGCCGTTTTCCTCGAGGCTCTTGACGATCTGCGCGACGGTCGAGCGCTTCTGGCCGACCGCGACGTAGATGCAGTAGAGCTTCTTGCCCTCGTCGTCGCCGGCGTTGTTTTCCTTCTGGTTGATGAAGGTGTCGATTGCGACGGCGGACTTGCCAGTCTGGCGATCGCCGATGATCAACTCGCGCTGGCCGCGGCCGACGGGGACTAGCGCGTCGATCGCCTTGAGACCCGACTGGACCGGCTCGGACACCGATTCGCGCGGAATGATGCCGGGAGCCTTCTTCTCGACGCGGCGACGCTCGGTCGCCACGATCGGACCCTTGCCGTCGATCGGGTTGCCCAGCGCATCGACCACGCGGCCGAGCAGACCCTTGCCCACCGGAACGTCGACGATGGTCTGGGTGCGCTTGACGCTGTCGCCTTCCTTGATCTCGGTGTCGGAACCGAAGATCACCGCGCCGACATTGTCGGCCTCGAGGTTGAGCGCCATGCCCTGAACGCCATTGGCGAATTCGATCATCTCGCCGGCCTGGACCTGGTCGAGACCGTGGATGCGGGCGATGCCGTCACCCACCGACAAGACGGTGCCGACTTCGCTGACTTCGGCCTGGGTGCCGAAATTGGCGATCTGGTCCTTGATGACCTTCGAAATTTCTGCGGCGCGGATATCCATGAGTAACGTCCTTTGATCAGGCCTTCATCGCCTGGGCGAGGGAATTGAGGCGGGTGCGGATCGAGCCGTCGATGCGCTTCGATCCGATGGTAACGACCAAACCGCCGAGAAGCTCGGGATCGACGGTGGTGGAAAGCTTGACGGTGCGGCCCTCGCGCGCGGTGAGGCGCGTGCGGATCTGCTCGAGCTGCGTGTCGCTGAGCGCATGCGCGCTGGCGACCTGCGCGGTGACCTCGCCACGCTGGGCGGCGGCGATCGCGCGGAAGGCCCGGATCACCTTGGGCAGTTGCGCCAGCCGGCGGTTGTGCGCCAGCACGCCGATGAAGTTCTGCGTCAGTTCGGCGAGGCCGAGCACGGTGCCCACGCTCGAGAGCGCCTGACCGGCGGCCTTGCGCGAAACCTTGGGGTTGGTGGTGAGCTGGGCCAGTTCACCCGATTCGGCCAAAGCGGCCTCGAGCTTGTCGAGGTCCGATTCGACCGCGGTCACTGTGCCGTTCTCGCTCGCCAGGTCGAACAGGGCCGACGCATAGCGCCCTGCCAGGCTTGCCTGTATACCGGCGGAAATCTCCACGCGCTGTCGTCCTCTCGAGGTCCGGAAAATAACGATGCTGTCAGCCCGGCGTCGCGGATGGACGAAAGCCACCCCGGCAAAGCTGTCGCGCGCCTAGCATCGGGTATCGCGAAGCGCAAGCCGGGTGCCCGTCAAACTCGTCGCCAACAGGCGGCCAGCCGAGGGACGGCTCACTCGCTCTCGGCGATCTCGCAGGAATAGACCAGCCGCTCGTTGGGCTGCGTCGGCAGGACGGAGACCACTTCGGTCTGCATGTCGCCCAAGGACGAGGCGGCGTCTTCGGATTCGCAGGCCGGAGCCTTGTATTTGCCGCGCGCTTCCCGCGCCGTGCTCATGGCCTCGCGCGAGAGCAGGTAGCGTTCGGTGCGGTAGATCCGCCGCGCCGGGTCGAAGCTGTTGACCGCGACCGCCTGTTCCTCGTTTGGCACGAACACGCGTGACCAGGTCCCGGCGGAAAGCCCGTATTGGGTGCGCTCGTTGACGCAGCCCCCGGCGCTCCAGTCGAAACTCACCTCCTGCGCCTGAGCGCTGGTGACGCGGCTGCGCTGCGCATCGAGCGTACAGACATAGCGCGCCTCGCCGGATTGCGAGCCGAGGGCGCCGGCTTCGCCCGGAGCATCCGCCTCTCCGCCCATCGCGCTCGTGACCCGGCGGTCGATCTCGTCGATCCCCGGGCGGCTGACACGCAGCATCAGCGCGACCAGCACCGCGCCGATCCCCAGCGCCAGCACGATCCGGTTGCGGACCGGCCAGGTCACGGTCCCGAGTTCGCTTTCGACCGGCTCGCGCTTTTCGAACGCCCACCAGATCAGCCCGGCACCGAGCAGCAGCAGCATCACGCTCGCCAGCATGCGATCGTCGCGTTCGTCGCGCACCTGCATCTCGGCCTCGAAGCGCGCACGATCGCGGCGGATGCGCTCTTCTTCGCTGCGGTTTTCCAGACTGGCTCGCGCAGCGCTCTGTTCGCGTTCCATCCGCGCGCGTTCTTCGGCCTCGAGGGCGTCGAAGCTGCGGCATTCTGTATCGTTGACGCGGGGAGCGATTCCATTGTCGCTCAGGAAAGCGCGCAATTCGCGGTTCGACACGGCGAAGAAGAATTCCGCGTCCGAGCCGCCCGAATCGGCGCCGAAGCTGTTTACGCCCAGCACCCGGCCGCAGCCATCCAGCAGCGGGCCGCCCGAATTGCCGCGGGCGATCGGGGCGGTGTGGAGCACGGTGTCGAAACTGCGGCTGGGCCGGGTTCCGGCGAGAAAGCCGCGGCTCTTGACCGGCGGCTGGCTGCGGAAGATGTCGCCGATGTCGAGCCCCTGCGCCTTGTCGACATTCATCGGATAGCCGACCGCATAGCCCTCTCCGCTGTCCGCGGGGGGGCCGCCCGCCAGCGTGAGCGGCGGCAGGCGCAGTTCGCCGGTGAGTTCGACCAGCGCCAGATCGTTGCGCGAGGATACCGCGACCGCGCGGCCATAGACCGCCTCCGCCCCATCGGAGGGGACAATGCCGATCCGCAGGCTTTCGTCGTTCATGGCATCGCGGATGACATGCGCATTGGTGACGATCTGCGTGGGGCTGACCGCGAAGCCGCTGCCGTGGCTGATGGGATAGACCTGCTCGCCGTCGCTGCCGAGAATCACCACGCGCACTACCCCGCGCGCCGCCGCGTCGATATCGGCAGGCTCTGCAAGCGCGGGCGAGGGCGCGGCGAGCAGGCCGAGCAGCAGCGCACAAAGAGTAAGGAGACGTCCCATCCGGCGGCGCTTCTATCGCGCCCGCGACATTGACCGCAAGCTTCGGGACGCCGCGATGGCGGATATAGTCTAGCCCCGCTTGCATCGCGACACGAAGCGAAGGAGGATAAGGGGATGATTGCCGCTGCATCCGTCGAAGTCGCGGACATCCCGGAGCTGAGCGACGAGGACCGCTGGCGGATCGCGCTGGCCAAGGACCGCCGCTTCGACGGCGTCTTCGTCACCGGGGTGCATTCGACCGGAATCTACTGCCGCCCGTCCTGTCCGGCGCGGGCGCCCAAGCGCGCCAACGTGCGCTTCTATACCACGCCTGCCGAGGCCGAGGCCGCGGGCCTGCGCGCCTGCAAGCGCTGCGCGCCCGATCGCCAGAGCCAGGAAGAGGCTGCGGTGCGCGCGGCACTGGATGCGATCCGCGCCGGCGAGAGCGCGACCCTGGGACAGCTGGCACGGCTGACCGGCTATGCACCCAGCCATTTCCAGCGGCTGTTCAAACGCGCCATCGGCCTCTCGCCCGCCGCCTATGCGCGCGCCCTGCGCGAGGCACGCGCGAAGGAGATGCTGGCGGGCTGCGAACGGGTGAGCGATGCGATCTACGATGCGGGCTTCGCGGCCCCCAGCCGCTTCTATGCCGCGATGGAGGGACGGATGGGGATGACACCGAGCGACTGGCGCGGCGGCGGCAGGGGCCGCACCATCCACTGGAGCGTGATCGCGACGACGCTGGGTCCGATGCTCGTCGCCGCCACCGAGACCGGGGTGTGCTGCCTCTCCTTCGACGAGGGCGAGGCGGAGCTGCGGCGGCGCTTTCCTGGGGCCGAGCTGGTCGAAGGCGGCGAGGAGTTCCGGGAGTTGTTTGAGCAGGTCACCCGCGCGGTCGAGCAGCCGGGGCTCGGCGGTGACATCCCGCTCGACGTCAAGGGCACTGCCTTCCAGCAGCGCGTCTGGCAGGCGCTGCGCGAAATTCCGCCCGGGGAAACCCGCAGCTATGGCCAACTCGCCGCCGCGCTGGGCAATCCCGGTGCAAGCCGCGCGGTCGGCGGTGCCAACGGGGCGAACCACATCGCGGTGCTGATCCCCTGCCACCGAGTGATCGCCGCCGATGGCGGGCTGGGCGGCTACGCCTATGGCACCGCAATCAAGCAGGAGCTGCTGCGGCGCGAGCGGCGCGAGGAGTGATCGCGCGCTGCCGGCACCACACGCCGGGACTCACCGCGCATGCTTGGCGAAACTCTTTGGTGACAAGCGGATACCCTGCCGGTAGCGGGGCCGGGTGGACATTTCGATCACCCCTTATCTCGGCCAGTATTCCTCCGCGAAGCAGGCCTTGGGCACCACACTCGGTGCAACCGAGGATCTGCTGCACCTTCACGCGGGTCTGATCATTTTCTTCGCGGCGGCGCTGTTCCTGCGGCATCGCATGCGCTCGCGCGTGCCGATCGCATTGGTCTACGTCTTCGCGTTCGGAAACGAGGCGATCGACGCCTATTCGCCCGCCGGCGGCGCCACTGTCACGGGGTCGGTGGTGGATATCCTCAACACCATATTCTGGCCCACGCTGCTGTTCCTCCTCGCGCGCCGACGCGGCAAGGCCGGAAAGCCCGACCGGACGAATTGATCCGGAACAGCGGGGCGAGGCGCCGGGCGCTGCCGCCTTACTCGACGCGGATGCTGATCAATTCGAAACGCGCGGGTGCGGTGGCGTAAACTCCGTGTCCCCTTGCGGCGGTCGAGCCGAACACCAGCCCGAGCCGCGCGGAATTGGCGAGCGCCTCGCGGTATGCGCGCGGGTTTTCGCTCGCCGGGCGGCCATAGACCGAAATCCACGCCGGATCGTCGAGTGAGAGCGTCATCTGGTGCTCGCCCGGCCGGATTTCCTGGACCTTTGCAGCCGGCGAATACCAGCGGTAATGTTCGAACCGCCCCTTCGCCTTCCAATTGTCGCCGCGCTGCTGGATCACCATCGAGACGGTGCCGGGCAGTTCGGGATGCTCCTGCGGCACGAAACGCGTGCCGGGCGCGGCATCGACGCGGTAGCGCACGACGATCCGGGATTTCCCCGCGAGCGAACCGGGGTCGTAGGTCACGTAATGGACATGCCCCGCGGAGCGATCGGGGTAGGGAAAGTCGAAGGCCCAGCCGTTGCGGGCGGGCGCGGGCTGCAACGGCATCCCGAGCGAGTAGTTCTTGCCGCGGATGTGCGGACCGATGGTCCAGTCGGAGGCGACGGTGCTTGCCAGCGCCGCCGAACCGGCGAGAGCCATCAGCGCACCGAGGCCCAGGAAAATTGTTCGTTTCATCCCGCGTGAATAGCCGACCAAACCCTTCCTAGTCTGAACGCCGAGGTTAGGCCGCAGCAAGGGAGCGGCTCGGCCCGAGCGCAGGGCGCTCCGTTTCGCTCACCCGAGAATTCGCGCCTCGCGCACATAGGCGAATTCGCCTTCGCCCGACCACGCTTCCCCGTCGGGATAGCGCAGTTCGACGCCCGCCAGCTCGCGCTCGTCCGCCAGCAGCATGTTCGCGCCCATCATGGTATTGCCGTATTTCGCCGCGGCCTCGGCGGTCAGGGTGAAATGGGTGGTCGCGCCGCAGCTTTCGCAAAAGCGGATTTCGGCGGCGGGTTCGGGCTTGTCGGTGCGGCTGTAGCCCTGCGATGCGCCGGTCACGCAGGCTTCGGAGGGGTGGAAATAGCCCCAGCGCGCGCCGGTCTTGCGGCACAGCGTGCAGTTGCACTCGTGGATGAAGTCGGGGCGCTTGGCGAGGTCGACGCGGAGCTGGCCGCAGAGGCAGGATAGTTCGATCATCGCTGCCCTCTATCGCCGAATTCGCGCCGGCGATAGCGGAGTGAATTCACGAATCGCGCGCCCAGCCTTCCTTCTCCGGGACGAGTGTCTCCAGAAACGCCTCCGCGCTGCCGAGATATTCTCGCTGGCGTTCTGCGCCCATCCGGTCCCAATTGGCATAGATCCGGCCCACGCGGTGGTTGCTTTCCAGCCGCTCGCGGTGGCGGTGCATGAAATGCCAGTAGAGCGGGTTGAACGGGCAGGCGCCTTCGCCGGTCTTCTTGTGCGGCGAATAGGTGCATTTGCGGCAATAGTCGGACATCGTGTTGATGTAATTGCCGCTCGCCGCATAGGGTTTGCTCGCCAGCTTGCCGCCATCGGCATAGAGGATCATCGCCGCGACATTGGGCAGTTCGACCCATTCATAGGCGTCGGCATAGACCACCAGATACCAGTCCTGCACCGCCTGCGGGTCGACCCCTGTGATCAGCGCGAAATTGCCCAGCACCATCAGCCGCTGGATGTGATGCGCATGCGCGTTGTCGCGGGTCGAGCGGATGCAGTCGGCGAGGCAGCGCATGTCGGTTGCGCCGGTCCAGTAGAATTCGGGCAGCGGGCGGTGCGCTTCCAGAGCGTTCGCCTCCGCCAGCCCGGGCATGAACTGCCAGTAGAAACCGCGGACATATTCGCGCCAGCCGATGATCTGGCGGATGAAGCCCTCGACCGAATTGATCGGCGCCTGGCCCGCCGCGTAGAGCGCCTCGGCGCGGCGGCACAGGTCGAGTGGATCGAGCAGGCCGAGGTTGAGGCTGGTCGAGAGCATCGAGTGGTAGAGGTCGTCCTGCCCGTGGACCATCGCATCCTGATAGGGACCGAACCGCGCCAGCCGCTCGGCGAGGAACGCGTCGGCTGCCTCCTCGGCCTCCGCGCGCGTCACCGGCCAGCCGAAGTTCTCCAGACTGCCGAAATGACCGCCGAACCGTTCCTCGACCAGCGCGATGACCTCGCTGGTGATGTCATCGGGGGCGAAGGTCGGGCGGGGCGGAGGATCCATATCCTCGTCGGGGCTCTCGCGGTTGAGCTTGTCGTAATTCCACTCGCCGCCGACCGGCTCGCCGTCATCGGTCATCAGCAGCCCGGTCATGCGGCGCATGTCGCGGTAGAAATTCTCCATCCGCAGGGTGCCGCGATCCTGCGCCCAGGCGCGGAACTCGGAGAGCGGGCAGAGAAAGCGGTCGTCCTCGAAAATCTCCACATCGCAGGCGAATTTCTCGGGCCATTGCTCGATCGCCTGCTGGACCCGCCATTCGCCCGAATGGGTGACATGCACCGCGCGCGGATCGTGCCGCTCGATCGCGCGCGCGACCTCGCCGGTGAAACTGCCGGCATTGTCGGGCTCGGTGAGCCTTGTGTAGTCGACGCTCCAGCCGGCCTCTTCGAGTTCGGCGGCGAAATGGCGCATGGCGGAGAAGATCAGCGCGATCTTCTGCTTGTGGTGGCGCACATACGTGGCCTCGTCCCACAGCTCCATCATCAGGATGACGGTATCGTTCTTGGCGCGCCCGCGCAGCGAGGCGAGACCGCGGGTGAGCTGGTCGCCGAGGATGGGGACGAGGACGGGGCGGCTGGCGTGGTCGGGCATCGCCGCGGCAATGCCCGACCCGGCGTGGCTTGCCTAGAGCTTGGCGATCTCGGCCTTCGCGGCGGCGAAGCCCTCTTCGATCGCCTCGGGGCCGAAGCCGGTTTTCTCGACGCGGACAAAGCTCAGATCGTCCACCCCGAGAAAGCCGAACATGGTCGCGAGCAGGCTCTCCTGGTTCTCGGCCATGTCGTCGGTGGAATAGGCGCCCCCGCGCGCCGAGGCGACCACCACCTTGCGCCCGCCTGCGAGCCCTTCGGGGCCGGCTTCGGAATAGCGGAAGGTGACGCCGGGCACGCCGAGCCGGTCGAGCCAGGCCTTCAGCTGGCTGGGAATCGAGAAATTGTACATTGGTGCACCGACGATCACCACGTCGGAGGCGAGGAATTCGTCGAGCACCGCGCGCTCTTCGGGATAGGCGGCGGCGACAGCCTCCTCATGCGTTTCGGGCGCGGTGCGGATCGCCTTGGTGGTGATCGGGTCGATATGCGGCAGCGGATCGGCCACCAGATCGCGCTCGATTACCTTGGCGCCGGGGTGTTTCTCGCGGAAATGGCGGGTCAGCTCTTCGGTGAGCTTGCGGGTGACGGACTGATCCCCGGTGGTGGCGCTGTCGATTCGAAGGATTTGCATTGAGAGACTCCATGATTGCTGCGATAGTTACTGTCGATAACCTGGAGGCTATATGGATACCCTGACCCGCCCTGCGCAAGAAGGCACTGCGATGTCCGCTAGGGACAGCGGTGTAACCCTTGCGGTCCACGATGCGCCGCAATGCGGTGCGGTCAACGACATCCTCGCGCGGGTCGGCGACAAATGGTCGGTCCGCGTGGTGATGAGCCTGGCCGAAGGCTCGCAGCGCTTCAACGAATTGCGCCGCGGAATTCCGGGGATCTCGCAGCGGATGCTGACCCGCACGCTGCGCGGGCTCGAACGCGACGGCCTCGTGAAGCGCACGGTAACGCCTTCGGTCCCGCCGCGGGTCGATTACGAACTCACCCCGCTGGGCATCTCGCTCTGCGATCCGGTCGCCCGGCTCGGAAACTGGGCGATCGCCAACATCGGCGCGGTCGAAAGCGCGCGGGCGCAGTTCGACCTGAAGCTGGATCACACAAAGCTATAGGGATCGACATCGACATGAACCCGCACACCCGCGGTGTGGTGCAATGCGCCGAGCCAGCGGCGCAGGATCGCCTGGAGTTCGACGCTGCGTTTCGCGGCAACGTAGAAATTTCGTACTGCACTTCCGACAATTAACCTAGCCTGCGGGGCCGAGCCGATCCGCCCTCCCTTCGCTACTTTGCCGTGCTCGAACAGGCTTACGGCACCTGATCCAGCGCTCGCTGCGCAGCGACCCGATAATCTGGATCGTTGAGTAAAGAGGTCAGCAATTTTTCCGCGATCTCTGTCTCGCCATTTCGTGCCAACGCAACCGCATAGGCATAGCGAAACTCCTCGACGCCCGGATTTTCAACGAAGGCCTTACCCAGCATCTCGAACGCTTCCGCCGGTGGGACCACCCCCTCTTCCAGAAAGGATTGATATAGCAATGTTGCGGCAAGTGGATGTCTGCCGGGTTCGCTCGCAAGCGGTGCCAACATCTGCCGGACGTTTTCGAAGCCGGTCGCATCGTCTACATCGCCGGACCGGACCAACCGGCCCAGCAAGATCTCTGCCTTGAGCCGCAGCGCCTGCGAAAAACCGGGTTGCAGCGCGAGCGATCGGTTGACCGCACGCCATGCCGCGGCATCGGAATAGGGGTTCGCAGTGACCACGATGACGCCGCTTGCAAACCCGAACCCTCGAAACAACGGGTCACCGCCGAACCGGCTGTTCTGAACCCGCGCGAATTCGGCCGCAGCGTATTCATACCACACGGCCGCGCTATCGGGAAAGCGTTCGGCGAGCTTGGCTAGCTTCTTCGCTGGTTTATCTCCGTGTCCGCCGATTAACCGTTCGAAGCGCAGGACAATCAAAGCGATCTCGTCATCCTCCATCGGACGAACGGCGATCTCGGGCGGCGGTGCCGCTTGTAGCACGATCCGGCGAAAGGTAGCCCCGTCGTCTTCCCGGCGCTCCTGAATCCGCTCTGCCAGCTCCTTCAGATTGCCGAACTCGCCAATCGATTCCGCCATCGAGCGACCCGAAGCGTAAGCTGCAAGATAGTTCTCTAGCAGACCAGAAAATCGAGGATCGATCAGCATCGGGTTTACGGTTTCACGGCTCAATTTGTAGAACCGTTGCCACTCGGAATGGGATTGCGGCGCGATATTGGTAGTGAGGATCGATTGCAGGCCGGCTGCCGTTACCGAGCTGTCCATGAGCCGACGCACGTCGGGCGCGCCCAAGATGAAATGTTCATCTCCGCCGAGATAGGCGGTTGAGAAGAAAGCCGGCACGCCGACCTTCACCCAGACCGGGTTCGAACGGAAAAAGGCGTTGTCGATGTAAAAACTGGCCTGAGCATAAAACAGCGCAAAATACCGGAGCACGGGTTCGTCCGAAGGGTCGTACAGCGCGAAGGAGCCGGACATTTCGGGCCACGATCTGACCCAGCCGACGTTGGTTTGCTTTAGGATGCTCGAAATGCGGTGGTCGCTGTCGTCGAGAAAGACTTGGAGCTTGCGCCCCGAACGGGTCTGGCGCGGCAATTGGCTGGCCAGAAGCCGCTCGAAATTCTCCATCGTTGTCGCGACTTCGCGTATTTCGCTCTCGTCGAGCTTGGCATGCACGACGTAGTGGTCGCTCTCCGCCCGCAGCCATTTGGCAGCCACCGCCGGGTCCGAAAGGACCAGCGCAGCGATTACCAGCGACAGTCTAATGATCATGAGGCGAGTATACGCCGGGGCGGATGCTTGCCAAGAGGTGGTTAAACGAAACTATAGGGATCGACATCGACATTAACGCGCACCCCGGCCGTGTGGTGCAATGCGCCGAGCCAGCGGCGCAGGATGGCCTGGAGTTCGACGCTGCGTTTTGCGTTGATCAGCAGCCGGTAGCGATAGCGCCCGCGCAATAGCGACAGCGGGGCGGGGGCGGGGCCGTAGATTGCCATGTCGTCGTGGCGCGGGCGCGCAGCGCCGATGCGGTTGGCGGCCGCGCGCGCCTCGTCCTCTTCCTCGCTCGAGACGATGATCGCGGCCCAGCGGCCGAAGGGCGGGGCGCCCGCCATCCGCCGCGCCTCGGTCTCGGCCTCGTAGAACCCGTCGCGGTCGCCCGAAGCCAGCGCGGCGATCACCGGGGCGTCGGGATGGCGGGTCTGGATCAGCACTTCGCCCGGCTTGCTGGCGCGGCCTGCGCGCCCCGCGACCTGCGCGACCTGCTGGTAGGTCCGCTCCGCCGCGCGCAGATCGCCGCCCTCGAGTCCGAGATCGGCATCGACCACCCCCACCAGCGTCAGCTCGGGGAAATGGAACCCCTTGGTTACCAATTGGGTGCCGACGATGACGTCGATCGCGCCCGCTTCCACCTGCGCCACGAATTGCGCCGCGCGGCCCGGCGAATTGAGCGTGTCGGAAGTTGCGACAAAGACCCGCGCCTCGGGCAGCCGCTCGGCAACCTCGTCGGCTATGCGTTCCACCCCGGGCCCGCAGGCGACGAGGCAGTCGGGCTCGCCGCATTCGGGGCAGGTCGGGGGCGGCGCGGTCTCGTGGCCGCAATGGTGGCAGGCGAGCCGGCTGCTGAAACGGTGCTCGACCAGCCAGGCGCTGCAATTGGGGCATTTGAAGCGGAAACCGCAATTGCGGCACAGCGTCAGCGGCGCATAGCCGCGGCGGTTGAGGAACAGCAGCGACTGCTCGCCGCGCTCCAGCCGTTCCGCGATCGCCGCGATCAGCGGCTCGGCGAGCCAGGCGCCGCGGCCGGGCTTCTCCTGCGTCAGATCGATGGTCGTGATGCTGGGCATCTGCGCCCCGCCGAAGCGCCGCGGCAGCTCGACGCGGGTGTAGGTGCCGTTCTCGGCCATGGCGAGGCTTTCTAGCGCGGGCGTGGCGCTCGCCAGCACCACCGGAATGCGCTCGAAATGCCCGCGCATCACCGCGACGTCGCGCGCGTTGTAGCGCACCCCGTCGTCCTGCTTGAAGCTGACCTCATGCGCCTCGTCGACCACCACCAGCCCGAGCCGCGCATAGGGCAGGAACAGCGCCGAGCGCGCGCCGACCACCACCTGCGCGCCGCCCTCCGCGATGGCGCGCCAGGCGCGGCGCCGTTCGGTCGATTTGAGCGCCGAATGCCACAGCACCGGCGCCGCGCCGAAGCGCTCCTCGAAGCGGGTCAGGAAGGCCTCGGTCAGCGCGATCTCGGGCAGCAGCACCAGCACCTGCCGCCCCAGCCGCAGCGCTTCGGCGATCGGTTCGAAATAGGTCTCGGTCTTGCCCGATCCGGTCACACCGTCGAGCAGGAAGGGGGCGAATTTTTCCGCTCGCACAGCCTGCGTGAAGATGTCCGCAGCCTCTTGCTGCTCGGAGCTGAGATCGGGCTGCGCATGATCGGGATCGGCGCGCGGGTAGGGGCGGTCGCAATCGACTTCCACCGGCTCGAGCACCCCGTGATTGACCAGCCCGCGCAGCACCGCTTCGGACACGCCGGCGATTCCCGCCAGCTCGCGCACCGTCGCCTGCTCGCCGTCGAGCGCCTCGATCGCCGCCTCGCGCTGCGCGGTCATCCGCTCGGGCATCCCGCCCGAGAGGCGGTATTCGGTCATCGTTGCAGGACCGCGTAGCGCGCCGCCCGAGGACAGCGCCATCCGCGCCACGCTGGCGAGCGGGGCGCAGTAATAGTCCGCGGTCCATTCGATCAGCCGGCGCAGGGCTGCGGACACCGGCGGGATCGGCAGCGCGGCGCGCAGCGGGCGCAGCTTCTCGGCCGGAACCTCGGCCCCGGGGAGCCGTTCGGCCTCCCAGACGATCCCCACCACCGTGCGCGGGCCAAGCGGGCATTCGACCACCTGGCCGGGTTCGGCCGCCATGCCTTCGGGCACGCGGTAGTCGAGCGGGCCGAGTGCGGCGTTGAGGACGAGGCAGCGGACGCGGTTCATCTGGGACCGCATATGGGCGGCAGCCCGCGCCCGCGACAAGGGCATGCCACAAGAGGATGCACGATATGACCGATATTCTCATCGCCCCGACCGCCGCTTTCCTGGGCCGCCGCGCTTTCATGACCCGGACCTTCGGCGGCCTCGCCGCGGGCACCGCGCTGCTGGCGCTGCCCGCCTGCCAGAACATGGGCGGCTACAGCCTCGTCGATGCGGTCGAGCGGATGCTGTTTCTCTCCAGCGAGCGCGCCTTTGCGCGGATGCTGCAGGGCAATGGCTATTGGGACAGCCAGGTCGCGCGGCTCGGGCTGGGCAATCTGCTCGGCACCCGCGGCGACGTGCTCAGCCGGATTCTCACCTCGGCGCTGTTCAAGAGCCGGATCGAGAGCGCCTTCGCCGATGTCGCCTATCGCGGGGCGCAGCGCGCGGCGCCGCTGGTGACCGATGCGGTGCGGGTGATCGGGTTCCAGAACGCGGTCGATCTGGTCCGCGGCGGACCCACGGCGGCGACCGGCTATTTGCGCGGGCAGATGGGCGGGAGGTTGGTCGAGGCGATGGTCCCCGAGCTCGGCACCGCGATGCGCGTCGCGCAGGATCCGCTGGTCGGCGAGTTGATTGCCGGGCTTTCCGGAGTCGATGTCGGCGCGCTCGCCGGCCGGGTCGCTACCGGAGTGGACGACATCATCTGGGGCGAGATCGCGCGCGAGGAAGCCTCGATCCGCGCCGATCCGCGCGCCACGCGAGATCCGCTGATCATCGGCGTCTTCGGCACCGCCGCGGCGCTCTAGCCCGTCACTGGCCGCCCACTAGCCCCTGCGCCTGTCGGTCGCTAAGGCTGGCCGTGACTCGCAAACCCCCGGAGCGCTTAGCCATGAAATTCTTCGCCGACACCGCAGAGATCGACGCGATCGAGGAACTCGCCGAAACCGGCCTGCTCGACGGGGTGACCACCAACCCCTCGCTGATCGCCAAATCGGGGCAGGACTTTCTCGAGGTCACCAAGCAGATCTGCGCCATCGTCGATGGTCCGGTCAGCGCCGAGGTGGTTGCGCTCGATCACGCGACGATGATGAAAGAGGCCGAGATCCTGCGCAAGATCGCGGACAACGTCTGCATCAAGGTGCCGCTGACGATCGACGGGCTCAAGACCTGCCGCAAGCTCACGGAGGAGGGCACCATGGTCAATGTGACGCTGTGCTTCTCCGCCAATCAGGCGCTGCTCGCGGCCAAGGCGGGGGCGACCTTCGTCTCGCCCTTCGTCGGCCGCCACGACGACAATGGCGCAAACGGCATGGAGCTGATCCGCGACATCCGCACGATCTACGACAATTACGCCTTCGACACCGAAATCCTGGTCGCCAGTGTGCGCCACGCCACCCATGTGCTCGAGAGCGCGCTGATCGGCGCCGATGTCGCCACCATGCCGCCCAAGGTGATCATGTCGCTGGCGCAGCACGTCCTGACCGACAAGGGCATCGAGGGCTTCCTCGCCGACTGGAAGACCACCGGCCAGACCATCGGTTGATGCGCGCGAGAACTGCTACCCGATGACCGACCAGACCCCCCTCGACCGTTTCAAGCAGGCGCTGACCGGCACCGCGCGGGCGCTGGCGCGCGAGGAAGAGGTGGAGGTCGCCTGGAGCGCGGACAGCCCTTCCTCATCGGGCAAGAATTTCCGCGTGCCGCTGCCGGGCCGCAGTGTCCCGCCCGATCAGGCGCGCGAGGCACGCGGCTTCGCGGACAGTTTCGCGCTCAAACTGCGCCATCACAGCGAGGGGGTGCATGAGAAATCCGCGCCGCCCGAGCCGATCGCGCGCGCCTGCTACGACGCGGTCGAGCAGGTCCGCTACGAGGCGCTCGGCACCACGCAGTACAATGGCATCCGCGCCAATCTCGATGCCGCGGTCGAGCTGCGCACCGCTTCCGATCCGATCGTTCGCGCCGACAGCGCCGAGGATGTCCCGCTCCCCACCGCGCTCTCGCTGATGCTGCGCGAGGCGCTGACCGGCGAGGCGATTCCCGAGCGCGCGCGTAAGGGGGTCGAGATGGTCCGCGAGCATATCGAGGCGCGTACCGGTGGCGATATGGAAGCGCTTGCCGAGAGCCTCGAGGACCAGGCCTCGTTCCAGCGGCTGGCGCTCGACATGCTGCGCCATCTCGATCTCACCCTCCCGCAGGACGCCCCCGACGAGGGCGGCGAGGATGGCGACGAGGAGGATGGCGAGACCCCCGAGGACGAGGACGGCGCCGACGAGCAGGACGAGGCCGACGCCGAGCCGCAGGCCACCGAAATGGCGGGCGAGACCGCCGAGGGCGACGCCGATGGCGAGGCCGAGGAAGATACCGAGGGCGAGCAGGAGATGGGCGAGGGCGACCCCTCGGACGAGGGCGAGGAAGGCATGCAGCCGGTCCGCCCCAACCGCCCCTGGACCGACGATCCGCTCGATTTCAACTACCGCCCCTACACCGAAGCCTTCGATGAGGTGATCGAGGCCAGCGAGCTCTGCGACCGCGAGGAACTGGAACGGCTGCGGACCTATCTCGACAGCCAGCTTGCCGGGCTGCAGGGCATCGTCACCCGCCTCGCCAACCGGCTCCAGCGGCGGCTGATGGCGCAGCAGAACCGCAGCTGGGATTTCGACCAGGAAGAGGGCATGCTCGACGCCGCGCGCCTCACCCGCGTGGTCGTCAGCCCTGGCCACGCGCTCTCCTACAAGATGGAGCGCGATACCGAGTTCAAGGATACGGTGGTAACCCTGCTGATCGACAATTCGGGCTCGATGCGCGGCCGCCCGATCTCGATCGCGGCGATCAGCGCCGACATCATGGCGCGCACGCTCGAGCGCTGCGGGGTCAAGACTGAGATCCTCGGCTTCACCACCCGCGCCTGGAAGGGCGGGCAGAGCCGCGAGGCCTGGCTCGCCGACGGCCGCCCTGCCGAACCCGGGCGGCTCAACGATCTGCGCCACATTATCTACAAGCAGGCCGACGAGCCCTGGCGCCGCGCGCGCCGCAATCTCGGGCTGATGATGCGCGAGGGCTTGCTCAAGGAGAACATCGACGGTGAGGCGCTGCTCTGGGCGCACGAGCGCCTGCTCCGCCGCGCCGAGGACCGCCGCATCCTGATGGTTATCTCCGACGGCGCGCCGGTCGACGACAGCACGCTCTCGGTCAACCAGGCGGGCTATCTCGAAAGCCATTTGCGCAAGGTGATCGGCTGGATCGAGAAGCAGTCGCCGGTCCAGCTGGTCGCGATCGGCATCGGCCACGACGTCACCCGCTACTACAAGCGCGCGGTGACCATCATGGATGTCGAACAGCTCGGCGGGACGATCATCGAACAGCTCGCGGGGCTGTTCGAGGAGGAATAGGCTTCGCAGGGCGGGCGGGCGATGCGACCACCGCACGGCCGGGCACGTGACGTGGACAGGCGCCGAAGAGAGGTTCCAGGATCAACGCGAGCCGAGGTTCTCGTCCCCCCCTCACGATTGCAAAGCATACAAAGTGTGATATTTTGTGCCGATGGGTAAACTCGAACGCATCACCGTCACCATGCCCCAGGAAATGGCTGCCAGGCTGCGCGCGGCAGTGGAAGAGGGCAGCTACGCCACCTCGAGTGAGATCGTCCGCGAGGCGGTGCGGACCTGGGCTGATGAGCGCGACCGTGAGGAAGCAGAGAATACCGCCATGCGCGCGATGCTGGACCGGGCCCGCGCAGGCAAACGGCTCTCTGCCGATGAAGTCTTTGCCCGTGTTCGCGAGCGCGTCGCCGAGGTAGCAGCGGAAGAACTGGCGCGGCGCGAGGCGTGACATTCGCGCTTACGCCCGACGCAGAGGCCGACTTGCTCGAGATTGCCGAACAGATTGGCCGCGACAATCCCGAGCGCGCCCAATCCTATGTCGATGAACTGCTGGCCCGCACGGCGCAGGCGGCACAAAACCCGGAACTCTTCCATTTGCGTCCGGAGTGGGGCGAGGCCGTTCGCGGCGCCCGCCATGGCAGCTACCTCATTCTTTTCGAAATGGACCTCAAAGGCGTGCTGATCCTGCGCTACCTCCACGGTCGTCGCAATATCACTCGCATCATGTCCGGGGAGGACGAATGAAGGTTACCCAAGCCGTCCAGACGCGCCGCTCGGTACGCGCCTTTACCGACCAAGCGGTCGACCGCGACTTGCTGACGGGCATTCTCGAGCAGGCGCAGCGTTCGCCTTCGGGAGGCAATGTCCAGCCGTGGAACGCGGTGGTGCTCACCGGCGCGCCGATGCAGGCTTTGTTCGACCGGGTGGCGCTGGAATTCCCCAAGGGCCGTGCGGCGCTCCAGCCCGAATACGACATCTACCCCAAGGATCTGGGCGGCGCCTATGAGCAGCGCCGCTTCGGGGTGGGCGAGGACATGTATGCCGCGCTCGGCATCGCGCGCGAGGACAAGGCCAAAAGGCTGATGTGGTTCGCGCAGAACTTCCGCGCCTTCGGGGCGCCGGTGCTGATGCTGGTGCACACGCCCCGATACATGGGCCCGCCGCAATGGTCGGATATCGGCATGTGGCTGCAGACGCTGATGCTGCTGCTGCGCGAGGTGGGGCTCGATTCCTGCGCGCAGGAAGCCTGGGCCGCCTATTCGCCGCAGGTCCGCGAGATGGTCGAGATCCCCGAAGACCACACCTTCTTCTGCGGCATGGCGATCGGCTATCGCGACCCGGAGGCGCCGGTAAACCGCTTCGATGTCCAGCGTGCGCCGCTGGAAGAGACCACGCGCTGGGAGGGATGGTAAATCCGCCCGTCATCCCAGCGAAAGCTGGGATCTCGCCCGGAATTGCGCGAGCCCGCACCAGATCCCAGCTTGCGCTGGGATGACGTGATTGTATCAGGCCCCCATGACCGCACCCACACTCACGCTGTTCAACTCGCTCACCCGCGCGCTCGAGCCCTTCGTTCCCGTCCACGAGGGCGAGGTGCGGGTCTACAGCTGCGGGCCGACGGTCTACAATTACCCGCATATCGGAAATATGCGCGCCTATGTCTTCGCCGATACGCTCGGGCGCGCGCTCGAGTGGCGGGGCTACAAGCTCACCCATGTCATCAACATCACCGATGTCGGCCATCTCACCGACGACGCCGATGCGGGCGAGGACAAGCTGGAGCAGGCTGCAGCCAAGTCGGACAAGTCGATCTGGGACATCGCGCGGCATTATACGCAAGCGTTCAAATCCGATGTGCACGCGCTCAACATCCGCCAGCCCGCCGAATGGTCGGTGGCGACCGACTACATCGAGCCGATGATCGAGTTCGCCAAGGGCATCGCCGACAAGCATTGCTACGAACTCGACTCCGGGCTCTATTTCGACGTCTCGACCGTGGCGGATTACGGCCGCCTCGCGCGCGCCGTTACCGAGGATGGTGGCGAGGGCCGGATCGATGCCGTCGCAGGCAAGCGCAACGCCGCCGATTTCGCGATCTGGCGCAAGACTCCGGCCGGCGAGACCCGCCAGATGGAATGGGAATCGCCCTGGGGGCGCGGCGCGCCCGGCTGGCATCTGGAATGCTCGGTGATGGCCGAAAAGCTGCTCGGCTTCCCCTTCGACATCCACACCGGCGGGATAGATCACCGCGAGATCCACCACCCCAACGAGATCGCGCAGAACCAGGCCTTCTGCGGCTGCGGCGGGCTCGACGAGGCCGCGCATTCGGGCGCGCGGATCTGGATGCACAACAATTTCCTGATCGAACGCTCCGGTAAGATGTCGAAATCGTCGGGCGAGTTCCTCCGCCTGCAATTGCTGATCGACCGCGGCTATCACCCGCTCGCCTACCGCATGATGTGCCTCCAGGCGCATTACCGCAGCGAGCTGGAATTCAGCTGGGAAGGGCTGGGCGCGGCGCTGACCCGGCTCAAGCGGCTGGTGATGCAGGTGGACAAGCTCAAGGCCGAACTCGCCGCCAGCAAGCAGCCCGAGGGCAGCTTTCCGCTGAGCGCGCAGGAGCGGGCGATGTTCGACGAGGCGATCTGCGGCGACCTCAACACCGCGGTGGTGCTGACCCAGCTTGAGACGTTGCTGGCTGCCAAGAAAACCCCCGCGGCCAAGCGCATCCAGGGGGTGCGGATCGCCGACCGATTGCTCGGGCTCGGCCTGCTCGAGCTGACCCGCGAAGACCTGCGGCTGAACCCGGTGGCGGCCGAAATCGACGAGGCCGGGATCGATGCGCTGATCGCCCGCCGCCAGCAGGCGCGCGCGAACAAGGATTTCTCCGCCTCCGACGCAATCCGCGACGAACTCGCCGCCAAGGGCGTCGAGGTGATGGACGGCGACCCGCTCGGCTGGGAATGGAAGCTGGACTGAGGGAATTTAGGCGCGGGGTCTTCCGTTCGCCCGGAGCGAAGCCGAGAGGCGGTCGCGCGAGAGATGTCTCGACTGCGCTCGACACGAACGGGGTGGTTACGACAGTCCCAACCTCGTCATTGCGAGGAGCCGCAGGCGACGTGGCAATCCATGGCGCAGGTCCGTGGATTGCCTCGCTACGCTCGTAATGACGAATGAAGGGCTGAAGGAGTCGCTAACCCAAGGCCCCTCGACTTCCCTCAACCCCAACGGATAGGGTGCCCCGAGAGGAGCCTCCCCGCATGACCACAGCCGTCCTTTCCGCCATGATCCGCCCGCTGGTCGAGCCGCGGCTGCCCGACTGGGTGGAGCCGCACTGGTTCATGTCCAAGGAAGAGGCGCTGGAACTCGCCCCTCGGGCCGAGATCGGCTGGTTCGACTTCGCGCAGCACGCGCCGATGGCGGAGGTCGTCACCGCCGCCACGAAGCTCAAATGGCTCAACTCGATCTACGCCGGGCTCGATTTCCTGCCGCTCGATCTGCTGGCGCAGCGCGGCACGGTGGTGACCAATGGCGCGGGCATCAACGCGCTGACCATCGCCGAATATGTCGTCCTGCTGATGCTCGCGCATGCCAAGGGCTATGCCGAGGTGGTGCGCGCGATGGACCGGCACGAATGGCTGCTCGACAGCCCCGGCAAGCGCGAGCTTGCGGGCGAGCGGGTGCTGTTGCTGGGGATGGGGGCGATCGGCGGGCTGGTGAGGACCCGGCTGGAAGGTTTCGATATGGAGGTCGTGCCGGTGCGCCGCTCGGGCGCTGATGGTGCGCTCAAGCCGGGTGAATGGCGCGCCAAGCTGGGCGAATTCGACTGGGTGGTGCTGGCGGTTCCTTCCACTCCCGAGACCCGCCACATGATCGGCGCGGAAGAACTGGCGGCGATGAAATCCAGCGCGGTGCTGGTCAATATCGCGCGCGGCGACGTGGTCGACCAATCCGCGCTGATCGAGGCGCTGCGCGCGAAATCGATCGAGGGCGCGCTGCTCGATGTCACCGACCCCGAGCCGCTGCCCGAAGACCATCCGCTGTGGGCGCTGGAAAACGCGCAGATCACCATGCATCTCTCGGGCCGCGCGCAGACGAAGATGTTCCAGCGCAGCGCCGACCGCTTCATTGCCAATCTCGATCGCTGGAAAAGCGGCGAGCCGGTCGAGCCGCGGCTCGATCTCGAACTGGGGTACTGACGGAACGACCTCCCCGCTCGAACTTTCTTCCTCCGTCACCCCGGACCCGGTCCGGGGTCCCGCTTCTCTTCTCGCGGCGGGTCAGAAGTAAGCGGGTTTCCGGCATGGTGGCCGGGATGACGAGGACAATGCCGTGCCCCAGCTCAAGGATACCTACCCGCTCTATCTCAACAACAAGGCGCAGCAGCCCAACACCGATCTCGCGGTGACCGACAAATACTCCGGCGAGATCGCGTTTCGCACCGCGCTGGCGACCCCCGAGATCATCGACGCGGCGATTGCCGGCGCGGTCCGGGCGACCGAGCCGATGGCGCGGCTGGCGAGCTACGAGCGCAAGGCCGTGCTCGAGCATTGCGTGGCGCGGTTCGAGGAGCGCGCCGAGGAGCTGGCCTATTCGCTCTGCGTCGAGGCGGGCAAGCCGATCGGCGATGCCGAGGGCGAGGTCGACCGGCTGATCGACACCTTCCGGATCGCCGCCGAGGAATCGGTGCGGCTGGGCGGCGAGGTGATGCCGCTCGACATCTCTCCGCGCGCGGCGGGCTATCAGTCGATCTGGAAGCGCGTGCCGGTGGGCCCCTGCAGCTTCATCAGCCCCTTCAACTTCCCGCTCAACCTCGCGGCGCACAAGATCGCCCCGGCGATCGCGGTCGGCTGCCCCTTCGTGCTCAAGCCCGCCAGCAAGACCCCGCTCGGTGCGCTGATCATCGGCGAGGTGCTGGCCGAGGCCGACCTGCCCGAGGGCGCCTTCTCGATCCTCCCCGCCAGCCGCGACGGCGCCGATCTGTTCACCACCGACGAGCGGCTCAAGCTGCTGTCATTCACCGGCTCGGACACGGTCGGCTGGGCGCTGAAGGCGCGTGCGGGCAAGAAGAAGGTCGTGCTCGAACTGGGTGGCAATGCCGCAGTGATCGTGGACGAGGATGCCGATCTCGACGATGCGCTCGATCGGGTTATCAAGGGCACCTATTACCAGTCGGGGCAGAGCTGCATCAGCGTCCAGCGCATCCTCATCCACGCCGCGGTCTACGACCGGTTCCGCGACATGCTGGTCGAACGCGCCGGATCGCTGGTGGTGGGCGACCCCAAGCAGCGCGACACCTTCATCGGCCCGATGATCGACGAGGGCGAGGCCGAGCGCCTCAAGGGGTGGATCGACGAGGCCGTGGCGAACGGTGCCACGCTGCTGTGCGGCGGCGGGCGCGACGGCCAGATGATCGAGGCGACCCTGCTCGAGGATGTCGATACCGGCGCGAAGATCGTCAACGAGGAAGCCTTCGGGCCGGTCGCCGTGCTGATGAAGTTCGACGATTTCGATGCCGCGCTCGAAGAGGTCAACCGCAGCGAATTCGGCTTGCAGGCGGGGATCTTCACCCGCGATCTGTTCAAGGTGCTCGACGCCTGGGACCGCGTCGAATGCGGCGGGATCTGCATCAACGAGGTCCCCAGCTTCCGCGTCGACAACATGCCCTATGGCGGGGTCAAGAACTCCGGACTGGGGCGCGAGGGGGTGCGCTTCGCGATGGAGGACATGACCGAAATCCGGAACCTGGTGATCCGGCGGAGTTGAGTGTTACAACACCGTCGCCCCGGACCTGATCCGGGGCCGGGCTGTCTCCAGCACGCGCCGGAAGGGAGCATTGCCCCGGCTCGGGGGCCGGGGTGGCGATGAATTCGATGTGGGTGCCCGGCAGGGGTGACGACACATCCGACACGGGCCTAGGCCTCCTCCAGCAGCAGCAATTCGCACCCCACCACCAGCAGCGGATCGGGCAGCAACCGGTGCTCGACCTCGCTCACCCTCGCATCGGCGACCAGCTGGCCGGGGATGGCGAATTCATGCTCGGGGAGCGCGGCGACGAAGCGTTCGCCCGCCGCCACCGCCTCGCTCCCGGCGAAGCGCAGCGAGAGGGTGTGGCGCGTTCCCGCGAAGGTGATGCTGGCCCAGGCCTTTTCGCGATGAACCAGCACCTCGCCGCGCTGCTCGGCGAGCGCCAGCAGCGCTTCGCGCAACCGGTCGGTGGTGGATCGCCGCACGGTTCGCAGCCCGCTTCGGGGCGGATGGAGGGGAGGTCCGTCACTCGACATGCGCGGCCTCCCGTCCGGCGCGATAGCCGTCCATGAAGGACAGCACCCGCGCCGCCATGAAACCGCGCGGCTCGCGCCCCATCCGCAGATCGAGCACGAAGCGCGGATCGCTCGCCGCGAGGCGACCGAATTTGGTGGCGGGCATCTCCTGCTCGCGGAGGAATTTTTCGACGGATCGGATCAGCATGGCACTCCCTCGGCTTGGCGATTCGCGGTCTGCGTTCGCCATTTGTTCCAGTCGAAATCCAACTTGTCTAGGAAAAATCCTATGGTATAGGAAATGTCGATGTCGGGTTCGACAAAGTGCCGAGGAACAGCTGTTGGTCGAAATTCATGACGACGCCGCACCCGAACGCACCCGCCTGCTCGAACTGGCGCAGGCCAGCCGTTCCAGCCTCGCTTCGCTCTCCGCCATGCTCGGCCGCAACCCGAGCTACCTCCAGCAGTATGTTCGCAAGGGTTCGCCGCGTCGTCTGGAAGAGCGCGACCGCCAGCGGCTGGCCGAATTCTTCGGGGTTTCCGAAGCCGAGCTGGGCGCTCCGGCGAGGATATTGCGCCGGCCGGCAGCCGAGGAATTCCTCGCCGTTCCGCGGCTCCCGCTCGACGCTTCGGCGGGTCCGGGCGCGATGGGGGCGGAGGAAATTTCCCTCGACAGTTTCCGCTTTTCGCGCCGCTGGCTTCGCGAAATGGGGCTGGAAGGCGCCGATCTCTCGGCGATCCGGGTCGAGGGCGATTCGATGGAGCCGGTGCTGCGCAGCGGCGACGAGATCTTCGTCGACCGTAACAAGCGCGCCGGCGAGGGCATCCACGTCGTCCGCATCGGCGACGCACTCCATGTGAAACAGGTCCAGGCCAGCGCTCCCGACCGTATCAAGCTGGTCAGCGCCAATGAGGTCTATCCGCCCATCGAGCTAGCGCGCGGGGAGGTCGAGATTATCGGCCGGGTGGTGTGGAAGGGCGGGCGAGTCTGAACTGCGGAACCAGGGGTCTCCCCGATTGTTGAAATCGGAGCAGGAACAGAAAGGCCGATCATGGGAACGGACAATTTGTTGACGTGGCTCGCTTTCGGCACATTGATCGCCGCTTTTGTGATTGCTTTGGTCCTGTTCCTTCGATTCATGCGGAAGCCCAAGAATCGACATCCCATGGATGGTCAGCGCGAACGCGACATTGAGGAAATCCGGGACGAAAAGCACCATTGATTCGTCTCCCGGTTTGCCCGTCGGCCAAGTTCCGCGACGCCGCGGAGTAAACGGGATAACGCTGCAGACCGAGCCTTCAGCCTCTCGCAGCTAGGGCAGGACCAGTTCCGAGACATCCCGGAAGCTGCCGATCTTGCCTCGGAGGAAGGTGTTGAACGCGATCGAATGGCGGGTCTCGCTCGATTGGTTCGGTTCGACGAAGTGCAGCAGGCTCGAAGAGAACAGGACCAGAGATCCCTTCTTGGGCTGCACGATATTCTTCGTCGTGTTGTAGATGTTCGCCTTGCCCTCCTCGGGCGACAGCGCCAGCTGCTGGTACATTCGATGCCGATCGAAGATCATGTTGGAGACCGGCTCGGGTAGGTCGCTGTAATAGAGCGATCCCGAGACGATCGAGTTGGAATGCGCGTGCCCGTGCATTCCCACACCGGGCGGATTGGCGAGCGCCCAGGACTGGGTGACATAGAGCTCCTGCGAGATTCCCATGATTTCGCTGGCATAAGTATCGAGCGACGCCTGCACAGCATCCGCGATACTGCGAAGCTCGGGCTGGTCGAAGATGTAGAGTTCCTCGGAGATCATGTTCACCTGATTTTCGAGCATTTTCAGCCCCTTGATGAACTTGATCTGCTCGGGCGAAATGGCGTCGGCGATACTCGTGATAAAGTACGGTTCGGCGAACAGCGGTTTCACGGTGTATTCGCAAGCAGCCATCGTCTTGTCTCCCCCCGGTGAGAAGACCACAATGCACAATAAGCGAGGCGTTGCAAATCGGCCCGCTCGGTCATGCGTTTCCTTGCAATCCCCCGGCCCCGCCGCCATTCTATTCCCATGACCCAGACCGCTCCCACTCCACCCATGAAAGCGGGCATCGTCCCGGTCACTCCGCTGCAGCAGAACTGTTCGCTGATCTGGTGCACCGCCACCAACCGGGGCGCGCTGATCGATCCCGGCGGCGATCTCGACAAGCTCAAGGCGGCGGTGAAGCAGAGCGGGGTCGAGCTCGAGAAAATCCTCATCACCCATGGTCACATCGACCATTGCGGCGAGGCGGGGATACTCGCCAAGGAGCTCGGCCTGCCGATCGAGGGACCGCACGAGGCCGACCGCTTCTGGATCAGCCGCCTCGACGAGGACGGCAGGAAATACGGCGTCAACGGCCAGGTGTTCGAGCCCGACCGCTGGCTGGTCGATGGCGATACGGTCACCGTGGGCGAGCTGGTGCTCGAGGTCTTCCATTGCCCCGGCCACACGCCCGGCCATGTCGTGTTCTTCCACCGGCCGAGCAAATTCGCGGTGGTCGGGGACGTGTTGTTCCAGGGCAGCATCGGGCGGACCGATTTCCCGATGGGCAATCACCAGGACCTGATCGACGCGATCACCGGCAAGCTGTGGCCGCTGGGCGAGGACGTCACCTTCATCCCCGGTCACGGTCCGACCAGCACCTTCGGTCAGGAGCGCAAGACCAACGCCTTCGTCAGCGACTACGCGCTGGCGTAAGCGCGGGTCAGATCACCCGCAGCGCCACCAGCGTGGCGGCGATCGCAAGGCCAAGCAGGGTGAGCAGAGTGACCACCGTACCGATCTTGCGGGGCAGAGTGGGGGTTTCGCCGTCCATCCCGATACCATGCGCCACCCGCGCGAGCATATAGGCCCCCGCCACGAGTGCGAGCCACTGGCCTCCTTTGCCAGCCAGTTCGATAGCGGCGATCAGCACCAGCACGAAACCGGTGTTCTCCACGAAATTGAGCTGCGCGCGCATTCGCCGGGTGAGCGGCCCGCCGGCATCATCGCCGTGGACGAGCTTGGTCTGGCCACGCATCTGCCCGACCCGGATCGCCAGCCACAGGTTGATCAGCGCCGCTGCCGCGGCGGCGGCCAGCGTCACCGGGAGGAAGATCGTCGTACCGTCCATGTCGTTTGGCCCCCTGTAGTCCAAGTTTGCGTTAGCCTATCTCCACCGCTGAACAATCCTTGGAATGGCGCTATCAACCGCTTGCAACCGCGTCGAATGTCGTTATAGCGCCCTTCTTCACCGTCACAGGTTGGATTTTCTGTCTGACGCACACTTGTGCGTTGCCGGACCGTCCTCTAGGGCGGCCGCCAACCATCTAGATTTATTGAGGAACAGGTGCCGCCATGGCCGTCCCCAAAAGAAAAGTATCACCCCATCGCCGCGGCAACCGCCGTTCGCATGATTCGCTGAAAGTCGAAGCTCATCACGAGTGCTCGAACTGCGGCGAACTGAAGCGCCCGCACAATCTCTGCACCCATTGCGGACATTACAACGGTCGCGAGATCGTCGCCGTCGGTCTCTGACCGTAACCAACCGGAGCACGTCATGAATCTTCCGCGTATCGCCGTCGATGCGATGGGCGGCGATGAAGGCGTGCGCGTGATGGTTGAGGGCGCGGCGCTCGCCCGGCGACGCCACGACCGCTTTCAGTTCCTCCTCGTCGGCGACGAGAAGCAGATCAAGGCCGCGCTCGACAACCATCCCGGCATGAGCGGTGCGTCCGAGATCCTCCATTGCGAGGATGTGGTCGGCGGCGATGAAAAGCCCAGCAAGGCCTTGCGCCGTGCCAAGACCACCAGCATGGGCCTTGCGGTCAATGCGGTGAAGCAGGGGCTTGCCGGAGCCGCAGTCAGCGGGGGCAACACCGGTGCGCTAATGGCGATGAGCAAGCTCGCCCTGCGGACGATGCCCGGGCTCGATCGGCCAGCGCTCGCGGCCTTGTTGCCCACGCTCACCGACGACGATGTCATCATGCTCGATCTGGGTGCGAACAGCGAGGGCGATGCCCGCAATCTCGTGCAATTCGCGATCATGGGCGCTGCCTATTCGCGGATCGTCAGCGGCCGCGAGCGGCCCCGGGTGCGCCTGCTCAACATCGGCACCGAGGAGACCAAGGGCACCGAGGACATCCAGGAAGCTGCCAACCGCTTGCGGGCGGCAACCGGATTGGCGATGGATTTCGAAGGCTTCGTCGAAGCCGACAAGATCAATCGCGGCGAATGCGACGTGGTGGTCTGCGACGGGTTCTCCGGCAATATCGCGCTCAAGGCCATCGAAGGAGCGGCGCGCTTCGTTACCGATCTGCTGAAACAGGCTTTCGCATCCTCGATCCGTTCGAAGGTCGGCTTCCTCGTCTCGCGTCCGGCGACCGAATTGCTGCGCCATCATCTCGACCCCAACAATCACAATGGCGCGGTTTTCCTCGGCCTCAACGGCGTGGTGGTGAAAAGCCACGGCAGCGCCAACGCCAAAGGCGTCGCCAACGCGGTCGAAGTCGCCGCGCGGCTGCTCGAGGACGATATCACCAACCGCATCGCTCATGATCTCGCCAAGGTCGGCGATCTCGCGGGCAGAGGCAGCGGCGTAACGGCCGGATCCGCGGCGACATGATCCGTTCGGTCCTGCGGGGTACGGGCTCGGCCCTGCCCAGAAATTGCGTCACCAACGCCCAGTTGGCCGAACGCGTCGATACCAGCGACGACTGGATCGTCGAGCGCACCGGCATTCGCCAGCGCTATATCGCCGGGGAGGGGGAAACCACCTCGACGCTCGCCATCGAGGCGGCGCGCAACGCGCTCGAAGCGGCTGGCGTCGACGCGAGCGAGATCGGCCTGATCGTCCTCGCCACCGCGACCCCCGACTATACTTTTCCCGCCACTGCGACGCAGGTCCAGCAGGCGCTGGGCTGCCGCGGCGGGATCGCCTTCGACGTCCAGGCGGTCTGCTCGGGCTTTCTCTACGCGATGGCGACAGCCGATTCGCTGCTGCGCACCGGAATGGCCAAAAAGGCCCTGGTGATCGGCGCCGAGACCTTCAGCCGCATCCTCGACTGGGAGGACCGCACCACCTGCGTGCTGTTCGGCGATGGCGCCGGGGCGGTGGTGCTCGAGGCGCAGGACGTTGCGGAAGACGGACCCGGCATCCTCGCCACCCGGCTCCACGCCGACGGCGAGCATTGCGACCTGCTTCATGTCGATGGCGGCCCGTCGAGCACCGGCACGGTCGGCAAGCTGCGGATGAAGGGGCGCGAGGTATTCCGCCATGCGGTGGTCAATCTCGCCGAAGTGCTGGGCGAAGTGCTCGCCGATGTCGATATGACAATCGATGCTGTCGACTGGGTCGTCCCGCATCAGGCCAACGCCCGCATCCTCGACGCCACCGCCCGCAAGCTGGGCCTCCCGGCCGAACGCGTGATCGTCACCGTCGACCGCCATGCCAACACCTCGGCCGCCTCGGTCCCGCTCGCGCTCGACGTCGCCACGCGCGATGGCCGGATCAAGCCCGGCGATCTGGTGATGTTCGAAGCGATGGGCGGCGGCTTCACCTGGGGCGCTTCGCTCGTCCGCATGTGAAGTTTTCTTCGCTTTTCGCGGCGAAATCAGCACTATCCGTTGCGCGGTTCCACCGCAGGGGCTAGTCCTGCCTGCGGGTTTCGTGCGGGTCGCGCTTGGACTTTAGGAGGATGCGATATGCGTTCGGTGGGTACGCTCACTCGCGCCGATCTGGCGGAAACGATCAATCGCAAGATGGGCTTGTCGCGCGCTGAATCGCTCGGGATCGTTGAATCGATTCTGGCGAAGATGTGCGGGGCACTGGCCGATGGCGAGAATGTGAAGATCTCCGGCTTCGGCAGCTTCGTGCTGCGCGACAAGAAGGAACGCGTCGGCCGCAATCCCAAGACCGGGGTCGAAGTGCCGATCACGCCGCGCCGGGTGCTGACCTTCCGTGCCAGCCAGCTGCTCAAGGACCGCATCGCAAAGGAATAGCGCAATGGCCGATTTCGACGATGGCAAGGAAAGCGGCGCGCTGCGCACCATCGGCGAGGTCGGGCAGGCGCTCGGCATCAAGCCGCATGTCTTGCGCTATTGGGAGCAGCAGTTCCCGATGCTCGAACCGCTCAAGCGCAGCGGCGGTCGGCGCTATTACCGCGCCGAGGACGTCGCGCTGGTCGAACGCATCGATCGGCTGGTGAACCGCGAGGGTTATACGCTCAAAGGCGCCAAGGCGGCGATCATCGGCGCGCCCGATCCGCAGGCGGCGGCGCAGCCTTCCGTTGCGCGGGCCAGCGGCGAAGAAATCCTGCCTCAACTCAGGGCCATACGCGACCGGCTCGAGCGCGCGCTCGCGGGCTGAAATCTACTCCGCCGCGGCGAGCAATTCCTCCGCTGCGCCGAGATCTACGCTCACCAACCGGCTCACGCCTTTCTCCACCATCGTCACGCCGAACAGCCGGTGCATCCGGCTCATCGTCACCGCATTGTGTGTAACGATCAGATAACGGGTCGCGGTTTCCTTCACCATCGCGTCGAGCAGGTCGCAGAAGCGGTCGATATTGGCGTCGTCGAGCGGCGCATCGACCTCGTCGAGCACGCAGATCGGCGCGGGGTTGGTGAGGAACAGCGCGAAAATCAGCGCGATCGCGGTCAGCGCCTGTTCGCCGCCCGAGAGCAGCGTCAGCGACTGTAGCCGCTTGCCAGGCGGCTGGGCGTAGATCTCGAGCCCGGCGTCGAGCGGGTCGTCGCTGTCGATCAGCGCCAGATGGGCCTGTCCGCCCTCGAACAATTGCGTGAACAGCTGGCGGAAATGGGTGTCGACCCGTTCGAACGCGTCGCGCAGCCGCTCGCGTCCCTCGCGGTTGAGACTGCCGATCGACCCGCGCAGCCGGCTAACCGCCTCCGCCAGCTCGGCCTGCTCCTCGGTACTGGTGCCGTGCTCGGCCTCGACCCGCGTGAGTTCGTCGGCAGCCACGAGATTGACCGGACCGATCCGCTCGCGGCTTGCGGTCAACTGGTCCATCGCCTCGCTCTCGGCCTCGGGATCGGCGATCGCCTCCGCATCGAACCCGAAGGCGCCGGGCAGATGCGGCGGTGGGCACTGGAAGCGCTCGCCCGAGGTCCGCGCCATCTCGATTCGGCGGGCATCCTGGCTCTCGGCGCGCGCCGCTAGGCCGGCGCGGTTCTCGCGCGCCTCAGCCAAGGCCTCGTTGGCGGTAGCGAAATCGCGATCGGCGGAACTGGCGGCATCCTGCGCCTTGGCAAGCACGGCCTCGGCCTGCGCCAGACCTTCGGCCAAGCGCGTGCGCACGGCATCGCCCTGTTCGATCTCGCGCATCAGCCCCTCGGGCTTGGCCGCCACGACCGCTCGCTCCTCATCGATCTCCTCGAGCCGCCGCGCCATATCGGCCACCCGCCGCGCAGCCTCGCTTGAGCGCGCTTCCCAATTGGCCATGTCCGAACGTTGCGCTGCCGTTCGCTCGCGCGCCACGGCCAGCGCCTGGTCGTGCGCGGCGAGCTCGGCCGCCGCAGCCTGTACGCCCGACCGCGCCGCCTCGTTGCGCGCGCGCGCGGTGTCGAGCGCTGCGCGTCCGGTTGCCGGATCGGGCAGGGCGGTGCGCTTCGCCTCCGCCGCTGCGAGTTCCGTTTTTGCCGCGCCGAGCAGTTCGCGCAGCTCGGTCTGCGCGCGTTCGAGCTCGCTGCGCCGACCCGCCATGCGTTCGCGCGCGGCTTCGGCCTGATCGAGCGCGCGCAGTTTCTGGCGCTCGTTCTCCGAGGCCTGACCCAGCTCGCGTTCGGCTGCGACGAGATCGCGCTGGAGCGCGGCGAGTTCCTCCTGCGCCTGCCGCTGCACGGCGTCGGCCCGTTCGACCGCGGAGCGCAGCGCCGGTAGCGCTTCGGCCAGCTCGGCGTGGCGGTTCTCGGCCTCGAGCCGCGCAGCCTCGGCAGCCCCTTCGCCCCGCGCGACGAACCCGTCCCAGCGGCGCAGCGAACCGGATGTCGTTACCAGCCATTCGCCCGGCGCGAGCGCGCGGCCGTCGTCGCTCTCCGCGACATGCACAAGCGCCAGCCGCGCCGCCAGTTCCGGGGGGCAGTCGCCGACCTGGTCGGCGAGGCTGTTGGCGACCGGCGCGGGGGCAGCGCGGCCGGTCCAGAACCGGCCTTCCTCGCTGCTGGCGGGATCGCCGAGCAGCGCCTTGCTGTCGCGCCCGAGCGCCGCGGCGAGTGCGCGTTCGTAGCCTTTGGCGGCACGCAATCCGTCGATCGCCTGCCTGCGGCCCTGGCGCTTCTGCGCCGCCTTCTCCCTCGCTTCGCGATCGCGGTCGAGCGCGGAGAATTCGCGTTCGATTCCCGACAGTTCTGCGCGCGCCGAGGATAGCGCACTCGCCGCATCGTCGCGTGTCTGTTGCAATTCCCCCTTGCGCACCTGCATCGCGGCGATCGTCTGCTGGCGCGCTTCGCGATCGGCGGTGGCGGCCCCTGCAGCCATGCGCGCTGCATCGACATCGGTGCCCGCATCCTCGCGTTCCAACGCTTCGCCCTGTTCGCTCAGCCGGCGGCGATCTGTCTCGAGCCGGTCGAGCCGCGCGCGCGCCTGCGCGATTTCCGCCTCCACCACGCGCCATTCGGCCTCGGTGCCGGCATTTTCCGCGGTGGCCCTTGCGAGCGCGAGTTCGGCGGCTCGAGCGGCGCGCTCGGCCTCCTCGGCGCGGGCAGCCAGCGCCGGTCGCCGCTCCTCGTCCTCCGCTAATGCCTTGCGGTTCGCCTCGAGCTCGGTCTTGAGCTTTGCCAGCGCCTCCGCGGCATCGCGGGTCAGACGGTCGGCATCGCCGCGATCTTCCTCCAGCCGGGTCTTCTGCCGGTCGAGGTCGCGCAGCCGCTGCTCCGCCGCTTCAAGCTGGCCGGTTAGCGCCGCCATCCGGTGGCCGTGCGCGGTGGCGTCGTCGCGCCGATCGGTCAGTTCCTCGCGCGCTGCGGACAACGCCTGAGCGGCTTCATGCTGCGCCTTTTGCGCGATCTCGGTGGCGCTCTTAGCTTCCTCGACCCGCGCATTGGCCTGCGCCGATGCCGCCTTGGCGGCCTCAGCCGCCCCGGCGGCATCGCGCCAGCGGGCGAAGACCAGCCGCGCCTCGGCGGTGCGGATCTCGTTCGAGAGCGCGGTGTATCGCTCGGCCTGCTTGGCCTGGCGCCGTAGCGAGGCGATCTGTCTGTCTAGCCCGGCGGCGAGATCCTCGAGCCGGGCGAGATTGGCCTCGGTCTGGCGCAGCTTGCTTTCTGCGTCGCGCCGCCGGACGTGGAGCCCGGCAATCCCCGCCGCCTCCTCGAGCATCTGGCGGCGTTCGGCGGGCTTGGCGGCGATCACCTGCGCGATCTTGCCCTGGCTCACCAGTGCGGGCGAATGCGCGCCGGTGGCGGCATCGGCGAAGGTCAGCGCGACATCCTTGGCGCGCACGTCCTGCCCGTTGACGCGATAGGCGGAGCCGGCGCCGCGCTCGATCCGGCGCATCACCTGCAGTTCCTCGCCAGCGCCGGTCTGGCCGTGGAGCACCACCTCGGCGAAGTCGCGCGGCGGCCGCGATTGGGTACCGGCGAAGATGACATCCTCCATCCCGCCCGAGCGCATCGATTTGGGCGAGTTCTCGCCCATCACCCAGCGGATCGCTTCGAGCAGGTTGGACTTGCCGCAGCCATTGGGGCCGACGACGCCGGTCAGCCCGGGTTCGATGCGCAGTTCTGCCGGTTCGACGAAGCTCTTGAAGCCGCTGAGCTTGAGCTTGCTGAGGAGCATCGCCGATCCGCGACCCCGTGCGGGTCGTTACCTGGCGCCGGCGCGCTGGAGCAGGGGCTCGAGCGCCTGCCAGCTGTTGACCGCGTCCTGCTTCTGGCCGTTGATGAAGAAGGTCGGGGTGCCGGTGACGCCCAGTTCGTCCGACTGCCGGGTCGAATTCTCGGCGATGGTCGTCATCGCAGAGAAATCGGCCAGGCAACTGCGCGCCTGATCCTCGCTGATTCCGCGCGCGGCGAAGAAATCGTAAAAGCCGACGACATCGGCGGCGGCGACGAAGCGCTGATCCTCGGGCAGCGCCAGCGCCTGCGAGAACTGTTCCTCGCGCTCGAACACGGGGCCGAGCACGGTCTGAAGGTTCTTCCACACCTGGTCGGACAGCGGGTGATAGGTCTCGTCCGCGCCGCAGCGCACCAGCTGCGCCAGCATTAGATCGTGCGGGCCGTGGATCTGGTTGCGCAGCTCGAAGCTCACCCGCCCAGTGTCGACGTATTCCTCCTTGAGCTGGTCGGCGCCATCCTGCGCGAAAGCGGCGCAAGCGGGGCAGGTCAGCGAGGCGAATTCGAGCACCTTGATCGGCGCATCGGGATTGCCGAGCAGGTAGCCGTCGGCATCGGTAACGGTGACGACATCGCTCCATTGCTGGCCCTCGGGCGCGGGGACCTCGGCAATCGGCTCGCCTTCGAGATTGCCGGTCTCCTCCGTGGCCGAACCGCAGGCAGAAAGCGCCAGCGCGAGCGGGAAGGCCAATGCGGCGAGAAACGGCGAGCGGATTGCGGTCATCGATGTCGGTCCTTGGTCGTGATTGGCGAGGTTAGACGGGAGGTTCGGGTGGATGGAAGCATGGTCCGGCGCTTTTTCACACAAATCGCCCCGGCCGGGCGGGTCTAAAAGCGGCTGCCGAGCGCCTTTTCCAACGCGGGCCAGGTGAAAACCCCCTCGAGCAATTCGCCATCGACGACGAAGCTGGGCGTTCCTTGAAGCTTGTAAGCCGCAACATCGGCCTGGCTCGATTCGGCGAGCTGTGCCGCCTTGGCTTCGTCCGCGAGGCAGCGGTCGAGCGCGACGCGCGAATAGCCGCGCCGCTCCATGATGGTGTAGAAGCCCAGATCGCTGGCCATCGCCTGACGGCGCGCGCCATTGGTGCCGAATTGCCACCGCGAGCGCTGCGCCTGGGTGGTGGCGCGCGCCTTGGCCATCCATTCGTCCTGCGCATGGAGAATGGCGGAATGGTTGGCGGCGAATTTCGCCGGGTCGCCGCAATGGGTCAGCAGCGCCGCAGTCAGATCGATCGGATCGCGCAGCAGATGGCGGATTTCGAAGCTGACCCTGCCGTTGGGGACATAGGCCAGCTTGATTGCCGGCTCGCCCTCGCGCGCGAAATCGGCGCAATGCGAGCAGGTGTAGCTCATGAACTCGACCAGCTTGACCTTCGCTTCGGGATTGCCGAGCAGGTGGCCGTTGTCGCGCTCGACGACCGCGGTGGTCCAGTTCTGCCCGGACTGCGCCACGACCGCGGCGGCGCTGCCGGTGAGCGCGAGGGTGCCGAGCGCCAGCGCCAGCTTTACACGTCGTTTGGTCATCTCTCGCCGGTTTCCTTGTCCCCATCGCCGAAGCTGCGCGCGAGGGATTCGAGCACCGCGCGCAATTCCGGATCGCCGATATCGCGCAGGCTGTCTCCCAATTCCATCGGAATCGGCTTGAGCGAGGGCGGCGATTTGGGTCTTTCGCTAGCCGCGGGCGCCTGAACCGTGCCTTGCCGCATCTTGACCCGCGCCACCGCCTTGTAGCCGAAGAAGCGGTTCACTCGCTCGACGATCTCGGGAATCACGTGCTGGATCAGCGGCGCGTGCGCGGGCAGGACGACCAGTTGCAGGATGCCTTCGGACTTTTCGCCCGGCGGAAAGCGGATCGATTCGGGCGCGCAGACCCTGGCATGCGCCTCGCCCACGATCTCGGGCCAGCGCGAGACCACGCTCGACTGGACGAAACCGAAGCGGCGGAAGGCGGTGCGGCCGATCTGCGGCACCAGATCGCTGATCGCCTTGGCCTGCCCGCCGCGCGGCCGCTCATAGGGTTTGACCCGGTTCTTGGGGGCGGGCCTGGCTTTCGCCGGCTTTTGGGGGGTGTCGCTTTCCATCTGTGCGCTCCCCATGCCATAGCCGCGCCGTGACCTCCACCATCGCCGACAGATTGCTCGACTGGTACGACCGCCATGCCCGCGCGCTGCCTTGGCGCGCGCGCCGGGGAGATCCCGCGCCCGATCCGTATCGGGTGTGGCTTTCCGAGGTGATGCTGCAGCAGACGACGGTCGCGGCGGTGAAGCCCTATTTCGCCGCTTTCACCGGGCGCTGGCCGGATGTCGCGGCGCTGGCCGCCGCGCCCGAGGAGGAGGTGATGGCCGCCTGGGCGGGGCTGGGCTATTATTCGCGCGCGCGCAATCTGGTGAAGGCGGCGCGGGCGGTGGTCGAGCGCGGCGGCTTCCCCGACACCGAGGCCGGATTGCGCGAACTGCCGGGGCTGGGCGCCTATACCGCCGCGGCGGTGGCGGCGATCGCCTTCGACCGGCGCGCGGTGGTGGTCGATGCCAATGTCGAGCGCGTGGTGGCGCGGCTGTTCGCGATCGAGACCCCTTTGCCGCAGGCGCGCAAGGAAATCCGCGCCGCTGCCGAGACCATCACCCCTGAGACCCGCGCGGGCGATTTCGCGCAGGCGATGATGGATCTGGGCGCCACGATCTGCACCACGCGCGAACCGAAATGCCTGCTGTGCCAGCTGGCCGAGGGATGCCTGGCACGGCGCGACGGCGATCCCGCGCGGCTGCCGAGGAAGGCGCCGAAAAAGCCCAAACCCGTCCGGCAGGGCACCGCCTACTGGATCGAGCGCGACCAGGCGGTCTGGCTGGTCCGGCGCGAAGGCAAGGGGATGCTCGGCGGGATGCGGGCGCTGCCCGACGACGGCTGGTCGGCGCAGGCCGATGGCTCGGGCGACGCTCCGCTGATCGGCGAATGGCTGACGCTCGGGCAGGTCAGCCATACCTTCACCCACGCTCAACTTGCGCTGTCGGTGAGCCGTTATGAGGGCATCGATGCGCCGCCGGGCGAGGGCGAATGGTGGCCGCTGAACACCCTCGACGAAGCCGGGCTACCCACGCTGTTCGCAAAGGCGGCGCGGCTGGCGCTGGCTTAGAAGAAACCCCCGCCCAGCGCGAGCCGGATCACCGCAATCGCCAGCACCACGAGGCAGAAATTGCGTCCGCTGCGGTGCGAGGACAATTGCCCCACCGCGATACCGGCAACGATCAGCGGTAGCGCGAACCAATTGCCCCAGCCCAGGAAGGGAATGGTGGCGGGTATTACGATGACGAGGGAGAGAATCCCTAGCAGGATAGAGACGATATTGAGCATGTGCTTTAGATAGATAGGACAGCGCCGGCTTGCAAGCATGGGACGGCGTTCGAGGCTTTTCCAAGGTTGCAATTTGCAATTGGGTGTTCACAAGCGCGGATGCACCGGAGCGGTCTGCGCCCCGCCTGATGGAGAGGAAACGAATGGCCTATCGCGAATTCGACGGCACCCAGATGTCCCGCCGCAGTCTCTTGCGGGGAGGGGCGATGCTCGGCGCCGGAGCGGCTTTCGCCGGGTTGCCGGGCGCGGGTCTGCTGGCGCAGACGGCTGCGCCGCGCAGCAGCTGGCCGGCGGTCGCGGCGATGGTCGACAGATACGTCGACGAGCGCAAGGTCGCCAACATGGTCGCGACGCTGGGCTGGGGCCAGCGCGATCCGCTGGTGATCGCCAAAGGAACGCTGGCGATCGGTCAGACGGCACCCGCCGGGATCGACAGTCTCTACCGGATCTATTCGATGACCAAGCCGATCACCGGCATGGCGGCGATGATGCTGATCGACGAGGGCAAGCTCGGGCTCGATCAGCCGCTGGCCGAAATCCTCCCCGCCTTCGCCGATATGCAGGTGCAGCGCACCTATGACGGCTCGGTCACCGATCTGGTGCCTGCCGAGCGTCCGATCACCATTCGCCAGCTGCTCACCCACACTGCGGGTCTGGGCTACAACATCGTCCAGAAGGGGCCGATCGCGCAGCTCTACGTCGAGCGCGGCCTGGTGCCGGGGCAGGTCAGCCGGATTCCGATCCCCGGTCTCGGCCGGGCCGAAGCGGTGCGCGGGCTCGACAATTTCGCCGACCGGCTGGCGCAGGTGCCGCTGGTGCTCCAGCCGGGTTCCAAATGGAGCTATTCGGTCGGGCTCGACCTGATGGGCCGGGTGATCGAGGTGGCGAGCGGGATGAGCTTCGACGCTTTCTTGAAGCAGCGGCTGTTCGAGCCCGCCGGAATGACCAGCACCTGGTTCCGCGTCCCCGAAAGCGAGATCGGGCGCTTCACCACCAATTACGGCATCGTCAATTCCGTCCCCGTGCCGATCGATCCGGCGCGCGCCTCGATCTATCTCGACGAGCCGTCTTTCCCTTATGGCGGGGCGGGACTGGTCTCGAGCCCGCGCGATTACGACCGCTTCCTGCGGATGCTGCTGGGGTACGGCATGCTCGACGGCAAGCGGGTGATGGGCGAGCTGGCGGTCCGGGTCGGAACCTCGAACCTGCTGCCCGAAACGGCGGTAATCAAGGATACCTGGGTCGAAGGCCAGGGCTTCGGCGCCGGCGGCCGCGTGACTGATGGCTCCTATGGCTGGGGCGGGGCTGCGGGCACGGTCGCCTTCGTCAATTACGACGCCAATCTGCGCGCGGCGATGTTCACCCAGTACATGCCATCCGAGGCCTATCCGATCCACGCCGGTTTCCCGGCGGCGGTCGCCAAGGATCTCGCGACGATGCAGGGCGCCTGATGCTGGCATTTACCGGGTCGCGGCTCGACCGGGCCGATAACGACCGCGCCGACCCGGAGCGGCTGGCCGCGCATATGAACTGGCGGGCGCGCCTGCTCGCGCTCGACGGGCTGATGCCCGGAATGGACGAGACCGGCGCGCTCGCCTGGGGCACGCTGGCCGACGCGCCCGAGGATGCCGAGCTGGTGTTTCTCGGGCTCGACGGCGGCAAGCCGTGCTTCGCTTGCGTCCCGGCGGCGGGCGATGCCGCGCCGCGGCTGGCGAACCCGGCGGTGTGGCAGGCGATGGCGAGCCTCACGCCCGACGATCTGGCGATCTATGGCGGCGCACGCAGCATCGTCGACTGGCACGCGCGGCACCGCTTCTGCGCCCAGTGCGGCGGCGCCACCACCATTGCCAAGGGCGGCTGGCAGCGAAACTGCAGCCAATGCGACGCGAGCCATTTCCCGCGCACCGACCCGGTCGCGATCATGCTGGTCGAATACGACGGAAAGCTGATGCTGGGGCGCGGCAAGGGCTGGCCCGAGGGACGGTTCTCCGCGCTGGCGGGTTTCGTCGAGCCGGGGGAGAGCATCGAGGAAGGCGTGGCGCGCGAGGTCTTCGAGGAAAGCGGGGTGAAGGTGCGCGACGTCACCTATATAGCCAGCCAGCCATGGCCGTTCCCCTCGCAATTGATGATCGGCTGCCACGGCTATGCCGATGACGATGCGCTCGTAGTGGACGAAACCGAACTGGCCGAAATCCGTTGGTTCACGCGCGAGGAGGTTTCGGCCTCCCTCGCCGGCGACGGCCCCTTCGCCGCGCCGCCCGCGCAGGCGATCGCGCATCACCTGCTGACCTGGTGGAGAGACCGATGACCCAAGCCCGCAAATTGACCATCGACATCTGGTCCGATGTGATGTGCCCCTGGTGCCTGGTCGGCTGGGGCAATCTGCGCCAGGCGCTCGACCGGCTCGAGGGCGAGATCGAGGCGCAGTTGCGCTGGCACGCCTTCGAGCTCAACCCCGACATGCCGGCCGAGGGCGAGGAGCGCACCGCGCATATCGCGCGCAAATACGGCCGCACGCTGGAACAGTCGAAGGATGTCCAGGGCCAGATGCGCAGCGCGGCGCAGAGCGCGGGCGTCTCGCTCGATTACGATGGCGAGGAGCCTGTGCCCGATGCGATGATGTGGAACACCTTCGAGGCGCACAAGCTGCTCACCTGGGCCGGCAAGACGCATGGCTATGAACGTCAGACCGCGCTCGAGCTCGCGCTGTTTACCGCTCACTTCAACCAGCGCCGCCGGATCGGTGAGCGGGCGGTGCTGCTCGACATCGCGGAGGAGACCAGCTTCGACCGCGCCGAGGCCGAGGCCGCGCTCGACAGCGAAGACATCGCCCGCAAGACCCGCGCCGAGGAGCGTGCCGCATGGGATCTCAACATATCCGGGGTTCCGGCGATGGTGGTGGCGGACAAGTTCCTGATCCCCGGCGCACAACCGCCAGAGGCCTATGTCGATGTCCTGCGCCGGGTGGCCGAGAAGACGGCTGCTCCCGTTGGCTAGAGCGCCGCAGCCCGGCTGTGCTCCCGCGCAGTCAGATAAAGCCCCGCGGCCAATTCTACCAACGCTACTGCTATGACAACCGCCACCGTACCCACCGCCGGTTCGAACAGCGCGACTGCGCCGATCGCGGTGAGGAGTGCGGCAATCACCCAGTAGGTGCGGTCCCCGTAGAGCGTCGCAAACGCGAAATAGTGGGTGCCGACGGCAATCGCCGCCAAGGGAAACACGGCCTCGGGCCGGAACGGCAACAGCAGCCAGGTCGCGCCGAGCAGGGCGATCATCGCGATCGTGCTCTCCAGGCCGAGCATGGCTACGGGGTTTCCGGATGAGGGAGCCGGACGCGCGAAAACGATGCGACAAATGAGCTGCGCTAGGGGAAAGATGGTCATGCCGCCGATAAACAGGGCGATGAACCCTATCCGGATACCCCATTGCGAGACGCAATAGGCTGCGATGGCCCAGACCAGCGCGGAGACGATGATGCCGGGGCCACCCCCGACGTAAGCGCGCCTGATTTCGTGCTGCGCTGCGATCGCCGTCATGACAGTCTGCTCCCCCGGAAGGACCGAGGAGTAAATCAACCCACCCCAAAAGCAAGCGCCGCCCTCCAAGGGGCGGCGCTGGTGGGCTTCGCTGCGATTAAGTCAGCTGTTGTTGCGAGCTTCCTGGATCGCAGCGCGGGTTTTGGGGCCCTTTTTGGCGTCATCCGCCGGGTTATCCGAGCCGACTTCCGGCTCGCGATTGGCTGGATCTGTAGCGCGGTTGAGTTCGCCGCGCTTGCCGACGTCACGGTTGACCGCACCGCCCGCACTGCTCTGCTGCGCGGGTGTCGGGTCCTGAGTCATGGCGTCGATCAGGTCGTTGTCGGGGTGCATGGACTGGCGGTCGGGCATAGAAAATCTCCTTTCCCTACCAACGCATACCCGGCGGATAGCGTTCCGCTTTTCAGATCAGGCCGAGCTTCTGCAAACGCCCCGCCAGGCGGCCGGGCATGACATCGCCGATGTCCTCGCCCTCTTCGAGATCGCGCGGCGGGTCGCCCTTGAGATAGCGCCAGCCCTGATGCGCGCGCTTGGCCTTGGGCAGCACCGGGATCAGTCGGGGCTCGAGATCGATAAACCAGCGCCCGTTTTCCTGCTCGGTGAAGCCGATGATCGGGCTGCGCGCGACCAGATTGTGCTCGTGGATCCAGAACAGCGAGCCGCCGATGCATTCCTCCCACCGGGTCGGGCGATAGCGGGTGTTCACGCTCACCCGCGGACGGTTGGCGTACCAGCTTTCGATCCCGGCATAGGATTTCGCGCCGAAGGCGATCTTGGTCAGGTGTAGCGGCATGGAGGCTAGTTAGGGCTCTGTACCAATTCCACAACTCTCGTCGCCCCGGCCTCCGAGCCGGGGCGGTGCTTGCTTCGCTGCCCCGCCCCAGAAAAAGCACTGCCCCGGGTCAAGCCCGGGGCGACGATGGATTTGGCGGATGTTCCTACCCCACGACCCCGCTCACCACCGCCAGCCCGAGGAAGGCGAAGAACCCCATCGAATCGGTGATCATGGTGACGAAGACGCTCGAGGCGACCGCGGGGTCGGTGTCGAGCCGATCGAAGATCACCGGCACCATCACGCCGGCGAGCCCGGCGATCACCACATTGATGATCATCGCCGAGGCAATCACCAGCCCGAGCATGGGCGTGAAGATCGCGCCGGTCGCAAGGCCGATCAGCAGCGCGATGGTCGCGCCGTTGAGCACCGCGACGCGCATTTCGCGCAGCAGGATTCGCTTGGTGTTGGAGCGGGTCAGCTGGTTCATGGCGATCGCGCGCACGGTGACCGCCATGGTCTGTGTGCCCGCATTGCCGCCGATGCTGGCGACGATCGGCATCAGCACCGCGAGCGCCACCAGCTGTTCGATCGCCGCGCCGAAGGCGGCGATGATCAGCGATGCGATCAGCGCGGTGCCCAGATTGGCGACCAGCCAGCGGACGCGGCTGAAATAGGCGGCGCGGATCGGCTCGTTGATGTCGCCTTCGCCCGCGCCGCTCATCAGCAGCGCGTCCTCGCCCGCCTCCTCGGCGATGATGTGGACCACATCGTCGACCGTCATCTGGCCGACCAGCCGCCCGCTCGCGTCGACCACCGCGGCGCTGATCAGCGCGTATTTCTGGAACATGTTGCCGACCTCTTCCTGGTCGAGCGCGGCGGGAATCAGCGTCTGGTCGCGCTTCATCACATCGGTGAGCGGGATCGTGCGCGGGGTGCGCAGGATCCACGACAGCTGGCAGGTGCCGACCGGGTGATGCTTGGCGTCGACCACGAAGATCTCGAAGAAATCATTGGGCAGCGCGCGGTCCTCGCGCAGGAAATCGATCAGATCGCCGACCGTGAGGTGCTCGGGGACCGCCACGAAATCGCGGCTCATCAACCGCCCGGCGGTTTCCTCGGGATAGGCCAGCGCGCTTTCGATCGCGTGGCGATCCTCGGCGTCGAGTTCGGCGAGAATCGCCTGCTGGTTGTCCTCGTCAAGATCCTCGATCAGCTGGACCGCGTCGTCGGTGTCGAGCTGCTCGGCGATCGATGCCACCCGAGACGCGGGCAGCGATTCCATCATGTCGTCGCGGACGAAATCGTTGAGCTCGGCGACGACATCGCTGGTCATCAGATCGGTGATGGCGGCGGCGAGCTGGTGGCGTTCGTCGCGTTCGAACAGCTCGAGCAGATCGGCGATGTCGGCGGGATGGAGCGGTTCGACCAGTTCGTAGACCAGCGCGTCGTCGCCCGCTTCGAGCGCATCCTGGACGCTGCGAACGTATTCGGGCTTGAGGATGTTCTCCTCGTCCATCCGCTCGTCGTCGATACGGTCGTCGGGGCGTCCGTCGGGCCTATCTTCCGGGCGCGCCGAAGTCTGCCGGCGCTCGCCCAGCATCACTTCGTCCTCGGGGCGCTCGCGTTTGGCCATGGCGCCGCTCTAGGCGAGGAGGCACCAAAAGCAAGGCGCCAAAACACGGGGGAGGTGGTGACATTGCCGGCGCATCGCCTATAGCGACGCCGCAACTTCAGGAGACGATATCATGGCCGACGAAAAGCTCACCCTCACCCTCGATTGCGGCGACGGAAAGGGCGGCGATGTCGTCATCAAGCTGCGCCCCGATCTGGCCCCGGGCCATGTCGAGCGGATCACCGAACTGGCCAAGGAAGGCTTTTACGACGGCGTGGTGTTCCACCGCGTGATCCCCGGCTTCATGGCGCAGGGCGGCGATCCCACCGGCACCGGCATGAGCGGCAGCGACAAGCCCGATCTCAAGGCCGAGTTCAATTCCGAACCCCACACCCGCGGCACCTGCTCGATGGCGCGCACCCAGGTGCCCGACAGCGCCAACAGCCAGTTCTTCATCTGCCTCGACGACGCGCATTTCCTCGACGGGCAATACACCGTCTGGGGCCAGGTCGAGAGCGGCATGGACCACGTCGACGCGCTCCCCAAGGGCGAACCGCCGCGCGAGCCGGGCAAGATCGTGAAGGCGAGCGTGGGTTGATGAGCGTTGACCCCGCCGATCTGATTGCAGATTGGCGGGGTAGCCCATGGCGCAAGTTCGCAACCCCTTGGGCGTTGACGCATGACGCGGAGCGAGCGGTTGCCGATTTGCTTCCGCGACTTGGTGAAGAATTTCGGGTGAGCGCTGGGGTAGCGATCCACTGCACAGCCACTGTCGAGCATGGTGCAGTTCTCAAAGCGCCGTGCGTTGTCGGTCGCGACTGCTTCGTTGCTCACAATGCCTCTATGCGTGGGGGCGTGTGGTTGGCCGACAAGGTCATCGTCGGACCTTCGGGCGAGGTGAAGAGCTCGTTTTTCTTTGCCGGGAGCAAGGTCGCCCATTTGAGCTTCGTCGGCGACTCGGTTGTGGGATCGGAGGCCAATATCGAAGCTGGGGCGATGGTCGCCAACTATCGAAACGAGTTCGACGATAAGCTGATCAGCTTCGATTTCGATGGGCGGACTATCGAGACGGGTGTCGAGAAATTCGGCTGTGCGATCGGTGATCGAGCTCGGGTTGGCGCCAACGCAGTAATCGCACCGGGCGCCATTCTGAAGGCCGGCGAGATCGTGCCTCGCCTGTGCCTGGTGGATCGTTCGCCGCGAGACAATTGAGTTTCTTCCTACCCTAGCTTAAAGCGCGCACTTCCCATGAAACCGACCACCGCCCCCAAGACCTACAGGGTCAAGAGCTTCGGCTGTCAGATGAACGTCTACGACGGCGAGCGCATGGCCGAGATGCTCGGCGAGCGCGGCATCACGCCCGCGCCCGAGGGCGAGGAGGCCGATTTGGTGGTGCTCAACACCTGCCACATCCGCGAGCGCGCGGCCGAGAAGGTCTATTCCGACATCGGCCGGCTGGTGAAGGCTGGCACCAAGGCGGGCAGGATGCCGCTGATCGCGGTCGCGGGCTGCGTCGCGCAGGCCGAGGGCGACGAGATCATGGCGCGCGCCCCGGCGGTGTCGATGGTGGTCGGTCCGCAGGCCTATCATCGCCTGCCCGACATGATCGACCGCGCGGTGCAGGGCGAGCGCGGCACCGACACCGACATGCCCGCGATCGCCAAATTCGCCGCGCTGCCCGAGCGCCGCAAGAGCGCGCCCGCCGCCTTCCTCACCGTTCAGGAAGGCTGCGACAAATTCTGCACCTATTGCGTGGTGCCCTACACCCGCGGCGCGGAAATCTCGCGCCCCTATGCCGATCTCACGCTCGAGGCGCGCAAGCTCGTCGCTGCCGGCGCGCGCGAGATCACGCTGCTGGGCCAGAACGTCTCCGCCTGGAGCGGCGAGGACGAACGCGGCCACGCGGTGGGCCTTGCGGGCCTGATCCGCGCGCTGGCCGAGGTCGATGGACTCGCGCGCATCCGCTACACCACCAGCCATCCCGCCGACATGGACGATGCGCTGATCGCGGCGCATGGCGAGGTGGACAAGCTGATGCCCTATCTCCACCTGCCGGTGCAGAGCGGCTCGGACCGGGTTCTCAAGGCGATGAACCGCAGCCACACCGCGGACAGCTATCTGCGCCTGCTCGAGCGCTTCCGCGCCGCGCGGCCCGATCTGGCGCTGAGCGGCGATTTCATCGTCGGATTCCCCGGCGAGACCGAGGCGGAATTCGCCGAGACCCTCGCGTTGGTCGATGCCGTCGGCTACGCGCAGGCTTATACATTCAAATATTCGCCGCGCCCCGGCACGCCCGCCGCCACCATGGCGGATCAGGTGGCGATGGAGGTGATGGACGAGCGGCTTCAGCGGCTGCAGGCGGCGATCAACCGCGATCAGCACGCCTTCAACAGGGCCAGCGCTGGGCGGAACTGCGAGGTGCTGGTCGAGCGCAAGGGCAAGCTTCCCGGGCAATGGCTTGGCAAATCGCCCTGGCTGCAATCGGTCTGGTTCGAGGGCGATTGCGCGATCGGCGATCTGGTGGGAGTTCACCTTGCCGAGGCGGGTCCCAATTCCCTGCGCGGAGTCATCCGCGAGCCCGTCGACGCCTGAGCGGCTCTACGAGACCAGATCATCCGAGCCAAACCATTGCGCTGGCGTGACAATCCACCGCCATGCCGCAGCAGCGCTTGCACTGCGCCCGTGCGAGCCTAATCTTGCGACTCGCCCGGCCGCGCATGGCCGAGTTGTAAAGGACCCTATGGCTCGAAAATCCGTCAGCAGACCCCGCAACGGCGCCGCCCCCGCGCTGTCGCGTCCGCCCGTTCCGCAGCGCGAGATCCGCCGCGCGCAGACCGAGATCACCTTCGACAACCAGAGCCTGCTCGGCGCACTGTTCGGGCAGTTCGATGCCAATCTGGTCCAGGTGGAAAACCGTCTCGGCGTGTTCATCTCGGCCCGCGGCGACCAGATCCATGTCGAGGGCCCCGAGGACAATGTCGCCCGCGCGCGCGACGTGCTGCAGGCGATGTACGACCGGCTCGCGCTGGGCGAGGATCTCGACGCGGGGACGATCGAAGCGGTGATCGCGATGTCCAACGAGCCGACGCTCGACGGGATCATCGAGGGCGAGCCCGACCTGCCGCCGATCATGATCCGCACGCGGCGCAAGACCATCGTCCCGCGCAGCGTCGCGCAGGCGACCTATATGCGCTCGCTCAGTCGCGATGACATCATCTTCGCGCTCGGCCCGGCGGGTACGGGCAAGACCTATCTCGCGGTGGCGCAGGCAGTCAGCCAGCTGATCAGCGGCAGCGTCCAGCGGCTGATCCTGTCGCGCCCCGCGGTCGAGGCGGGCGAGAAGCTGGGCTTCCTGCCCGGCGACATGAAGGACAAGGTCGATCCCTTCCTGCGCCCGCTCTACGATGCGCTCTACGACTGCATGCCCCCCGAACAGGTGGACCGGCGGATGGCAAGCGGCGAGATCGAGATCGCGCCGATCGCCTTCATGCGCGGGCGCACTCTGGCGGACAGTTTCATCATCCTCGACGAGGCGCAGAACACCACCCGCGAGCAGATGAAGATGTTCCTGACACGTTTCGGCCAGAACAGCCGGATGGTGGTCTGCGGCGATCCGCGTCAGGTCGATATTCCCGGCGGGATCGGGATGAGCGGACTGGCCGATGCAGTCGAGAAGCTGGAAGGGGTGGAAGGCTTCGGCACGGTCCGCTTCGGCGCCAAGGACGTCGTCCGGCACCCGATCGTGGGGCGGATCGTCGAGGCTTACGAGGGGCCGGATGCGTAGACAGAAGCGCATACCAACGGGACCGCTCGTCGTCGGCAGCTAGTGACCGGTTAACGGACCTTTGCACGATCCGCCGCCCACGCCCCGGCTCGGACGAGATCAGCCAAGTCTTCGCTTGTTGCCAGTCGCTTCTGGCTGAAAACAGACAGTTGCCCAACCGCCCAACCGCGGAATCCTCGGCTGGCGGTCGCTGTCTGCTCTCATATCCGAACGAGCGACAGGCGCGGCAATCGGGACAAAATATAGCTATTTGAGAAACATTCCCGCCAGAGCCGCATTTTGTTCCCGAGACGGACAAAAAAGGGCGCCTATGACAAAGGGCAAGGAAACCAGGCAGAACGATCACGGCGGCATGAGCATGTATGTGCGCTTCATGGCGATGATCGGCACAAGCACGGCGGTGATGTTCGTGCTCATGTACGTCAACACCTACGATGCAGATCACGTCTTCTGGAGCGAGACTCGGTTCTGGATGAGCTTCGTCATGGGCGCGGCGATGATGGTCGTGATGCTGTCCTTCATGCTGGGAATGTACCAGAACCGAAAGAAGAACCTCGTCATCTACGCCGTGGCTGCTGTCGTGTTCGCGCTGGCTTTGTGGCTCGTGCGCAGCCAGACCACCGTGACCGACACGGAATATATGAAGGCGATGATACCGCACCATTCGATCGCGATCATGACCAGCGAGCGCGCCCATATCCGCGACCCGCGCGTACGGAAGCTGGCGCACGACATCATACTGGCTCAGCGGCGCGAGATCGCGCAGATGAAATATCTGATCGCTGACATTGAGGAGAACGGCGTTCGCATGACCAAGCGGGTGCCGGAGGAGATCGAACGATGAGAGCCGTTACGCTGCTCGCCGCCCTCGCGCTGCCGCTGGCCGCATGCAACCAGAACACGGCCGTTGGGAACGACCGCGAGGCGCAGCTCGAGCCCGCACCAACTCCGGCGCCGATCGTCGGCGCCGAGGCCGCGCTGCAAAACGTCGCGACCGAAATCATAAAGCCAGAGACGATGACAGACGCGGATATCGCTGCGCTGGGCGGCGTGGAAGGCCGCTGCGTGGTCAGGCTGACCGAGGTTGCGTTTCCATCCCTTGTCTACGAGCCCGGCGGAAGCGGCGCCATCAAGCTGAACGGGAAACTCATCTCGCTTCCCAGCACCGGCACTAGCGAGTTCGCCGATGGCGGCCTTTCGGTTGCGCTCCGACCGCTCGATGACGCGGGCAATGCCGGTCTTCAGGGAATGGAGATGATCGTCGTGCCGCCTGGAGCGCAGGACGAACTCGGCTATCGCGGCTATGTGCAGTGCTTCGGCACCGACATAGAAGCGTCGTGACCGTTCATCGGCGATCCTTCGCCCTTGGCGCTCTGGCGCTGCTTCTGCTGGCTCTGCTGATCGCGCTTATCGTGATCCTCACCGGGGGCTACAACGTCGCCGCGTCCGAGCGCCACAATCCGATCGTCGGCTGGGCGCTCGACACCACCTTCGTCAACTCCGTACAGCGGCATGGCGGCGAGATCGGCGCGCCCGAACTGACGCTGGCGATGGTCGATGCCGGCGCATCCCCTTACAAGGCGATGTGTCAGCACTGCCACGGAGGGGTCGGCGCGAGCCGCGCGGAATGGGCGCAGGGCATGCGCCCGATACCTCCGGCCCTGGCGAATGCCGCCGAGCAGTGGAGCGCACCCGAGGTCTTCTGGTTGGTCAAACATGGTGTCAAGATGACCGGCATGCCCGCCTTCGGGGCAACCCACGACGATCAAACCATCTGGAACATTGCCGCATTCGTGCAGGCAATGCCCGAGATTTCCGAAGCGCAATATGCCGCCTACTCTTCCGATCACGGCAGCGGCGGCGGAGCGGAGGGCCATCGCCACGCAATCGGAACGGCGCCGCACGGCGGTTGACTTTAGGCGTCGAGGGACTGCACCCGAGAGGCCGGTTTCCCCATCGTTGCGCAGATGAAAGTCGCGCCTCCTCCAACGCCACCTTTAACCGAAAGCCCGAAGACAGTGGAACTGGACACCGAGATCGAGAAGCCCTGGCCCAGCGGCGACTGGTCCGGCCTCGCCGACCGCGCGGCGCAGGCCGCTGCGGCTGTCGCACCCGAGCTTGCGAATCCGCGGCTTTCGACCAGCCTGCTGTTCACCTCCGACGCCGAGGTTCACGCGCTCAACCGCGAATGGCGCGGGCGCGACAAGCCCACCAATGTGCTGTCTTTTCCGATGCTCAGCCGGGACGATCTGCTTGCGCTCGCGGCAGACGGCCCGCCCGAACTGCTCGGCGATATCGCGCTGGCGTACGAGACCTGCGCGCGCGAGGCGCAGGAGAAGGATGTCTCGCTCGCCGATCATGCCGCCCATCTGATCGTCCACGGATTGCTCCATCTGGCGGGCCACGACCATGTCGAAAGCGACACACAAGCCGAGGCGATGGAGCGGCTCGAGATCGCGGCGCTTGAAAAACTGGCGATCCGCGACCCATATGGGGATCGCATCTAGAAGGAGCGCGTTCCAGGGCCATGCCCGATTCGTCATCAACCGCGGGAGACGCGGAAAGTAGCGGCGGGCTCTGGCCCGCTATCCGCAGACTGTTCGATTCCGACAGCGGCGATCGCTCGCTGCGTGCCCAGCTCGAAGAGGCCATCGATGAGCACGAGGGGGAGAATTCCGGCACCCCCGAGACGGTCGAGAGCCGCAAGGGCGATCTGTCCTCGGTCGAACGCCAGATGCTGCGCAATCTGCTGCATTTCAGCGAGCACGACGCCGACGATGTCTCGATCCCGCGCGGCGAGATCATCGCGGTCGAAGCGAGCGCGAGCTGGGAGGAGTTGGTCAACACCTTCGCCGAGCACGGCCATTCGCGGCTGCCGGTCTATCGCGACCAGCTCGACGAGGTGGTGGGCATGATCCACCTCAAGGACGTCTTTCCGTTTCTCGCGCGCGGCGATCAGCCGCCCGCCGACTGGACGGTGCTGATGCGCCAGCCGCTCTATGTCCCGCAGACGCGCAATGCGCTCGATGTGCTCGCCGACATGCGCGCGCAGCGGATGCATCTCGCGATCGTGCTCGACGAATTCTCGGGCACCGACGGGATCATCACGATCGAGGATCTGGTCGAGGAAATCGTCGGCGAGATCGAGGATGAACATGACGAGACCCCGGTCGACATGATCCTCTCCATCGGCGACGGCATGTGGGATTGCGATGCCCGCGCCGAACTCGAGGAGGTGGCCGAGCGGATCGATCCGCGGCTGGCCGAGGTCGAGGAATCGGTCGATACGCTGGGCGGACTGACCTTTGTTCTGGCCGAACAGGTGCCCCCCGTCGGTGCGGTGGTCGACCATCCCAGCGGCTGGCGGATCGAGGTCATCGACGGCGACGAGACGCATGTCACCCGGCTGCGGCTCCATCAACCCGGGCGCAGGGCTGCGGACTGATCGCGCACTCGACAGGACCGCTCGCGGACGCCATGGAGTAGGCGATGGTCATCCGCCGACTTCCCCCGCTCCGCGCGCTCGAAGCCTTCGCCCGCACCGTCCGCCTCGGATCGGCCCGCGCCGCCGCCGACGAGCTGGGGCTGAGCCCGTCCGCGCTGTCGCGTCGGATCGGCAATCTCGAAAGCTTCGTGGGCAAGAAATTGTTCACCCGCGCGCGCCAGTCGATGCAGCTGACCGACGAGGGCCAGGCCTTCTACGAATCGGTCAATCCGCATCTCGAGGCGCTCGCCCGTGCGGTCGAAAGCCAGTCGGAGAACCTTTCGCTGCTGCGGCTGCGGCTCGGCGTTCTGCCACTGTTCGGCAGCCAGCGGCTGTTCCCCCGGCTGAGCGAACTGCGCGCTTCGCATCCGCTGCTGCATATCGACATCGACACCGGTCCGCATATCGAGGACCGGGTGGGCGACACGCTCGACGCCGGGATCATCCTCTCGCGCGGCCCGGCGAGCGGGCTGCATGCGGTGCGGCTCGACTACAACCGCGTCCACGCCATCGCCAACCGCGCGATCGCCGAGGCGGTCGGAACCGAGCCCGATCGGGAGCTTCTGTCGAAGCAGACTTTCCTCATTCACCAGGAGCTGCCCGCCAGCTTCGAGGCATGGAAGGCGGCGCTTTCGCTCCACGATCTCGAACCCGCGGCGATCGACCATTACGATTCGGGCCAGCTGATGCTGGCCGCCGCGGCCCAGGGGCTGGGGATCGCGATCATGCACGACGACCATTTGCGGCGCGCTGGCGATGCCCGGCTGACCAATCTCTACGGGGTCGAGGTCGAGAGCCCCTACAGCTACTGGTTCGTCTGCCGCCCGACCGCGCTGGAGGAACGTCCGGTGCGGATATTCCACGACTGGCTGGTGCGCGCCGAACTCTAGCCGTGCGGCGGTGGTGCCCCACGATCGGCGGGCGCCACATAGCGGATCGGTGCGACCGTATGCGCGAAATCGCGCAGCGGGTGATCGAGCGCCGCGAGCAGCGCAGCCTCGATCTCCTCGCGCGCCCTTGCGGCGATCGCCTTGCGGCCGCGATACTCCTCGGGGCTGAAGGGTTCGAGATAATGGATCCGCACCGGGAAACTGCCTGGCCGGGACAGGATCCGCTTGGCGTTGTTGAGCCCGCCCTCATCGCCGATCCAGCCGATCTCCTCACCGACAGCGCCGTAGTCGATCATCACCGGCTGGACGAGCACGCCCGGCGGCGGGGGTTCGAGCACCGACAGGATGCTCGATTTGAACGGCAAGAGCGAATGGCCGTCGGTGGTGGTTCCTTCGGGGAAGACCGTCACCGACCAATTGTCCGCCAGCGCCTCGCGCAAGGCGTTGATCTGCTGCGCGACGCCGAGCCGGTTCTCGCGCTGCACGAAGACGGTGCGGTTGAGCGCGCACAGCCAGCCGATCACCGGCACCTGCGACAATTCGTATTTCGCGACAAAAGCGGTTCCGCTGGCGCCGGCCAGCGCGAGGATGTCGATCCAGGAGATGTGATTGGCGATGAAGAACACGTCGCGCCGCAGCGGGGTGCCGACGATCTCGACCCGTGCGCCCGACACCCGCGCCACGCAGCGCAGGAAATACATCGGGAACGGCGAGCCATAGGCGAAGATGCGGTACAGGTAATGCAGCGGGACGAAGACGATCAGCAGGACAACGATCGCCGCAGAGCGCAGCGCCAATCGAAGGCGGCCGGGCCATTCTAGTCGGGTGGCTTCGCCGCGCATGGCGGCCAGCCGCGCGGCGCTGCGGGTTTCAGTCCTCGCGGTCGAGCCGGACGCCATAGAGTTCCATCCGGTGATCGACGAGGCGGTAGCCCAGCTTCTCCGCGATCTGCTTCTGCAGCGCTTCGAGTTCGGGATCGACGAATTCGACCACCTTGCCGCTCTCGACATCGATCAGATGGTCGTGATGCGCCTCGGGCGCGGCTTCGTAGCGGGCGCGGCCATCGCCGAAATCGTGGCGGTCGAGGATGCCGGCATCCTCGAACAGGCGGACGGTGCGATAGACCGTGGCGATCGAGATCTTCGCATCGATCGCCGAGGCGCGCTGGTGGAGCATTTCCACATCGGGATGGTCGTCGCTCTCGGACAGGACGCGCGCGATGGTGCGGCGCTGTTCGGTAATCCGCAGCCCCTTGTCGGCACAAAGCTGTTCGAGGTCGATCCGCTGCGGCAAGTCATGCTCCAATACAAAACGCCCCGCACCCATAGGGGGGCGGGGCGTCTTGCTCAAGCTTCAGCCTGCGCTCAGGCGGGATTCTTCTTGCGACCGCGCTGCTGGCCGGGCTTGCGGCCCAGGCCGATCTTCTTGGCGAGATCGCGGCGCGTCTCGGCGTATTCGGGAGCGACCATCGGATAATCGGCCGACAGGCTCCAGCGATCGCGATATTCGGCCGGGGTCATGTCGTGCTCGGTGGTCAGGTGGCGCTTGAGCATCTTCATCTTCTTGCCGCAATCGAGGCAGACGAGATGGTCGCGCTTGACCGAAGCGCGCACCGAAACGGCGGGTTCGGGCGTTTCCTCGACGGGCTCGGCATTGTGGCCGAGATCAGCGAGGGCAGCGTGAATCTTGGAAATCAGCGTAGGAACTTCGTCCACGGAGACGCTGTTGTTGCTGACGTGGGCAGCGACGATGTCGCTGGTAAGCGTGATGAGCATTTCGCTCGTGTCGTTCTCAAAATTATCCATTTTCAATCCTTAGCGATCCGATCTGTCGGAGTGGCCTCTTGTCGACGAGGCTTCTGCCGCGGCCCTTGAACGGTTCGGTTCACAATTGCAACTCCACTGTCATCGTTTTCAAGTAAAACTCGACAGACGACCGGCTCAATTGGTTAAATTTCTTCCGAAAGTGATCGCATCGAGCTTCTCTCCATCGGCAGTGCGGTAGTAATCCTTGCGCATTCCGATCCGCTCGAAGCCCGCGGCACGGTAAACGCGGTCGGCGGGATTGTTGGCGCGCATTTCGAGGAACAGCCGGGTCGCGCCGCGGTCGCGCGCCGCGCTGGCGGAGTGTTCTATCAGCCGCTTGCCAAGTTGCTTCCCGCGATATTCGGGGGCGATCGCCACCAGCAGCAACTCTTCTTCGTCCAGCACGATGCGCGACAGCACGAAACCGATCGTGTCTGCGGGATGACGGGCAATATTGCCCTGGGCATCGATTAGCAGCGCATGCGTCGAGGGCAGCGCGAAACTGTCGGTAACCTGACGCCGGTTCCAGGCTTCTCTCCAATAGGGATCGAAAGCCCGTTCCATGACCTGCATGATGGCGTCGATCGTCTCGTCCTGCGTCATGCCGGAAGCTTGGCGTCCGGCGGGCGACCATAGATCGGAGAGAGACGATCGGTGAGCAGCGAGACGGGGAGGGCAGGGGCGTAACGCGCGTCGGGCAACAGGTCGAGCGCCTGGCCCGATCCCCGCAGGCCGACCAGTTCTTCCGCTCTGCTGCCCGCGACCAGCGGCGTGTCGGCGAAGCCCGCTGCCGCCACCGGAGCCAGCGAAGCATGGTCGGCGAGTGGCAGCCCGCGATCGCCGAAGAGCTGAACGAAATATTCGCCATGCCCGCCGGTCATCGCCACCAGAATTTGCGGCTCCGCCGTCGCGGCGAATGCCCGCGCGGTCGCGCCGACCAGCGCCAGCGTCGGGAAACCGAGCACTTCGGAGCCCCAGGCAATTCCCAGCGCCCGCGCGGTCGCCAGCCCGATCCGCGTGCCGGTAAAGCTGCCGGGACCGAGCGAGACCAGAATTCGCTCCGCCCGCCCGCGAGCGGGCAGTTCGGCGATCATCGGCACCAGCCGCTCGGCATGGCCGCGCCCGATCACTTCGTGGCGATGATCCAGCAAGGACGCATTCGCATCCGCGCCCTCGAACAGAGCGACGGAGCAGGCTTCGGTGGCGCATTCGATTGCAAGCGTTCGCATCCGGGTGCGATGCCTCAGCCTTGGACGAGCTTCAAGCGGCGGGCCTCAGACGATGCGGGTGAATTTGTCGAAATCCGGGCGGGGGCTGCGCTCGAAGATGCTCGTGGGATCGCCATAGCCGATCGAGCAGACCCAGTCGGCGCGGTGGCGCGGCTGGTCGGCGAAGAATTCCTTGGTGATTCCGTCGAGATCGACTCCGGACATCGGCCCGCAATCGAGCCCGAGCGCGCGCGCGGCAATGATCATATAGGCGCCCTGAAGCGCCGAATTGCGCTTGGCGCCTTCGATCCGGCCCGCCTCGTCGCCCGCGAACCAGCTCTTGGCGTCGGTGTGGGGGAACAGCCACGGCAGTTCCTCGTGGAAATCGATGTCGTAGCCGATGATCGCGGTTACGGGGGCGGTGCGGATCTTGTCTGCATTGGCATCCGAAGCCAGCGCGGCGAGCTTGTCCTTCTGCTCCTGCGACTTCACCCAGACGATCCGGGCGGGCTGCATATTGGCCGAGGTCGGCCCCATCTTGAACAATTCGTAGATCGCGTGAAGCTGCTCGTCGCTCACCGGCTTGTCGAGCCAGCCATTATAGGTGCGCGCCTCGCGGAAGATCTGGTCGAGCGCGTCGGCGGACAGCGTGTTGTCGTGGAACTGCTGGGGCATGGAAATCCTATGGCTGTGCAAGTGGAGTGAAAGTCAGGCGGCGCGGACTTCGACGACCTCGGGCACGTAATGTTTCAGCAGGCCTTCGATGCCGTGCTTGAGCGTGGCGGAGGATGAAGGGCAGCCCGAACATGCGCCTTGCATAGTCAGGAAGACGACCCCGTCCTTGAAGCCGCGATACTGGATGTCGCCGCCATCGCCGGCCACCGCCGGCCGCACGCGGGTATCGAGCAATTCGTTGATCTGCGCGACGATATCGGCGTCCTCGGCATTTTCCTCGACCAGCAGTTCGCCGCCTTCGGGCGGAACCGCGATCCCCGCCGCAGTGCCGGGAGCGAACAGCGGCGCCTCGGCGACGAAATGGTCGAGCAGGATCGAGAGCACCTGCGGCTTGAGCGCGGTCCAGTCGACCCCGGGCGCGGCGGTGACGGAGATGAAATCGCTGCCGAAGAAGACGTTCACGACCTCGCCGGTGTCGAAGATCGCCTGTGCCAGCGGACTGGCCTCGGCGGCTTCGGGATCGGCGAATTCGCGCGTCCCCTGAGCCATGACCTGCTGGCCGGGGAGGAATTTCAGGCTCGCCGGGTTGGGCGTGGTTTCGGTCTCTATGAACATGCCTTGCGATGTAGGGTGCATAGCGGGCCGGAACAAGGCGCTGCATCGGGTCGTCGCGTTCACTACCGCTTCACCCGTTCAACCCCTATATGCGGCGCATGACCATCTTCGCGCGTGCCGCCCGGCGCTTTGCACTTCTCGCCCCGATCGCTCTTCTCGCCGTGCACCCTGCGCTGGCGCAGGAGATCGCGGTTCCGCAGTCGGCCCCGACGCCTGCTCCCGCGCCGACCGCGCTGCAGACCGGTGACGAGGTGCCGTGGATCTATCGCGGCTCCGATGTCCCGCGCGACGAGGAATGGCTGTTCGGAGAGATGGACAACGGGTTGCGCTATGCGGTGCGCCGCAACGGCGTGCCGCCCGACCAGGCCTCGATTCGCGTCCGTATCGATGCCGGCTCGCTGCACGAGACCGAAAACGAGCGCGGCTATGCCCATCTGCTCGAGCACCTGCTGTTCCGCGAAAGCAAATATCTCGGCACTTCCGAGGCGATCCCGACCTGGCAGCGGCTGGGCGCGACCTTCGGCAGCGACACCAATGCCGAGACCAGTCCGACGCATACGGTCTACAAGCTCGACCTGCCCAATATCGACGCTGCAAAGCTGGAAGAGAGCATGAAGCTGCTCTCCGGTATGGTGCGCGAACCGGTGCTCAGCGATACCACCGTCGGCGCCGAAGTCCCGATCGTGCTGGCCGAAATGCGCGAAAGGGGCGGGGCGGCGCAGCGCAGCGCCGATGCCAGCCGCGCCACCCTGTTCGCGGGGCAGCGGCTCGCCACGCGCAACCCCATCGGGACGGCCGAGACGCTGCAGGCCGCCACCGGCAGGAGCGTCAACGCCTTCCATCGCCGCTGGTACCGGCCCGAGAACACCGTGATCGTCGCAGTCGGCGATCTCGATCCGATGCTGCTCGCCGCGCAGATCGAGGCCAAGTTCGGCGACTGGAACGTGCGCGGCGAACCCGCGCCGGCTCCCGATTTCGGCGACCCGGTGGCGCCTCCCGGCACCGATCCCGCCAATCCGGTCGGCGAGACCGTCGTCATCGTCGAACCCGATCTGCCCCGCAGCCTGACCTATGCCGCGCTGCGTCCGTGGCGCCCGGTACAGGACACCATCGCCTACAATCAGGGCCTGCTGCGCGATTCGCTGGCGCAGGCGCTGATCAACCGGCGGCTGGAATCGCGCGCCCGCGCCGGCGGCAGCTATCTCTATGCGCAGGTCCGGCAGGATGACATCAGCCGCTCGACCGATGCCACCTTCGTCAGCATGGCGCCGCTCAGCGATGACTGGGAAACCGCGCTCGGCGACGTGCGCGCGGTGATCGCCGACGCGCTCGCCACCCCCCCCACCGAGGAGGAAATCGATCGCGAGATCGCCGAGTTCGAACAGGTGTTCGAAAGCTCGGTCGCCGAGCGCTCGGTGATGGCAGGCGGACGGCTGGCCGACGATATTGTCCAGGCGGTCGATATCCGCGAGGCGGTCGCCGCGCCCGAAACCGTGCTCACCGTGTTCCGCGGGATGAAGGACGCGATCACCCCGCAGCAGATTCTCGACCACACCCGCGCCCTGTTCACCGGATCGGTGATCCGCGCGGCCTATGTCACGCCCGTGGTGGGCGAGGCGAGCGAACAGGAGCTGGCAGCGGCGCTGTCCGCGCCGGTCGAGCCCGATGGCAGCGCCCGGCTCACCGCTACGACGATCGCCTTCGACGAATTGCCGCCCATCGGTGAGCCGGGCGAAGTCGTCCGCGCCGGACCGATCGGCGTGCTCGACGTCGAGCGGGTCGATTTCGCCAATGGGGTCAAGGCGCTGTTGTGGGCCAATGATGCCGAGCCAGGCCGCGTTTCGGTCAAGGTCCGCTTCGGCGGCGGCTATCGCGCGGTCGATCCGGCGCAGGCACCCTATGTCCGGCTGGGCGAAATGGCCCTGATCAGCTCGGGCCTCGGCGAACTGGGCGAGGAAGAACTCGACCGGATCAGCACCGGGCGCAAGATGGGTTTCGATTTCTCGGTCGACGAGGGCGCCTTCACCTTCTTCGCCCAGACCCGCGCGGAGGATCTCGCCGACCAGCTCTATCTCTTCGCCGCCAAGCTCGACCAGCCGCGCTGGGACCCCAACCCGGTGCTGCGCGCGCAGGCCGCGGCGCGGCTGGCCTATGAAAGCTATGCCACCAGCCCGGCGGGCGTGCTCAACCGCGACCTCGACGCGCTGCTGCGCGATGGCGATCCGCGCTTCGCCACGCCGGATCTGGCTGCGCTCGCCGCGACCGATCCCGCAGGCTTCCGCGCCTTCTGGGAGCCGCTGCTGGCGCAGGGTCCGGTCGAAGTGTTGATCTTCGGCGATTTCGAACGCGAGGAGGCTGTGGCGGCGCTGGCCCGAACTTTCGGCGCGCTCGAGCCGCGCGGCGATCTGCCCGAGGCGGTCGCGGCGCGGGTGCCGGCCTTCCCCGACGACGTGGACACCACCATCCGCTACCACCGCGGCGATGCCAATCAGGCCGCCGCGGTAATCGCCTGGCCGAGCGGCGGCGGAGTCGAGGGCCTGCGCGAATCGCGCCAGCTCGAGATCCTCGTCCAGCTGTTCAACAACCGGCTGTTCGATGCGATGCGCGAGCGGGCGGGGGCGAGCTATGCGCCGGTCGTGCGAACCGAATGGCCCAGCGACATCGCCGGTGGTGGCCGGATCAGCGCTTTGGCGCAATTGCAGCCCGAAGCGGTGCCGATCTTCTTCCAGGAAGCCGAGCGGATCGCGGACGAGCTCGCCACCACGCCGCCTGCCGCGGACGAACTGGCACGGGTGACCGAACCGCTGCGCCAGTCGATTTCGCGCGCCTCGAGCGGTAATCTGTTCTGGCTTTACCAGCTCGAGGGTTCGACCGTCGATCCGCGGCGGATAGCGCTGCTGCGCTCGCTGCTGACCGATTATTCGCGCACCACGCCCGAGGCGATGATGCAGCTGGCGCAGAAATATTTCGGCGGGCGCGACGGCTGGCGGCTGGCGGTGATTCCCGAGGGCGCGCAGCTCGCGGAGGAGATCCGGCCTGCGAACGCCCCGGCGATCATGCAGGGCCGCTGATCCCGATCTCGGCAATCGGGTTTTTGCGCTGGCCAAGCAAAACATGCTTGCGGCATATGGCCCATTCCGCTTGCGATAATTACGCTCATGCGACGGCGATACTGCCGTGTGGCGATTGAATGGACCGATGATGACGAAGGCGTGGACGCCCGACAGCTGGACGCAATTCGAAGCGCGGCATCTGCCGCACTACGAAGACGCCGCGGCGCTGGCGGCGGCTCAGGAGACGCTGACCTCGCATCCGCCGCTGGTCTTCGCGGGCGAGGCGCGGGCGCTCAAGGCGGATCTGGCGCAGGTCGCGGCGGGCGAATCCTTCCTGCTGCAGGGCGGCGATTGCGCCGAGAGCTTCGCCGAATTCCACCCCGACAACATCCGCGACACCTTCCGCGTGATCCTGCAGATGGCGGTGGTGCTGACCTTCGCCAGCAAGCATCCGGTGGTGAAGGTCGGGCGGATGGCCGGGCAGTTCGCCAAGCCGCGCTCCTCGCCCACCGAGACGCAGGGCGACACGACTCTACCAAGCTATCTCGGCGACAACATCAATGGCATAGAGTTCGACCCCGAAATCCGCCGCAACGATCCGCAGCGGATGGTGCGCGCCTATTCGCAGGCCGCCGCCACGCTCAACCTGTTGCGCGCCTTCGCGGGCGGGGGCTATGCCAATCTGCGCCAGGTCCATCAGTGGACGCTCGATTTCATGGGGCGCAGCCCCTGGGCCGACAAATTCGCCGATATCGCCGATAGGATCGGCGAATCGCTGGATTTCATGGAAGCCTGCGGGATCGACCCGCACACCATGCCGCAATTGCAGCGCACCAGCTTCTACACCAGCCACGAGGCGCTGCTGCTGCCCTACGAGCAGGTGATGACGCGGCGCGATTCGCTCACCGGCGAATGGTACGACACCAGCGCGCACATGGTCTGGATCGGCGACCGCACCCGCTTCGAAGGCAGCGCGCATGTCGAATTCGCGCGCGGGATTGGCAATCCGCTGGGGCTGAAATGCGGGCCGAACCTCGAACCCGATGCGCTGCTGCGGCTGCTCGATACGCTCAACCCCGCGCGCGAGCCGGGCCGGATCACGCTGATCAGCCGCTTCGGTCACGACAAGGTCGAAAAGGGCCTGCCACCGCTGGTGCGCGCGGTCACGCGTGAAGGCCATCCGGTGGTGTGGAGCTGCGACCCGATGCACGGCAATGTCGTCAAGGCCGAGAGCGGCTTCAAGACGCGCCCCTTCGACCGGATCCTGAGCGAGGTTAAGGGCTTCTTCGCGGTTCACCGCGCCGAGGGCACGCATCCCGGCGGCATCCATGTCGAGATGACCGGGCAGGATGTCACCGAATGCGTCGGCGGTGCGGTGGCGATCACCGACGAGGCGCTGGGCGATCGCTATCACACCCACTGCGACCCGCGGCTCAACGCGGCGCAATCGCTCGAGCTGGCGTTCCTGCTGGCCGAGATGCTGAACGCCGAAGCGCAGGTGCGCCGCGCCGACGCCGCCTGAGCGGCTGACTGCGCTAACCCGCGGTCCGACAGCGCTTCTGTAAGGAGTTTTTTCCGGAACCCCTTTCGGAAACGGCGGTTTCTCGTCATTGTGAGGCTCGCTCGCCGCGCATCGGCAGCTGCAACTACAAGGGGGTCTTACCGTCGCACAGCTACAGACCAGATCCGGGATCGCCCCAACCGCAGGACTTGCCGAGCGGTTTCGCGCCACCCGCGCGCTGAGCGAGGCGCTGGTCGCGCCGCTGTCCGATGCCGACGCCACGATCCAGTCGATGGAAGACGCCTCGCCCGCCAAATGGCATCTGGCGCACACGACCTGGTTCTGGGAAACCTTCCTGCTGCGCGAGCACGGCGCGGATTATGCGCCGTTCGACGAGCGCTGGGCCTTCATCCACAATTCCTATTACGAAACCGAGGGCGAGCGGATCGCCCGCTTTGCCCGGGGGATGCTCTCGCGCCCCTCGCTCGACGAGGTGCTGGCCTATCGCGCGCATGTGAGCGCGGCGATGGAGCCGCTGCTCGAGGATCCCCGGCACGCCGACCTGATCGCGCTGGGGATCGCGCATGAGCAGCAGCATCAGGAACTGCTGCTGACCGATATCAAACACGCGCTGTTCCAGAACCCGCTGGGTCCCGCGATGTGGGAAGACGCGAGTCCCCGCGAAGGCGGGGACCTCGGCCAGTCGACGGACGATCAGGCAACCGAAGACCTCCGCCTGCGCGGGGGATCGGAAGGCTGGACCCGCCACCCCGGCGGGATCGCGCGGATCGGCCATCAGGAAGAGGGCTTCGCTTTCGACAACGAGGGCCCCGCGCATCGCACGCTGCTCGAACCCTTCGCGCTGGCCAAGCGGCTGGTCACCAATGCCCAGTGGGACGCCTTCATCGCCGACGGCGGCTACGAGACGGCGACGCTGTGGCTCTCCGACGGGTGGGGCTGGGTGAAGGAGAACGCCATCACCGCGCCGCTCTACTGGCGCGAGGACGAGCAATTCACGCTTGCCGGCTGGCAACCCCGCGATCCCGAGGCGCCGGTCACGCATATCTCCTATTTCGAGGCCGATGCCTTTGCCAGCTGGGCGGGCGAGCGGCTGCCGACCGAGGGCGAGTGGGAAGCCATCGCGCGCGTGCAGGAAGGCGCGGCGGCGGCGCACGATCCCGCTGCCGGAAACCAGCTCGACAGTGCCGGCCCGGTCCAGCCGCGCGGCAGTGAGGGCCTGTTCGGCGATTGCTGGCAGTTCACCCGTTCGGGCTATCTGCCCTATCCGCGGTTCAAGCCGGCTGCGGGCGCGGTGGGCGAATACAATGGCAAGTTCATGAGCGGGCAGTTCGTGCTCAAGGGCGCCAGCTGCGCCACCGCACGCGGCCATTCGCGCGCCAGCTACCGCAATTTCTTCTACCCCCACCAGCGCTGGCAGTTCACCGGCCTGCGCCTCGCCAGAGATCTGTGATGAAGACCAGCGAAGGAATAGCTCTCGTCGATCGCGACGAGGACGGAGTCGACCGCGCCTTTCGCGCCGATGTGCTCGAAGGGCTGCGCGCGAGCCGCAAGGCGATCCCGGCGCGCTGGCTATACGACGATGCCGGTTCGCAATTGTTCGAGGACATCACCAGGGTCCCCGAATATTATCCTACCCGCGCCGAGACCGAGATACTCACCGAACGTGCCGGCGAGATCGCTTCTGCCGTGGGCCCCGACCGCGCGGTGGTGGAATTCGGTTCGGGCAGTTCGGTCAAGACCCCGCTGCTGCTCGATGCGATCGCGCCGTCCTCCTACGTCCCGCTCGACATCGCCGGCGACTTCCTGCGCCAGGCGGCGATCGAGCTCTCGGGCAAGTTTCCCGGGCTGCCGGTCTATCCCGTCGAAGCCGATTTCATGGCCGAGGTCACGCTGCCTTCCGAGGTGGAGAAGGCAGCCAAGCTGGGCTTCTTTCCCGGTTCGACCATCGGCAATATGGTCGCCTGGACCGCGGTCGAGCTGCTGCGCTCCATGCGGCTGACGCTGCAGGCCGATCACGGGGTGCAGCCGCTGCTGCTGATCGGGATGGATCTGGTCAAGGATCGCACGGTGCTCGAGGCGGCCTATGACGATGCGGGCGGGGTGACGGGCGAGTTCAATCTCAATCTGGCGCGGCGGATCAACCGCGAGCTCGAGGGCACGATCCCGGTCGAGAGCCTGCGCCATGTCGCACGCTGGAACGATGAGTACGCCCGCGTCGAAATGCATCTCGAGGCCATGCACGAGATCGAATTTTCGGTTTCCGGCGAAAGCTTCGCGATGGCAGAGGGCGAGACGATCCACACCGAGAACAGCCACAAATTCACCCGCCGCAGCGCCGACATGCTGCTCCACGCGGGCGGCTGGTCGCCGCGCAAGCGCTGGCTCGACAGCAAGGAACGCTTCTCGCTGATCCTCGCCGAGGCGACCGACCCGCGCAAGGCGCCTTGACCGGGTGACGCTGCCATGGCTGCCATGACTGTCGCGATCGTCGGTGCCGGGATGGCCGGGCTGTCCTGTGCCCGCGCGCTGGTGCAGGCCGGTTTCGCGGTGGAGCTGTTCGACAAGGGGCGCGGACCCGGCGGACGGATGTCGACGCGTCGAGTCGAGCTGGATGGACGAGAACTGCGCTTCGACCACGGTGCGCAATATTTCACCGCGCGCGACGAGCGGTTCCGCGCCGAGGTCGCGGCATGGCGCGAAGCGGGCAGGGTCGCCGATTGGCCCGCCGCGGGGGCCGATGCGCTGGTCGGCGTGCCCGGAATGAACGAACCGGTCCGTGCCATGGCCGAAGGTCTGGATGTGCGATGGGGCACGCGGATCGATCGGCTCGAGCGGGTCGCGGGCGAATGGGTGCTGCATGGCGGGGAGCGCGTCCGGGGCGGCTATGCCAGCGTCGTCGTCGCCATTCCGGCCGAGCAGGCGGGGCCGCTGGTCGCGGATTTCGCGGCCGGGTTCGCCGATCGCGCCGCGCGGACGCGATCGGCGCCGTGCTGGACTGCGATGGCCTCGTTCGCACAGCCCCTGCCGCTTGCGGACACGATCACGACTGGCGGGGCGGTGGCCTGGGCGGCGCGCGATGGCGCCAAGCCGGGCCGCGGCGGCAGCGAGAGCTGGGTCCTCCAGGCCTCGCCGGGCTGGACGCGCGATCATCTGGATACCTCGGCTGAGCAGATCCCCGCGCTGCTGCTTGCTGCACTGTTCGCGGAATACGCGATCGAGCCGGCGCAACCGGACTATGCCAGCGCGCACCGCTGGCTTTACGCCAAGGCGCAGCCGGTCGCGGGCGAACCCGCGCTGTGGGACGCGTCGCTGCGCCTCGGCCTGGCAGGCGACTGGCTGATCGCCCCGCGAGTGGAAAGCGCGTGGATTTCCGGGCGCGAGCTGGCCGACCGGATGATTGCCGCGCCCGACTGACTGCTCCCGCAGTGGCGATACCCTGCAGCGGTTCATGGACGCGCGAGGGTCGCGTTCCTATATCGCACCCATGGACTTCGCTTCCGCTTTCGCCCCGGCCTTCGACGCAGTCGCCGAGATCGTCCGCTCGATCCCCCGTTTCGAACTCCTGATCGCCGCGATCGTGGCGATGGTCGGCGGCTGGATCGGCGCTGTCATGGTGCATCGCCGGATCGCGCTGGGGCGCGTGATCCGTACGCTCAGCACGCTGGCGCTGGGCGCGATCGTGATCACCGTGGTGCTCCAGCTCTCGCGCTTCGATTCGCGGATCGATCTGGCGGTGCCGCAGCTCGGCCTGCCGGCGCAGGTGGTCGAGGGCGGCGAAACGCGCGTGCCGCTGTCGCCCGACGGTCATTACTGGCTCGAGGCGCAGCTCAACGGCGTCCCCGCCAATTTTCTCGTCGACACCGGCGCCACCGTGACCGCGGTCTCGCAGGAGGTCGCAGACCGTGCGGGTCTCACCGCCCGGACCGGCGGCATTCCGGTGCGGATCACCACCGCCAACGGGTCGATCAACGCGCAGATCTCCACCGCCGACACGCTCAGCTTCGGCAATGTCGAGGCCAGCGGGATCGATGTCGTGATCGCGCCCAATCTCGGCCAGACCAATGTGCTGGGCATGAACGTGCTCTCGCGGCTGGCGGGCTGGCGCGTGGAGGAGCAGACGCTGATCCTCGTGCCCGCGGAGGCGGATCTGGGCGAATAGACTGCGCTTGTTGCGAGCGCCCGCCCCTGCCACGCTCCCGCGCATGATTCGCGAACCCTTTCTCACCACCGAAGGCATCCACAATTTCCGCGATTACGGCGGCTGGTCGGTTTCGGGCGGAGGGCATGTCCGCACCGGGCTGCTGTACCGTTCGGGTCAGCATGTCGGCGCCAGCGATGCCGATCTCGCCGCCATCGCCGAACTCGACATCCGCACCGTTATCGATCTGCGCGGCACCTCCGAACGCGAGCGCAACCCTTGCCGCCGGGTCGAAGGCTTCGATGGCGAAGTCATCTTCTACGAGGGCGAGACCAGCTCCAGCCCGCCGCACATGGATGTCGATGCGGAAACGACCACCGCGGAATATGCCCACCAGCGGATGATCGCGGTCTACACCCGCATGCCGCGCAATCCGGCGATGATCGACATGTTCGGGCGCTATTTTCGCGCGCTGGACGAGCGCGAGGGCGCCAGCCTGGTGCATTGCTTCGCGGGCAAGGACCGCACCGGCGTGGCGGCGATGATGCTGCTGCATGTGCTGGGCGCCAGCGAGGAAGACCAGCTCGCCGAATTCCTGCGCACCAATGCTGCGCCGACGTTGTCGGTGCTGCGCGAACAGTCGGTCCCGGGGATCGAGCAGCGGCTGGGCCGCAAGCTCGACGAGGAGGCAATCCGCGCGCTGCTCGAGGTTCACGAGGACTATCTCGCCACCTACCGCGAGGAGGTGGACCGCGACCACGGATCGCTCGACGCCTATCTCGAGCAGGTCATAGGCGTGGACGACGCCATGCGCACCCGCTTGCACGCGCGCCTGGTGGCGTGACACAGGCGGCTGCGCTTCCCATATAGACGCTTCCCGCAAGCTTTTACCGAGAGATTTCCATGGCGACCCATCGCACCAAGCTGCTCATCATCGGCTCAGGCCCCGCAGGCTATTCCGCTGCCATCTACGGCGCGCGCGCGATGATGGAGCCGATCGTGGTGCAGGGGCTCCAGCCCGGCGGCCAGCTGACCATCACCACCGACGTCGAGAACTATCCCGGTTTCCGCGACGTGGTCCAGGGCCCGTGGCTGATGGAAGAGATGAAAGCGCAGGCCGAGCATGTCGGCACGCGCATGATGTGGGACACCATCGTCGAGGTCGATCTGGAAAGCGGTTCGCCCTTCCGCGCGGTGGGCGACAGCGGCGACGAATATATCGGCGATGCGCTGGTGATCGCCACCGGCGCGCAGGCCAAATGGCTGGGCGCGCCGGGCGAGCAGGAGCTGGGCGGCAAGGGCGTTTCGGCCTGCGCCACCTGCGACGGGTTCTTCTACCGCGGCAAGAAGGTCGCGGTGATCGGTGGCGGCAACACTGCCGTCGAGGAAGCGCTCTACCTCACCAACCACTCCGACGACGTCACGCTGATCCACCGCCGCGATTCGCTGCGCGCCGAGAAGATCCTGCAGGAGCGGCTGCTCAATCATCCCAAGATCTCGGTGCTGTGGAACAAGGCGGTCGACAGCTTCGCGGGCGACCCGCTCGCGGGCGGGCTGACCCACATCAACCTGCGCGACACGGTCGACGGATCGGCGAGCGAGCTCAAGGTCGATGGCGCTTTCGTGGCGATCGGCCATTCGCCCGCCACCGAGCTGTTCAAGGGCAAGCTGCCGATGGACGATGGCGGCTATCTGCTGGTCGAGCCCGGCACTCCCAAGACCGAAGTGCCCGGCGTCTTCGCCGCGGGCGACGTCACCGATCGCGTCTACCGCCAGGCGGTCACCGCCGCAGGCATGGGCTGCATGGCCGCGCTCGATGCCGAGCGCTTCCTCGCCAATCTCGAGATCGACACCGACGGCCATGCGCACGCCGCCACCGATGCTCCTGAGCAAGAAGCCGCCGAGTAACGCCCGAGCATGATGCCACTCTGCTCCTCCCCCTTGAGGGGAGGCCGGGTGGGGGTGTACGACGCCGATGGACTGGACGCGCGCCTGCGGCGCGCTCCCCCACCCCCGGCCCCTCCCGAGGGGAGGGGAGCAGAGGCTCTCCGAGCTAGAAGTGGATGTCGAAGGCCCAGATCGCGGCGTGGAAGACCAGCGCGATCAGCACCAGGCTCGATAGCGCGAACAGCGCGAAGCGCACCGCCACCGCATTCACGGTCGCCTGCACCAGCGAGTGCATCACCCTGAGACTGACATAGGCCCAGGCCAGAACGGCGTTGAACCCGTCGCCCCAGCCCACCATCGCGAGCAGCAGGCAGACAGCGTAGAACACGGTCGGCTGCTCGTGGAGATGGTTGTAATTGTGCGCCTTCCACTGGACCTGCGCGGGCAGGCGCTCGTCGAGCACGCCGGTCTGGCGCGCGTCGTTGGGCGCGAGCCCCGCTTTGGTCATTGCCGGCAGGCGGGTGACGTACATCCACAACCACATGACCATGGTCCAGGCCAGCAGCACGACGACCGGCTGGAGGATGGCGGAATGGATCATGACAGTCTCCATCGGTTAGCTCCTCAGCTGGGCGCGAGACCCGGGTCGAACAGCAGCGTCGCCATAACCGCGCGCACCGCTAGCACCAGCAGCGCGAAGGTCGAGAGCATGAAGAACAGGAAGCGGATCTTCACGACATTGACCGTGGCCTGATAGACCGAATGGACGATCCGCAGCGCGACGTAGACCCAGGCCAGCACCACATCCAGCGCGCCCGCGCCCATCACCGCCAGGATCAGCGCGGCGGCATAGAAGATGGTCGGCTGTTCCATCAGATGCGCGTAATTGTGCGCTTTCCAATTGACCTTGTCGGGGATCATGCCCTCCAGGTTCTGACCGCGGCCGCCCGGCTTGGTGTCTGCCAGTCCGCCGCCGAGCTTCTTCATCGCAGGGAAGCGCGTGAAGCCCATCCAGAACAGCATGACGAGCGACCAGAGCACCAGCACGGCGGCCGGTGCGAGCATTTGAGCCTGCATTGAAAATTCTCCCTGTTGCCCGCGAAACTAGGGCGAGGATGGCGATTGTCAAACGCAAGCTGGCGCGGCGCAATCAGCCCGTCGGGCGCTGCAGGACTCCCGACTGGTAATAGGCGAAGGGGCCGTCCTCCCACTCGCAATCGAGCGCCTCGAGCGCGCAGACGCGCAGCGCCGCATCGCGCAAGTCCAGGCGCGGCTCGACATGGAATTTCGCCAGCCAGCCGCGCAGCGCCGCGGCGAGCGGGCGGGGCAATCCCTCCAGCGACCCGAAATCGACCAGATGCAGCGAGCCGCCGGGTGCGACCAGCGAGGCGGCGTGGCGCAGCGCGCGGTCCCAATCGGGGATCATCGAGAGCGAATAGGACAGCACCACCCGGTCGAAGCGCTCTTGCCCGAGCGCCGTCGCCGCGTCGAAATCGCGCGCATCGCCCTGCGCCAGCCGCGCGCGGGCACCGAGCCGGCCCGAGGCCGAGATCAGCATCTCGTTCGAAATGTCGAGCCCGAACAGGTGCACGCCGGGCCAGCTCCCGGCGATCCGGTCGAGGTTGCGCCCCGTTCCGCAGGCGATTTCGAGCACGCTGTCGCCGGGCCGGCAAGCGAGCCGCGCGATCAGCCGGTCGCGCCCGAACAGATAGTATTTGCGCGTCGCATCGTAGATGTGCCGCTGGCCGCGATAGATCGAGTCCATCAGCGCGGCATGCTCGCCGCTCGCGGCGCTCACCCGGCGAACTCGTAGAGGTGGACCCCGCCATAGATCGACGAGCGGTCGCGCCGCGTCAGATCGGCGGAGGTGTTCTCGCGGTAGCGCCAGCGCGACAGCACCGCCGGGTCCAGCCGGCCGGGCAGCAGGCTGGGTTCGGCCGCGGTGCGGAACAAGACGCGCGCGCCGGGACGGGCGGTGCGGGTGATCTGGTGCCACAGTGCGCCGAGCTGCGCATCGTCCATCCAGTCCTGCGCGTCGAGCAGCAGATAGCGGTCCTGGCTCGCCGCGTCCTGTCGGTCGAGAAACGCGGTCAGGTTCTCGTGCCGCACCTCCAATCGGTCGACCCGCTCCTGCATCAGCTCCCAATTGGCGCGCTGCAGATAGGGCGGCAGCGGCGCGGTCTCGCTGCGGTCGTAGCCGCGCCCGAAGGCCTGCCAGGCAAAGTAATTGTCTGCCACCGCGAAATCGCAGGCCAGCTTCTCGAGCCGCTGCTTGAGCACTTCGGCCATGCGCCGGTCGCCCGCGAGCACCTTGTACTGCGCCGGGGGAATGCCGAGCCCGAACAGCGAGGCGGGATGATCGGTCAGCCAGCGGACGAATCTCTTGTCGAAGATCGGCGCGAGTTCGTCCTCGAACACCCGCCGCTGGTCTTCGGGCGTCGACGCCGTGAGCACGCGGCCAAGATCGACTCCGTAGATCCGGGCAGCCAGATGCGCGAGGCCGATAAAGCCGCCGAGCAGCCCCTGGCGATAGATGCTGCGGGTGAAATGGCCGATCCTGCGGCGACCGGTGAAATCGCGCGCCTCCCAGTATCTCCGGCTCTCGGGGTCGAGATGCGGCGCGATCAGCCGGTCGTAGATCGGGCGGTTTTCCTTGTGATCGGCCTGCACGAAGAAGCGGTGGAAGCGCTCGTAATTGGGCAGGTGGCGGATCGCGGCGATCTTGAGCCGCCCCAGCGCGACATGCGCGCGGTTGAGATCGACCGCGGTGATGCTTGCGGGATCGGCGGTGAGATAGGACAGCGCGTTGCAGCTGCCGCTGGCGATGCAGACCACGCGCATGCCGGGCGCGATGGCGAGCCCCTCCATGTCGACCACCGGGTCTTCCCAGATCTGCGGATAGACCAGACCCTTGAACGCCAGCGCAAAGGCCTTGTCGAGCAGCCTGCCGCCGGGTTTTGCCTGCTTGCGCACCACCGCATCGTCTATGATGCGTCCTGCCGCCGTCGCCATATCGCGAAAATCCCGAGTTGATCCCGCGACCGCTCTATGGCGCTCTCATGTCCGGCTCGTGACGTTTTGCGTACCTGTCGTCAGGCCGCGATCGTCGCGGCGAAGCTGGCGGAGTCGGTGTTGCCCCCGGTGAGCATTACCACGCTGCGCTCGTCGAGCGCGACCTTGCCCGCCAGCGCTGCCGCCAGCGCTGCCGAGCCGCCGGGCTCGACCACCAGCCGCAGCGTCGAAAAGGCGAAGCGCTGCGCCGCGCTGACCTCTTCGTCGGTGACGCTGACGCCCGGCTCGGCGCGGTCCTGCAGCACCGAAAGATTGATCGGCTTGGTCGCATCGGGCTGGAGCGCATCGCAGATCGTCGCGGGCGGATTGGCACCCACGCGGACGATTTCCCGCTTCGCCAGCGCCTGCCCGACCATGTCCCAGCCTTCCGGTTCGACGGGCAAGATGGCGCTGCCCGGGCAGGCAAGCGCGAGCCCGGCCGCCAATCCGCCGCCGCCGCAGCACACGAGGATTTGCGACGGCTCGCCGTTCAGCTGCGCCGCGATCTCGATCCCCGCGCTGCCCTGGCCCTCGATCACCCATGCGTCGCCGAAGGCATGGACCAGCACCGCGCCGCGGCGCTCGACCTCGCGCGCGGCGACCTCGTCGCGGTCCTCGCCGGGGCGCTCGTAGAGCACGATCTCGGCGCCCAGCGCCTTTGTCGCCTCGAGTTTCACCCTTGGCGCGTTGCGCGGCATGACGATCGCCGCCGGGATGCCCAGCCGCCGCGCCGCCCAGGCGACCCCCTGCGCATGATTGCCGCTCGACACCGCGACCACGCCGCGCTTGCGCTCCTCGGGGGTGAGGTTGGACAAGCGCCACCAGCCGCCGCGAATCTTGAACGCGCCGACCGGTTGCAGCGTCTCGGCCTTCGCATGGCAGCGCACCCCGCCGATTTCGACCGGGAGCAGCGGGGTGGGGGGGAGGATCGCGGCGATGCTCTTGGCGGCGGCGAGGACGCCTTCCCGGGTCGGCATGCGGATGGTTTCTCGGATCATGTTGCGGGGCTAGCGCATTTCCCTATGTGAGCAAGCATCACGCCGGCCCCGCGAGCGCGCCGGTCGGGCAAGCAATGGAGTTACTATGTCGACAGTCCTGGTCATCGGCGCGGGCGGCGTCAGTTCGGTATGCGTGCACAAGATGGCGATGAATCCCGGGATCTTCTCGGACATCCATCTCGCCAGCCGCACCAAGTCGAAATGCGATTCCATCGCCAAGAGCGTCAAGGAGCGTACCGGGCAAGATATCGCCACCTACGAGATCGACGCCGAGGAGGTTCCGGCGATGGTCAATCTGATCCGCAAGGTGCAGCCCAGCCTGGTTGTCAATCTGGCGCTGCCCTATCAGGACCTGCCGATCATGGACGCCTGTCTCGAGGCCGGGGTGCACTATCTCGACACCGCGAATTACGAGCCCAAGGACGAGGCGAAGTTCGAGTACAAATGGCAGTGGGCCTATCACGACCGCTTCAAGCAGGCCGGGATCATGGCGCTGCTCGGCTCGGGCTTCGATCCCGGCGTCACATCGGTCTTCACCATGTGGCTCAAGAAGCACAAGCTCAAGACCATCCGCCAGCTCGACATTCTCGACTGCAACGGCGGCGACCACGGCCAGCATTTCGCCACCAATTTCAACCCCGAGATCAACATCCGCGAGATCACCGCGCCCGCGCGCCACTGGGAAAACGGCGCCTTCGTCGAAACCCCTGCGCTGGCCAAGAAGGTCGAATTCGACTTCGAGGCCGTCGGCCCCAAGAACATGTACATGATGTATCACGAGGAGCTCGAGAGCCTCGCGCGCTTCGTCCCCGAGCTCGCGCGCGCGCGGTTCTGGATGACCTTCGGCGATCAGTACATCACCCACCTCACCGTGCTGCAGAACGTCGGCATGACCAGCATCGAGCCGGTGAAATACCAGGGCCGCGACATCGTCCCGCTGCAGTTCCTCGCAGCCGTGCTGCCCAAGCCCGAATCGCTGGGCGAGACCACCAAGGGCAAGACCAATATCGGCGTCATCGCCACCGGCGAGGCGCTCGACGGTTCGGGTGAGAAGACCTTCTACATCAACAATATCTGCGACCACGAGGATGCCTATGCCGAGACGGGCAACCAGGCGGTTTCCTATACCACCGGCGTGCCCGCGATGATCGGGAGCGCGATGGTGCTGCAGGGCGCGTGGAAGGGCCCGAATGGACAGGGGGGCGTGTTCAACATCGAGGAATTCGACCCCGATCCCTTCATGGAGATGCTGGGCGCGCACGGCCTGCCGTGGAAGGTCGAAGAGCTCGACGCGCCGGTGGCATTCTGATGCGCGGGCTCCTTATCCTGGGCTCGGCCCTGCTGGCGAGCGCCTGCGTGCCCGCCGAAGCGCCCGACACCGCGGAGCAGCCGTTCCAGACGACGATGTCCGACGCCGACCGCGCCACCTGCGCCGCGGATGGCGGCACGGTCGAGCGCCGCGGGCGGCTCGGCGCCGAACTGTGCGTTGTCCCGTTCGCCGATGCGGGCAAATCCTGCACCGACGCCTCACAATGCGAGGGCCAGTGCATCGCCGAGGAAACCGGCCCGCAGCCCGGCGCGCGGAGCCCCAGGGGCATGTGCCAGGCCGACGACCGGCTGTTCGGCTGCTACAGCACGCTCGAGAACGGCAAGGTCGCCAGCACGATCTGCGTCGACTGACGACGGTGCGCGGCACGGCCCCCAGACCTCGTCATTGCGAGCGAAGCGAAGCAATCCATGGACCGGCGACTCGCGAGCGCGCCCTCGGCCCATGGATTGCCGCGGCGCTCCGCACAGGTTCGGGGCACCTCGCAATGACGAGCAGGCTAAATTGAGGACGGACTGACAATGGAAACCAAAGCCGGCGATCCGGGCGCCTTTGCGCAGTTCGACCTCTCGCGCGTCGACAGCCCCGCCTTCGTGGTCGATGCCGCGAAGTTGCGTGCCAATTGCCAGGTGCTGGCCGAGATCCGCGACGCCGCCGACATCAAGGTGCTCTCCGCGCTCAAGGCCTTCTCGATGTGGTCGGTCGCGCCGTTGATCGGCGAATATCTCGACGGGGTCTGCGCCTCGGGGCTGTGGGAAGCGCGGCTCGCGGGTGAGTTCTACGATGGCGAGATCGCCACCTATTGCGCCGCCTATAAGCCCGAGGATCTCGAGGAGATCTGCCGGCTGTCCGATCACCTGATCTTCAATTCGCCCGCGCAGATGCGACGCGCCGCGCTGATCATGGATCAGGCGCGGGCGACCGGCGGCGATTTCGATGTCGGGCTCAGGATCAACCCGCAGGTCCCCACCGGCGAGGTGCCGCGCTACGATCCCTCCAGCCCCGGCTCGCGGTTGGGCTTCCCGCTCGACCAGCTCACAGAGGAGCATATGGAGGGCGTCGAGGGGATCCATTTCCACAATCTGTGCGAACAGGATTTCGAGCCGCTGGCGCAGACCTGGGACCGGGTCTTCGATGCGATCGAGCCTTATTTCGGCCAGCTCAAATGGATCAACATGGGCGGCGGGCACCACATCACCCGCGCCGATTACCAGCGCGAGGAGCTGATCGAGTTCCTGCGCGACGCCAAGGAGGACACCGGCGCCGAAATCTATCTAGAACCGGGCGAGGCGGTGGCGCTCGATGCGGGGATTTTGGTCGGCACCATTCTCGACACCGGGGTCAACGAGGTGCCCTTCGCGATCACCGATATCTCCGCCACCTGCCACATGCCCGATGTGATCGAGGCGCCCTATCGTCCGGCGATGCTGGGGGAGCTCGCGAGTCACCGCGAAGGCGGGGACCTCAGGCAGTTCGGCGCTTCGCCACCCGAGGCCCCCGGTTTCGCGGGGGAGCAGGGGCTTATAAGGCTCGGCGGCCCCTCCTGCCTCGCGGGCGACGTGATCGGCGACTACCGCCTGCCGGTCCCGGCCGAACCCGGCCAACGGATCGCCTTTCTCGATCAGGCGCATTATTCGATGGTCAAGACCAACACCTTCAACGGCGTCCCGCTGCCCTCGATCTGGCTGTGGGACAGCGACAGCGATGCGCTCGAACTGGTGAAAAGCTTCGGTTACGAGGATTTCCGCAACCGGCTTTCCTGACGCGCGGCCACGCGGAGAAACCGGGTCCGGGGGCGGGAATCTCCTTGCTTTTGCAGCGCCAGGCCCTAAATGCGCACTCCCGCTGCCGGAGCCCCTTCAACAAGGGCGGGACTGACGACCGCTAGGCAGCCCTTGTCACGAACAATCGTTTTGGGGGTCCCTTGAATTGCACACCTATCCTGACGCCCGGTCCGTAGTACGCGCTCTCGCGCCCGACGAACCCGTCATTCTCAACCGTCCGCACGCTGCCACGCGTGCGGCGCGCTTCTTCGTCGAGAAGTTTCCCGGCAAGTCGCTCTATGCGGTGAAGGCCAATCCTTCGCCCGAGCTGCTGCGCGTGCTGTGGAACGCCGGGGTGACGCATTACGACGTCGCCTCGATCGCCGAGGTCCGGCTGGTGCGCGGCATCCTGCCCGAGGCGGTGCTGTGCTTCATGCACCCGATCAAGGCGCCCAGCGCCATCCGCGAGGCCTACCGGGTCCACGGCGTCAAGACCTTCAGCCTCGACAGCGTCGAGGAACTCGAGAAGATCGTCGCCGCCTGCACCGATGATGCGGGCGAGCCCGCCACCGACCTGCGGCTGTGCGTCCGGCTCCGCGTGTCCTCCGAATTTTCCGAGCTCAGCCTCGCCAGCAAGTTCGGCTGCGACCTCACCGAGGGACCGCTGCTGCTCCAGCAGGCGCGCCAGCATGCGGACTGGCTCGGCGTGTGTTTCCACGTCGGCAGCCAGGCGATGAGCCCGTTTGCCTATGTCCAGGCGCTCGACCGTACCCGCGCGGCGATCGCCGAAGCATCGGTGGTGATCGACATGATCGATGTCGGCGGAGGCTTCCCCAGCGTCTATCCCGGGCTCGAGCCGCCGCCGCTCGAAGATTATTTCAACATCATCCACCAGCATTTCTACGCGCTGCCGATCGCCTACAACGCCGAGCTGTGGTGCGAGCCCGGCCGCGCGCTGTGCGCGGAATATTCGTCGCTGGTGGTCAAGGTCGAGAAGCGCCGCGGCGAGGAACTCTACATCAACGACGGCTCCTATGGGGCGCTGTTCGATGCCGCGCATGTCGACTGGAAGTTTCCGGTCCGCGCGCTGGAGGACGACCTCATCAAGCCGGACATGGAATTCGCGTTTTACGGGCCGACCTGCGACGATGCCGACTACATGCCCGGCCCCTTCGCACTGCCCGAGGATATCCAGGCGGGCGATTATATCGAGATCGGGATGCTGGGCGCCTATGGCGCGGCGATGAAGACCGATTTCAACGGCTTCGGCGCGACCCAGAGCCTGATCGTGGAGGACGAGCCGATGGCCAGCCTCTACGACGGCAGCCGTGCGCGCAAGGTCAGCGACAATGTGGTGAGCCTGCGCTGAATTCTGAGTGAGGCGGGGACCGGCCCCGCCTCGCTTCGATCATTCGTAGTCGGTTATTCGTCGATCTCGACCTCGGTACGCCGGCGCTCGACCTCGAAAGCCTCGACGGTCTCCTCGCGCGTGCGGCGCAGGTGGATCTCCTCGACCAGCACCTGTTCCACCACCACGCGCGCACGCTCCTCGACTACCGGGATCACGGTCAGATCGCCGTCCTCGCGCACGGGCGGAATTTCGCTCACCACCTGACCGATGGGCACGCGCTCGACGGTGACGCGTTCGTGCGCCAGCGGCTGGGTAAGAGTCTCGGTCTCGGTCACCGGGCGCGTTCGAACGGTCACGGTGCGGCCCTGTTCGACGGTCTTGTCGAGTCGGACCCGCTCCTCGACGACCGGAATGGTGGCTTCTTCCACCACGGGTCCGCGCGCAGGGTCGGTCTTGTCGGTTCTTGTCATCTCTGGGGCTCCATCCTGAACGGAAAAGGGCCGGGAGCGGCGTATCCGCTACCGGCCCGTTTCCTTGCCTATCGCGCGGTATTACGTGCGGCGGCGGGCGTCGTTGTCGGTATCGACATCGACCTTGGTCTTGCGGACGGTTTCGTCGATATGCTCGACCTTGTCGCCGGCGGTCTTCTTGACCACGACTTCGTCGGTGACGACGGCGTCCTTGGCGACCACGGCCTCCTCGTTGCGCTCGGTCATGGTGACCGACTTGCCATCGAGCATCGCGTTGGCATCCTTGGTGGATACGCGGCGATCGTCGACCGGACGCTTCTCGACCGAGACGTTTTCCTTGCGCAGGTGGACGTCTTCGCTGACCTTGTCGGTTACGACATCGGTATGGACGTTGATGACCCGGCCCCGGTCCGCGACGCGCTTGCCGACGGCAACCCGCTCCTCGACCACCGGTACGACTTCCTCGTCGACCACGTGGCCTTCGGCGACGCCGCGCTGGGCATGGGCGACCGCTTCTTCGCCATAGACGACGCAATTGTCGTGAATGTCGAGCGGCTCGACCGGTGTGACCCGGCCGTCCTCGAGCCGAACCGCCATCACCCGCTCATTGTCGCGATCGACGAGCAGGTCGTCGATGATGCCGAACTGGTGGCCTTCGGGGCTGACCAGCGGCATGCCGCGGATGTCCTGCGAGCTATGCTCGAGCTTCCAGTCGCCGAGCGCATCCAGCTTTTCGTATCGTTTGTCGTGGCGCATAATAATTCTCCTTAATGGAATGTGCAGATCGTCGAGGTGCTACGGCAGAGAACTGCCGGGGGTATCAGCTACCGACCATCTCGATCGACTCTGCGAAAATGTAGTTTTGTGATTGTCCGAGGATCGACGGATCGGCATTTGCCGGAAGCGTATCCGTAGCGGAGCGGACTTCACCCTCGATGTTGAGAATCGAACCGGGGTTGATGTCGTATTCGCCTTCGGTCGCGTCGCCTGGGGTTGGCACCTGATCGAAGAACACCGGGACCTGCTGTCCGTTCATCTCGATGTAAAACGCCATGTCGCCGGCAAGCGAGGTTACTTCCACCCCGTCCATATCGACGCTTTCACCGACAACAAGCATGCCGGTCGCTGCCGGTACGGTGTCGGCAACTACGGCCTGGTCTGTGTATTCGACGACGTCGTCTCCGTCATCGTCCAAAATCCACCAGGCAATTAGAGCCAGTGCAAGTAACGCCAGAAGGATCCAAAGCCATTTGGATCCCGATTTTTTCTCGATTGGAATTTCGGCCATAATGTCTCCCTTCTTGACTGTGTGTATGGTCAATGAACGGAGCGGAGGCGATGCCGTTCCGAGAGAGAGAGAGAATCTCGAAATAAACCGAACCGATGGAGGTCAGCGTTATTTAAATTAACAATTGTTATTCATTGGAAGCAGCAGACGGTTCAATGATGCTGGTGCCGCGGGACGCGAAATTCCCGCGTTTTCCGCTCAGTCCGGGCGATCGCCGAACCCCACGAACCGCGCCGCTTCCTCCAGCGGCTTGCGGGTGCTCACCACCGCATTGGCCGGGAAGTCCTCGTCGGGCCATCCCATCGCCACCGCCTTCAGGATCACCTGATCGTCGGGGATACCGGCATGCTCGCGCACCACCGGGCTCTGCATGATGCCTTGCGAGTTGATCACGCAGCCCAGGCCGCGCGACCAGGCCGCGTTGACGAGGCAGGTGGTCAGCGCGCCGCAATCGAAGGCGGTGTCGTCGCTTTCGGAGAGCTCGCGGTCGTAAGCCACGATCACGCAGACGGGCGCATCGAACTGGCGGAAGCCGCGCAGCACCCAGTCCTGGCGCGCGTCCTTGTCGTCGCGTTCGATGCCCATGGCGCCGAACAGCTGCTTGGCGACGCCGATCTGGCGATCACGGTGGACCCCGGCAAAGGGCTGCCCGCGGCGGAACTCACGGCTGTCGGGCTCGCCCGCGAGAATGCGCTCGGTGTTGCCCTTGCGGATGCGGTCGAGCGGTTCGCCGGTGATGACGTGCAAATGCCACGGCTGCGTGTTCATTGAGGAGGGCGAGCGCATGGCGAGCGCGAGAACTTCCTCGATCAGTTCGCGCGGAACCGGCTTGTCGAGATAGCCGCGCGTCGAGCGGCGACCGCTGACGATTTCGGCATAGGTCTGTTCGGGCGTCCCGCTCATGCTCTCTCCTGCGTTGTGCAGGCGTGGTAGCGCAGCGGCGGGTTTGCGCAAATCCCTTACGGGTCAGGCAGCGCGGGCTAGGCAGTGCGGGTCAGGCGGCCTCGGCGAGGTCCATGTCCAGCCGCGACCAGATCTCGACCAGCGCATCGCCCAGATCGTGCATCATCTCGACCGTATGCGCCGGGCCGGGGGTGAAGCGCAGTCGCTCGGTCCCGCGCGGCACGGTAGGGAAGTTGATCGGCTGCACATAGACGCCGTATTCGGCGAGCAATATGTCGCTGATCTTCTTGGCGCGCACCGGATCGCCGACCATCAGCGGGACGATATGCGTGGTCGAGGGCAGCACGGGCAGCCCGCGTTCGCCAAGGATGGCCTTGAGCATCGCGGCATTGGCCTGCTGTGCGTCGCGCTCCTCGCTCGAGCCCTTGAGATGCTTGACCGCCGCCAGCACGCCCGCGACCAGCACCGGGCTGAGCGAGGTGGTGAAGATGAAGCCGGGTGCATAGGAGCGGATGCAGTCGATGATCCGGTTGTCGGCCGCGATATAGCCGCCCATCACGCCGAAGGCCTTGCCCAGCGTGCCCTCGACGATGTCGATGCGGTGGACGGCCTCGTCGCGCTCGGTGATGCCGCCGCCGCGCGCGCCGTACATGCCGACAGCGTGGACTTCGTCGATATAGGTCAGCGCGTTGTACTTGTCGGCGAGATCGCAGATCGCGTGGACCGGGGCGACGTCGCCATCCATCGAATAGACGCTCTCGAAGGCGATCAGCTTGGGCGTCGCCTCGTCCTCGGCGGCGAGCAGTTCTTCCAGATGCGCCAGATCATTGTGGCGGAACACCCGCTTCTCGCAGCCCGAATTGCGGATGCCGGCGATCATGCTGGCGTGGTTCAATTCGTCGGAAAAGATCACGCAGCCCGGCAGCAGCTTGGCCAGCGTCGACAGCGTTGCGTCGTTGGAGACATAGCCGCTGGTGAACAGCAGCGCGCCTTCCTTGTCGTGCAGATCGGCGAGCTCGCGCTCGAGCTCGATGTGGAAATGGGTGTTGCCGCCGATGTTGCGCGTGCCGCCCGAACCGGCGCCGACATCGTGCAGCGCGGATTCCATCGCCTCGATCACCTTGGGGTGCTGGCCCATGGCGAGATAGTCGTTGGAGCACCACACGGTGATCGGCTTGGGGCCGTTGTGGCCGTGGAAGCAGCGCGCATTGGGGTAGGCCCCCTTGTTGCGCATGATGTCGATGAACACGCGGTAGCGGCCCTCGGAATGGAGCCGGTCGATCGCCTGGTCGAATACCTGTCCGTAGTTCACGCGTCACCGCTTGGTCGCGCCGCCCGCGGCGGCCATCTGGAGCGCCGATTTAGGGAGAAAGCCGACGATTTGCCACCGCGATCTTTGCGAATGACTCGCAAGGGGTCAGAAGCGTTCGAGCCGGGTGATCTTCTGCGCCGCGAAGGCCGGCGCCAGTCTCCTGAAATCCTCCAACTCGCCGGTGGTGACCGCGAAATCGGAACGACTCCGCTCGAAGCTCTGGCCCTGCGTCAGCGCGACGATCCGCCGGGCGATACCTTCCGAACCGTCGAGCAGGGTGACGTCCTCGCCGAAGGCGGCGCGCAATTCCTCCTCGAGCAGCGGGAAATGGGTGCAGGCAAGCACGACCGTGTCGATCGCCTCGCCGCCCTGCTGGAGCACCAGCCCCTTGGCCTCGCGCGCCACCGCATCGACCGACACGCTCTCGCCGCGCAGCTTGGCCTCGGCCAGCGCCACCAGTCCGTTGGCGCCGTGCCGCAGCAGCACCTTGCCCTTGGCGAAGTCGTGTTCGAGCTCGTCGACATAGGCCTGGCGCATGGTCGCCTCGGTGCCGAGCAGGCCGAAGGTGCCGCTTCTGGTGAGCGCGGCGGCAGGCTTGATCGCGGGGACGGTGCCGACGATCGGGGTCTCGAGCACCTCGCGCACCATGCCCAATGCGATCGTGCTAGCGGTGTTGCAGGCGAGGCAGATCAGCCGCGGCTGGTAGCGTTCGGCCATCCGCCCGAGCAGGCCGGCGACCCGCGCGGCGACCTCGGCCTCGCTCTTGGCGCCATAGGGCAGCCCGGCCATGTCGGCGGCGTAGATCACCGGTGCCTGGGGCAGCAGGCGGCGCAATTGCGCCAGCACCGTCAGCCCGCCGACGCCGGAATCGAACACCAGGATCGGGGTATGCGGCTCGGATTTGTCCAATTGCGTTCGTCCTGAGCTTGTCGAAGGGGCGCTGCTTCCGGTAGACGCGCTAGGGCAAAGGGCGGGGCTTGGACAGGCTCGGTCCGCACCAATTGTGGGGATTCGCGCAGATATGGGTACCGAGTTCACGATCTCCACGCTCTGGGCCGCGCTGCTCGGCTATGGGCTGGGCTCGATCCCCTTCGGGCTGATCCTCGCCAGGCTCGCGGGGAAGGGCGACATCCGCCAGATCGGCAGCGGCAATATCGGCGCCACCAATGTTCTGCGCACCGGCAGCAAGGGGCTGGCGGCGGCGGTGCTGCTGCTCGACCTGCTTAAGGGTTTTCTCGCTGTCTGGTTGTCCGGCCAAATCTGGTATGGATTGGGAGTAGCTGAGCCCGTGCCCGGGTTAGTGGTTGATTTTGTAGTCCCCGACCCGGTCGCGATGGCCTTCGCCGCCGGCGGCGCAGTGCTGGGGCACTGCTTTCCGGTCTGGCTCGGGTTCAAGGGCGGCAAGGGGGTCGCCACCAACGCCGGGGTCTGCCTCGGCCTCGCCTGGCCGATCGGACTGACCTACGCGTTGGTCTGGCTGGGCGTGCTGGCGGTCTCGCGAATCAGCTCGCTCGCCGGCATGTGCGCGGTGGTCGCCGCGGCGCTGGCGGCGGCGCTGCTGGGCTACCCCGCCTTCGTGCCGGTGCTGGCGCTGATCGCGCTGCTGGTGATCTGGCTCCACCGCGCCAATCTCAAGCGGCTCGCCGCGGGGACCGAACCCAAGGTTGGTGGCAGCAAGTGAAACCCTCCTCCCATCCGTCATCCCAGCGAAAGCTGGGATCGCCTTCCTCCCGGTCCTCCACCTGCGGGAGATCCCAGCTTTCGCTGGGATGACGAGGTGGCGGAGGCGCTCGACCAGGCCGAAGCCTTCGCCCGCATCCGCCTGCTGCGCTCGCCCAATATCGGCCCGGTCAGCTACGCCCAGCTGCTGATGCGCTTCGGCAGCGCGGCCCAGGCCCTGGCGGCGCTCCCCGAACTCGGCAGCCGCGGCGGACGCGCCTACCGCGCCGCCCCGTCCGAGACCATCGAGCGCGAGGTCGATGCGGTCCGAAGCGCGGGCGCGAAATACCTGTTCCACGACCAGCCCGGCTACCCTGCGCTGCTGGGGCAGCTCGACAGCGCGCCGCCGATCCTGACATGGCGCGGCGATCTGGCGCTGGCCTCGCAGCCCTGCGTCGCGATGGTCGGCGCGCGCAACGCCAGCGCCGCGGCGGTCAAGCTGGCGCGCGATTTCGCCGCTGCGCTGGCGGAGGCGGGCTTCACCGTGGTCTCGGGTCTGGCGCGCGGCATTGACGGCGCCGCGCATGAGGGCGCCCTCAACAGTTCAGCGGGCCCCCGCACGGTGGGCGTGATCGCTAGCGGAATCGATATCGCCTATCCGCCGCAGCATGCCGCGCTGCAGGAGCGGATCGCCGGCGAAGGCCTGCTGCTCGCCGAACAGCCGCCCGGCACCGAACCGCGCGGCAGCCATTTCCCCAGCCGCAACCGGATCATCGCCGGGCTCGCCGCGGGCACGCTGGTGGTCGAGGCGGCGGTGCGCTCGGGCAGCCTGATCACCGCGCGGCTGGCGGCCGAGGCGGGCCGCGAGGTGATGGCGATCCCCGGCAGCCCGCTCGACCCGCGCAGCCATGGCGGCAACCATCTGATCCGCGAAGGCGCGGTGCTGGTGCAATCGCCCGAGGAGGTGGTGGAACTGCTCTCGGGCTTCGACGGCATCCCGCGCTCCACCTTCCGCGAACCCGCGGGCCGGTTCGACTGCGCGCCCGAAGAACTGGCGGAGGCGGAACCGGCCGATATCGCTGCGCTGCTCACCACCGCGCCCGTGGCGGTCGACGAGCTGATCCGCCAGTCGGGGACCAGCGCCGCCGCGGTGCAGCTCGCGCTGCTGGAACTGGAGATCGCCGGACGGCTCGAACGCCATGCGGCGGGGCGCGTGAGTTTGTGCGGATGAGCTGGAAGGACCTGACGACAGGAGAGCGGGTCGCTTCGGCGATGCTCGGAGTGGCAATGGTCTGGTACGGCTGCGTCCTCTGGCTGGGTGCTGTCTCGCAACCGGAAAGCGGCCTTCATGCTGCTTACCTAGCGGTGGCTTTGGGGGCCGGTGCAGTCGGTCTCTTCATCGGCCTGATCGTTGCAATTGCGATGCTGTTCATCGGCGGCGATAACGATCATGGAAAAATCCGAAGGGTTGCCGATCGCTTTTTGCCCCTGGGGACCGTCATGGTTCTCTTCGTGGCACTTCAAATGTCCGCTTGACGCCCCGCGAACCCAGCCGCCATTTTCGCGCGTATACGCATACGCACACGTAAGGGACGTTCCAGACACTCATGCAACTCGTCATCGTCGAATCGCCCGCCAAGGCGAAAACCATCGAGAAATACCTCGGCAAGGACTTCAAGGTCCTGGCATCCTACGGCCATGTCCGCGACCTACCGCCCAAGGATGGCAGCGTCCGCCCGGACGAGGATTTCGCGATGGACTGGGAGCTCTATCGCGACAAGCAGAGCCGCTTCAAGGAGATCAGCGACGCGGCCAAGAAGGCGACGCGGCTGGTTCTCGCGACCGACCCCGACCGCGAGGGCGAGGCGATTTCCTGGCATGTCCGCGAGCTGCTGGCCAAGCGCAAGGCGCTGCCCGCCAAGGTGGACAGGGTGACTTTCAACGCGATCACCAAGACCGCGGTCACCGAGGCGATGAAGGCGCCGCGCGAGCTCGATCAGCCGCTCATCGACGCCTATCTGGCGCGCCGCGCACTCGATTATCTCTATGGTTTCACGCTCAGCCCGGTGCTGTGGCGGCGGCTGCCCGGCGCCAAGAGCGCGGGCCGCGTGCAATCGGTCGCGCTGCGCCTGATCTGCGAACGCGAGCGCGAGATCGAGGTCTTCCGCGCGGACGAATACTGGAGCGTGCTGGCCAAGCTCCAGCACGACGGCACCGCGTTCGATGCGCGGCTGGTGAAGTTCGACGGCAAGAAGCTGGAAAAGCTGACGCTGGGGGACGAAGCCAGCGCCGCGGCGGCGAAACAGGCGGTCGAGGACGGGCGCTTCACGGTGGAGGATGTCGAGACCAAGCCGCTCAAGCGCAACCCCGCACCGCCCTTCACGACCTCGACGCTGCAGCAGGAGGCCTCGCGCAAGCTGGGCTATTCCGCCAGCCACACCATGCGGCTGGCGCAATCGCTCTACGAAGCGGGCGCGATCACCTACATGCGGACCGATGGCGTGCAGATGGATATGAGCGCCATCATGGCCGCGCGCGATGCCATCGTGGAGCGGTTCAGCGACGATTATCGCCCCGAAAAACCGCGCTTCTACAGCACCAAGGCCAAAAACGCGCAGGAAGCGCACGAAGCGATCCGCCCGACCGATTTCCGCAAGGATCGAGCGGGGAGCGGGGACGAAGCCAAGCTTTACGACCTCATCTTCAATCGCGCCATGGCCAGCCAGATGGCGACCGCGCAGCTCGAACGCACCACCGTGACCTTGCGCGATGCGACCGGCCGGCACGAACTGCGCGCCACCGGCCAGGTGGTCAAGTTTCCGGGCTATTTCGCGGTCTATCAGGAAGGCTTCGACGACAAGGCGGAGGACGAGGACGAGGGCCTGCTCCCGGTGCTGCGCAAGGGCGATGCGCCTGCCAAGACTGCTGTGGAGGCCAATCAGCATTTCACCCAGCCGCCGCCGCGCTTCTCCGAAGCCTCGCTGGTGAAACGGCTCGAGGAGCTCGGAATCGGGCGTCCCTCGACCTATGCCAGCACGATCCAGACCTTGCGCGACCGCGAATATGTCAGGATGGAGAAGAACCGTTTCTTCGCCGAGGAAAGCGGGCGCTTGCTGACGGCGTTTCTCGAGCGCTTTTTCCCGAACTACGTGGCCTATGATTTCACCGCCGGGATGGAGGACGATCTCGACGAGGTGTCCGCCGGGAACGAGGCGTGGAAGACCTTGCTCGAAGCCTTCTGGAAGGACTTCAAGCCCAAGACCGAAGAGGTGATGGAGAAGAAGCCTTCGGAAGTCACCGAAGTGCTCGACGAATATCTCTCGGACTATCTCTTCCCCGAACGCGCCGACGGCAAGGAGCCGCGCTTCTGCCCGCTGTGCGACAAGGAAGGCCGCGAGGGCGGACGGCTCGCGCTGCGCGGCGGGCGCTACGGCGCCTTCGTCGCCTGCGCGAACTACCCCGAGTGCAAGTTCACCCGCCGCTTCGCCCAGCCGGGCGCCGATGGCGAGGAGGCCGCCGAGGATGCGGTGATGGGCGAGGATCCCGCCACCGGCCTGCCGGTCGAGCGCAAGACCGGTCGCTTCGGCCCCTATATCCAGCTCGGCGAGGGCAAGGAGGCCAAACGCGCCAGCATCCCCAAGGATCTCGACGACTTCGATCTCGAATGGGCGCTCAAGCTGCTCTCGCTGCCGCGGATCGTCGGCACCCATCCCGAGAGCGGCAAAGAGATCGAGGCGGCCATCGGGCGCTACGGCCCCTATCTGCGCCACGACGGCAAATACGCCAAGCTGACCAGCACCCGCGATGTCTTCGACACCGGCATGAACGCCGCGGTCTCGCTGCTCGCCGAAGCGGCCAACCGCAAGGGCGGCACCCGCGGCAAGGCCGAGCCGATCAAGACGCTCGGCGTCCACCCGGTCAGCGGCGCCGAGATGAAGGTGATGCCGGGCCGCTACGGCCCCTATGTCACCGACGGCACCACCAATGCGACCATCCCCAAGGACGCCAAGCCCGAGGATCTGACCGACGCCGAAGCGATCGCTCTGATCGATGCCCGCGTCGCCAAGGGCCCGGTCAAGAAGAAGCGCAAGGCTCCGGCGAAGAAGGCAGCGCCGAAGAAAGCCGCCGCCAAAAAGGCTCCCGCGAAGAAGAAGGCTGCTCCGAAAAAAGCTGCGGCAAAACAGGCGGAAGACTGATGGCGAAGGAGCATTTCGAACGCCACAAGCAACCCTGGCGCGCCGACGAGGCGGGCATGCTGCGCACGCTCGCCGCCAAGGGCAAGGGCCTGCGTGAGATCGCCAAGGCGCTCGGCCGAAGCGAGGAATCGACCAAGGACTTTGCCAAAAAGAACGGGATCGAGATATTGAAGAAGCGGTAGGCGCGTCATCCCAGCGAAAGCTGGGATCTCTCTCAATTTGGCACTAAGAGCCGAGACAGATCCCAGCTTTCGCTGGGATGACGTAGGGGGGTAGAACCGGGGGGAGGCAAACGCCGGTGCCCAAAGGCGGCTACACCTACATCCTCACCAACAAGCCCCGCGGCGTGCTCTACATCGGCGTGACTGCCGACCTTTCGGCCCGTATGATCCAGCACCGCAGTGGCAAGGGCTCCGCTTTCGCGCGCCGCTATGGTCTCGACCGACTCGTGCTTGTTGAAGCACACGACCGCATCGAGGATGCGATCGCCCGCGAGAAGGCGCTCAAGGCCTGGCAACGCGCGTGGAAGATCGAGCTGATCGAGCAGGCGAACCCGGACTGGCGCGACCTGTTCGAGGAGATGAACGGCTAGCCCCTCTCTTCAAACGGTCGCCATACGCCCGCCCTCGTCATCCCAGCGAAAGCTGGGATCTTTATCGGGTTCGCACGTCAACTGTGAAAGATCCCAGCTTTCGCTGGGATGACGATCTAACACTAGGACGATCTAAGACAAGGATGACGCTCCGTGTCGTGACTGATAGCGCTCACCCCACCCAATCCAGCCCCATTTCCTCGTAGATTTCCTTGTCCTCGGCCCAGTTCTCGGTCGCCTTGACGTGCAGGAACAAATGCACCTTCTGGCCCAGCAGCTCACTCAGCTCCTGGCGCGCGGCGGCGCCGATTGATTTGATCATGCTGCCGCCCTTGCCGAGCACGATCATCCGCTGGTTGTCGCGCGCGACCACGATCTGCTGGTGGATCTCGAGGCTGCCGTCCTTGCGCTGGATGTATTTCTCCGGCCGCACCGCGCTGTCGTAGGGCAGTTCCTCGTGGAGCTGTTTGTAGAGCTGCTCGCGGGTGATCTCGGTGGCGAGCAGCCGCTCGCTGGCGTCGCTGACCTGGTCCTCGGGGTACATCCATTCGCCCTCGGGCATCAGCCCGGCGAGCACGTCCTTGAGCTCGGCCACCCCGTCGCCGGTGAGCGCGGAGATGAAATAGATCTCGGCGAAATCGCCCAGCTCGCCCAGCTCCTGCGCCAGCGCCAGCAGCGGTTCCTTCTTCGCCCGGTCGACCTTGTTGAGCACCAGGAACTTGCGCTCGGGCCGGTTCTTTAATTGCTCGAGCATCGGCAGCAGCTCGTGGCGGCGCTGCTTGAGCGGATCGACCATCAGCAGCACTGCGTCGGCGGCCTCGGCGCCTTCCCAGGCGGCGCTCACCATCGCGCGGTCGAGCCGCCGCTTGGGCGCGAAGATGCCCGGCGTGTCGACCAGCACCATCTGGGTGGCGAAGCCGTCGCTCTCGTGCAGCGCGATGCCGAGCATCCGCGCGCGGGTGGTCTGCGCCTTGGCGGATGTGATCGCGACCTTCTGCCCGACCAGCTGGTTGACCAGCGTCGACTTGCCCGCATTGGGCGCGCCCAGCACCGCGACCACGCCGCAGCGGGTGGGCAGGGCGGGGCCGGTCCCGGCGGTCTCGGCATTCGCAGCCTGGTTCTCGGTCTCGTTGGTCACGACGCGGTACTCATCCGTATTTCTCCATGAATTCTCTGGCAGCCTCGCGCTCGGCCTCGGACTTGCTGCCCGCGGTGGCTTCGGCCTCGCCGACCTTGAACACGCTCACCTTGACGGTGAACTGCGCGGCGTGGTCGGGGCCGCTGCGGTCGGTGACCTCGTATTGCGGCGGGCGGCGCTGGTTGCCCGCGGCCCATTCCTGCAGCGCGCTCTTGGGGTGCTTGCGCTGGCCGGCGCCGCTTTCGAGCGCCGGACGCCAGAGCTCATGCACCAGATCGCGCGCCGAAGCGAAGCCGTTCTCGATAAATTGCGCGCCGAGCAGCGATTCCATCACATCGCCCAGAATGTTGTCGCTGTCGCGCCCGCCATCGGCGCTGGCCTGTTTGGAGATCCGGATATGCTCGGCGAGGCCCAGCCCGCGCGCGGTTTCGGCGCACATCTCGCGGCTGACCAGCGCGTTGAGCCGCTGCGACAATCGCCCCTCTGGCGCCTCGCTGCGGCGGTAGAGCCAGTCGGCCACCGCCAGCCCGAGCACCCGGTCGCCGAGGAATTCGAGCCGCTCGTAATCCTTTGCCTCGCCCAGGCTGCCATGCGTCAGCGCGGCGTGCCACAGCGCCTCGTCGCCGACGGTGAAACCGGTCGCCTCGAGCCAGTCGCGCGCCTCGGGCGCCAGGGTGCCGCCGCCGCTCACAAGCCTTCTCCGATCCGGTCCCAGCGGGTGGCGCTGAACCAGGTCCAGGGCTTGAGCCATTCGGCGCTGCCATCGGTCGACCACAGCACCCTGCTGGCGCGCCCGACCAGGAGCTCGGTCGGGACCAGGCCCACGCCGCCCTGCGGCGCGGCCTCGAACCGGCTGTCCTGCGAATTGTCGCGGTTGTCGCCCATCACGAACAGGTGCTCGCGCGGCACCACCACCGGACCGAAATCGTCCTGCGGGGTCGCCCCGAAATCGAGCACCGTATAGCTGCGGCCCGAGGGCAGCGTCTCGCGCGCCATGCGGTAGCGGCACGCGGTCCCGCGCTCCGTCTCGACCTCGAACCCGCCGCGCACGCATTGGGTGTTGGCCGACAGCGGCAGGTCGAACTCGCGCACCAGCTCCTGCTCGACCGGCCGGCCGTTGATCGTCACGCGCCCGCCGCGCATCTCGATGGTGTCGCCGGGCAGGCCGATCACCCGCTTGATATAGTCGGTGCCGTCGATCGGATGCTTGAAGATCGCGACGTCGCCGCGCTCGGGCAGGTCCGCGAGGATCCTGCCGGGAAGCAGCGGCACCTGGAAGGGCATCGAGAGGTTGGAATAGCCATAGGGCCATTTGGCCGCGACCAGATAATCGCCCTTCCACAGCGCGGGCAGCATGCTCTCGCTGGGAATGGTGAAGGGCGCGAACAGGAAGGTGCGGAACACCAGCACCGCGAGCACTACCTTGAGCACGAATTTGGTGAAGCTCCACCAGTCCTCGCGCTCCTCGGTGCTGGTGCCGGTGCCGGTGCCGGTGCCGGGGGCCGTCTCGGCGGCCGCTGCGGTTCCGGATCCGGTGCGCCCGTCCTGCGGCCTTTGCGGCGCGGTGCTCGCAGCGATAGGGGGTTTGCCATTCATGGAGCGATTCCCTAGGCGCGCAGGGCTGGCCATTAAAGGACTTTTGCGCATGACTTCGCCCGCCGATCTGTGGACCCGTCTCGAAGCCCTGCCGCGTCCCACCTTGCGCGAATTGTTCAGCGCCACCCGCGATGGCGGCGAGGGGACCGACGAGCCCGGCGATGCGGACCGCGTCGCCATGCTCTCGGGCCGGATCGAGCTGGGCAGCGGCGCCGAGGGCGAGAACGCGATCCTCGATGCGGGGGGAATCTTCTTCGACTGGTCCAAGACCCATCTCGACCGTGCGGTGCTCGCCGCTTTCGAGGAGCTCGCCGAGGCGATGGATTTCGCCGGGATGCGCGCGAAACTGTTCGCGGGCGATGTGGTCAACCCGACCGAGGGCCGCGCCGCCGATCACGCCACGCTGCGCGGCGTCGGCGATCCCGCCAAGGTCGAGGAGGCCGAGGCGCTGCTCGAGCGGATGGGGCTGCTGGTCGAGGCGATCCACCAGGGCGCGCTGGGCGATGTCGATCATCTGATCCACATCGGCATCGGCGGCTCGGCGCTGGGCCCGGCGCTGGGGGTCGATGCGCTCAGCCGCGAGCTGTCCTATTGCGACGTCCACGTCGTCTCCAACATCGACGGGGTCGCGCTGGAAGCGGCCTTCGCCGCCTGCGATCCGGCCAAGACGCTGATCGCCGTCGCCAGCAAGACCTTCACCACCACCGAGACCATGACCAACGCCGCCTCGGCGCTCAAATGGCTCTCCGACAACGGCGTCGCGGACCCCTACGGCCGCGTGATCGCACTCACCGCCAGCCCCGAAAAGGCGGTCGAGTGGGGCGTCGACGAGACCCGCATCCTGCCGTTCCCCGAAAGCGTCGGCGGGCGCTATTCGGTGTGGTCGAGCATCGGCTTCCCCATCGCCATGGCCGCCGGCATGGAGGATTTCCGCGCCTTCCTCGCCGGCGCGAGGGCCATGGACGAGCATTTCCGCGACACCGAGGGAAGCGCCAACCTCGTCCTGCGCGCCGCCTTCGCCGATCTTTACTACACCCGCATTCGCGGCTGCCAGACCCGCGCGGTCTTCGCCTATGACGAGCGGCTCGGCCTGTTCCCCGACTATCTCCAGCAGCTCGAGATGGAGAGCAACGGCAAGCGTGTCACCGCCCACATGCGCCCCGTCGACGGCCCGACCGCGCCGGTGACCTGGGGCGGGGTGGGCACCGATGCGCAGCACGCCGTGTTCCAACTGCTCCACCAGGGCACGCATCTGATCCCGGTCGATTTCATCGCCAGCGTGGCCCCGGGGGACGCGCTCGACCCCGCGCATCACCGCATCCTGCTGACCAATTGCTTCGCGCAGGCCGCGGCGCTGATGGCAGGCGACAAGGGCGAGGACCCCGCGCGCCACTTCCCCGGCGACCGCCCCAGCGCCACCATCCTCGCCGACGATTTCGACGCCGCGACGCTGGGCGCGCTGATCGCCTTCCACGAACACCGCGTCTTCGCGAGCGCGGTGCTGATGGGGATCAACCCCTTCGACCAGTTCGGCGTGGAACTGGGCAAGCAGATGGCAAAGGCGATCGAGAAGGGCGGCGGGAGCTTCGACGCGAGCACGGCAGGGTTGCTGGAGCGCGCGGGGCTGGGGTGAGGGCAAGCCTGCCGGTTAATCGCCCTGTGACTGAGCTTGCTCTGCGGGTTGGCTGAGTTTCTGGGGTTCGGGTCGATTGCTGCTAGGCCTTTTTTCCACTGAACCCGCTTATAGCCGAAGGTCGGCTTTCAATATGTGGCCAACCAAGCGCGAACGTCCGGCATTGGGGTGGGGAGCGGACCGTCCGGTTCTAAAGGCTGAAGCGAATATTGCGCAGAAAATTTTCGGTCGTCTGCCTTACCGCGTTATTTCATCCTCCGTCGGCGCTTTCGGTGGGGACGCCGTGATTGGACCTAACCAGAAGAAACCGTCGAAACTTGTTTCCGCCGAATCGGGGGTTTGATCGACCACCTCGATGAATGCGTTGCGGTCGAAAGAACCGGTTGCGCCAGCCGGATGGGGTCCGCATTCGATATCAGCGTCTGCTGGGCTGCCATCAGTCTTCGGATCGAAGTCGGCTCGGAGCTGACAACTCCAGCTAGTTCCTGCATCATACTTTACGTTGAGTGATAATACAGACCCGTAGGCGCCAAGTCTCTTCGCCATTGGCTCGAAGGCGCCACGTCCGAAATCAATGGGCTGTTTTTCGGCATGGAGATTGCCGACGAGGACGAGAACCCTGTCGTAGGAACGCTTTTCCGCAGCATTCGCAACATTCTCAGCCTGTGCTGCCTCATGTGGACCTTGCCCGGGAAGATGGGTAAATTCTTCGCGTTGATCTTCGCTACCAGCACCGTTGAAGGCGGTAATATCGATTGCATATCCCGCCCTTCTCAAACGATGGAGATCGCGAACCATTTCGAACATCGCTTCGCTGCCCACGCCGTCGCGTCGTCCGCGCCAACCGGCCTGCAGTAAGAGGTTCTCAAAATCCTCTTCATCAGCGTTCCACGCTTCTTGCAAAGCATCGTCGTGGTAAGGACTAAACTCGATTGCGATGAGAATTACCTCGCCGTCCGTAGCCAGACTGCAAGCAAGCGAACCGAAGAACGCCGGCGCTTCGCGGGTTCCGTGCAATTCGCCAAATACTACGAACTTGGGATCGCGTTGCACGACGGCATGCCACCCGTCAGGGGAAGTGCACAGGCTATCTTGCGCCACCAGATCCGTAGTGGTCGCGACTGGCGCTTTCGCGCATCCTGCAAATGCGAGAAAAAGCAGAGGAAGGATTGCATTGCGCATCGGTCGAATCCAGAAAGTTTGCTTAGAACCTTACTTACGAGAAATTGAGATGACTACTTGGTCAGATCGTTTTGAAAACTTCACCCGATGTCGGCTTTTGGAGAAGCCGTCCAAAGCGCTCAACGTCCGACTTCGGTCGTAAACGGTACGGCGGGTTTTGGCGATGGCGGAAGGAAAGCCGCCGCCCTCCCTCTCGTCATTGCGAGGAGCGCAGCGACGCGGCAATCCATGGCGCGGCTTTGCGGGTCCTCACTACTGTCATGGAAAGAGGAAACCGTCGTTCGTGGATTGCCGCGCCGCCTGCGGCGGCTCGCAATGACGGCGGCAGGGGTTTTTCCCCGGCGGCGAACCTGCCGGTGTTGAGCCTTTCGGCAGCAAGGCAGCGGGACCCCGGGTCGAGCCCGGGGCGACGAAGCCTGGGAAGCGCTGTAACTGGGTCGTTTGCTGCCATGCAGCTTCTGTCACAGGACACCGGAAAGCGGCCGGCGGAGTTGCCGGGGCCGTTTGAGTCGCGAACCGCTAAAGTCGAAGGGACAGCCCACCCTCTCGTCGCCCCGGGCTTGACCCGGGGCCCCGCTGCCTCTGGTGCAAAGTGGCGCAAGCGAAGTGGATCGGTCGTCCCGCTGCGGGCCGCTTTGCGCTTCGATCGGGGCTTGCGTCGCGGCAGCGATGAACAAGCTGGACTCCGGGTCGGGTCCGGGGCGACGCAGACGGGCGATCTTGCATCCGGCCCGCCAAGGGATTCCACCCTCGTCATTGCGAGGAGCGTAGCGACGAAGCAATCCATGGTGCTGCCGCGGCTCGCCGCTGCCGTGGCTTCGGGCGGAAAGCGCCCTTCATGGATGGCTACGACGCCGGCGACGGCCTGCGACGACGAGCGGAAAGGTCTGACGCTGCGTGAGGAAGGCAGCGGGACCCCGGATCGGGCCCGGGGTGACCACGGCGGGGGGATGCACGTGCCCCATGGCTATCGACAGCGGGACAAATGCAGTATTCTGTGGTGCGCGTACCCGCAGGAGGCATGCAATGAAGCAGCTGATCTACCGTTCGCAGCCGTTCGGGTTCGACAATTCGACGCTTGCCGGCATCTTGATCCAGGCCCGCCGCAACAACCGGCGCGACGACATCACGGGCGCGCTGATCTGCAGGCACGACGTCTATCTCCAGCTGATCGAAGGGCCCGCTGGCGCGATCGATGCCCTCTATGCGCGTATCGTCGAGGATGACCGCCATGCCGAGGTCAGCCTGGCACTGTCCGAGACGGTCGAGGAGCGCATGTTCCCGGAGTGGGAGATGCTCGACGACGAACTGCCGACCCTGACGTGGTCGCCAGCCGCAATCGCGGCGGGCGCGATCGAGAAGGCCGGTTTCGACGAATTGCGCGCAGTATTCCACCGGATCGCAGACAAGGCTCGGGCGGGTGCATCCAGTCCGTGATTCTCATGCGGCCTCCCGCAGCTCCCACCCGCGAAACAAATTGACTTTCCCGCGCAACTTCCCCACATGGCTCCCATCGAGGTGCGCGCCCGCGTGAAGCGGTAGGCCAGACAGAGCCTTCCCCGGCAGCCCTTCGGTTCTCCCCAAAGACTTCCCTTTTCACGCGGGTCGTTTTGACACCCGCGACGCGCGTGGATTCCGTCTGGACTCCGTCCCGGCTCTGCGCGCGCGCCGCATATTTACGAGTTTACAGACATATGACACAGACTTCCGATCAGCCCATCCAGTTCTCCGATCTGGGGCTTTCGCAGCCCGTTCTCCAGGCGCTCGACCTGCAGGGCTACACCACTCCGACCCCGATCCAGGCGCAGGCGATCCCGCCCGTGCTCGAGGGGCGCGACCTGATGGGCATCGCCCAGACCGGCACCGGCAAGACCGCCGCCTTCATGCTTCCCAGCATCGACCGGCTGCGCGCCGCCGACAACCAGACCCCGTTCAAATCCTGCCGCATGCTGATCCTCGCGCCGACGCGCGAGCTGGCCGGGCAGATCGCCCAGTCGGCCAAGGATTACGGCGCGCTGGCGGGCCTCAAGGTCCATTCCATCGTCGGCGGGACCTCGGTCAACAAGGACCGCAACAAGCTCCACCGCGGCACCGACATTCTCGTCGCCACCCCGGGCCGCCTGCTCGACCTGATCGACCAGAAGGCGATCGGGCTGGGCAGCGTGGAAATCCTCATCCTCGACGAGGCCGACCAGATGCTCGACCTCGGCTTCATCCACGCGCTGCGCAAGATCTCCGAGCTGGTCCCCAAGGAGCGCCAGACGCTGTTCTTCTCGGCCACCATGCCCAAGGCGATCAAGGAACTGGTCGGCAAATACTGCCGCAACCCGGTCCAGGTCTCGGTCACCCCCGAAAGCACCACCGCCGAGCGGATCGACCAGTATCTCTATATGGTCCAGCAGGAAGAGAAGCAGTCGCTGCTCGAGATGATCCTGTCGGGTCGTCACCAGATCCCCGGCAAGATCGAACGCGTGCTCGTGTTCGCGCGCACCAAGCACGGCTGCGACCGGGTGGTGAAGAAGCTGGCGCAGGTCGGCATCAACGCCAATGCGATCCACGGCAACAAGAGCCAGCCGCAGCGCGAACGCGCGCTCGACGAGTTCAAGCGCGCCAAGACCCCGGTGCTGGTGGCGACCGATGTCGCCGCGCGCGGGATCGATATCCCCGGCGTCAGCCACGTGATCAATTACGAGCTGCCCAACGTGCCCGAGCAATATGTCCACCGCATCGGCCGCACCGCGCGCGCCGGGGCCGAGGGCATCGCGATCGCGATGTGCGCCGAGGACGAGCGAGCCTATCTCAAAGACATCCGCAAGCTCACCGATGCGGAATTCGAACGGCTCGACCTCCCGGAGAATTTCCGTGCGGTGGTCGAGGGCGTGGGTCCGACCAAGCGCGAGCACCAGCAGAAGCAGGGCCGCGCGCAGGTCACCCCCTCGCGCGGTAGCCAGCCAGGCAAGAAGCATCCCTCGCGCGCCGGCAAGCCGCGCCGCGACGGTGACGGCGGCCACGGCGGCGGCCAAGGGCGTTCGGGCGGAAGCTCGGGCGGCGGTCAGAACCGCAACCGCAGGAGCGGCGGTCGCAGCCAGGCTGCCCGCTGACGCCTGAGGCAGCTCCCGCACGGGGTTGCCGACCACCCGTATGAAAGCCATAGCGCGCGCTCCCCCACCAAGGAGCGCGCGCGTGGTCTTTCAATCTTCCGACGACTATGATTACGATCTCTTCACCATCGGCGCCGGCTCGGGCGGGGTGCGCGCCAGCCGTGTCGCCGCGGCGCATGGCGCCAGGGTCGCGATCGCCGAGGAACACCGCGTCGGCGGCACCTGCGTCATCCGCGGCTGCGTGCCCAAGAAGATGCTCGTCTACGGCGCGCATTTCGCCGAGGATCTCGAGGACTGCCAGCGGTTCGGCTGGGAAATCGAGGGCAAGCGTTTCAACTGGAAGACGCTGCGCGACAACGTGCTCGACGACGTCACCCGGCTCGAAGGCGCCTATACCGACACGCTCGAAAACCACGACGTAACGATCTTCAAACAGCGCGCCGAGATCACCGGCCCGCACGAAATCACCCTCGCGGGCGGCAAGGTGGTGACCGCAAACCATATCCTGATCGCCACCGGCGCCCGCCCGCGCATGCCCGAATGCCAGGGCGCCGAACATGCGATCAGCTCGAACGAGGCGTTCCACCTCGACGAATTGCCCAAGAAGATCATCATCGCGGGCGGCGGCTATATCGCCAATGAATTCGCGGGCATCTTCAACGAGTTCGGCTGCGAGGTGCACATCGTCAATCGCGGCGACCGCTTGCTGCGCAGCTACGACGAGGCGGTGCGCGACCGCCTGCTGCAGATCTCGACGACCAAGGGGATCACCTTCCGCTTCAACACCACCTTCGAATACATCAAGCCCTGCGACGAGGGCGGCTTCTACGTGAAGCTATCCGACGGCGAGGAGGAGAAAGCCGACACGGTGATGTTCGCCGTCGGCCGCATCCCCAACACCGAAGGGCTCGGGCTCGACAAGGCAGGGGTCGAACTCGGCGAGGGCGGCGAGATCGTGGTCGATCGCTTCAGCAAGACCAATGTCGACCACATCTACGCGGTGGGCGATGTCACCGACCGCGTCCAGCTCACCCCGGTCGCGATCCGCGAGGGGCAGGCTTTCGCCGACACCGTGTTCGGCGGGCACGATCCGGTCGCGGTCGATCATTCCTGCATCCCCAGCGCGGTCTTCAGCCATCCGCCGATCGCGGCGGTGGGCATGACCGAGGGCGAGGCCAAGAACAAGCTCGGGAGCGTCAAGGTCTACCTGTCCGACTTCCGCCCGATGAAGAACGTGCTCGCGGGGCGCAACGAACGCTCGCTGTTCAAGATGGTCTGCGACGGCGACAGCGGCAAGATCGTCGGCATCCACATGATCGCCCCCGATGCGCCCGAGATGATGCAGGCGGCGGCGATCGCGGTGAAGGCGGGGCTGACCAAGGCCGATTTCGACGCCACCACCGCGATCCACCCGACCATGGCCGAGGAACTGGTCCTGCTGCGTTGAACGCGCGCAGCCCCGCCGACCCGATAAACCTGCCGTCCCCGCGCGCGACGCATTGGTGCCAGTCGATTGCCTTGCGCGCCGCCCGCACAGGGTTAAACCCGAGGCAACGAATCGGGATAACGGGGAAAATTGCATGAACATGCTGGCTTCGCGCGGACAATTGCGCGCGAGTTTCATCCGTTGGGCGCTGTTCACCGTCCCGCTGATCCTGCTGCTCGGCTTTCTCGCCGGGCAGTCGAGCGGCCCCGACACCGCCTGGTTCGCCGGGCTCGACAAGCCCGGCATCTACCCGCCGCCCGCCGCCTTCGGGATCGTCTGGACGATCCTCTATGTGATGATCGGCCTCGCGCTGGCGCTGGTCTGCGCCGCCTGGGGCGCGCGCGGACGGACGCTGGCGCTGACCGTGTTCGCGATCCACTTCGTCTTCAATCTCGCCTGGACGCCGGTGTTCTTCGGAATGCAGCAGATCGCGGGCGGGCTGCTGGTGATCGGGCTGGTGGCGCTGACGCTCATTGCGGTGATCGTGCTGTTCTGGCGAATCCGCCGGCTCGCAGGCGTGCTGCTGCTGCCCTATCTGGCCTGGGTGTTGTTCGCCTTCGCGCTCAACTACCAGTTCCTCCAGCTCAATCCCGAGGCCGATGGCACCGGCAGTGACGAGACCGGCGGCGCGGTCGAACGCGTCCGGATCGGCGGCTAGCGCCGGCCGGCGTCACCCTCTGGACAATCGCTTCCGCCGCGCCCATCTCAGCGCCATGCAAAGCCAGAACCCGCTCATCGCCGATTTCGTCAAACTGGCCAATTCGGCCGCCGGAACCTTTGCGGGGATGACCCGCGAGGCGCGCGAATCTGCGCGCGAACGCGCCAAGGAAGCCTTCGGTGGGATGGATTTCGTCACCCGCGAGGAATTCGACGCGGTCAAGACCATGGCTGCCAAGGCGCGCGAGGAGACCGAGAAGCTCTCCGCGCGGATCGCCGCGCTGGAAGCCCGCAATCCCTGACGCGAGGTTCGGCGCAGGATTCTGCGCCGGCAGGGCCTGACGCGCGCCGTCGATGCAGCTTCGCGCACCCGCCATCGTCGTCGCTTCGAGACCGCAGGGCGAGACCGCGGTCATCGCCCGGATGCTGACCGCCGAGGCCGGTCTGGTGGCGGCCTATGTCGCGGGCGGCCGCGGGCGGCTGCTGCGTCCTGTCGTCATGCCGGGCAACCTCGTGATGGCCGACATCCGCTCCAAATCCGAAGGTCAGCTGCCCTTTGCCCGGCTCGAACTCACCGCCAGCCGCGGGCCGTGGCTGAGCGAGCCGCTCCCCGCTGCGGCGATCGCCTGGACCTGCGCGCTGACCGCCACCGCGCTTCCCGAACGCCAGGCCTATCCGGCGGTCCACGCCGCGCTCGCGGGCCTGCTCGACGCGATCTGCTCGGCGCCCTCGGCGCGCGGCTGGGTCGAGGGACTGGTCGCCTATGAAACACTGCTGCTGCGCGAGATGGGCTATGGCGGAGACGAGGCGGGGAATGCCGATGGCGCCGGAGACGCAAACTGGTATCGGGGCCGACCCGCGATAGCCGATCTTGCTTCGGGGCTGGAAATTCTGGCTCGGCTCGAGCGCCCGGTCGCCCGATACCTGATTGCCGAGACCCGCGCCGACGTTATGGCGGCGCGCAGGCAGCTGTGCGAGAGGCTCGCCAGAATGGATGGCCAATCGGACAGCAGGGGGGAAAGCTGACACCATGAAGATCGCGCTATTGCCCGGCGACGGGATCGGCCCCGAGGTTACCGCTGCCGCGCGCCAGGTGCTCGATGCGCTGGCGCTGCCGGGTCTGGTGCTGTTCGAGGGCGATGTCGGCATGGCGGCCTATCACCGCCACGGCCACCCGCTCCCCGCCGAGACACTCGCGATGGCGCGCGCCGCCGATGCGGTGCTGTTCGGCGCGGTCGGCGATCCGCAAGGCGATTCGCTGCCGCGCGAGCACCGTCCCGAGGCGGCGATCCTGGGCCTGCGTTCCGAACTCGGCCTGTTCGCCAATCTGCGGCCCGCGGCGGGCTGGCCGGGTCTGGAAGACCTCTCCCCGCTCAGGCCGGAGCTGGCGCGCGGGATCGATCTGCTGGTGGTCCGCGAATTGAACGGCGATGTTTATTTCGGCGCCAAGGGCGAGCGCATCACCGAGGCGGGCGAGCGCGAGGGCTGGGATTCGATGTCCTATTCCGAGAGCGAAGTGCGCCGGATCGCGCACACCGCGTTCGAGGCGGCGGGCAAGCGCCGCGGCCGCGTGACCAGCGTGGACAAGGCCAATGTGCTCGAGACCAGCCGCATCTGGCGCGAGACCGTGATCGAGGTTGCGCGCGATTATCCCGAGATCCGTCTCGACCATCTCTATGTCGACAACGCCGCCATGCAGATGGTCCGCGCGCCGGGCCAGTTCGACGTGATCCTGACCGGCAATCTGTTCGGCGATATCCTGTCGGATCAGGCCAGCGCGGTGGTCGGGTCGATCGGTCTGCTCCCGAGCGCCAGCATGGGCGAGCGCACCACCGAATTTGGCACCTTCGGGCTCTACGAGCCGATCCACGGCAGCGCGCCCGATATCGCGGGGCAGGGCAAGGCCAATCCGCTCGCCGCGATCCTCAGTCTGGCGATGCTGCTGCGTCACTCGCTCGGGCGCGAGACGGATGCGGGCCGGGTCGAGCGTGCCGTGGCGCAGACGCTGGCGGACGGAGTGCTGGGCGCCGATCTCGGCGGCGAGGCCTCGACCGAGACCATCGCCGCTGCGGTGGTTAGCAATCTGCTAAGCATATCTTGAGATTTGGGGGCTAGGCGGGTCTGGTCATGGACATGTCCTCCGCCGCGCCCGTCCCGATCCGATCGACCATGGCCGCGCTCGAACTCGCCATCATCCTGCCCACGCTCAACGAGCGCGACAATCTCGCGCCGCTGGTCGCGCGGATCGAGCAGGCGCTCGGTCCTGCGGGCTGGGAAGTGCTGGTCGTGGACGACAATTCCGCCGACGGAACCGCCGAGGAAGCCCGCCGGCTCGCGCTGACCGACCCGCGTCTGCGCGTGATCCAGCGGATCGGCCGCCGCGGCCTTTCGTCCGCCGCGATCGAGGGCTTCTGCGCCACAGCCGCGCCCTTTGCCGCGGTGATGGACGCCGACCACCAGCACGATCCGCAATTGCTCGTCCCCATGCTCGCCGCAGTGCGTTCGGGCGAGGCGGATGTGGCGGTGGCGAGCCGTTTCGCCGTCGGGGCGAGCACCGAAGGCTGGGGGCGGCCCGACCGCGAGAGGCTCTCGGGGATCGCCAACACGCTTGCGCGCAAGCTCACCGGGGTCGAACTGACCGATCCGATGAGCGGCTATTTCCTGCTCCGTACCGCGACCGCGCGCGAACTCGCGCCCCGGCTCTCGGCGATCGGCTTCAAGATCCTGCTCGACCTTCTCGCCACCAGCGAGCGGAGCCTCACGGTGAAGGATTTCCCGATGAATTTCTCCGCGCGCCGCTCGGGCGAATCCAAGCTCGATCGCGCGATCGCGTTCGATTTCCTCGCCGGGCTCTACGACAAGAGCTTCGGGCGGCTGATCCCGACCCGCTTCGCCATGTTCGGCACCGTCGGCGCGCTGGGCGTGCTGGTGCATATGGCGCTGCTCTATCTGTTCCTGCTGACTGCGGGGACGGCGTTCCCCTGGGCCCAGGCGATCGCAACCTTCGGGGCGATGACCTTCAACTTCTGGCTCAACAATTTCCTCACCTACCGCGACCGGCGGCTGACTACGCCGGGCGCGGTGCTGCGCGGCTGGCTCAGCTTCATCGCCGCCTGTTCGGTGGGGGCCTTCGCCAATGTCGCGGTGGCGACCACGCTGTTCGACCGCGGCCTGCACGAAGTGGCTGCGGCGCTGGTCGGGATCGCGATCGGTTCGGTGTGGAACTACGCTCTGTCGAGCCGCTTCGTCTGGGGCCGTTACTGAGGCTCGCCAGTCGGCTCAGCGCCAGCCCGGCAGCCAGGCCCATTGCAGGAAGGCCATCTCGCCATCCAGCGGTGCGGCGCTGAGAATCGGGAAGAAATAGATGAAGAATGCGAGGCTCCCCGCCAGCGGCAGGAGTGCGGGCCAGCGCCGTCCCGCCTGCCACAGCGCATCCAGCGCCAGCGCCAGCGCCGCCAGCAGGAACATGCTCGGCAGCAGGTAATGGTAATAGAACTGCACCGGCTTGTCGGCGACCGCCCAGAACCCCAGCGTCAGCGCATAGAGCCAGACCGGTGCCAGCAACACGCCGTCGCGGCGGGCGATGCCGCGCCATGCGGCCCAGACCAGCGCGGGCAGGCCGAGCAGCATGGTCTGCGGATTGCCGATCAGCAGGATACCGCGCTGCGCCCCGTCCGCCACCTCGTAGAGAAACCAGATCCCGCGCGCGTTGAGCAGCCATTGCAGCCACTGGCTCGAATAGGGATGCGGCTGGGTGACGCCCGACTGCATCCCGAGCATCGCGATGTGGTGGGCGATCAGATCGGCGGGTCCGTCGGGGCTGCCGATCGCCCCGCGCTCGAACCAGAAGGCGGGCAGATAGGTGGCGGCATAGACCAGCAGCGGCACCAGCCCGAGCCACAGCGCCGCCTCGAGCAGCGTGATCCCCGGCACCGGCGCGCCGCGGCGGCTGAGCAGCAGGCGCCGGCGACCCGCCCTCGCGCGCATGACGAGAAAGACGAGGCCGGGGACCGGCGCCAGCACCAGCGCGTTCCACTTGGCCGCCATCGCGAGGCCGAGCGCCACGCCTGCCAGCGCCAGCCGGAGGCGCCCGGTCTCGGGCTCGCGCATCGCGCCTGCGCATTGCCAGAACGTAAGCGCGAGGAAGGCGATGTGGAACACGTCGAGCATCGGGATCCGGGCGTGGACATACAGCAGGAAGCCGGTCGCCAGCAGCGCGCCATAGGCGAGCGTCGCGAAGCGGCTGAGCGTCGCGTGCCACAGTGCGCGCATCGCGGCGTAGAGCGCGAGCGCTCCGAACAGCGTCGGCACCAGCCGCCAGCCCCAGGGATTGTCGCCCAGCAGCGCGATCCCCAGCGCGAGCAATTGCTTGCCCAGCAGCGGATGCTCGCGGTTGGTGAACTCGCCCAGCGCCAGCAGCTCGCGCGCCGCGGGGAGGTAGTGGACCTCGTCGAAATAGGGGGCGGTCGGAATACCGAGCCGGATCAGGCAGACCAGCCAGAAGCCGAGCGTCAACGCCATGCACCAGGCGCGCGGATCGTGGTCGGGCCTGGCGGAGCTTGTCATCGCGGCAGGGCTTAATTGGCGCGCAGGCGCCGTTCAAGTGGCGAAACAACCACAGGTTTCGCCGCAACTGCGCCCCGCCTGGCAGAAACACAGTTTCGCCACGATTATGTCATGCTACAGTTCTAGCAAGTCGCCATGGCCAAGGCGGAAGGGCCGAGCGACGCGAGTCGCGACCGTTAAATACCGCCGTCTGACTGCAATGCGTGGAGTTCCACTATGAAGAAGACTGCAACAGCTCTTGGTGCCGCCGCCGCCGCTGCGATGATCGCTGCGCCGGTTGCCGCTGCCGAGCGTTATTCGGCTCCGGTCGAAGGCGAAAGCGAGATGGCCGCCGGCGGTTCGGGCCTCATCATCGGGATCGTCGCGGCTGCCGCCGTGATCCTCGGTATCGTTCTCATCGCCGATGACGATGACGACGAAGCCGTCAGCCCGTAAGCTTTCGGGTTTGCGAAATACCGGGGCGGAGAGGCAACTCTCCGCCCCTTTTTCGTGCCTCCTTGCCGCAGCGCCATGCGCTGCCTAGACAGGCGCGCGATGAAACAGACCACCGGAACCGACCGCTCGATCACCCGCAACTGGCGCCCCGCGACCCAGGCCGTACGCGGCGGCACCTGGCGTTCCGAACACGGCGAGACCAGCGAGGCGCTGTTCCTCACCTCGGGCTATACCTATTCCGACGCCGCCACCCCCGCCGCGCGCTTTGCCGGCGACGAGCAGGGCATGACCTACTCGCGGTTGCAGAACCCCACCGTCGCCATGCTGGAAGAGCGGATCGCGCTGATGGAAGGGGCCGAGGCCTGCCGCGCGCAGGCGAGCGGGATGGCGGCGATGACCGCGGCGCTGCTGTGCCAGCTCGAGGCGGGCGACCATGTGGTGGCCGCGCGCGCCGCCTTCGGCTCGTGCCGCTGGCTGGTCGACAATCTGATGCCCAAGTTCGGGATCGCAACCACGGTGATCGACAGCGCGGTCGACGAAGAATGGGAGCGCGCGATTCGCCCCAACACCAAGGTGTTCTTCTTCGAGACCCCCGCCAATCCCACGCTCGACGTGGTCGATCTCGCTTATGTCTGCGGGCTCGCGAAGGCGCATGGCATCACCAGCGTGGTCGACAACGCCTTCGCCACCAGCGCGCTGCAGCGGCCGATGGAATTCGGCGCCGATGTGGTGGCCTACAGCGCCACCAAGCTGATGGACGGGCAAGGCAGGGTGCTCGCCGGCGCGGTCTGCGGCACCAGCGAATGGATCGAGGAAGTGCTGCTCCCGTTCCAGCGCAACACCGGCCCCAATTGCGCGCCGTTCAACGCCTGGGTGGTGCTCAAGGGGCTGGAGACGCTGAGCCTGCGCGCGCATCGCCAGAGCGAGAACGCGCTCGAACTCGGCCGTTTCATCGAGGACCGCGGCCCCCGGATGCTCCACCCCGGCCTGCCCAGCCACCCGCGCCACGAACTCGCTGCACGGCAAATGGACGCCTTCGGCCCGATCTTCGCTTTCGATGTCGGCGACCGCGCAAAGGCTTTCGCGCTGCTCGACGCGCTCGAACTGGTCGATATCTCGAACAATATCGGCGATGCGCGCAGCCTGATGTGCCACCCCGCCAGCACCACCCACGCCGGCATGAGCGCGGAGGCGCGCGAGGAGATGGGAGTGACCGAGGGACTGCTGCGGATCAATGTCGGGCTGGAGGATGTCGCCGACATCACCGAGGATCTCGACCGCGCGCTGCGCGCCGCCGGGTTTTAGAGTTCGACGATTTTGGATCGACCCGACCTGCTCCTCCCCCTTGAGGGGGAGGCCGGGTGGGGGTGTACCGCGCCGATGGCCTGGACGCGCGCCTGCGGCGCGCTCCCCCCCCCCCCCCCCCCCCC
>CAXBFN010000006.1:0-234075 GCA_963975275.1 uncultured Erythrobacter sp. | reverse complement strand
GGGGGGGGGGGGGGGGGGGGGGGGGGTGGTCCCACGCCGATGGGGCAGACGCGCGCCTGCGGCGCGCTCCCCCACCCCCAGCCCCTCCCCGGGGGGAGGGGAGATTCAATCTTGTGTGATCCCGCGCTAGCGCCGCTCCCTGAAGAAGGCGCGCAGCAGTTCCGCCGATTCCTGCTCGGCTATGCCCGCATAGACCTCGGGACGGTGCAGGCATTGCGGATGATCGAACACCCGCGCGCCGTGTTCGACCCCGCCGCCCTTGGGATCGGGAGCCGCGTAATAGAGCTTTGCGATCCGGGCATGCGCGATGGCTCCCGCGCACATGGCGCAGGGTTCGAGCGTGACCCACAATTCGCAATCGGTCAGCCGTTCCTGGCCAAGCTGGGCGGCGGCGGCGCGGATCGCGGCGATCTCCGCATGCGCGGTCGGATCGTGATCGGTGCGCGGGCTGTTGCCGCCCCGGCCGATGATGCGGCCGTCTTTGACGACGACCGCACCGATCGGGACTTCGCCGGCGATGCCGGCGGCGCGCGCCATGTCGAGCGCGCGATCCATATGCTGCCGGCCGAACACTGCGGGCCTTCCTTGCGGGGGGCCTAGTGTCGGGCCGGAGACAGGCTTATTCGTCGCCGGTGGCCGGCGTACCTTCGGCGTCGGGCTGGTTGACGTCGACATCGAGCGTCGGGACTTCGACGGTCTGGGTTTCGGTGCCGGTCTCGACCTGGACGTCGACGGGCTCGACGTCGTATTCGGGCATGTTGCCTTCTTCGACGCTCACTTCGGGCATGCTGCCTTCTTCGGTCTGGTCGACATCGCAGGCCGCGAGGCTCAGCGCCGAACCGGCGAGAATTGCTACGGAAAAGAACTTGTTCATCAGACTCTCCTTGGTGACGATCTTCGGCTAGAGACGGTCGGGAGGCTTGGCAAGATCAAACCCCGCCTTGACGATTCGCACAGCCAGCGCTAAGCGCGCCGCTTTCCGGGACAGGCCGGTTCTTTACAGTCACTGCAGGCTCAGGCTCTGCGGCAACATTCGAATGAGAGATTTATCATGTCGCGCATCTGCGAACTGACCGGCAAGGGCCGACAGGTCGGCCACAATGTGAGCCACGCCAACAACAAGACCAAGAAGGTCTTCCTGCCCAACCTCCAGAACGTCACGCTGATGAGCGAGAGACTGGACCGCAGCTTCAAGTTCCGCGTCTCGACGCAGGGCCTGCGCTCGGTCGAGCACAATGGCGGGCTCGACAACTGGCTGCTCAAGACCAGCGACATCAAGCTCAGCGATCGCGCGCTCAAGGTGAAGCGCGAGCTGAAGAAGTCGGCTGCCGCCGCGACCACCGAAGCCGCCTAGGCGCGCTTCGTTTCCGATTTGTTGTGCTGAAGGGCGTGCGGGATTCCGCGCGCCCTTTCGCGTGGCTGGCTACCCGCGCCAGTCGAGCGCGACCAGCAGGGTGCGCTGCAAGCCGCTGAAATTGTCGTCGGAGATCAGCCACAGGCGCGCGCCGCCCCGGCTGCCCGCCGAGCCGGGCTCGACCGCCAGCCCCTCGTAATTCTCCTGCGGCACGGCTTCGGGCAGCGCAACGACGCGCTCCGGACGCCACAGTGCGCCCGCCTCGATCGTATCGGGGTCGAGCACCGCGATGGCGCTGCCGAAGCGGGGCGGGAGATACCACTCGACGCTGCGCAGCAGCACCAGCACCGTACCATCGGGGGGCTGGGCCATATCGACTGGCCGCATGCCTTCGGGCGCGGCGAAGGCGAAGGACACGCCCTCGTCTCCCGAAGCGGGATCGCCGGGAAAGAGCACTGCGGGGTGGCCCCCGGCTGCCGGCCGCCGGGTCACTTCGGCGAGAACCAGGAAGCGCCCGTCGGCCAGCCGAACCATCGCTTCGGGCCCGCCATTGGAGCGCCAGTCCCCCATCTTGGCAGGCTCTACGCGCGCCAGCCGCTCTAGCGCGGGCGAATAACGTTCGATCGCATTGCTGCCTTCATAGGCAGCCCAGATCGTCCCGCTCCTGCGATCGAGAGTCAGTGCCTCGACATCGGCGTCGCGCTTTTTGCGTCCTTCGGTGACCGCGAGCTCGGGGTAGCCCCCGCTCATCGCCGGGGTACCGGGATTGTCGATCCGCAGCAGCGTGCCGGTGTCGCTGCCCGCCAGCAGCGACCCATCCGCCAGCGCGATCAGCGCCGAATAGCCGCCGAAATCGCGAGTAGCGCTTTCGAGATGCCAGGCGCCAACCAGCGCCAGCGGCGAGTCGACCGCTGCCAAAGCGGGACCGCCTCGCACCAGCAATTCGGCGGTCACGGGCGCCGTGGGATCGATCGGCAGGATGTCGGCGCGCCACCAGGTCAGCACCAGCAACCCGGCCGCGAATGCGCCCACCAAAGTCCTGCGCCGCAGCGACGCGCTGCGAGCGGAAATCAGGTTTCGCCGACGAACAATAGCGGATCGAGCCGCGAATCGCGCCAAGTCAGCCCCCAGTGGAGATGCGGACCCGTTGCCCGGCCCGAGGCGCCAATATCGCCGATGTGCTGGCCCTGCCGGACGCGCTCGCCCTCGCGTACGAGGATCCGCGAGCAATGCAGGAAGGCGCTGTTGAGCCCCTGCCCGTGGTCGATGATCAGCAGCTGGCCCTCGAGGCTGAAATTGTCGACCGCCAACACCACCACCCCGTCGGCGGGCGCCACGAAGGGGGTCCCGCTCTCGCCGGTCGCGATATCGAGACCGGTGTGATAGCTGCCCGGCTCGCCGCGGTAGATCCGCTGCGAACCGAACCGCCCCGAGATGCGCCCGCGCACCGGCCAGATGAAATCCTGCCGCCAGCCCTGAGCCCCGGTTTCCTGCTGGCGCGCAAGATAGATCCGCTCGAGTTCGGGCGCGCGGCGTCGGCGGAAGGCTTCGGACGAACCGCCGGGGCGGAGCGCGGCATCGACGCGTTCGAGATTCCAGTCGCGCGGAGCGACCGCGACCGGGCTGCGAATCACGCGTCCGTCGCCGAGCGTGGCGGCAAGCACCGCCTGCCTGGTCGCATCGCGGTCGAAGGCGGCGAAGAAATAGCCCTCCTCGTCGAACGCGAGCTTGGTGTCGTCGAGCCTGGCGGAGACCGTGCCCGGCGGGACTCGCCCGCGGATCCAGCCCCCTTGCGTCAATTCGCCGTCGAAACTGAAGATCTCGGGCCGCGCCGGCGTCGGAGAGGGAGCGGAAGCCCGGGGTTCCACGGGGGTGCGGACGGGTTGCACCACACTGACCTGCGGAGGTTCGGACGGCGGAACCCGCTGGTCGGCGGTGGTGCAGCCGGCGAGCCCGAACAGGGCCAGCAGCGACGCGCCCGCAAGGCGCCGGATCACGGCTTCAGCCGTTGGGTTGCAAACTCCGCGCTGGCATAGGCTTCCTGATGGTGGACGCTCCAATAGCGCAGCTCCTCCAGCGGGATCGCCTGTCCGCTCACCCCGCAGACCACGTGCTGGCCGGTGCGCAGCACGCGAAAGCCGTTGGGGCCGTAATGCAGCTTGGCTTCGCTGCCCGAATTGCGTTCCGATGACATCAACATGCGAATGGCCCTAGCAAGCTGCGCTCACTCGAACAAATCGCTTTGTCGTCTGGGCGGTTCCGATGATCGCTTGGCGCGGGCCGGCCTGGATGGGGAGGGGGCTGGTGACGGGGGTGATGACCGGGGCGTCGGACCTTCCGCGCCCTCTGGCGTTGCGCCCAGTTCGCCGTCGTGGAACTTGAGCAGCAGCCGGTCTTGCGCAGCGGCATCGGCGCGCCGGGTCAGCGTCCGCCCGGCGCCGTCCATGACGCGGACATAGCCGCGCGCGAGCGGGCGGTCGGGGTGGAGCTGCTCCGCCAGCCGCGCCAGCGCGTCGAGCGCCGCGCGCCGTTCGGCGATTGGTCTGGCGACCAAGGCGGGATCGAGCCGCTGGCGATCGAGTGCCAGCCGCGCGTCGCGAAACCCGCGCTGCAGCATCGCGGGCGAGAGCCGCAGCAGTCCCAGCGCCTCGCGCCCCTTGCCGGTGCGATCGCGCAAGGCCCGGCGCAAGCGCTCGCCCGCATCATCGAGCCGCTGTGCCGGGCCCTGCAGCAGCGCCTCGGGCTTGGGCAGCCGTCCGACCCGCGCCTCGAGCCGCTCGCGCCCCAGCGCCACCGGGCGCAGCGCGCATTGCCGCTGGCGGTGCGCGAGATCCGCCAGCGTCGCGGCCAGCTCGGAGCGCACCGGCACCGCCAGCTCGGCGGCGGCGGTCGGCGTGGGCGCGCGGCGATCGGCGGCGTAATCGGCCAGCGTGGTGTCGGTCTCGTGCCCGACCGCGCTGATCGTCGGGATCGAGCACTCGGCGAGGGCGCGCACCACCACCTCCTCGTTGAAGCTCCACAGATCCTCGATCGAGCCGCCGCCGCGCGCGACGATGACCAGGTCGGGGCGGTCGGGGTGGCCCGCGGGCAGGCCGGAAAAGCCGCGCACCGCGGCGGCCACCTGATCCGCCGAGCCCTTGCCCTGCACCAGCACCGGCCAGACAATGACGCGGCTGGGGAAACGGTCCGCCAGCCGGTGGAGAATGTCGCGGATCACCGCGCCGGTGGGCGAGGTCACCACCCCGATGGTGCGCGGCAGATAGGGCAGCGCGCGCTTGCGCGCCGAGGCGAACAGCCCCTCGGCCTCGAGCCGCGCCTTGGTCCGCTCGAGCAGCGCCAGCAGCGCACCCTCGCCCGCCAGCTCCATCCGCTCGATCACGATCTGGTATTTGGAGCGCCCCGGAAAGGTGGTCAGCTTGCCGGTGGCGATGACTTCGAGCCCGTCCTCGGGCGCGAAGGGCAGCCGCTGGCAATTGCCGCGCCACATCACCGCGTCGAGCACCGCCTTATCGTCCTTGAGCGCCGCATAGAGGTGGCCCGAGGCGGCGCGCTTGACCCCCGAGAGCTCGCCGCGCAGCCGGACGAAGCCGAAGCGGTCCTCGACCGTCCGCTTGAGCAGCGCCGAAATCTCGCTGATCGAATAGGGCTGCGCGTTGTCGCCGTCGCCGCTGCGCGCTACGAGCCCGGCATCAGTTCCATCGTCATCCGGAGAATCGCTCGCCATGAATATCCTTCTGCTGGGGTCGGGCGGGCGCGAACATGCGCTGGCTTGGAAGCTGGCGCAATCCCGGCTGCTGGCCGCTGCCGGGGACAGTTTTTACGCCGCGCCGGGCAATCCGGGGGTCGCCGAGCACGCAGTTTGCGTCGATCTCGATGTAGGCGACCATGAAGCGGTCGGCAGCTTCTGCCGCGAGCAGGACATCGGGCTGGTGGTGATCGGGCCCGAGGCGCCGCTGGTCGCGGGGCTGGGCGATCATTTGCGTGGCCTCGGCGTCGCGGTGTTCGGTCCCTCGCGCGAGGCGGCGCAGCTCGAGGGCAGCAAGGGTTTCACCAAGGATCTGTGCATCCGCGCCGGGATCCCGACCGCGCGCTACGCCCGCGCAACCTCGCTCGAACAGGCCTGGGGCGCGCTCAAAAACTTTAACGCGCCCTTCGTACTCAAGGCCGACGGGCTCGCCGCGGGCAAGGGCGTGGTGATCGCCGAGACGCGCGAGGAAGCGCAGGAAGCGCTCGCGGAAATGTTCGACGGCCAGTTCGGCAGCGCCGGCTCCGAGGTGGTCATCGAGCAGTTCCTCACCGGCGAGGAGGCGAGCTTCTTCGCGCTCACCGATGGCACCACGATCGTCCCCTTCGGCAGCGCGCAGGACCATAAGCGCGTCGGCGAGGGCGACACCGGGCCCAACACCGGCGGGATGGGCGCCTATTCGCCCGCCCCGGTGCTCGACGAGCGGCTCCAGTCGCGGGTGATGGCGGACATCATCGAGCCGACGGTCATGGCGATGCGCGCGGCGGGCATGCCCTATTCGGGTGTGCTCTACGCCGGGCTGATGCTCAGCCCCGATGGCCCGCAGCTGATCGAATACAACGCCCGCTTCGGCGATCCCGAATGCCAGGTGCTGATGATGCGGCTGGAGAGCGATCTGGGCGAATTGATGCTCGCCTGCGCGCAGGGGCGGCTCGCCGAGGCGCCCGCGCCGCAGTTCGCCGATGATTACGCGCTCACCGTGGTGATGGCCGCCGAGGGCTACCCCGCCACCCCCAAGAAGGGCGGCGCGATCGCGCTGGGCGAGGCCGAGGCGGGCGAGGCCAAGGTGTTCCACGCGGGAACTGCTACGAGCGATGGCAGCCTCGTCGCGACCGGCGGACGCGTCCTCAGCGTCACCGCCAAAGGGGCGTCGGTCACCGCAGCGCAGGCCGCAGCCTATGCCGCGGTCGACGCGATCGATTTTCCCGAAGGCTTCTGCCGCCGCGACATCGGCTGGCGCGAAATCCGGCGCGAGGCGAGCCAGCCCGCCGGATAGCGCGGGACGCCTCGCCTCAGGCGGTGCCCGCTTCGACCAGCGCCTTGAGGTCCGCCTCGGGCCGCGCGCCGTAATGGCTGATGACTTCGGCGGCGCAGATCGCGCCCATGCGCAGGCATTTCTCGAGCGGTTCGCCGCGCGCATGGCCGGTGAGGAAGCCGGCGGCGAAGAGATCGCCTGCGCCGGTGGTGTCGACCACGCGCTCGACGGGTTCTGCGTCGGTTTCAGCGCGCTTGCCGTCTGCGATGGCGATCGCACCCTTGGGACCGCGCGTCGCGACCAGCACCGGGACCTTGTCCTTGAGCGCAGCGATGCCGTCCTCGAAGGTCGCTTCACCGGTGAGCGTCGCCAGCTCGCCCTCGTTGACGAACAGGATGTCGATCATCCCGTCTTCGATGAGCTGGCGGAAATCGTCGCCGTGGCGCTCAATGACGAAGCTCTCGCTGGCGGTGAAGGCGACTTTTCGCCCGGCGTTGCGCGCGACCTCGATCGCGCGGCGCATCGCGCGGCGCGGTTCCTCGGGATCCCACAGATAACCCTCGAGATAGAGGATCGCGGCGCTGGCGATCGTCTCGTCGTCGAGCGCCGCAGGGGGAAGGAACTGGCTGGCGCCGAGGAAGGTGTTCATCGTCCGCTCGCCATCGGGGGTGACGAAGATCAGGCAGCGCGCGGTGGGGGGATTGCTCTCATCGTTGCTGGTGGGGCGCGGCGGTGTGTCGAAATCGATCCCGCCGGCGCGGATGTCGTGGCCGAAGATCTGCCCGAGCTGGTCCTCGGCGACCTGGCCGATGAAGGCGCATTGCGCGCCCAGCGCCGACATCCCGGCAAGCGTGTTGGCGGCCGATCCGCCCGAGATTTCCCGCGCCGGGCCCATCGCGTCGTAGAGCTCGTTGGCGCGCGGGGTGTCGACCAGAGTCATCCCGCCGCGATTGAGCCCGAGCTCCTCGATCAGGCCATCCTCGCAGGGGGCCATCACATCGACGATGGCGTTGCCGATGGCGATTACGTCGTAACGGGGTTCGGTCATGGAGGCTCCGGTGGATTGCGCTTCGTCGTGGCCCGTTAGCGGCTCGGCCCCGCAAGGCCAAGCGCGGCGTTGACTTGCGCGGGCGGCACGGCCAATCGCTGGCGCTCTGATGACCTCGCTCCCCCGCGCCCTTGCCCTGTCGGTCGGCCAATTGGGCGATCCCGCAATCCTTAAGGTGCTCGGGAAGAGCCTGGCTGTGACGCTGGGTATATTTGCGCTGCTGGGATTGGGATTATGGTGGGCACTGGATGCAGCCATCGATCAATGGGTCATCGCCAATTTACCCGCGGACTACAGCGGTACGGTGGCCGGAATCGTGGCGATTTCGGTTGGCGTAGTCGCGGTCTGGTTGCTGTTTCGCTTGGTGGCGCTGGCGGTGCTGCAATTCTTCGTCGAGGACGTGGTCCGCGCGGTCGAAGCGAAACACTATCCCCATGCCGCCACGGTAGGAGGGTTGCCGTTTCGCCAAGAGCTGTCGAACAGCACCCGCTCCACCCTCCGCGCTTTGCTGGTTAATATCGTCATCCTGCCGTTCGCTCTCATCTTGCTTTTCACGGGAGTAGGCACGGCACTCCTGTTCTGGCTCGCCAATGCGCTGCTGCTGGGGCGCGAGCTGCAGGACATGGTCTGGCTGCGCCACCGCGGAACCGCAGAGGAGACCGCGCCCATCGGCTGGCCGGCGCGCTTCGTGCTGGGCGGGCTCGTCGCGGCGCTGCTCGCGGTGCCCTTCGTCAATTTTCTCGCTCCCGTGCTCGGCGCGGCGAGCGCCACCCATCTCGTCCATCGCGGAAGACAAACCCATGCTTAGACCCGGAGCCGCGCTGCTCGCGCTCACCCTGCTGGCCGGCTGCGTCACCGCGCCCGCCACCGCGCCGCAGTCCCCGCGTCCCCCGGCGCGCGGTGAGGCGCCGCCGCCAATGACGCCGTCGCGTCCGCAGGTCGCGCCCAGCACCGGGGGCTTCATCGCGCCGCGGGTGATGCAATTGCCCGGGCTGGAGACGGTCGTCGGGCGCGATGCCACCGCGCTCGCCAATGTTTTCGGGCCGCCGCGGCTGGAAGTTCAGGAGGGCGATGCGCTCAAGCTGCAGTTCAGCGGCGAGGCCTGCGTGCTCGACGTCTATCTCTACCCGCTCAGACCGGGGGCCGAGCCGAGCGCGACCTATGTCGATGCAAGGCGGGCCAGCGACGGGATCGATGTCGACCGCGCCGCCTGCGTGGCGGCCCTGAGACGTTAGCGCAGGTCGCTAGCCGCGAGCGCTAGACCATGAAGCTTTCGCCGCAGCCGCAGGCGCCCTTGGCGTTGGGGTTGGCGAAGACGAAACCCGCGGTGAAATCGTCCTCGACCCAGTCCATCGTGCTGCCGACCAGATAGAGCACGCTCGCCCCGTCGATGTACAGCACACCGCCCGGCGTCTCGATCTTCTCGTCGAATGGCGCTTCCTCTGTGACGTAATCGACCGAATAGGCGAGCCCCGAGCAGCCGCGGCGCGGAGTCGAGAGCTTGACCCCGATCGCGTCCTCGGGCGCCTTGGCCATCAATTCGGCGACGCGCGCTTCGGCCCGCTGCGTCAATTCGACCGCGGCGGGGCGTTTCCTGAGCGTTGTTTCGGCCATCACAGCATCCCCAGTTCGAGCCGTGCCTCGTCGGACATCTTGTCGGGACCCCACGGCGGATCCCAGACCAGATTGACCTGTGCATCGCGCACCCCGGGCACGCTGGCGGCGCGCAGTTCGACTTCGCCCGGCATCGATTCGGCGACCGGGCAATGCGGCGTGGTCAGCGTCATGTTGATCACGACGTCGCTCTCGTTCGAGACCTCGACGCCGTAGATCAGCCCGAGATCGTAGATGTTGACCGGGATTTCGGGGTCGTAGATCTCGCGGATCGCGGCGACCACCGCCTCGTAGAGCTCGCCGCCGGGCTCGCCCGCCTGCGTGACTTCGGGCTTCTGCTTGAGGAAGCCCTCGAGATAGTCGCGCTTGCGCTCGAGCTTTTCGCGCGGCGCTTCAGCGACGGGGGCGGCGTCGGGATCGACGGCGTCCTCGACCCGCGCGCGCGGCGGCTTTTGCACCACCTGCTCATTCGGGGCGGGGGCGGCGATGAAATCCTGGTCGTCGCTGGGCTTGTTCATAACGGCTTTCCTAGGCGAAAATCTTGAGCGTGCGTTCGATCCCGCGGGCGAGGGCGGCGATATCGGCTTCGTCCGAATAGAGACCGAAGCTGGCGCGTGCGGTGGCCGGGACCCCGAGGTGCTCCATCAGCGGCTGCGCGCAATGGTGCCCGGCGCGGATCGCAACGTCTTCCTCGTCCAATATGGTGCCCAGATCGTGCGGGTGAACCCCCTCGATCGCGAAGGAGACGATTCCCGCCGAATCCTCGGGGCCGAACAATCGCACCGAATTGAAGCCGCGCAGCATGTCGCGGGTCTGGCGGGCCAGCGCGGATTCGTGCGCGAACAGCTGGTCCAGGTCGAACGGGGCGAGATAGTCGATCGCGGCGGCCAGTGCGATCGTCTCGGTGATCATCGGTGTGCCGGCCTCGAAGCGCTGCGGCGGCGGAGCGTAGGTGGTGCGCGCGAAGCTGACCTGTTCGATCATCGCCCCGCCGCCCTGCCACGGGGGCATCGCCTCGAGCAGGCTTTCGCGCGCCCAGAGGACGCCGACGCCGGTGGGGCCGTAGAGCTTGTGCCCCGAGAACACGTAAAAGTCGCAATCGAGCGCGGCCATGTCGAGTTTCATGCGCGGCGCGGCCTGACAGCCGTCGAGCAGCAGTTTCGCGCCCACGCCATGCGCCAGATCGGCAGCGCGGCGGGCGTCGAGCACCGACCCCAGCACGTTGGAAAGATGCGACAGCGCGACCATTTTGTGGCGCGGGGTCAGCATGGTCTCGAGCGCGTCCAGATCGATCCGCCCGTCCTCGGTCAGCGGGCAGACGTCGATTGCGGCACCGGTCCGTTCGGCCACCATCTGCCATGGCACGATATTGGAATGATGCTCCAATTGCGAGAGCATGATCCGGTCGCCTTCGCGCAGGTTCGCCATGCCCCAGCTTTGCGCGACCAGATTGATGCCCTCGGTCGCGCCGCGCACGAAGACGATCTCGTTCTCGCTTGCGGCGCGCATGAACTCCGCGACCTTGCGCCTCGCGGCTTCGTAGCCCAGCGTCATCTGCGCGCTGCGGCCGTAAACGCCGCGATGGACGGTGGCGTAATTCCGGCCCAGCGCATTGCTCATCGCGTCGATCACCGCCTGCGGTTTCTGCGCGGTGGCGGCGGTGTCGAGATAGTGCCAGCGATTGCCGTCGGCAGTGACCATGCCGGGGAAATCGGCCTTGAGGTGCGTCCCCGCGAAGGCGGGGGCCTCGGGCATACTGGCGCTCCCCCGATCGAGGTCCCCGCCTGCGCGGGGACGCAAAGATGGGTTCGCGTTCACAGATGCTTGTCCAGCTTGTCGAGCGCGACCCGCATCAGCCGCTCGCGCGTCTCGTCGTCATCAAGCCCCACCAGCGCATCGCCGATGAAAGCCTGGACCAGCAGCCGCCGCGAGAGTTCGGGCGGCAGGCCTCGCGCCGCCATGTAGTAGCGGGCGGTCTCGTCGAGCTGGCCCACGGTGGCGCCATGCGCGCATTTGACGTCGTCGGCGAAGATCTCGAGCTGCGGCACCGCGTTGACGCTGGCGCCGCGGTCGAGCAGCAACCCCTTGAAATCCTGCGCCGCATCGGTCTTCTGCGCATCGCGCACCACATCGATGCTGCCGAGGAAATTGCCCGTGCCCTTGCCCCAGTGGACCGAGCGGACGGTCTGGTTGCTGGTCGCCTCGGGCTCGGCATGGACCACGCGGGTAACGAATTCGCGCACCGTGTCGCGTCCGCCGACGGTGATCCCGCCCATCTCGAAATGTGCTGCGCGGCCCATCCGGACTTCGATTTCGATCCGCGCGAATTCACCCGAGGCGGCGATGGCGAAGATCTCGCAGCGCGCGCCTTCGCCGACGTTGATCCGCAGCCGGCGCAGTTCGGTCGACGCGGTGTCCGCGCCGTCCTCGATCACGATGGTCTCGCTCCAGCTTTCGCCGGGCGGAACCGCGATCTCGCGCCAGACGTCAAGATCGACGCCCTCGAGCGCCTCGACCGCCGAATAGCGCCAGGCTTCGTCCTTGCGGGTGGGGCGGCGGGTGGAGCGGGTCGCGGCTTCGCTCATGCGGCCATCACCTTATCGTAGCCCTCGGCCTCGAGCTGGTTCGCGAGATCGGCGTTGCCGGTCTTCACGATCCGCCCCTGGCTGAGGATATGGACGTAGTCGGGCTGCACCACCTGGAGCAGGCGCTGGTAATGGGTGATCAGCAGCACGCCCTTGCCGGGCTGGCGCATGATCGCGTTGATCCCGTCGCCGACCACGCGCAGCGAATCGATGTCGAGCCCGCTGTCGGTCTCGTCGAGCACCGCGAAACCGGGGTCGAGAATGCCCATCTGGACCATCTCGGCGCGCTTCTTCTCGCCGCCCGAGAAGCCGACGTTCACGTGGCGCTTGAGCATTTCCATGTCGAGCTTGAGCAGCGCTGCCTTTTCCTTGGCCAGCTTGAGGAATTCGCCGCCGGTGAGCGGCTCCTCGCCGCGGTGCTTGCGCTGCGCGTTGAGCGCCTCGCGCAGGAACTGGACGTTGGAAACGCCGGGAATCTCGACCGGGTACTGGAAGCCCAGGAACAGGCCCGCCGCGGCGCGCTCGTGCGGTTCCATCTCGAGCAGATCCTTGCCCTGGAAGCGCACGCTGCCGCCGGTTACCTCGTAGCCGGGCCGCCCGCCCAGCACATAGGCGAGCGTCGATTTGCCCGCACCATTGGGCCCCATGATCGCGTGCACCTCGCCCGCCCCCACGCTGAGCGTGAGGCCGTCGAGGATCTTGGTGCCACCGATTTCGGCGGAGAGGTTGTCGATCTGGAGCATTGGCTGGGACATAGGACTTTCGTTCATTGGTGGGATCGGGCGCGAAACCGCGTCATCCGTCGGTGGGGGCGAGAGGGGAGGCAGCTGCGGGTCCGGCGTCGGCGGTCAGATCGACGTAATCCGAAGCCGGGCAGCGACTGCGTTCGAAGGCGATCATCGCGGCGAAGCGCGAAACCTCGTTGGTCCAATTGGCGAAGGCTGCGCGATCTTCGTCGCTGAATTCATCCTTGGCATAACGCGCCTCGATCTCCGCAGAACCTGCAGCAACGAAGGCGTCGCGCCGCCCGATCAACGTGCGGATCGCAGCGACGCAGGCGCTCGATTCGGGTGCGGTCGCCGCAGCCTGACCGCGGCTCGCACGATAGGTTTCCGACTGGCGCAGATTGGTGCCGATGGTCTGGTCGAGACTGCGACCGCGCGCCACATGAAGCCCGCGCACGGTCTCGAAGATTTGCGTGACATCGCCAGGCGTCGTCTCGGCACCGCTGGCGGAATCCGCCAGTCGCCGGAGCGCTGCCTGCTCGAACCGGGCGGCTTCGTCGGCGCAGCGCGGGATATCCTCGCGATACTGCACTTCGAATTCGCGGCCTCGCCCGATGGCGTAGGAGCCGCCCTTCAGGCAGCTATAGTAATCCTCGACATAGGGTGCGATCACCGCCGGATACTCGAGCACCCAGGTTTCGCGGTCCTCGGGGTAGAGCGCGGTGACGTTCTGGCTCGATTGCTGCGCGATCGCGAAGATGGCACCGATTGTCAGTATCGCGGGGGTAAGCACGGCGATCTCCTATCGATCCTTGGGGGCGTAAGCGCCGCGACTGCGGGGAAGGGAAGACGAGCGGGCGGGCGGGCGGCTCTCCCGGCGCGCCTGCTGCTTTTCGGCGATCCGCTTGCGCATCGCGTCGCCGATCATGGCGGTCACTGCGTCGAGATCCGAGAGGATGGCGGCGGCGGGGATGTGGATCACGCGGATGCCGACCGCGTGGAGGCTCTTGTCGCGGCGCGTGGCGAGCGCTTCGGGGGTGTCGTCCTCGTCGATCGCGATCGCGAGACCGAGCGTGTGGCAGTTGAAATCGACGATCGCCGAGCCGACCACCGCGTGGCGGGTGAATTTGTGGCGCCCGAAATCGGCCATCGCGAAGCGCTCGGCCAGCGCCTTGTGCGCGGGGCTCGAGTGCCGCCGCATCTCGCGCGCGCGGTCATGCAGCGCGTCGAGCCTTGATTCCGAAATCTTCCACCCGCGCCCCTTTTTGTTGAGCGTGGGCGCGGCGTCGGCCTGTTCGGCGGCGGAGCGGAGGTTGAGGGTTTTGCGTTCGGTCATTTGCTTCCATTTCGCAAAGAACTGTCCTGTCGGGACGCGCGCAACTCCGCGAGCGGGAAGTCTTGTAACAAATTGACAAACTGGTCGGGACAGTCCCGCGCAGCGTTTACAAGGAACTGTTCTGGATATGCGGCCTCGATTATCTCCATGGATCCGCCGTTCGCGTTGGCCCAAAATGGGCGTGGCCCTACAAAACGATCACTGCCAACCGACCCACTCGCAAAGCCACACACTCTGTCGCTGTTCTCAGAAATATCAGAAAAGTTTACATCCTGAGGGCTGACGAAGAACGACTCGGCAACCTGTCGTTGGATGCTCTCCACATTTGAGCCACCGCAACCCCACAAAATCGCCGTTCCCAAAACAAATACGATAACCCCTGATTTGTTCATCACCCCACGCTCCCTTCGAGCGAGATCGCCAGCAGCTTCTGCGCCTCAACCGCGAATTCCATCGGCAATTGCTTCATCACGTCCTTGGCGAAGCCGTTGACGATCAATGCGATCGCCTCTTCCTCGTCGAGCCCGCGCTGCTGGGCGTAAAACAGCTGGTCGTCGGAAATCTTGCTGGTGGTCGCCTCGTGCTCGATCTGCGCGCTGGGGTTCTTGACCTCGATATAGGGCACGGTGTGCGCGCCGCATTTGTCGCCCAGCAGCAGGCTGTCGCATTCGGTGCGATTGCGGACGTTCTCGGCATTGGCGCCGACGCGCACCAGCCCGCGATAGGTGTTGTTGCTCTTGCCCGCAGAGATGCCCTTGGAGATGATCGTCGAGCGGGTGCCCGAGCCGTTGTGGATCATCTTGGTCCCGGTGTCGGCCTGCTGGTGATTGTTGGTCACCGCGACCGAGTAGAACTCGCCGACGCTGTCCTCGCCGTTGAGGACGCAGGAGGGGTATTTCCAGGTCACCGCGCTGCCGGTCTCGACCTGGGTCCAGCAAATCTTGCTGCGCGCGCCCTGGCACAGGCCCCGCTTGGTGACGAAATTGTAGATCCCGCCGACACCCTCGGCATTGCCGGGATACCAGTTCTGGACGGTGGAGTATTTGATCTCGGCGTCGTCCATCGCCACGAGCTCGACCACCGCGGCGTGGAGCTGATTCTCGTCGCGCATCGGCGCGGTGCAGCCTTCGAGATAGGACACGTAACTGCCCTTCTCGGCGATGATCAGCGTGCGCTCGAACTGGCCGGTGTTCTCGGCGTTGATGCGGAAATAGGTCGACAGCTCCATTGGGCAGCGCACCCCCTCGGGGATGTAAACGAAGGTGCCATCGGAAAAGACCGCGCAGTTGAGCGTCGCGAAGTAATTGTCGCGCTGCGGCACCACCTTGCCCAACCACTGTTTCACCAGCTCGGGATATTCGCGGATCGCCTCGGAGATCGAGCGGAAGATCACACCAGCGCTCTCCAGCTCCTTGCGGAAGGTGGTGGCGACGCTGACGCTATCGAACACTGCATCGACCGCGACCTTGCGCGCGCCTTCGACCCCGGCGAGCACTTCCTGCTCGGCGATCGGGATCCCCAGCTTGTCGTAGACCGCCTTGATGTCGGGATCGAGCTCATCGAGCGAACCCAGCTTGGGCTTGGCGCGCGGCTCGGCGTAGTAGAACGCGTCCTGATAGTCGATCTTGGGATAGCCGAGCTTGGCCCAGTCGGGCTCCTCCATATCCTGCCACAGGCGGAAGGCCTTGAGCCGCCAGTCGAGCATCCATTGCGGCTCGTTCTTCTTGGCCGAGATGAAGCGGACGGTGTCCTCGTTCAGCCCCTTGGGGGCGAAATCCTGCTCGATATCGGACGACCAGCCGTGCTCGTAGTCGGCGGCGCGGGCGGCGGCGTCGCGGGCGTCCTGGTCCTGGAGGTCGAGAGTGTCGGTCATGGTCGGGCTTTCGGTCATCTGGGCGGTCATTGGGTGGCTCGCGACGGGGCCGCGGTGATGGGGTGCGCTGGAGTCCGGGGCGGGGGCTTGCCGTTTGCCGGCTGTCCGGCAAGCTGCGTCAGCGGAATACTCGCGAGCGTGCCGCGCAGAGCCTCGTTGATCATCGGCCAGTGTGGTCTCACGCTGCACAGCGCATCGACGCTGCACTCGCCGCCATCGGCGCAGGCGGTCAGCGAAATGGGGCCCTCGACCGCCTCGACGATGTCGGCGACGCTGATCGAGGCCGCGGGGCGCGCGAGCTGCAGTCCGCCGCCCGAGCCGCGGGTCGAGCGCAGCAGCCCGGCCGCGGAGAGCTTGCTCACCAGCTTCTGCACCGTCGGCACCGGGAGGCCGGTTTCCGCCGCCAGCGCGGCCGCGCTGGTCCGCCCCCCGCCGCAATGGCGGGCTGCGGCGCACATGGCGACCACGGCGTAATCGGCTAGGTTGGAAAGGCGCATCGTCAATCGGGTTCTCAAATCGGACTAAATCGTTCCGATTGAGCACCTATGGTCGCAAAGGCGCGCTTTCAAGCCGTTTTCGACTCTTGCGAGTCGTTAGCATCCTCTTCGGAACCGATCGGCAGGCCGACCTGGCGCAGGTTCTTCTTGTTGAGCATCTCGGTGAGATAGGGCGAACTCGGATCGACGATCCGCGCCGGGGTGCGTCCCGCGAACAGCCGGATTTCGCGGATCATATGCGGCTGGTCGTAGAACGCCTGGCCGATCTGCGCTTCGTATTCGATCGTCAGGCTGGGGAGCGAGAGCAGCGTCGCGGCGCGAAGCGCGCGGTATTTGCGCCGCAGCGCCACGGGGGAGAGGCCGAAATAGCGCTCGACCAGCCGCTGGGTCTGGCGGCGCGAATAGGGCGAGGCGGCGTAGAGCACGTCGATCTCGGGGAGGAAGTCCCCCGCCAGCCAGGCGTTGGTCGCGGCGATCAGCTCGGGATGGCCGGGCTTGAGCGGCTGCATCGCCGCCAGCATCGCCGGCCCCATCTCCGCCACGCATTGCGCCGCGTCCTTTTCGCCGGCGCGATAGGCGGCGCACAAAGCATGGCCGGTCTGCGTCAGCGCCGGATCGAGCCAGTCGTCGGCGCAATAGAGGCGGTTGCCATGGGTCTTGGCGCACAACCCGGTCAGCGCGGCCCAGCCCAGCGGGCTGAGCGCGGCGCCGATCGCGTGGAACGGCCCGTCGACGCGGAACGGGGCGGCGCGCGAGAAGGGAGTGAGCAGATTGACCCGGTGCGAGGGGTCGACCCCGCCCTCGGGCAGACCCATCTCGCCCTCGCCCAGGGGGAACAGGCTCAGATGGCCGATCGCCGCGGGCTGGATATCGCTGACCTTCTCGTCATCGCAGCGGAAGTGATAGAAGGTCGTGACGTAGTCGCTGAGTTCGGGCGAAACGCCCAGATAATCGATCGCAAAGCGGTTGGCGGGGGTCAGTTGCCCCTGCCCGCCCTGTGCTGCCCCCGCCCCCGGCATCGGCGAGCCCTATCCCGCGCCCTCCGCGGCGATCCATGCGTCGACATTCTCCTCCATGATCGACAGCGGCACCGGACCGCTGGTCAGGATCACATCGTGGAAGGCGCGAATGTCGAATTCGTCACCCAACCGCGCCTGCGCGCGCTCGCGCAGCTCCATGATCTTGAGCTTGCCGATCATATAGGCGGTCGCCTGACCCGGATAGACGATATAGCGCTCGATCGCCTTGCGGATGTCGCCATCGGGGTTGGGGGTGTTGTCGGTGAGGTACTGGATCGCCTCCTCGCGGCTCCAGCGCTTGTGGTGCAGCCCGGTGTCGACCACCAGCCGCGCGGCGCGCCACAGCTCCATCCCCAGCCGGCCGAAATCGGAATAGGGATCGGTGTAGAAGCCCATGTCCTTGCCCAGCTCCTCCGAATAGAGCCCCCAGCCTTCGGAATAGGCGGTCACTCCGCCGAAGCGGCGGAACGGGGGAACATCGCCCAGCTGAGTCTGGATCGAGAGCTGGAGGTGATGGCCGGGCAGGCCTTCGTGATAGGCGAGCGCCTCGAGCTCGTTCTTGCTCATGTCGCGCAGATTGTAGAGATTGACGTAATAGGTGCCCGGACGCGAACCGTCGGGCGCCGGGCGCTGGTAGAAGGCCTTGCCCGCGCTCTTCTCGCGGAAGGCCTCGACCGGCTTGATGACCAGCGGATCGCTTGGCAGCGTCGAGAAGAACTCGGGCAGACGCTCTTCCATCGCGTCGAGCTTGGCTTCGGCATCGGCCAGATAGGCCTCGCGGTTGTCGTAATAGAAACGCTCGTCGGTGCGGGTGAATTCGAAGAATTCCTGCAGCGTGCCCTCGAACCCGACCTGCTCCATGATGGCGCGCATCTCGTCATGAATGCGCGCGACATTGTCCAGACCGATCTGGTGGATCTGGTCGGGGGTGAGATCGGTGGTGGTATAATTGGCGAGCAGCGCCTCGTAATATTGCGCACCCTGCGGGAAGCGCCAGATCCCGTCCTGCGTCGGGGCGATCGCCTGCTGGCGCTTCATCTCCGCGAGCAGCCGCTGGTAGGCGGGGCGGGCATTGGCGTTCCAGGCGCGGGTCGCGGCTCCGGGCTCGACCCCTGCGCTCTCGCCAGCGTCGAGCGCGGCGACCTTCTTGCGGTAATCCTCGAGAATCGCGTTGTCGTCGCCTGCCGCGAGCAGGTTCTCGATATCCGAGACGACATAGGGATAGACCCAGTCGGGCGGCATCACCCCCGCTTCGGCGCGTTCGCGCGATTCGGCGGTCAGCGTGTCGATCACCGTGCCGAGCCCGGCGATCCGGCTGACATAGGCCTGCGCGCTCTCGGCATCGTCGACGCGGTGGATGTTGATCAGGAAGGCGGGCAACTGGCTTTGCGCGCCGCGCATCTGGTCGAAGACATAGCCATAGTCGCGGAACGGGAACAGCGCCGCGCTGCGCTGCGCCATGGCATCGAACAGCCGGTAGCTGAGCGCATCCTCGCGCGGCAATTGGGCAAGATCATAGTTGGCGCGCATCGTCGCAGCGGTGGATTGCAACAGTTCTTCCTCGCGCGCTTCGGCCGCGTCGGAGAAATCGCCCCAGCGGCTGTAGTCCTCGTCGCGGATGCCGCGATAGGCCTTGGAGAGCGGCGAGAGCGCGAGTTGCTGCGCATCGTAGGATTCGAACAGCTGCCCCAGATTCTGATCGGGCTGCGGCGCGGCAATCGCGACATCATCGCTCGCGCCCGGTGTGGTGGCGCAGGAGGCCAGCGCCAGCGCCGCTATCGAAATTCCCACCTGTCTGAAACGCATCGCTCAATTCCCCTTGGCGTATTTTTACAAGGGCATGGCGCAAAACCTAAGCGATTGCCAGTCTTGCCGAAATCGTCGCAGCAAATTCGGCGGTGCAGGAGATGCGGGCGAAAAAAGCGGGCGGCCCCCGAGGAGACCGCCCTTTCAGTAGAGGAACCCGCCGCAACGGCGTCGGGGCCCTTCGGGTCGCAGGCAGAGTGTTACGCCAGTTTGGATGTTTTCGATTGTATGCAAACGACAGCCGCATTCCGCCTGCAACATATGGGGCCAGATCCGCACCCGCTCGACACCGCGCACCGCTTTGCCCATAGGCGGCACCATGCTGTTCGACCTCGTCCGCCCGGCCGTCTTCGCGCTCGACCCCGAGCGGGCCCATCGCCTCACGGTCGCGGCGCTCAAGGTCATGCCGCGCCGCGGTCCCGCCCCTGCCGGACCGCTGGCCAACACGGTAGCCGGACTGCATTTTCCCAATCCGGTGGGCCTCGCCGCAGGTTTCGACAAGAACGGCGAAGTGCCCGACGCGTTGCTGTCGCTGGGGTTTGGCTTCGCGGAGATCGGCTCGGTCACCCCGCTCCCGCAGGTCGGCAACCCCAGGCCGCGGCTGTTCCGGCTAGTAGAGGATCGCGCGGTGATCAACCGGATGGGGTTCAACAATGAAGGCGGCGATGCCGTCGCGCGGCGGCTCGAGGCCCGCCGCGACCGTCCGGGCGTGGTCGGGGTCAATATCGGCGCCAATAAGGACAGCGCCGACCGGATCGCCGATTATGCGCAGCTAACGCGGCTGATGGCACCGCTGGCGGACTATCTCGCGGTCAACATCTCCAGCCCCAACACGCCGGGTCTGCGCGCGCTGCAGGACGAGGGCGCGCTGACCGGCCTGCTCGATGCGGTGATCGCAGCGCGCCGCGACACCTGCGGAGAAGCCGGTCCGCCGATCTTTCTCAAGGTTGCGCCGGATCTCGAACCCGCCGACATCGACGCCATCGCCCTCATCGCGCTCGACCGGGATCTGGCCGCGCTGATCGTCTCCAACACGACCATCGCGCGGCCCGCCTTGCGCTCGCATCATGCTGCCGAGACGGGAGGACTTTCGGGCGCTCCCTTGCGCGACATGGCGCTGCAGCGGTTGCGCGATTTTCGCAGCGCCACCGGCGGCGCGATTCCGCTGGTCGGGGTGGGGGGCATCGCCAGCGCGGAGGACGCGTGGACTCGGATACGCGCCGGCGCGAGCCTGGTGCAGCTCTACTCGGCGCTGGTTTATCAGGGCCCCGGGCTCGCCCGCAAGCTGGTGCGCGGGATCGAGCGGCTGATGCGGCGCGACGGTTTCGCCACGATTGCGGAAGCGGTCGGGAGCGAATAGCAGGCGGGGATGATCACCCGCCTCCTCGCCACGCTCGCCCTGCCGCTCTCGCTTGCGAGCGCCGCCGCCGCCCAGGCTCCCGCGCCGCCGACCGCACAGTCGTCATCGCCCACCGAACTGCCTTTCATCGGCAGCGTCAGTGCCGCCGACCCGCGCGCGCAGGCGGCGGGCATGGCGATGCTGCGGCAAGGCGGCAGCGCCACCGACGCCGCGCTGGCGACCATGCTGGCCCTGACCGTCGTCGAGCCGCAAAGCTCGGGCATCGGCGGCGGCGGTTTCTATGTCCGCGGCACCGCCGATGGCGGGATCGAGACGATCGATGGCCGCGAGACCGCGCCCGCGGGCGCGACCCCCGACTGGTTTCTCGCCGGGGACGGCAGCGTGCCGCCCTTCATGGAAAGCGTGCTGAGCGGGCTGAGCGTGGGCGTACCGGGCAATATCGCGCTCGCCGCGCAGGCGCACGGCCGCTTCGGCAAGCTGCCCTGGGCGACGCTGTTTGAACCCGCCATCGAACTCGCACGCGGCGGGTTTGCGATCAATTTGCGGCTCGCGGCCTATCTGCAGGATACGCCCGAGCGCGCCGGAGCGGTGCCGAGCGCCCGCGCGCTGTTCTACGACGAGAACGGCCAGCCCTACCCGGCCGGACATCTCGTCCGCAACGAACAGTTGGCGCAGACGCTCGAGCGGATCGCGGCGGAGGGCGCAGCGGCCTTCTACCGCGGCGAAATCGCCGAAGAGATCGCCGCGACGGTCGCCGCCAGGACTCCGCACGACGTGGCAATGACGCCCGGCGATATCGCTGGCTACCGCGCCGTCGAGCGCGATGGCGTATGCGGGTCCTATCGCGGCTACCGGGTGTGCGGCATGGGTCCGCCATCGTCGGGCGGGGTCGCGGTGCTTCAAATTCTCGGACAGCTCGAGCGGTTCGATCTCGGGGGGCTGGGCGCGTACAATCCGCAGACCTGGCATCTGTTCGTGGAGTCGCAGCGGCTCGCCTATGCCGACCGCGAATTGTACATCGCCGACAGCGATTTCATCTCGGTTCCGGTCGCCGGACTGATCGATCCGACCTATCTCGCGCGCCGCAGCGACCTCATTTCGCTCGAAACCAGCCTCGCCGCAGCCGAACCCGGCCGACCGGCAGGCGCCGACCAGGTGCTCGCAGACGGCGACGAACCCGAGGAGCGCGGCACCTCGCATATCGCCGCGGTCGATCCCGCCGGCACCATGATCAGCTACACGTCGACCATCGAAGGCGTGTTCGGCTCGGGAATGATGGCGGGCGGCTTCTATCTCAACAACGAGCTCACCGATTTCAGCCGCAATCCTGCCATCGACGGTGTACCGGTCGCCAACCGGGTCGAGCCGGGCAAGCGGCCTCGCAGCTCGATGGCGCCGACCGTGGTCTGGGACCCGCAGGGGCGCCCGGTGTTGGTGATCGGCGCGGCGGGCGGGCCGACGATCCCCGTGCAGACCGCGCGCGGCATCATCGGCGTCGTGGATTTCGGCCTTTCGGCCAAACAGGCGCTCGGCCTGCCCTTCATCATGGCTTTCGGCGACGCGGTGATGGTCGAGGAAGGAACCTGGCTCGAGACCGCGATCCCCGCGCTCGAGGCACTCGGCCATGCCGAGGTGGTCGCGCGCGAGGCCGCGCTCAAGGGCGGCGCGATCAAGCGCGAGGGCGCGATCTGGGAAGCCGCGCGCGATCCCCGGATCGACCTCGGGGTCACCGTACCTTGAAGCGCCGCCAGGGCGCCCGCCACTTGCCGTAAACCGGCCAGCCGCCTAAGCCGCGCGACGCAGTCGATCTGCCAAGACAAAAGAGAATAGGGAGCCAGGCCGGATGCTGTCCGATATCGATGCGGCGAACAGTCTCGTCGAACTGTTCCTCAAGCGCGCCGACGAAAAGGGCGATGCGCCCTTCCTGGGCGCGAAATCCGCGGGCGAATGGCGCACCATCAGTTGGGCCGAAGCCGCCGACCGGGTCTGCCTGCTGGCCGAGAAACTGCGCGAGATGGGGCTCGAGGCGGGCGACCGGGTCTGCCTGGTCAGCGAGAACCGGCCCGAGTGGTGCATCGCCGATCTCGGCATCATGGCGGCGGGTTGCATCACCGTCCCGACCTACACCACCAACACCGAGCGCGATCACGCGCATATTCTCGACAATTCCGGCGCGAGGGCGGTCATCGTCTCGAGCGAGAAACTGTCGCAGCCGCTGCTGCCCGCGATGATGCGCACCGGAATGGCCGAACACATCATCTCCTTCGACGGCATCCGGCAATATCAGGCGGGCGATCTCCAGGCGCACAGTTTTAGCGATCTAGTGCAGGGCGACGCCGCGCCGGCGCGCGAAGCGGTCGACCGGCGGATCGCCGCGATCGGGCGCGGCGACACCGCCTGCATCATCTACACCAGCGGCACCGGCGGCGCACCGCGCGGCGTGCTCCAGCATCACGGCGCGATCCTCTGCAATGTCGCGGGCGCAGCCGAAGTGCTGATCGACGATTTCGGCCTCGGCGAGGAGGAACGCTTCCTCTCCTTCCTCCCGCTGTCGCATGCATATGAGCACACCGGCGGGCAATATCTGCCGATCTCGGTGGGCGCGCAGATCTATTACGCCGAGGGTCTCGACAAGCTGGCCGCCAATATCGAGGAGACGCGCCCCACCGTCATGGTGGTCGTGCCGCGGCTGTTCGAGGTGCTGCGCACCCGCATCATCAAGCAGGTCACCAAACAGGGCGGAATGGCCGCGAAGCTGATGGACAGCGCACTCGCGCTGGGCGAGCGGCGTGTGGCGGGCCGCCGCAAATTCGGCGACGGCGCGCGCGATCTCGTGCTGGAAAAGCTGCTCCGCCCCAAGATCCGCCAGCGCTTCGGCGGGCGGCTCAAGGCGATGGTCTCGGGCGGCGCGCCGCTCAACCCCGAGGTCGGGACCTTCTTCAGCTCGATGGGGCTGACCGTCCTGCAGGGTTACGGCCAGACCGAGGCCGGACCGATCATCAGCTGCAACCGCCCGTCCGCAGGGATCGCGATGGACAGCGTCGGTCCGCCGATGCGAGGGGTGGAGATTCGCATCGCCGAGGATGGCGAAATCCTCTGCCGCGGCGAGCTGGTGATGCACGGCTATTGGCAGAACAAGGCCGAGACCGAGCGGACGATCCAGGATGGCTGGCTGCACACCGGCGATATCGGCCACATCGACGACCATGGCAGGATCGTCATCACCGATCGCAAGAAGGACATGATCGTCAACGACAAGGGCGACAATGTCGCGCCGCAGAAGGTCGAGGGCATGCTCACGCTCCAGCCCGAAATCGCCCAGGCGATGGTGACCGGCGACCGGCGCCCCTATATCGTCGGGCTGATCGTACCCGATGCCGAATGGGCGCTCGAATGGGCCACCGCCATGGGCAAGGCATTCGACTTCAAGAAGCTGCAGCAGGATCCGGAATTTCGCACCGCGGTGCGCGACGCGCTGGACCGGGTGAACCGCGAACTCTCGGTGGTCGAGAAGGTTCGCCAGTTCGCCTTCGCCGATGAGGCCTTCACCATCGAGAACGAGGAAATGACCCCGAGCCTGAAGATACGGCGGCACAAGATCAAGGAGCGCTACCAGAAGCGGCTCGACAGCCTTTACAAGGCGTAAGCGGCACAACCCGCCGACACAGCGCTAGGCGGCGATTTCCTCGATATATTCGGGATAGAAGCGGGGGGCCCTGTCGGACCAGCCGGGCGCGGTCGCCGCGGCCTCGCTGAGCGACTGGAGCAAGAGCTTGCGACGCTGGGGCTGAATCTGCGGCAAGGCGGCGGCGGCGCAGAAGGCGCTGGGCAGCCACGGCCGCGAATCGGCGCCAAGCAGGCGCTCGTAGAGAAAGCGGAAGGCGGAGAAGCAGTCGATCCGTTCCTGCGCGAGATCGAAGGCGGCCACGCGGGTCAGCTTGCCGACGAAGCCCTCGACAACGTCGAAACCGGTCGCGGTCGGGATCGACTGCCGCAGCGTCTTGAGTTCCTGATAAGCGACATACTGGCTGCGGATGCCGGCGTTCTCGCCCGCGTTGCGCCCCCAGATCTGGAACGCGTCGCAGCGGCCGAGCCCGATGTCGAGGCTGCGGCGGATATAGCGCTGCTCGGCGGCGGTGAAGCCGGCGAATTCGCGCATTTCCGCAATGGTACCCGATGCCGTCGCTGCAATGGCCATGTCGGCACTCCCCTGTTGCAGACCGGACTATCGGCCAAGATGGTTAACACCCGGTTTGCGCTGGCGAGTTTTGAATCGGTCGACGCTATGCGATGCCGGCCAAACACAAAAAGGCCCGCGGTTTCCCGCGAGCCTTTCAAGTGTTTCGTGCGTGGGATCAGACCTTGTTGCCGAGCGCGCCTTTGACTTCGCCCTTGAGGTTCTGGGCTTCGCCCTTGCGCTCCTGAGCCTTGCCATCGGCGGTCATCGAGTGATCGTTGGTCGCATTGCCCACGGCCTGTTTGGTGTTGCCGGCGGCTTCGTTTGCGATACCCTTGGCTTTGTCTGTCATCTCGCCCATGTTTTGTCTCCTGCATAAGTGAGCCGCACGAGAGGATGGGTCCTGTCGGCGGCAAGCCGCAGGAAAGGCGGCTATGACAATCAAGCGCGCCGACCCAGGTTCCGGTTCCGCGGATTGCGCCCAAACGCCCCGGATTGCAGGCGGTTAGATCAATCCGGCCAAGGGACTGCTGGGATCGGCGTATTTGCGGGTTCCCATCCGGCCCGCCAGATAGGCATCGCGCCCGGCCTCGACCGCCAGCTTCATCGCACGCGCCATCCGGATCGGATCCTTGGCCTCGGCGATCGCGGTGTTCATCAGCACGCCGTCGCAGCCCAGTTCCATCGCTACCGCGGCATCGCTGGCGGTGCCGACACCCGCATCGACCAGCACCGGCACGCTCGCGCCCTCGACGATCAGCCGGATGGTGACGCGGTTCTGGATCCCCAGCCCCGAGCCGATCGGCGCGCCCAGCGGCATCACCGCGACCGCGCCGGCCGATTCGAGCTGCTTGGCGGCGATTGGATCGTCGGTGCAATAGACCATCGGCAGGAAGCCTTCCTGGGCCAGCACTGCGGTGGCGCGCAGCGTCTCGCGCATGTCGGGATAGAGCGTGCGCGCTTCGCCCAGCACCTCGAGCTTGACCAGATCCCAGCCGCCCGCCTCGCGCGCCAGCCGCAGCGTGCGGATCGCATCGTCGGCGGTGAAGCAGCCCGCGGTATTGGGCAGGTAGGTGACCTTCTTCGGATCGATGAAATCGGTCAGCATCGGCGCCTTGGGATCGCTGACATTGACCCGCCGCACCGCGACGGTGACGATCTCGGCGCCGCTGGCTTGGAGGGCGGCGGCATTTTGCGCAAAGTCACTATACTTGCCCGTACCGACGATGAGGCGGGAATTGAAGGTGCGGCCCGCGACGCTCCAGCTGTCGTCTTCCGGTCCGGACCCACCGCCGACGAAATGGACGATCTCGAGGCTGTCGCCGTCGGCCACCGGGTGCGAGGCGAGTTCGCTTCGCGGGGCGATGGTGCCGTTGCGCTCGACCGCGACCTTCGCGGGATCGAGCTCGAGCTCGCGGACGAGCTCGGCGATGGTGGAAGCGGTGGTACGGCGGCTCTCGCCGTTGACGGTGAGGTTGATGGGTGCGGTCATGATTGCCGCGAGATAGCGGTCAATGCGCGTTGCGCAAGTTCAGCACGTGTCCGAGCGAGACCAGCGCCACGCCGATGATGGTCAGCACCGCTTCCTCGAAGCCGTGCGGTACCGCCAGCGCGCCGCCCATGAAGCTGAGCCCGGTCATCGCCACCACGAAGGGCGCGGCGCGGCGATGGCGCAGCGCGCCCCAGCCGATCGCGACCGCGGCGATCAGCACCGCGACGGCCAAGCCGATCCGGTGGATGTCGGGGTGGAAGAAAAACTGTCCGCCGATGCCCAGACCCGACACGATCACGATGCTGGCGAGGCAATGCAGGGCGCACAGGCCCGACAGCACGATGCCGCTGCGATCGAGGCGGCGGCGAATCGGAGAGATGGTGCGCTGAAGCATCGCGGACCTATCTATGTGATAGTGTAACATTATACAAGCGCTGCCCGCATATTTTCTTCGCCATCCGCTTGCGCGCCGTGACCGCGGGCTTGCCCGATTTGCACTTGCGTGCCCGGTGCCGAGCACTCAAACAGCCGGCCATGACCCTGTCCCGCTCCCAGCCCGCAGCCCAACCCGCAGCCCAACTCGCAGCCCAAATCGGGGCCCGGCGACCAGCCGCGATCGCCAACTGGCTGCTCTTCGTGGCCTTGCTAGTCGTCGTGATGGTGGCGGTCGGCGGCATTACCCGACTGACCGAAAGCGGGCTCTCGATCACACAATGGCAGCCGGTCACCGGCGCGATCCCGCCGCTGACCGAGGCGGACTGGCGCGCCGAGTTCGAGCTCTACCGCCAGACGGGCGAATATCGCCAGGTCACCGGCCCAGCGGGAATGGACCTCGCCGGGTTCAAGTTCATCTATTTCTGGGAATGGTTCCATCGCCTGCTCGGGCGACTGATCGGGTTGGCTTTCGCGTTGCCGCTGGCGTGGTTCTGGGCCCGCGGCGCCATCCCCGCGGGCTACAAGCCCCGGCTGCTCGCGCTGCTCGCGCTGGGCGGAATGCAGGGCGTGTTCGGCTGGTTCATGGTTCGCTCGGGGCTCTCGGGCGAGATGACCGATGTCAGCCATTTCTGGCTGTCGATCCATCTGCTCACCGCCTTGTTGACGCTGGGCGGTCTGGTCTGGACCGCGCTCGATCTGCGGCGGCTGCAGCGCAGCGGCCAGCCGCCCGCGCGCTGGACCGCCATGGCGAGCTGGGTCGGAGCGGCGCTGTTCCTCCAGCTGCTGCTCGGTGCCTGGGTCGCAGGCCTCAACGCCGGCCACGCGTCGGACAGCTGGCCGCTGATGCAGGGCCGCCTGATCCCCGAATACGACAGCTCGCGCGGGTTCCTGTGGGCTCTCACCCACGACCCCTTCCTGATCCATTTCCTCCACCGCTGGTGGGCGTGGGCCGTTGTGGCCGCGCTGGTGGTGATGGCGAGACGGGTCAAACCGCTCGATCGCGCCGCCTCGCTGGCCATTCATATCACTTTCGGAACGCAGATCCTTCTCGGCATCGCCACCGTGCTGACGGGAGTCGCTCTGTGGATCGCGGTGGCCCACCAGCTGGTGGGCGCGCTGCTGGTGGCGGCCTTCGCCTGGGGCGCGCATGCATTGGGACGCCGTTCCTAGCCGAATATCCGCTCTATCAGTTATGTGGTATTATTATACCGCAACCCGAACGCCCGGATTTGCTTGACTTGCGCCGGGTGTAAGGCCATTTGCCGCCCGCTTCGCAGGTCCGGCAGCGGTCGGATTCGCGCAATCACACACTAGTAACGGAATCCAAAGCCATGAAGGCTCTCAGCAAGATGACCCGGTCGATCAAACCGGCCGAGGTCGAAAAGGACTGGCACATTATCGACGCCGACGGTCTCGTCGTCGGTCGTGTCGCCACGATCATCGCCAATATCCTGCGCGGCAAGCACAAGCCCAGCTTCACCCCGCATGTCGATTGCGGCGATCACGTGATCGTCATCAACGCCGAAAAGGTGAAGTTCACCGGGCGCAAGCTGACCGACAAGGTCTATTACCGCCACACCGGTCACCCCGGCGGCATCAAGGAAACGACTCCTGCCAAGGTGCTCGAGGGCCGCTTCCCCGAGCGCGTGCTCGAGAAGGCCGTCCAGCGCATGATCCCGCGCGGACCGCTGGGCCGCGACCAGATGCGCGCGCTGCATCTCTATGCCGGCACCGAGCATCCGCACGACGGCCAGCAGCCCAAGACGCTCGACGTCGCCTCGATGAACCGCAAGAACAAGGCAAGCAGCTAATGGTCGCCGACAACACCAGCGAAACCCCCGCCGACAAGAGCGCCGACGAGACCAAGGTCGACGCGCCGGAAGCCAATACCGAAACCGCGACTGAGACTTCGGCCGATAGCTCGACCGAAGCCAAGCCCGAGACGGCTCCCGAGCAGGCTTCCGAGCCCAAGGCCGAAACCAAGAGCGATTCGGTTTCCGATCTGGCCGACCTCAAGAGCATCGCCGGCGACGCTCCCGAGGGCGATTCCGCCGAGATCGCGCGGACCGCCAGCGTGCCGCTGCGCGAGCAGGAGCTCGACGCGCAGGGCCGTGCCTATGCCACCGGTCGCCGCAAGGATGCCAAGGCGCGCGTCTGGATCAAGCCGGGCAGCGGCAAGATCACCGTCAACGGCCGCGATCAGGAAATCTATTTCGCGCGTCCGACGCTGCGGCTGATCCTCAACCAGCCCTTCGCCATCACCGATCGCGAAGGCCAGTACGACGTGATCTGCACCGTGCGCGGCGGCGGGCTTTCGGGCCAGGCCGGCGCGGTGAAGCACGGGATCAGCCAGGCGCTGACGAAGTACGAGCCCGCGCTGCGATCGACGGTCAAGGCCGCCGGCTTCCTCACCCGCGACAGCCGCGTGGTCGAGCGCAAGAAGTACGGCAAGGCCAAGGCGCGCAAGAGCTTCCAGTTCTCGAAGCGCTAAGCACCTGCCGACCGGATATTCCGGTTGGACACCACTACGAAAAGGGCGGTCCCGCGAGGGGCCGCCCTTTTGCGTTGGGTCGTCGTTGGTGCGGGAATTTCTTTCCAGCTGCTCTGAGCATAAATTCTTGGATCGCCCCTGCTTTCTCCTCCCCCTTGAGGGGGAGGCCGGGTGGGGGTGTACTGCGCCACTGGCCGGGACGCGCGCCTGCAGCGCGCTCCCCCACCCCCAACCCCTCCCCGTGGGGAGGGGAGATTCCCTCTTATGCGATCCGGATCTAGTGAACCGGCGGATCGGTCGGCGGGACGCGGTGCACGGGGGCGACGGGCTCGCCCGGCCGCCGCGGCGGCATTGCGTCCTCGGGGACATCGTCGATCATCATGTCCGCACTCTCGACATTCTCGAGGTTGCGGACCCGGACCTTGAGCGTCTCGCCGTCCCAGCGCAGTTCGTTGAAGCTGGGCGGAGTGGAGCGGGTGCGCTTGGACAGCGTGCCCGCGCCGATCATCCGCACCGGGCCATCGGCGGTCTGCTCCATGATATCGAAGGCATCGTGGACATGACCGCTGATCACCGCCGCGACCGGACGTCTGGCCAGCGCGCGCAGCGCCTTGCCGCCGTGCATGGTCAGCGCGGTGCCCTCGGTGCCGACCTCGCGCAGCGGATGATGGACCGCGACCAAGGCCCGCGCGCCCGGGGGCAGCGCATCGATCGCGGCAAGGCACTTCTTCAGAGCGGCCTTGGTGACCCAGCCCTTCGACCAGTTGAACCGCGGCTGCGCGCGCACTGCGGTCTTGAGCGGGACGATCGCCAGTCCGGGAAGGTCGATCTCGCGTTCGACATGCTCGGACATGCCGCGAAACCGCTTATAGGGCGTGAAAAAGCGCTCGATCAGGTTGAAATAGGGCATGTCGTGATTGCCCACCTCGACCGTGACCGGGACCTCGAGCGACTGGATCCAGCGCGTCGCCGCAGCGAACTCCCTGTGGCGCGCGCGCATCGTCAGATCGCCGGTGATCGCCACCGCATCGGGGCGCTGCTCGGCGATCTCGCGCCTGACCCAGTCGATCGCCTGCTGGTCGACGAGGCCGAAATGGATGTCGCTGAGGTGGAAGAGAAGTTTGCCGTCAGTAGCCATGTTGCGACGCTAGCAGATCGACGCCGCACGGGACCAGATCGAACTCGGCGCGGCTGCCGAGCTGGGCGGGTTCGCCATCGATCAACACGCCCAGCGGCTGGCCTGCGCAATCCTCGAGCACGACCCGATCCACCAGACCGAGCAGATCGTGCGGCCCTTCGCGAAAGCTGCGCCGCAGCAGCGCCCAGCCCTGTTTCGCCAGTTCGCCGGGGGTATCGGCGTGGTAGGCGTCGACTTGTATCCCGCGGTGGCTCGGCGTCATCTCGATCAGCGGATAGCCTTCGGGGCGACCCAGATGCGGTTCGAGGCAGCGGACTTGCGGGCCTTCGGTGGTTTCGGTCATCGCTTCGCTGGCCTTGGCGGTGGTTTCCGCCACATCGCCATCGCGCATCGCCTCGCGGACCGAGCCCCAGGCGGTGCCGGGACCGATCAGCAGCCCGGCCAGCGCATCGCCCGCCTTGCAGCGCGCCACTTCGGGCCGCCAGCGCCGCATCGCACCGCGCTTGTACCGCGCCAGGATAGTGCCGACGTCGCTCTCGCCATGCATGCGGATGCTGAGCAGGTTCATCGTGCCGCCGGGCAGCACCAGCACCGCGCCCGACCAGCCGTAAAGACTGGTGATCGCGGCGTTGAGCGTGCCGTCGCCGGTGAAGATCGCGAGGCATCCGATCTCCGCGAGATCCAGTTCGGCGGCCGTGGGGATATCCTCGTCGGGAAAGCGGATGGTGCGATCGATCGAGAGGCCGGCGGTGCCGCAATGGCTCTGCAACTCGTCGAGCGCCGCTTCGCTGTTGCTGCCGCTCTTGGCGTTGGTCAGCAACCAGAGTTTGTCGGGCAGAGTCATGAAGCCATAGCGCTGGTCCGGCCCATCCGGTTCCCGCGCGATGCGAGGGATCACAGCCTGCCGGTCAGGATCGCCCAGGCCGAAAAGGCGTTGAGCGCGCTGTAGATCGCATAGACCAGCGCCAGTACCGGCCAGCCTTTGGCGACGAACAATAAGGTCGCCAGCAGGATCGCGAATTCCAGCACCAGCGAGACCGGCACGGTCGAGCGCGGCCGCATCCAGCCGATCCGCTCGATCATCGGGTGGCCGCTCTCCAGCACGGCCTTGTGCATCGCGAAATTGCCGATTCCGAGCAGAAAGATAACGATCAGCAGCATCGACCGGCGTTGTCGCTCGCCATTCGCCGATTGCCAAGGCCCCTTCGTCAGCAGCTTCGCGCATTTGGTCAAATGGCGCGTCGCCTTGGTCGACTTGGAGGTGCGTCGACAAATGTAATCGCTCACTATCCTGGCTGCGAGACGCCCCTCTCCCCCGAAGGCGGCGGTCGCAAGATGGAGGAATTGAGATGAAACCGATCCTTTGCATGGCCGTCGCCATCGGCCTCGCGCTTCCGGCTGCGCCCGCACTCGCGGACGAAATCACCGTGAAATACGACGATCTGGCGCTTTCGACTCCCGCCGGTCAGCGCGAACTCGACAGACGCATCCTGGTTGCCGCGCGCAAGGCATGCCGGGCCGATATGCCCAACACCGGAACGCGGATCAGCAGCAGCGAAGCGCGCCGCTGCATCGAGCAGGCTCAGCAGCAGGTGAAGCAACAGGTTGCCACGCTGATCGAACAGCAGCGGTTTGGCGGCTGAGAATGGGCGGCTGAATGGGTGGCTGACTGACCCCACAGTCGGCAACCCCGGGGCCCCGGTCGAACCAGTCCGCGACCGGGGCTCCTAAATTTCAGCCTAATTTTTGAGGATGGGATCCCGGCCGCGGGCCGATCAGCGCCCGGCCATCGCCTTGACCTTGGGCAGATAGGTCCGCCCGATCCGCAGCGCCTCGCCATCGTCGAGTTCGACCGACCAGACCCCCAGACCGTCATGCCGCAGACCCTTGATCCGGTCGCGGCGCAGGATGGTCGAGCGGTGGATGCGGATGAACTGCGCGGGGTCGAGCCGCTCCTCGAGCCCGGCGATGGTCTGGAGCAGGAGATAGGAGCGATCCTCGACATGCAGCCGGACGTAGTCGCGTTCGGCATCGATCCTGTAGACCTGCGCGGTTGCGATCCGGACCAGTTCGGAGCGATGCGGAATCCACAATTCGTCGAGCCAGTCGCTTTTCGGGCGCGTCCCGGCGTCGCGCCGCGACAGCGCGCGCTCGATAGCCCGCTCCAGCCGCTCGCTCTTGACCGGCTTGAGCACGTAATCGACCGCGTCGAGATCGAAGGCCTCGACCGCGTAATTGTCGTGCGCGGTGACGAAGACGATCGCCGGCGGACTCGGGTGGGTGGCGAGTTCGCGCGCCACCGACAGCCCGTCCACTTCGGGCATGGTCATGTCGAGCAGCACCAGATCGGGATGCAGCGCCTCGACCAGCCGCAGCGCGGCGGCACCGTCGCTTGCGGTGCCGACCACCGCAAGGTCTGCGATCTTGGCGCACAGCACCTGCATCCGCTCGACCGCGAGCGGTTCGTCGTCGACGATCAGCGTGCGCAGTTTCTCGTTGTCTGTTTCAGCCATGCGTCACCAAAGGTAGCCGGAGTTGAGTCTCGTAGCCGTCCAGCGTCGCGCCGGAAACCACGCTCGCGCGCTCGCCGAACCGCGCGAGCAGGCGGTCGCGGACATTGGCGAGCCCGATCCCGAACCCCGCCGAGGCGTTCCCCGCCTTGCCCGGCCCGTCATCGGCCACCGTCAGCACCAGCCGCCCGTATTCCTCGCGCGCCGAGATGGTGATCGTCACCGGCCGGCGGCTGGCCGATACGCCGTATTTGACTGAATTCTCCACCAGCGGCTGGAGGATCATGCCGGGCACCCGGTAACCGCTGAGCTCATCGGGCAATTCGAGCCGGGTCCGCAGCCGGTCGGGAAAGCGGGTGGTCTCGATCTCGAGATAATGGCGCTGGAGATCGAATTCATCCGCCAGCGGCAGGTCCGCGGTGGGATCGTCCGCCAGGCTGTGGCGGTAGAAGGCCGAGAGCGTCTGGATCATCTCCTCGGCGCGGTCGGCGCGCCCGGTCATGACCAGCGCGGAGAGCGAATTGAGTGCGTTGAAGAGGAAATGGGGGTTCACCTGATAGCGCAGGCTGCGAAGTTCGGCGGCCTTGGCGGCCGTGCGGAAGCGCTCCTCGCGGCGCTGCGCGGCCTGCGCCTGCGCGCCTGCCAGCAGCGCGAGATACAGCGCCGCCCAGGCAAGCAGCAGGAAATAGCGCCCCAGCGCGATGTCGGTGAGCTGCTGCCAGCGGTCCGTTCCCGTCGGCGCGGGTGCCAGCAGGAGCGTGCGCGGCGGTGAAGCCGAACCCCGATCGCCGGCGTTCTGATCCAGCGCCACCGGCGCCACCGCAGGCACATCGACCAACAGGTTGCCGGCATCGTCGCGGTAGATAGCGACGCCCTGATCCTCGCCGATCTTCTTTGCCACCTCGTCCTGGATCGGATCGAACAGCACGCGGTTGACCTGCGCGATCGCCAGCGATGCGGGCAGCGCGGCGATCAGCGCGACCGCGATCTTCACCGCCAGCGGTCTGGCTTCGACCAGCCGAATGGCCAGCCACAACAGCAGGGTGATGGCGGCTCCCGCGAGACAGACAACGCCGCGGCGCCAGACCAGCTCACCCTGCATCGGCAGGTCGACGACCGATCCGCGCAGAGTGATCAGGAGGAAGTAGCACAGCCACAGCCCGAGGATCGACGCCAGGACGATCCGGAAGGGCACGCGGGTGATGCGCGGGGACAGGTCTGTTTCTTCGTTCACTGCCCGCCGCAGTAGCGCCTCGGGGCTCGTGCAGGCCAGCGCGATGATCGACGCGATCGTGCGGTTGGTCGATGGGCGGCTTTGGGAGCCGGCCTTCAGCCGAGCAGCTTTTCCTCCGCGATCCGCTGTTTCCACATCGCCGGGGCAAGCGTGTGGACATTGTTCCCGCGCGCATCCACCGCCACGGTGACGGGCATGTTCTCAACCGTGAATTCGTAGATCGCCTCCATCCCGAGATCCTCGAAACCGACCACTTCGGCACCCTTGATCGCCCGGGCCACCAGATAGGCCGCGCCGCCGGTGGCCATCAGATAGGCGACCTTGAAGCGGCTGATCACTTGGACCGCATCGGCGCCGCGCTCGGCCTTGCCGATCATCGCCAGCAGTCCCTGGCCGAGCATGGTCTCGGTGAACTTGTCCATCCGCGTCGCGGTCGTTGGCCCGGCGGGACCGACCACCTCGCCCATCACCGGATCGACCGGCCCGACATAGTAGATCGCCCGGCCCCTGAAATCGACGGGCAGTTCCTCGCCCTTGCGCAGCATCTCCTCGATCCGCTTGTGCGCCGCATCGCGCCCGGTGAGCATCCGGCCCGACAGCAGCAGCCGGTCGCCGTGTTCCCAGCTAGCCACTTCCTCGGGCGTGAGAGCGTCGAGATCGACCCGCTTGGCGGCGGCATCGGGCTGCCAGTTCACATCGGGCCAGGCGTCGAGATCGGGCTGTTCGAGATAGGCGGGACCCGAGCCGTCGAGCGTGAAATGCGCATGGCGGGTGGCGGCGCAATTGGGGATCATGCCCACCGGCTTGCCCGCCGCGTGGCAGGGCCAGTCGAGGATCTTGACGTCGAGCACGGTCGCCAGGCCGCCCAGCCCCTGCGCGCCGATCCCTTGCGCGTTGACCGCATCGAAAATGTCGATCCGCAACTGCTCGAGATCGCTTTGCGCGCCGCGCTGCTTGAGCTGCGCCATGTCGATCGGCTCCATCAACGACTGCTTGGCGAGCCTGAGGCAATGCTCCGCGGTGCCGCCGATGCCGATGCCGAGCATCCCGGGCGGGCACCAGCCCGCGCCCATCGAGGGGATCTGCTCGACCACCCAGTCGACGATATTGTCCGAGGGGTTCATCATCTTGAACTTGGACTTGTTCTCGCTGCCGCCGCCCTTGGCCGCCACATCAATTGCGACCCGGTCGCCAGGCACCATCTCGACCGAAAGCACGCAGGGCGTGTTGTCGCGCGTGTTGCGGCGGGTGAAGGCGGGGTCGGCGAGGATCGAGGCGCGCAGCTTGTTCTCGGGATGGTTGTAGGCCCGGCGCACGCCCTCATCGACCACCTCCTGCAGGCTCAGGCGGGATTCGAGGCGGCAATCCTGCCCCCATTTGACGAAGACGTTGACGATGCCCGTGTCCTGGCACAGCGGCCGGTGCCCCTCGGCGCACATCCGCGAATTGGTGAGGATCTGCGCGATCGCATCCTTTGCCGCGGGGCCCTGCTCGGCCTCATAGGCATCGCCCAGCGCGCGGATGTAATCCATCGGATGGTAGTAGGAGATGAACTGCAGCGCGTCGGCCACGCTTTCGATCAGATCTTCCTCGCGGATAATTGTCATGTCGCTCATCGCCGCTTCGCTCCGTTTCGCAGATTTGCCGTGGTCCATGGCGGGGATTTCGCGATTGTCAAAGCGCTTGGCCGCAAGGGGCGTTCCGCCTACAGCAACAGGGCATTGCACCACCGTGTTATCTATGTAATACAGCAAGCGAGCTTCTGGATAGAATCATGACCACCACACTCGACCGTCCCGCCGATTTTTCCGCCGCCCGCCGCGCGATGATCGATGGCCAGCTGCGCACCAGCGGCGTCAACGAGCGCTTCGTGCTCGAGCGCATGGGCGCGGTCGCGCGCGAGGATTTCGTCCCCGAACAGGCTCGCGGCATCGCCTATATGGACCGCGCGATCCGGCTGCCCGATGGCGGCTTTCTCCCCGCTCCGGTGTTCCACGGTGCGATGCTCGCGGAAGCGCGCCCGCGGCTCACCGACAAGGTGCTGATCGTCGATGGCGGGAGCGGCTATCTGGCCGAGCTTGTTCGCCCGCTGGTCGTCTCGGTCGAAACGATCTCCGCCGCCGAGGGTGCGCAGGGCAAGGCCACGCTCGAAACCGCCGATCTGCTGCTGATCGACGGAGCGATCGAGGAATTGCCCGCCGAGCTCGCCAAGCGGATCGTCGAGGACGGCAGGGTCGTCACCGGCCTGATCGATCGCGGCGTCACGCGCCTCGCCACCGGTCGCAAAACCGGCCAGTCGCTGAGCCTGCTGCCGCTCGCCGAGATGGGAATTCCGCGTCTCGGCCAGTTCGACCGACCGGCGAGCTGGAGCTTCTGATGCACCGCGGGGGGATGGTACGTCTCGGATTGTCCGGCGCGGCGCTGGCGCTCGTGCTGGCCGCGCCCGCGCATGCCGACACGCTGCAGGAAGCGCTGACCCAGGCCTATTTCAACAATCCCACATTGACCGCCGCCCGCGCGGATCAAAGGGCGACCGACGAGAACGTCGCGATCGAGCGCGCCGCCGGGCGTCCGGGCGTGACGGCAAGCGGCAGCTATATCGAGTTCCTGAAACAGAGTTCGACCAATTTTGCCAACCCGGACCGAGCCTTCTCGGTCGGCGCCGATCTCAGCGTTCCGATCTATGCGGGCGGCGCCGTCAAGAACGCCATCCGGGCCGCCGAAGTGCGGGTCGGGGCGGGTCAGGCGGAATTGCGAGCGACTCAAAGCGCACTCTTCAGCCAGGTCGTCGCGGCCTATATGGATGTGCTGCGCAACGAAGCCATCCTGGGACTCACCGCCAATCAGGTGGACGTGCTCGGCGTCAATTTCCAGGCGACCAGCGACCGGTTCGAGATCGGCGATCTTACCCGTACCGATGTCGCGCAATCGCAGGCCCGGCTGGCGCTGGCCCAGGCCGATTTCCGCGGAGCGCAGGCCAATCTGATCGGCGCGCGCGAAACCTATATCCAGCTCGTGGGCGAGGCGCCGACCGACCTCCAGCCTCCGCCGCCGCTTCCCAACCTGCCCGATTCCGTTGCAACCGCCGTCGCGATTGCGCTCGAGGAAAACCCCGATTTGATCGCCGCCCGCGAGCGCGCCGATGCGGCGGAGATCGACATCGACGTGGCCGGTGCCGGTCGTTTGCCGCGCGTTTCGCTGGTCCTCGGGGGCAATTACGACAATTACATCGGCACGCTCGGAGGCGTTGCCGCTCCGGGCGGTGTGGCCGTTCCCCAAACCACCACCGCCGCGCAGGCGGGGGTGCAGTTTTCCATTCCGATCTTCCAGGGCGGCCGCCCGGCGGCGCTGGAACGTCAGGCTCAGGCCCGGGCCGGAGCCGCGCTGGAACGGATCATCGCGGCGGAGCGGGACGTCATCGCCCAGGTGCGGGCTGCCTATGCCAGCTGGCAGGCCTCGCTTGCCATCATCGAAAGCTCGCAGACCGCGGTCTCCGCCGCTGCGCTCAGCCTCGAGGGGGTCCGCGCGGAAAATTCGATCGGCAATCGCACCGTCCTGGAAGTGCTCAATGCCGAGCAGGAACTGCTCAATGCACGGGTCGATCTCGTGACCGCCAGGCGCAATGCCTACGTCGCGGGCTTCAGCCTGCTGGCCGCGATGGGTCAGGTGGAGGCGCGCGGGCTCGGTCTGGCCGACGAGGGCATGCTCTACGACCCGCTCGCCAATTACGACCGCGTCGCGGGAAAATGGTGGGACTGGGAGCGTGGCCCGGACCCGGTGGTGGAAAGCACCAGCACGGTGGATGTCCCGGCAGCGACGGCCTTGATCGGACCCGTCGACGAGACCGAGAGCGATTCCATTTATTAACCTCGTTCAGCGATGCTATGCGCCGATTCGCGAAATTGCGAAGGCACGGGCGGCAAGCAGGGGCGAATGACTATGCATCAACCGGGTGAACCGTCGGTCGAAGAGATCCTCGACTCGATCAAGAAGGTGATCGCGCGCGACAACCGCGCCGGTGCCGTGGCTACCCGGCGCGAACGCGTGCGCGCTCCGGCCAGCGCGAGCCCGGTCGAACCCGCCGATGCCGGGCAAACCGAAGAAGTCCTCGAGCTCGGCGAAGAGGCGATGGTCGCACAGGACTCGGCGGCGGCCGACTCCGGGTCCGGGGACCGTGCGCAAACCTCCTGCGAGGAGGAGGACGCGCCGCTCACCACCGAGACCGTCCGCGCCTCGATGCAGCAGAATTTCGAGGCGCTCGCCATGATTTCGCGGCCCGGCAAGCAGCCCCAGATCGTGCGTTCGGGCGAGACCTCGCTCGAGGCGCTGACCCGCGAATTGCTGCGGCCGATGCTGGCGCAATGGCTCGACGACAATCTGCCCGACATGGTCGAGGAACTCGTCCGGGCCGAGATCTCGCGAATCGCCGGCAAGCGCGACTGAGCCTGCGCGCTGCGCAATCGCGCTTAACTTTGCCGCGCGGCGCGGCTACGCCTGCGCCATGAACACACGCTTCGGGCTCGCAACCCTCGCCGCCGGCGCCGCCGCGCTCTCGCTCGCCACCCCGCTCGCTGCTCAGGACCGGCCTGCGGCCCCGCGCCCCGCGATGAGCGCCGCGGATCTGGTCGCCATGCCGCGGCTGGGTGCCCCGAGCGTATCGAAGGACGGCAATAGGGCGGTCTATTCGGTCACCACCACCGATCCCGAGAGCTACGCGCGCAGCAGCGACTATTATCTCCACGACCTCACCGCTGCCCATGCGGCGCCGGCGCGGCTCGACCTCGGCGGTCCGGCCAGCAGCGTCATGTTCGGCGGCGACGGCTGGCTCTATTTCCTTTCGGACCGCGCCCTCTCCGAAGGCGGCGAGGAGCTTAGCCGCTTGTGGCGCGTCCAGCTTGGGCCGCAGGGAGTTGCCAGCGCGCCGGTGCTCGCCGCCGACCTCACCGCCGGGATCGATGGATTCGCGCTCGCTCCTGCGGGCGGCGCCGTTGCCGTCTGGGCGGAGATCGCGCGCGACTGCCCGAACTTCGGCTGCGCGGGCGATGGCAGTGCGCATCTGCCCGGCCCCGGCGACGGACTGCTCTACGAGGGCGATGCCGGCTTCGTCCGCCATTGGGACAGCTGGGAAACCCCGGGCACCTTCAGCCGCGTCTTCGTCTTCGAGTTGGAAGATGGCCGGGTAACGGGCGAGGGCCGTGCGCTCGACGGCGCAGCGGGTGCGGGCGGTCCGACCGGCGACACCCCGACCAAACCGTTCGGGGGCGGCGAGGATGTCGCCTGGGCGCCCGACGGCTCGGGGGTCTATTTTGTCGCGCGCGAAACGGGGGCCGACGAGCCGATTTCGACCAATCTCGACATCTGGTGGTCGGACCTGTCGGGCGCTGCCCCGACCAATCTCACCGCTGCCAACGAAGCCACCGACGCACTCCCCACGCCTTCGCCCGATGGCCGCTATCTCGCTTATCTCGCGATGGCGCGGCCGGGCTACGAAGCGGACCGGATGGTCGTCCAACTGCGCGATCTGGCCACCGGGCAGACCCGTGCGCTGACCCAGGGCTTCGACCGCAGCTTCTCCTCGCTCGCCTGGACCCCCGATTCGCGCTTCCTGGTCGCGACCGCGCAGGATGTACTCGATACCCCCGCTTTCCGCATCGATCCGCGCGACGGATCGGTCGAGCGGCTCGACCTGATGGCGGGCCACGAAGCGCATATCGGCAACGCCACCCCGCTGGCGGGCGAGCGGCTGCTGTTCACCCGCGATTCGATCGGAGCGCCGCCCGAACTGTATCTCTCGCGCGGCTGGGAACAGGCCGAGCCGCTGACCGATGTCGCCTCGACGCGCATGGGCCGGCTCGCCTCGATCACCACCGAGCGCTTCAGCTTCCCCGGCGCCGAGGGCGACACCGTCTGGGGCCAGATCACCAAGCCCGAGGGCCACGAGGGCCGCATGCCCGCGATCCTCTACGTCCATGGCGGGCCGCAGGGCTCGTTCAACGACGGCTGGTCGACGCGCTGGAACCCGCGCGTCCTCGCCAGCCAGGGCTATGCGGTGATCTCGGTCGATTTCCACGGCAGCACCGGATACGGCCAGGCCTTCACCGACGCGATCAACCGCGACTGGGGCGGCAAGCCGCTGGAGGACCTGCAGAAGGGCCTCGCCGCGGCGCTGGCGCTCGATCCGCAGATCGACGGGGAGCGCGCCTGCGCGATGGGTGCCTCCTATGGCGGCTACATGATGAACTGGATCGCCGGGCAATGGCCCGAGCGCTTCGACTGCCTGGTCCAGCACGACGGGCTGTTCGATATGCGCAGCTTCTATTACGCGACCGAGGAACTGTGGTTTCCGCGCTGGGATTTCGGCGGCAGCTATCAGGAACAGACCGAAACCTACGAACGCTGGAACCCGGTCAATTTCGTCGACCGCTGGCAGACGCCGATGCTGGTGGTGACCGGCCAGAAGGATTTCCGCGTCCCCTACACGCAGGGCATCCAGAGCTTCACCGCGCTGCAGGAACGCGGCATCCCGAGCCAGCTGCTGGTCTTCCCCGGCGAGAACCACTGGGTGCTGGGGGCGAAGAACTCGCTCCAGTGGCACGACACCGTCTTCGCTTGGCTCGACCGCTGGCTGAAGCCCGATAGTGAATAGGCCGGAAAAGCCCGTCGAGAAGGCCGGCAAGGCCCTCGCCAAGGTGGCAGGCGAGGAGATCGAGCGGCACATCTTCCTGTGCGCGCTGGCCGAGAAGCAGAAATGCTGTTCGCGCGAGGAGGGCAAGCTCGCCTGGGGCTATCTCAAGACCCGGCTCAAGCAGTTGCGTCTCGCCGGGCCGCGCCGGGCCGATGGCTCCGGGGGCTTCCAGCGGACCAAGGCCGACTGCCTGCAGATCTGCGCCGGCGGCCCGATCGCGCTCGTCTACCCCGATTACGTCTGGTACCATTCCTGCACGCCCGAGGTCCTCGAGCGGATCATCCAGGAGCATCTGATCGGCGGAGTACCGGTCGAGGACTACCGGCTGCGCCCGCTGGGCTAGTCGCCGCGATTCCTGTTGTCGCCGATCTGGTCGTCGATCGAATCGTCGTGGCCCGTGCCCGACGACAGGAACACCAACCCCATCAACGCGCCGGCGAGCAACATCGTGAAGCCGATCCCCAGCGCGATGGCGATGTAATAATGCACCGACGCCGCGCTCTCGCCGTCATAGAGCAGCGCGATCGCGATCGCTACGACGCCCACCGTCACCAGCAGCATGAAGCGCATCAGGCGTCGATAGCGTGCCCAGGCGAAAGCGGCGGTCTGCGGATCGTCGAGCGGGGAATTGCGGGCCATGCGCCGCACATGCGCATGCTGCAGTGCAGTTGCAAGCTTCGCGCAGCCTGGAAATCCGCTGCCCGAACCGGGCGATTCGCGTTTTGCGGCGGAAAATGGCATTCTCGCAGCAGAGCCGGACACCGGCCATGGGAGAGTTGCGATGGATATAGCCAAACTGATCGAATGCCGCGCCAGTTCGGATATCGTCACCTGCGATGTCGACATGCCGGTGCGCGAGGTGATCGCGCTGCTCGACAGCCGCCGGATCGGCGCCATGCCGGTGATGAAGGATGGCGAGGTGGTGGGGATCTTTTCCGAGCGCGACGTGATCCATCGCATGGCCAGCGAAGGCTCCGCCTGTCTGGAAAGGTCGGTGGGCGAGGTGATGACCTCTCCCGCGATCACGGTGGAGCGTGGGACCAAGGTGGACGACGCGCTGGCGCTGATGACCAGGCGCCGGATTCGCCATCTTCCGGTGCTCGATGGCGCGACCATGTGCGGCTTCGTCTCGATCGGCGATCTGGTCAAATCGCGGATCGACGAGATCGAGAAGGAGGCCGCGCAGATGCGGCAATATATCAGCACCGCTTGAGTGCGGCCCTCGGGCCTCCTACATCATACGCATGGCCGACATGCTCACCCTCACTCCCGCCGCCGCGAAGCGCGTCGCCGCGATCGCGCAAAAGCAGGCCAAGCCCGCTATCCTGCGGCTATCGGTCGAGGGGGGCGGTTGCTCGGGCTTCCAGTACAAATTCGGCCTGACCGATGCCGCCGATGGCGAGGATCTGGTGAGCGAGACCGAGGGCGTGCAACTGGTGGTCGATCCGGTCAGCCTCGATCTGGTGGCGGGCAGCACGGTCGATTTCGTCGAATCGCTCGGCGGTGCGGCGTTCAAGGTCGAGAACCCGCAGGCCGCCGCCGGTTGCGGCTGCGGGTCCAGCTTCGGGATTTGAATTAGACCCCTGCAGCGCTTTGCGGCACAAGCGCCGCCATGAAAATCGCCACATTCAACATCAACGGGATCAAGGCCCGGCTGCCCCGCCTCAAGGAATGGCTCGAGGAGACGCGGCCCACCGTCGCCTGCCTGCAGGAAATCAAGACGCAGGACGAAGGCTTTCCCGCCGACGAATTCGAGGCGATCGGCTACAAATCGATCTGGCACGGGCAGAAGGGTTTCAACGGCGTCGCGATCCTGGCCGACGGGATCGAGCCGATCGAAACGCAGCGCGGGCTTCCCGGCGATCCCGACGACGAGCACGCGCGCTATCTCGAGGCTGATGTCGGCGGGGTGCGGGTCGCGTCGATCTATCTGCCCAACGGCAATCCGCAGCCCGGACCCAAGTTCGATTACAAGCTGGCCTGGATGGAGCGGCTGCGGATCCATGCCGCCTCGCTCTGGGCGCAGGAGATTCCTACCGCACTGGTCGGCGATTTCAACGTGATCCCCGAGGACAAGGACGTCTGGTCGCCCCGCGCGATGGCCAGCGATGCGCTGATGCAGCCCGAATCGCGCGATGCCTATGCGCGGCTGCTCGCCGATGGCTGGACCGATGCGGTCGACACGCTCAACCCGCGCGGCGGGGTGTGGACGTTCTGGGACTATCAGGCGGGCGCCTGGCAACGCGACCACGGCTTCCGCATCGACCATTTGCTGCTCTCGCCCGAACTGGCCGACCGGCTGGCGGCCGTGGGCGTCGACAAGACCCACCGCGGGCGCGAGAAGGCCAGCGATCACGCCCCGGTGTGGGTTCAGCTCAGGGACTAACCGCTAACCCGTAGGGGCGGTCGCTACGTCAGCGATAGAAGATGTGGGTGTTGATCGTCGTGCGCGCCTGCTTGCTGCGGCTCCAGCTCGGGCGCACGTAATTGGCGTGGAAATATAGCGAATCCTTGGCCTCGCTCTGCCACGTTCCCTGATGCGCGATCCGCGCGATCGCCTTGGCGCGCTGCCATGCCGAGGAGGCCCGACGGGGGCTCGGCATGCGGCCGTTCTTCACGAAGGAGAATTGCGAACGCTGGTGGACGACGCCGCAATAGCTCGAGGGGAACTGACGCGATTCGCTGCGGTTGATGATGACCTGCGCCACCGCGAGCTGGCCGTCGAGCGGTTCGCCGCGCGATTCGAAATAGACCGCGCCGGCCAGGCAATGCAGCTCTTCGGAGAGCGCGCCGTCGGTCGGGGTCGTGGACACCAGCGCGTGGAGCGAAGTCGCGCTCGCGGCCTGGTCTGAAATATCGGAAAAATCGTCGCTGGGGACGCTGGGGATGTCCGCGGCCGGGATCGGCTGGACCACCGGCTTGGCCACGAACACCGGCATCACCTCGTCGGGGAGCTCGGTCGATTCGGGCGCGGGATCGGATTCTTGCGCAAAAGCGCCGGAGGTTTCGGCTCCGGCGAAGGTCAATACTATGCCTGCGGCTACAGCCGCCACAGAGGCGGTCATCGTCTTGCGAACCATCAATTTTGCAATATTGTGCGGTGGACGGACCCGTCGCAGGCTGGAACCAGACGCCGCTATCGGCGCCTTTTAATCCGGTTCGTCACGGGCCTGCCGGCCATCCCCCGTCTGCGCGCTTGCCGATCGACCCTATTGCCGCACCAGCCGCCTGCGCTCACGAAGTGGACGGGCAAATAGTCTCAATTGTAATCATGTCAAGTTAACCGGGCAGCGATGCGACGAAGCGGTCTGCGTCGTCGATATCCAGCTCTACGATCCAGCAATCGGGGTCCTGAACACTTCTGCGAGCAATATACTCTTGGATTTTACTTGGATTTTCAAGGTCTTCGGCAGCGGTTACTGCGAAGTTTCGGCTCCCGTCGAGCTGCGGCATGCGTTCCCACAACCGCGCATTTCCGCCGCGTTGCAGGGTTAACAGCAGGATCGTCCCGGCGTCTTTCTCGCCGCGCGAGACGACGGTTGCGAATCCCCCGGCAGTTTGGGCGAGTCGCATGATTCCCGAGACTTCGAGATGCGCCGGGAGACGCGCGCCCATCGCTCAGTCTCCGGCGGACGAATAGCCGGGCAGGCTGGAGAGCGCGATTCGCGAGCGCATGAAGGTGCCCGTGCCGCGCCCGATCTCCTCGCCATCGCCATCGACCAGCCGCGCCTCGGCCACCAGCACCCGCCGCCTGCCGCTGATCCAGCGCCCCTCGGCCACGACCCGGCCGGCGCGCACCGGCTTGGTGAAGTGAAGGTTGAACGAGGTGGTCAGCAGGAAGCGATCGGTGGCCAGCGTGTTCGCCGCATAGAAGGCGGCATCGTCGAGCATCTTGAAATAGATCGTCCCATGCGCCGCGCCGGCAGCATGATAGCTCGCCTCGGTCACATCGAAACTGATCCGCGCGCGGCCCTCGGCGAGAATCTCGAGCGAGGAGGCGAATTTGGAATTGATCGGCGCCGAGCCGTACAACCGCTCCAGCGCGCGGTAATGCGTATCGGCGCCGCTCATCGAATACCTGCCTTCATTCTGTTCGAAACTGGCGAGCGGATCAGCGCGGCTCGACCCAGCCGATCGTTCCGTCGCGGCGGCGATAGACCATATTATGGCGTCCGCTCGCGGCGTTCTTGAAGAACAGCGCCCCGGTTTCGCGCAGGTCGAGCATCATCACCGCATCGGCGACGCTCGCTTCGGGAATATCCGCGGTGGTTTCGGCGACGACTGCAGGCGAATCCTCCTGCTCGGTCTCTTCCTCGCTCTGCGAGCCGGCAAAGATCGTGTAACCGGCCTGCTCTGCCATCTCCGCAGGGACCGACTGGGCGTGATGGTCCTGCACCCGGCGCTTGTAGCGGCGCAGCTGCTTTTCCATTTTGCCAGCCGCCTGGTCGAAGGACTGGTGGACGTCATGCGCCTCGCCATGCGCCTTGAGGATCAGACCCTTGTTCACATGGGTCACGATATCGCTGCTGAACGCGCCGCCTGGCGCCTTGCCGAAGGTGACATTGGCGGAATGCGCTCGGTTGAAATACTTTTGGACCATGCCGTTGAGCCGGTCGGTGACGTAATCCTGCAGCGCGCTGCCGGTGTCGATCTGGTGCCCAGAGACGCGGATATCCATGCAATCGTTCTCCTCAATCGTCCGTGCAGATGCCGACCCGGCTATTGCTGCCAAAGGGGCTGCTGCATCTGTGATAGAAAGGCTGCGTGGCGCGCGAGTTCCTCGACCGAGGCCGAATGCGGGCGCGGCGCGCGGTATTCGCCGGTCGGGGCGCGGCGGATCCGCGCCTCGGCCAATCCGGGCGTGGCGTGCACCTCGATCTCGGCCGCGAGAGCCAGACCGATCTGCCGGCCGCCCTTGAGTTCGACATAGACCTGCGCGAGCAATTCGGCATCGAGCAGCGCGCCGTGCTTGACGCGGTGGCTGCGATCGATCCCGTAGCGCGAACACAGCGCGTCGAGCGACAGCTTGGCACCGGGGTGGCGCTTCTTGGCGAGCGAGACCGTGTCGATCATCCGCGTGAGGCAGACCGCTTCCAGCCCGCACAGGCCCAGCTCGGCGTTGAGAAAGCCGAAGTCGAACCCGGCGTTGTGCGCCACCAGCGGCGAGTCGCCAATGAACTCGAGCAGCGCCGAGGCGCCGTCGCGGAACAGCGGCTTGTCCGACAGAAAGGCGGCCGAGAGCCCGTGCACCGCCTCGGCGCCCGCGGGCATGTCGCGTTCGGGATTGTAATAGGCGTGAAAGGTCTCGCCCGTGGGGACCAGATCGACCATTTCGACGCAGCCGATCTCGACCATCCTGTCGCCGGTTTTCGGGTCCAGTCCGGTGGTTTCGGTGTCGAAGACGATCTCGCGCATTCCCGGTTCTATCGGCCCGATTCTCGCCAGTTTCAAGGGGAGGGGCGAGGCTCTTCGCGCAATCGCTCGATCAGCGCCTGGACCTGCGCCCGCGTCTGCGTCAGCGGCACCCCGGTGGGGATCACGTGATCGGCGCCTGCGCGCTTGTCCGCATCGGGGGTCTGGAGCGACAGGATATGCGCGAACTTGTCCGCGGTCATGCCCGGGCGCGCCAGCACGCGGGCGCGCTGAACATCGGCGGGGGCGGAAACGACGATGACCTGATCGACCTGGTCCGCGCCGCCTTTCTCGAACAACAGCGGGATGTCGAACACCACCATCGGCGCGCTGCCGTGTTCGATCAGGAACTCGACCCGCCGCGCGGCCACCGCCGGGTGGACGATCGCCTCGAGCCGCGCGAGCGCAGCACTGTCGCCGAACACCTGTTCCCCGAGCGCCTCGCGTTTCACGCCGTCGGGTCCGGTGCTGCCGGGGAACGCCGCCTCGATCGCTGCGACCAGCGCGCCGCCGGGTCCCTGCATCGAGCGCACGACCGCGTCGGCATCGAACACCGGCACGCCCGCGCTTTCGAACATTGTGGCGACGGTCGATTTGCCCATACCGATCGAGCCGGTGAGCCCGAGGATCAGCGGGCGCGTCATGCCGCGAGCCTGTCGCGCAATTCGGGATCGTATTCGCGCGGGGGCGGGGTGCCGAAGAAGCGTTCGAACGCGCCTGCCGCCTGCCCGATCAGCATGGCGAGCCCGTCGATGGTGGCGAAGCCGGCCGCGCGGGCATCGCGCAGGAACGGGGTCTCGACCGGGTCGGTGACGATATCGTAGGCGATGCTTCCGGGCGGTGCATGGCTCCAGTCGAAGGTCAGCGGCGGCTGGCCGCGCATCCCCAGCGGGCTGGCGTTGACCACCAGGTCGCAGCACCCTTCGCGGTCGTCAAAGGCGAAATCGGTCGGGCCTGCGAAGGCCGTCAGAGGAACCGCGTGGTGCTCGCCACCGGGTGCCAGCTCCTCGAGGATGGCGCGCGCCTTGCCCGGATCGCGCCCGGCCAGCACCAGCGTGAAACCTTCGCCGGCCAGTCCCGCCACGATCGCCCGCGCCGCGCCGCCGGTGCCGATTACCCGCGCCATGCGGAACAGGTGGCGCCTGGCGAGGATCTCGGCGAGCGGTTCGAGGAAACCGCCGACATCGGTGTTGCGACCGACGAGCGCGCCGTCCTTCGCGCGGTGGACGGTGTTGACCGCGCCCACCCGCCGGGCAAGCGGCTCGATCCGGTCGAGCAGCGGCATCGCCGCCTGCTTGTGCGGCATGGTGATGTTGCAGCCGCGCCAGGCAGAGTCGGCGCGACGCTCGGCGAAAAAGGCGGCGAGATCGCGAGGCGCGACGCGGGTCGCGCGATACTCGCCCGCCATCCCGAGCTTCGCTAGCCAGAAATTATGGATCGCCGGCGATTTGGATTGCGCAATCGGATCGCCGATCACCTCGGCGTCAGGCGTGCTCATTGGGCGCGCGCTCATTCGGGCAGGATTCCCCGCTCGCGCAGCGCGGCGAGCACCTGCAGCAGCGGCATGCCCAGCACGGTGAATTGGTCGCCCATCACGCTGGCGAACAATTGCACCCCGGGACCCTCGATCCGGAACACTCCGACGCAATAGGAGACCGCGGGCCATTCGGTATCCAGATAGCTCTCGATGAAGGCATCGCTCAACTCGCGCACCCGCAGCCGAGCGAAATCCGAGCCGACCCACAGGATACGGCCATCCTGCGCCAGCGCGGCGGCGCTGTGCAGTGTCATGGTCCGGCCCGAGAAAAACCGCAAATGCTCGGCGGCCTGTTCGCGGCTCTCGGGCTTGTCGAAGCGACGCCCCTCGACCTCGACCAGCGAATCGCTGCCCAGCACGGGGATACCCGGACGCGCCATCGACACGGCCGCAGCCTTAGCCGCCGCCAGCGCCTGCGCGATCTCCTCGGGCTCGGCATCCGCCATTTCGGCCTCGAGCGCGCGCTCGTCCACATCGGGCGACGCGACTTCGAAATGCACCCCCGCAGCCTCCAGCATCGCCTTGCGCGAGGCGCTCCCCGAGGCGAGGATCAATCCGCTTCCTTCCAGACCGTCTCGGATATCGGCGCTCATATCGGCTTGACCCCTTGCAGCAGCGCGTCGTCGCGGCGCTGGCGATCGCCCAGCAGCTTGATGATCGCCGCCGCGGTTTCCTCGATCGAACGGCGGGTGACATCGATCACCGGCCAGCCATTGTCGGCGAACATCCGGCGGGCGAACTGCACCTCGGAGGTGACGTGCTCGGAATCGACATAGGAGGTCTGGGTCCGCTCGTTGAGCGTCAGCAGGCGGTTGCGGCGGATCTGCACCAGCCGTTCGGGGGCGGTGGTCAGCCCGACCACTAGCGGATGGCGCAGGCTGAACAGCGAGGGCGGCGGCGGGCTTTCGACCACCAGGGGAATATTGGCGACCTTGTAGCCGCGGTTGGCGAGATAGATGCTGGTCGGGGTCTTGGACGAGCGCGAGACCCCGGCGAGCAGGATATCGGCCTCCTCCCAGTTCTCCCAGCCGATCCCGTCGTCATGCGCGATGGTGAACTGGATCGCCTCGACGCGGTCGAAATAGGCCTGGTCCATCAGGTGCTGGCGCCCGGGCCGCCCCTGCGCCTCGCGCCCAAGCGCATTCTCGAGCGCGGCGGTCACCCCGTCGAGCACCGGCACCGCGGTCAGCGACAGCGTCCGGCAATGCTCCTCGAGCCGCGACCGCGTTTCCGGATTGACCAGCGTGTAGAGCACGATACCCGGATTGGCGGATAGTTCGGGCACGATCCGGTCGAGATGCTGGCGCGAGCGGACCATCGGCCAGAAATGGCGTTCGACCTCGGCGTCCTCGAACTGGGCGATCGCCGCCTTGGCGATCATCTCCAGAGTCTCCCCGGTGGAGTCCGAAACGAGGTGGAGATGGATACGGCTCACTGCGGCTCCCGGCCCTGTGGAGAAGAGCCGGCATAAACCACGGGACAGGCCTGACGACAAGTTGAGACCCCATTCCATACCCACTGCGAGTCATTTGCTCCCGTCGCTTGTCGACAGGAGGCCAGGGATGTGAACAGGCTGGGGACAGCAGGCATAAGTATGACTCGACTCTGCCGCAGCCGCGAGTCGGTTCGCCGGGCCAGCCTTTGCATCGCGGGAGAAATCGGGCAGGAACCCGCTATGCCCGATCTCCACAGGGCCAACTGACTCCATCAATCTATATATAAATCTAATTTTTTTGGATTGGACTCGCTCGATGCCCGGTCTCCTGCTCGATACACTTGCCGGCAAGCGCGCGGCGAAGCCCCCCGTCTGGCTGATGCGCCAGGCCGGCCGCTATCTGGCGGAATACCGGGCTTTGCGCGCCGAGAAGGGCGGATTTCTCGATCTCGTCTACGACAGTCCGTCCGCGGCCGAGGTGACGCTGCAGCCGATCGAGCGCTTCGGCTTCGACGGCGCGATCCTGTTCTCTGACATCCTGATCGTCCCGCACGCCATGGGCCAGCACCTGGAGTTTCTGGCGGGCGAGGGCCCCAGGCTGTCGCCGCGGCTGATCGATGCGGCGCTCGATAGCCTGCAGCCCGATCCCACCCGCTACGAGCCGGTCTACGAGACGGTGCGGCTGTGCCGGGCACGGCTGAGCGATCAGGTGACCATGCTGGGCTTTGCGGGGAGCCCCTGGACCGTCGCGACCTATATGGTCGCGGGCGAGGGCAGCCGCGACCAGCACGATGCGCGCGCGCTGGCTTACCGCGATCCCGGGGCGATGCAGGCGATCATCGATGCCATCGCCGATCAGACGATCGATTACCTTTGCGGGCAGGTCGAGGTCGGTGCCGAGGCGATCCAGCTGTTCGACAGCTGGTCGGGGAGCCTGGCGCCGAGCGAGTTCGAGCGCTGGGTCGTGGCTCCCAACGCCCGGATCACCGCGGCCCTGCGCGCGCGCTTCCCCGAGCTTCCGGTGATCGGTTTTCCCAAGGGGGCGGGCGAGAAGCTACCCGCCTATGCGCGCGAGACCGGGGTCCAGGCGGTCGGGGTGGACGAGACCATCGACCCCGTCTGGGCGGCGCGCGAACTGCCCGAGGGGATGCCGGTGCAGGGCAATCTCGACCCGCTGCTGCTGCTCGCGGGAAGCGGTGAGCTGGAGACGCGCTGCCGGGTCATCCTCGACGCCTTCGCGGGCCGGCCGCATGTCTTCAACCTCGGCCACGGCATCGACCGCCGGACCCCGATCGCGCATGTGGAGCGGCTGCTCGCCTGCGTCAGGGGGTGACGCGGACGCGCTCGCTGCCTAGATGGGATGGCGATGCAGGAAATTCTCTCGATGACCTATTACTGGCTCAAGGCCGGGCACCTGATCTTCGTGATCTTCTGGATGGCGGGGCTGTTCATGCTGCCGCGCTTTTTCGTCTATCATCAGGAGGCGCCCGCCGGGTCCGACGAGGCGGCGCGCTGGGTCGAGCGCGAAAAGAGGCTGCTCAAGATCATCCTCACACCCTCGCTGGTGGTGGTCTGGATCCTGGGGCTGGCGCTGGTGGTCACCACCGGCGCGCACACGCAGGGCTGGTTCCACGCCAAGCTGGTGCTGGTGCTGGCGCTGTCGGGCTATCACGGCTGGATGAGCGCCTACGCCAAGAAGCTGGCACGGGGCGATTATGCGCTCAGCGGGCGCAAGCTGCGGCTGCTCAACGAGGTCCCGGGGCTCGCCGCGGCGCTGATCGTGGTGCTCGCGGTGATCAAGCCCTTCTAGGCCGCAGCCGTCTTGCGTGCGCTTTGGCGATTGACGCAGCCGCAGCGCGGTCCTAATTCCGCTTCCATCCTACCGGTTACAGGTCCCGCATTCTAACGGGACCGGGTCCGCTTTCCCCAAGCCCGTCCTGCGCATCGTCTCAGGACAGACCTCGCGACCAACCCCCGATCTTGTCCTCCGTTTCCATTCCCATTTGTTCGAGACCATCCATGCATCTCAAGGATCTGAAAGAAAAACCGCCCGCCGACCTGGTCGCGATGGCCGAGGAACTCGGGGTCGAGGGCGCGTCCACCATGCGCCGCCAGGATCTGATGTTCTGCATCCTGCGCGAGCTGGCCGAGGACGAGGAATACGAAGAAAAGATCATGGGTATCGGCACCATCGAGGTGCTGCAGGACGGCTTCGGCTTCCTGCGCAGCCCCGAGGCCAATTACCTCGCCGGACCCGACGATATCTACGTTTCGCCCAATCAGGTCCGCAAATGGGGCCTGCGCACCGGCGATACGGTCGAAGGCGAGATCCGCGCGCCGCGCGAGGGCGAGCGCTATTTCGCGGTGACCAAGCTGACGCAGGTCAATTTCGAGGATCCCGATCAGGTCCGTCACCGCACCAATTTCGACAATCTCACCCCGCTCTACCCGGATGAGAAGCTCTCGCTCGACACGCTCGATCCGACCGTGCTCGACAAGTCGGCGCGGGTGATCGACATCATCTCGCCGCAGGGCAAGGGCCAGCGCGCGCTGATCGTCGCGCCGCCGCGGGTCGGCAAGACCGTGCTGCTCCAGAACATGGCCAAGGCCATCACCGACAACCACCCCGAGGTGTTCCTGATCGTCCTGCTGATCGACGAGCGCCCCGAGGAAGTCACCGACATGCAGCGTTCGGTGAAGGGCGAGGTGATCGCCTCGACCTTCGACGAGCCTGCCAACCGACACGTCCAGGTGGCCGAGATGGTGATCGAGAAGGCCAAGCGGCTGGTCGAGCACAAGAAGGATGTCGTCATCCTGCTCGATTCGATCACCCGGCTGGGCCGTGCCTACAACACCGTGGTCCCGAGCTCGGGCAAGGTGCTGACCGGCGGCGTCGACGCCAATGCGCTGCAGCGCCCCAAGCGCTTCTTCGGCGCGGCGCGCAACATCGAGGAGGGCGGCTCGCTCTCGATCATCGCCACCGCGCTGATCGACACCGGCAGCCGGATGGACGAGGTGATCTTCGAGGAATTCAAGGGCACCGGCAACTCCGAGATCGTCCTCGATCGCAAGGTCGCCGACAAGCGCATCTTCCCCGCGCTCGATGTCGGCAAGAGCGGGACCCGCAAGGAAGAGCTGCTGGTCGAGAAGGACAAGCTCTCCAAGATGTGGGTGCTGCGCCGGATCCTCATGCAGATGGGCACGATCGATTCGATGGAATTCCTGCTCGACAAGATGAAGGATTCCAAGACCAACGAGGACTTCTTCGAGACGATGAACCAGTAGGGCGATGCCTGCCCCTCGGAGAGCCGCGATCACGGGCGCTCCTGGGGCGGGCAAATCGACCTTGCTGGCGGCGCTTGCGGAACGGGGTCTGGCCACCGTTCCAGAAGTGGCGCGACGAATTCTCTTGGCGCTCGAGGGAATGGAACTGCGCGCGAGGGACCCGCTCGGCTTCGCGCAAGCCATGTTGGAGGAACAGTTGAAGGCCTGGGAAGTGGCGCCTTCCCTTGGCCCGATCGTGTTCGACCGGGGTTTTCCCGACATCGTCGGATTCCTTCGGGTCGAAGGGCTGCCCGTCTCCGCAGCTATCGATCGTGCCTGCAGGAGCTTGCGCTTCGATGGACCGGTCTTCCGGGCGAAGGCTTGGCAATCGATCTATCGTCCCGACGAGCAACGCCGCCAAACATGGAGCGAGGCAGTCGCGAGCGACGAAGCAGTGACCTCGGCTTGGCGCGAATATGGCTATGAGCCGATCGACTTACCCCAGACGAGTGTCTCAGGGCGCGCACGCTTCGTCATCGCGCGTTTATGAGCCCTTGCTGCGTTCCAGCTGCGCGGCCATCATTTCCCAGACCTTGTTCACCGCCTTGAGCGGGCGGACCATCACCTTGAAATCCAGGATCATTCCGTCTTCGCCGAAGCGGATGATATCGACGCCGTTGACCACGATCCCCTCCATCTCGGTGGTGAATTCTAGCATCGCGTTCTCGCCGTCGACCAGTTCGCGCACATAGCGGAAACTGTCGTTGCCCAGCGTCTGGCCCGCCGCCGCGAGATAGGCGACGACCAGGTCGCGGCCGCGCTGCGGCGTGTGCACCACGGGTGAGTGGAACACCGCGTCGGGATGGATGATCGCCGCGAGGTCGGCGGTCGAGCTGCCGTCGGCGATCACCTTGTGCCAGCGAGCGAGGCCCTCTTTCGTCGTCATTCCACTCTCCTGAAGCTGTCGGCGCGCGCAGCCTGCCAATGACGCGCCAATGGGGTGGCATCGGCATCGTGCAGCAGCGCGCCGGGTTCGATGAAGCTGTAGATCCGGTCGACCGCGTCGGACCGCGCACCGTTGAGCCGCTCGCGCATGTCGTGCGGCTTGATGTCCCAAGGTGTTTCGAGCCCCATCGCGACCACGATTTCCCGCAGCGATTTGAGCGTGGCGCGATGGAAACGCGCCACCCGCGGGGCCTTTTCCTCGACCACGAGCCCGCGCTGGCGCCATTCCTCCTGCGTTGCGACGCCGGTCGGACAATGGCCGGTGTGGCAGTTCATCGACTGGATGCAGCCCAGCGAGAACATGAAGGGGCGCGCGGCGTTGCACCAGTCCGCGCCCAGCGCGAAGGATTTCGCCATCTGCGCGCCCGAGTGAATCTTGCCCGCCGCCGCGATCCTGACCCGGTCGCGCATGCCGATCCCCACCAGCATGTTGCGCACGAAGATTTGTCCTTCGCGCAGCGGCATGCCGACCGAATTGCTCAGCTCGAGCGGCGCGGCGCCGGTTCCGCCCTCGGCCCCGTCGACGGTGATGAAATCGGGATGCATCCCGGTTTCCAGCATCGCCTTGGCAATCGCGAAGAGTTCGTGGGGCTGGCCGACGCACAGCTTGATCCCGACCGGTTTGCCGCCCGAAAGTTCGCGCAGATCGGTGAGGAATTGGAGCATCTCGATCGGGGTGGAGAAAGCCGGATGGGCGGCGGGAGAGACCACCGTCTCGCCCACGGGCACGCCGCGCGCCGCAGCGATCTCCTTGGTGACCTTGGTGCCCGGCAGCACGCCGCCGTGGCCCGGCTTGGCACCCTGGCTCAGCTTGACTTCGATCATCTTGACCTGATCGGTGTCGGCATTGTCGCGGAATTTGGCGGGATCGAAGGAGCCATCGGGATGGCGGCAGCCGAAATAGCCGCTGCCGAGCTCCCAGATCAGATCGCCGCCCGGCTTGCGATGATAGCGGCTGATGCTGCCTTCGCCGGTGTTGTGAGCGAAGCCGCCCATCGCCGCGCCGGCGTTGAGTGCCTCGATCGCGCTGGCGGAGAGCGAACCGAAGCTCATCGCGGAGATGTTGAGCAGCGAGGTGGTATAGGGCTTCGAGCAGGTGCCGGCACCGACCTCGACGCTCCAGAATTCGGGAATTTCGTCGCGCGGGACGATCGAATGGCCCAGCCATTCGTACTCCTCGGAATAGACGTCGAGTTCGGTCCCCATTGGGTGCGAATCGAGATCGCCCTTGGCCCGGGCATAGACCAGCGCCCGCGCCTGGTGGCTGAAGGGGCGCCCCTCCAGATCGCTTTCGACGAAATAGGCCTGCGCGAAGGGGCGCAAATCCTCAGCCAACCAGCGAATGCGCGCAAACAGCGGATAATTGCGCCACAGCGTATGCTTGCGCTGGAAGAAATCCCACACCGCCACCCCGGTGAGCGGGACGAGCAGCCACAGCGCCCAGTGCAGCGGCGGGACGAGCCAGGCGGCCGCAACCAGCGCGATCAGCAGCGCGGGGATGACATAGCGTAGAGGAAGCCGGTCCAAACCCGCCTCCTAGAGCAGATGCTCCTCGAAGAATTCCGCGGTTCGCTTGTCGGCCAGTTGCGCTGCCTGCTCCGCACGGCGCTTGCCGAATTCGGTCGCGAAGCCGTGATCAAGGCCTTCGTAGTCGTAGAGCGTCACCTTGGGGTGATCGTCCAGACCTTCGTGCATCGCCTTCTGCGTGTCCTTGTCGACGAAGCCGTCCTCGGTCGGGATATGCAGCAGCAGCGGATGGGCGATGGCTTGCTTCTCGCGCAGCAGACCGTCGATGCCGACACCATAATAGCCCACGCTGGCATCCACGTCGGTGCGCGCAGCGGTCATATAGGCGAGCCTTCCGCCCAGACAGTAACCGACGCAGCCGACCTTCTTGCCGCCGCTTTCCTTGCGCGCCCAGCTGATCGCAGCCTCGATGTCGCGGATGCCCTGATCCTGGTCGAAATCGCCCATCAGTTCGAGCGCGCGCTGGAACTCGGGTTCGACATCGGGGTCGAGTTCGATCCCGCGCTCAAGCCGCCAGAACAGATCGGGCGCGGCCGCCAGGTAGCCTTCCTCGGCCAGCCGATCGCATTTGCGGCGGATGCCGGCGTTGATCCCGAAAATCTCCTGGATCACCACGATCGCGGCCTTGGGCGGATCTGCGGGGCGGGCGACATAGGCCTTGAAGCTGTCGTCGCCGGCCAGGGTCGCAATCGAAACGGTCTCGCTCATCGGTCTTCTCTCCTTCGGGGGAATTTCGCTGTGCGCTTGTCTCGCGCGCTTTGCAGACCCAGATAGGCTGCACAAGAACTAACGGAGGAAGCCCGATGAAGGTCCATGTGGAAATCGATTGCACGCCCGAAGAGGCGCGCGCCTTTATGGGGCTGCCCGATGTCGGCAAGGCCAATGCGGTCTATGTCGACATGATGGCGGGCGCGATGAAGGGCGTTTCCGACACCGACAAGCTGCAGGAATACGCGCGCCAGCTGGCACCGATGGGCCAGGCGGGGTTCAAGCTGTTCCAGAGCTTCATGGAGGGGGCGAACGCGAACAAGCCCTCGGCCAAGCCGGGCTCGGACGAATCCAAGACCTAGACGCGGCGGACCGCTTGCCCAGCGATACTATCTTCGCCGTCTCGAGCGGCGCGCCGCCGGCTGCGATCGGGATCATCCGGGTTAGCGGGGCTTTTGCCGCCGCTGCGGTCGAAGCGCTGGCAGGACGGCTTCCCGCGCCGCGCCAGGCGAGCCTGCGGGCTTTGCGCGATACCGAGGGCGAAGTGCTCGACCGCGCGCTGGTGCTGTGGTTTCCCGGCGCTGCGACCGCCACCGGCGAGGATCTCGCCGAGTTTCACTGTCATGGGGGCAGGGCGGTGCTCGCTGCGGTGGAGCGCGAGTTGGGCAAGCTCGAGGGCTTGCGCAAGGCCGAGCCTGGCGAGTTCACCCGCCGCGCCTTTTCCAATGGACGCATCGATCTCGCCGAAGCCGAGGGCCTGGCTGATCTGCTTGCGGCTGAAACCGAATTGCAGCGCCGTTCGGCGCAGGCAGCGCTGGGCGGCGCGATCTCGGGGCAGGTCGAAAGCTGGCGCGCTGCGGTTCTCCATTTTGGCGCACAGGTCGAGGCCAGTCTGGACTTCGCCGACGAGGACGATGTCGGGGATTTGCCCGAGAGCTTCTACGGCGATGTCTCTGCGCTGGCGGACAGAATGGGCGAGTGGCTCGCGCGCCCGGGAGTCGAACGGCTGCGCGACGGCGTCAGGGTGGTCCTTGCGGGGCCACCGAATACCGGGAAATCGACGCTTTTCAACGCTTTGGTCCGCGATGCAGCGGCTATCACCTCGCCGGTCGCCGGGACCACCCGCGACGTTATCGAGCGGCCGGTGGCGTTCGGCGGGGTCCCCTTCCTGCTGGTCGATACCGCGGGGCTGCACGAGGCCGGCGGCGATACGATCGAGGCGATCGGCATGGACCGCGCGCGCGTGCAGCTCGAGCGGGCCGATATCGTGTTGTGGCTGGGCGAAGAGGGGAAGGGACCGGCGGGTGCGCTGGAGATCCAGTCGCGCGCCGACGAAGTCGGGACACCGGGCAAGCAGGCGCCCGGCCATGTAGTTTCGGCTGTAACCGGAGCGGGGCTGGCGGAACTCGAAGAGGATCTGATCGCCCGCGCGCGGCGGCTGCTCCCCAAGCCGGGTGCTGCGGCGCTCAATGCGCAGCAACGCGAGCGGGTGGGCGAGGCGGCGACGGCGCTGGGAGCGATCGCACCGGGCACCGACCTGCTGATCATCGGCGAGAACCTGCGGCAGGCGCGGGTCGCGTTCGATCGGCTGCTCGGCCGAGCATCGACCGAGGACATGCTCGACGCGCTGTTCGGGCGGTTCTGCATCGGCAAGTGATGTTTCACGTGAAACACGCGCTTTGACCTGAGGCTTTTGCTCGACTAATCCGCCAGCCGATGGCGCAATTCGATATCATCGTGGTGGGCGGCGGACATGCCGGGGTCGAAGCGGCGGCGGTCGCTGCGCGGATGGGCGCGCGCGTCGCCCTGGTCACTTTCGATCTCGCGACGATCGGGGCGATGAGCTGCAATCCCGCAATCGGCGGGATCGGCAAGGGCCATCTGGTCCGCGAGATCGATGCGCTCGACGGGCTGATGGCGCGCGCGGCGGACGCCGCGGCGATCCATTACCGCATGCTCAATCGCTCGAAGGGCAGCGCGGTCTGGGGTCCGCGGGTGCAGGCCGACCGGGTGCTGTTCCGCGCGGCGATCCAGCGGATGCTTCCGGCGCAGGGCGACATTGAGCTAATCGCGGGCGAAGTAGCGGCTCTGCGGCTAAGCGGCGGACGAGTGGTCGGCATAGACCTGGCCGATGGTTCCACGTTGGCCGCCGAGCGCGTGATCCTCTGCACGGGCACCTTCCTCGGCGGCATTCTCTATCGCGGTGATGTGCGGCAAGAGGGCGGCCGCGTCGGAGAAGCCGCGGCGCGGCGCCTGGCCGAACAATTGCGCGAAGCCGAGCTTCCGATGGCACGGCTCAAGACCGGCACGCCGCCGCGCCTTGACGGTCGCACGGTGGACTGGTCGCAGCTTGAGGAGCAGCCTTCGGATGGCGAGGAGTGGACGATGTCGCCGCTCACGCCGGCGCGTATCAATCCGCAGATATTCTGCGCCATCACGCGCACCAATGCGCGCAGCCACGAAATCATCGCGGCGAACCTCCATCGTTCGCCGCTGTTCTCGGGCGCGATCGGAGCGCAGGGGCCGCGCTATTGCCCCTCGATCGAGGACAAGATCCATCGCTTCGCCGATCGCGACGGGCATCAGGTGTTCCTCGAGCCCGAAGGGCTGGGCAGCACCATGGTCTATCCCAATGGCATCAGCACCTCGCTTCCCGAGGATGTTCAACTGGCCATGCTGCGGAGCATGGCGGGTCTGGAACGGGTCGAGATGGTGGTGCCGGGCTATGCGGTCGAATACGACCATATCGATCCGCGCGCGCTGGGATCCGATCTGCAGCTCAAGGCAATTCCTGGGCTCTATTGCGCCGGCCAGCTCAACGGCACCACCGGCTATGAAGAGGCTGGGGCGCAGGGGCTCATGGCGGGGATGCATGCCGCGGCCGAAGCTCTGGGCCGCAACGCGCCCGCGCTCGATCGCGCGAATTCCTACATGGCGGTGATGGTCGACGATCTGGTCCTGCAGGGAGTCAGCGAGCCCTATCGCATGCTTACTTCGCGGGCCGAATACCGGTTACGACTGCGCGCCGGGAACGCTCCCTCGCGGCTGACGCCGCTTGGCCTCGAAAGCGGTTGCATCGGCAACCACCGGGCCGAATGGTTCACCCGGAGAGAGAGCGAACGAAAGGATTGGAACGCCCTTCTGGGCAAGACGCTGGGGCCGAAAGATCTCGCCAAAAAGGGAATCGCGGTGAAGCCCGATGCCGCTCCTCGGACGCTGGGTGAGTGGGTCCAGGGAGGGATTGTGGCTCGCGGAGGATTGGAAGCGCTGGCGCCAGAGGGTTTCACGTGGAACGAGGATCTTGCCACCGAGATGGTAGAGGATGCGCAATATGCCCCCTATCTTGTCCGCCAGGAAGGTGAATTGCGCGACCTTCGTGCAAGCGAGTCCCTCCGCCTTCCCGCTGGTTTCCCCTATGGACAAGTGCCCGGACTCTCGAATGAAATGATCGAACGTCTGGAGAAGGCCAAGCCCGCGACCTTGGGCTCCGCGTCAAGGATCTCGGGAATCACTCCGGCCGCGCTCGCCGCGGTGCTAGTGCACGCCCGCAAGCTGGTGAGCGCCGACCTGTGATCGCAAGCGAGGCCGATGCGAGAGACTTCGTCGCCGAACGCTGCGATGGTGATGCACTCTGCAAGCTCGAGCGGCTCGTCGACTTGCTCGCGCAGGAGAACGGACGGCAAAACCTGATCGCCAAAGCCAGCGAGGAATCGGTCTGGACGAGACATCTGGCCGATTCGGCCCAGTTGCTCGATCATGTTCCACGTGAAACACCCGGTTCGTGGCTCGATCTCGGCACGGGCGCCGGGTTCCCCGGCCTGATTATCGCCATCATGCGCCCAGACTGGACCGTCCGCCTCGTCGAATCACGCAACCGCAGGATCGAATGGCTGCAAGGTATCGTCGACAGTTTCGAATTGGGGCGCTGCAAGGTGGAGGGCAGGCGCCTCGAACTCGTCGAGAGTTTCGGCGCCTCGGTGATCAGCGCTCGCGCCTTCGCGCCGATGCCCCGATTGCTCGAGCTCTCGGCGCGCTTCTCCACAAGCGACACCATTTGGTTGTTGCCCAAGGGCCGGTCGGCGGCGCAAGACGTCGAAAGCCTTCCCAAGCCGCTGCGGCCGATGTTCCACGTGGAACAGTCGCAGACCGATTCCGATGCCGGTATCGTGGTGGGGAAGGGCCAAGTGGAGCTGAAGCGATGATCACGATTGCGATCGCCAACCAGAAGGGCGGGGTGGGTAAGACCACCACCGCCATCAACATCGCCACCGCGATGGCCGCGACCGGCTGGAAAACGCTTTTGATCGATCTCGATCCGCAGGGCAACGCCTCGACCGGCCTCGGGATCGACAATGCGCACCGCGAATACACCAGCTACGACCTGCTGCTGGAGGAAGCGACGCTCGACCAATGCGCGCAGGAAACCGACATTCCCGGGCTCGACATCGTCGCCGCGACGCAGGACTTGTCCGGCGCGGAGATCGAATTGGTCCAGGTCGAGGACCGGACCGCGCGGTTGCGCCGCGCGCTTGCACACAAGGGGCCGGGCGGGTTCTCCTCCTACGACATCTGTTTTATCGACTGCCCGCCCTCGCTTGGTCTGCTGACTCTCAACGCAATGAGCGCTGCGGATACGATGATGGTCCCCTTGCAGTGCGAATTCTTTGCGCTCGAGGGGCTGAGCCAGTTGTTGCAGACGGTCGAGCGCGTGCAGCAGCGCTTCAACCCCGATCTCGGGATCGTCGGCGTGGTGCTGACGATGTTCGACCGCCGCAACCGGCTGACCGACCAGGTCGCCGACGATGTCCGCGATTGCCTGGGGCCGCTGGTGTTCGAATCGGTCATTCCGCGCAATGTCCGGCTGTCCGAGGCTCCCAGCCACGGGATGCCGGCGCTGGTCTATGATCACCAATGCGTCGGCAGCCGCGCCTATATCGCGCTCGCCCGCGAATTGATCGGGCGCTTGCCCGAGAAGAGGAAAGCCGCATGAGCGACGGGACCGAAGCGGCCACCAAGGGCGCGGCGCGCAAGCGCAAGCTGGGTAGGGGCCTCGGCGCCCTGATGGGCGAGGTTCAGCGCGAAGCGCCGGTGGTTCGGCGCGAAGAGGATGGGGGATCGAACGAAGCGCCGGAGCGATCGAGCGCAGATTCCACGGCTAACGGGCTGCGAAACCTCCCGATTGCGTCGATCTCTCCGCTTCCCGGCCAGCCGCGGACGCATTTCGACGAGGCGGCGCTGAGCGAACTGGCCGCCTCGATTGCCGCACGCGGCGTGATCCAGCCGATCATCGTGCGGCCCAAGGGCGACGGGACCTATCAGCTCGTCGCCGGCGAGCGTCGCTGGCGCGCGGCGCAGAAGGCGCGGCTGCACGATATTCCCGCCATTATTCGTCCGCTCGACGATCGCGAAGTGATGGCGCTGGCGCTGATCGAGAACCTCCAGCGCGAGGACCTCAATCCGGTCGAGGAGGCGCGCGCCTATCATCGTCTCTCCGAAGAGGAGGAGATGACTCAGGCCGAGATCGCCGAGATGGTCGACAAATCGCGCAGCCATGTCGCGAACATGCAGCGTCTGCTCGCCCTTCCGGACGAAATTCTGGCCTTGCTGGCCGAAAGCGCGCTGTCGATGGGGCACGCCCGCGCGCTGATCGGTCACGAGGATGCCGTGGCGCTCGCGCATCGCGCGGTGAAGGACAAGCTCTCGGTGCGCGAGGTCGAGAAGCTGGCGCGCCAAACCGGCGAGCCCAAAACCGATGGACGGGCGGCCAAGCCGCGCGCCGGCGATGGACCGTCGACCAACGCCGATATCGTTGCGGTGCAGAATCACCTCGAGGAGTTTCTCGGCATGCCGGTGCGGATCACCTCGGAAAGCGACAGCTCAAAGGGGGCGGTCTCGATCCGTTTCCGCAGCCTCGACCAGCTCGATCTGCTGTGCCAGCGTCTGACCGGCGGAGAAATCTAGGAATCGCAGGCGCTTAAAGTCTCGACCTAACGGGAAGTCGCGCGGCGCAACCGGCGTTGCCGGGTTGTCGCACGCGTTTCCCGCGCCAATTACGGCTGCGAAACGACGTATTCGCGATAGGTCGGCTGCTGCGTCACCGGTACCGAAACGGGGACAAGCATATATTGCTGCCCCGGAACGGTCGTCATCGGGGCCGGGTTGTTGCTCGCGCGGTTGATGTAATCGTCGAGATAGACGCGGCATTCGTCGTAGCCGCTGCGAGCGCTGCGCGCATCGTTGCGGTCGTCGATGGCATCGCCCACTGCGAGCCCCGCCAGCGCGCCTGTCCCAGCCCCGATCAACGTGCCTCCCAGGCGATCGCCGGAGCCGGCGACCCGGTTGCCGATCAGCCCGCCGGCCGCCGCGCCGAGCAGGCCGCCCAGAACCTGGCCCCGGTCGCTGTCCTCGTAGGTGCTCAGCCTCCTGCTGCACTCCTCGAGCCAGGCATTGCGATCGAAGGCGACCAATTGCCCGCCGCCAGGAAGGAACCCGGACTGCTGCGGCGCAGTGGCATAGCCATAATATTGCTGCGGAGCGGGAGCATAGCCGTAGCGATTGGCGGGGATCGAGCGCGCAGCGACGCTGTAGGTCGGCTGGACCTGCGGAGAAGTCACATAAACCACCGGCCTGGCCTCGGCGTAGCCATAGCTCGCCCGCGGAGGGGGAAGGATGATCCTGTCCGGCGCCTCCAGCGCGGGAGCACCGCGCGCCGGGATTACCCGCTGCGCGGTGGGTCGATTGTCGATCCGCTCATAGGCCACTCCATCCTGGTAGATCACCCTGGGCGCTTCGACCGGCTGGCTGACCACTGCATCCTGCGCCGTCACCGGGGCCGGGACCGCGTAGAGATAGTCCCCGTCCTCGTAATAGATCTGCTGCGCGAGCGCGGGCGATGCGGTCAGCGCCGCGAGCCCCAGAGCTGCCGTGCCGGCGAGGAAACGAGCTGCCATGGAGAAAACCTTTCGCGAATCCGGGTGGATGGTTGAGGAAAGGTTTATCACCTCCGGGGTTCCCCGGCAAAAGCCCCGAAGCGGCGCTGTCCCGCCGCGGGGCGGTTTGTCCTTCAGATACGCTCGGCGAGCATCGCCGCGAGGGCTTCGATTCCAGCCCTGTCCTCGGCGTCGAACCGGCCAAGCGCGGGGCTGTCGAGATCGATCACTGCGATCACCGCACCGCCGCGAAGCACCGGGACCACCAGCTCGGACTGCGTGTCGCCGTCGCAGGCGATATGGCCGGGAAAGGCATGCACATCCTCGACCAGCTGTGTGGCGCCGCTCTTTGCTGCGGCACCGCAGACACCCTGGCCGACGGGAATGCGGATGCAGGCGGGCCGCCCGACAAAGGGTCCCAGTACCAGCTCGCCATCGACCATCCGGTAGAAGCCGGTCCAGTTCACCTCGCCGAGGAACTCCCACAACAGCGCCGCGACATTGGCCATATTGGCCACGCCATCGCGTTCGCCGGCGGTCAGCGCTTCGGCGGCCTGAAGCAGGTCGTGATAGAGCTCGGGCTTGGCCGTTTGAGCGGCGGGTCTGAAATCATACATAGGGGCCGCTATTTAGGGCGCGATCCCATTGCCGCAAGCCGAACACTGCCATAGAACTCTTCGCCATGACCACCGGCAAGAAAATCCTCATCGCGATCCTCGTCCTGATCCTGCTGGCGTTCGTCGCAGCGGCATACCTGCTGCGCGGCGACACCGCCGAGCTGAGCGTCGAGGCGGTCGCCGGCACCGACCCGACGCTTCAGGAACCGAACGAGGAGGGTTTCCCCACTGTCCAGATCGCCGAACCCGTCGGCTGGGCTGCGGACGAGAAGCCCGAGGCGGTCGAGGGTCTGGCGGTGACGCGCTTCGCCGAGGGGCTCGATCACCCGCGCACCATCCACACGCTGCCAAATGGCGATGTTCTCGTTGCGCTCACGGGCAAGCCGGGCACCAAGCCCGAGGATGCCGACCCTTCCATCGGCACGAGGATCGAAAACTTCATCGCCGGCCTGCTGATGGGCAAGGCCGGAGCCGGGGGCGATCCCGCCAATGAAATCGCGCTCCTTCGCGATACGGACGGCGACGGCCGGGCCGAGGTGAAGGAGACGCTGCTGGACGGGCTCGATTCGCCCTCGGGTCTGGCCTGGCGCGATGGCACTCTCTACGTCGCCAATCACGATGCGGTGCTCGCCTATCCCTATGAACTCGGGGCGGCCCGGGTCTCGGGAGAGCCGCGCAAGCTGATGGATCTCTCGCCCGGCGGCGGCCACTGGATGCGCAACCTGGAACTGCATCCCGACCGGGAACTGCTCTATGTGGCGGTGGGTTCGGTTTCGAACATCGGCGATCAGGGGATGGAAGCCGAAGAGGGCCGCGCGCTGATCTGGGAGTACAATCTCGAGACCAATACGCAGCGCGTCTTCGGTGCCGGGCTGCGCAATCCCAACGGCCTCGATTTCAACCCGTGGTCGGGCGAGCTGTGGACCACGGTCAACGAGCGCGACATGCTCGGCTCCGATCTGGTGCCCGACTATCTCACCAATGTGCCGCTGGGCGCGCAGTATGGCTGGCCCTGGGTCTATTGGCGGGACAATATCGACCAGCGCGTCGAGGCACCGATGCCCGCCTATCTGACCGAATACGCGCGCCGCCCCGAATATGCGCTGGGGCCGCATGTCGCGGCGCTGGGTCTCGTGTTCACCGAGCAGGGCTCGCGGATGGGCGAACGATTCGATCACGGCGCCTTCATCGCGCAACACGGCTCGTGGAACCGCAAGCCGCCGTCGGGTTACAATGTGGTCTATGTGCCTTTCGACGAGCGCGGCAATCCGCAGGGCAAGCCGGTCCCGGTACTTGGAGGCTTCCTTCAGGACAACGAGACCACGCGCGGCCGCCCGACCTGGGTCGAGTGGGCGCAGGACGGTTCCTTGCTAGTCAGCGACGATACGGCCGGGATAATCTGGCGCGTTTTCGCACCCGGCGCGGAAGCTTCGCCGGAAATAGTCCGCGAACGCTCCGGTCGTCTCCCGCCGCAGCGGGAGTTGACCGGCGGGATCCGCGCGACTTTCGGCGAAGACGACTACGCGCGCGAACAGCCCGCGCAGTAGGCCTCAGCCGAGCAGCGCCTCGGTGCTGACCGCATAGAGCGATTCGGCTCCGGCGATCGCACTGGCTTTCAATCCGCTGGCCTCGGGCACGATCCGGTCGAGAAAGAAGCGCACCGTACCCGGCTTGGTCGCGGCCAGTGCCGGCGCCGCGCCCGCCTCAACTGCCGAGGCCTGTTTCGTCAGCTGCCAGCCCGCGACCGCCACAGCCATCATGGTGCAGAACGGCACGCTGCCTGCCAGCCGGTCGTCGAGGCTGGCTTCTTCGCGCATCCAGCGCGCCACCGCGGCGCATTCGCCCGCCAGCGCGAACAGCGCCGGTTCGTCGGCGCTCTCGCGCGCGATCTCCTCGAGCAGGCCAATCAGCGCCTGACCGTCTTCGAGCCCGAGCTTGCGGGTGACGAGATCGGCGGCCTGGATGCCGTTGGTGCCTTCGTAGATCGGCGCGATCCGCGCGTCGCGCCAGTGCTGCGCGGCGCCGGTTTCCTCGATGAAGCCCATTCCGCCGTGAATCTGGATGCCCAGGCTCGCCGCCTCGACCCCGACATCGGTGCCCCAGGCCTTGAGCAGCGGGACCAGCACCTCGGCGCGCGCGGCGGCATCGGTGTTCCCCAGCGTGCCGCGATCGACCTGCCCGGCGGTATAATAAAGCAGTGCGCGCACGGCCTCGGTGAGCGCTTTCATCCGCAGCAACATCCGGCGAACATCGGGATGCTCGAGGATCGCCACCGGGGTCCGGTCGGGTGAACCCGCGCGAGCCGACTGGATCCGGTCGGCAGCGTAATCCTGCGCCTGCTGGGTGGCGCGCTCGGCGATCTGCACCCCTTGCGTGCCGACATTGATCCGCGCGTTGTTCATCATCGTGAACATCGCCATCAAGCCGCGGTTCTCCGCGCCCACAAGCTCGCCGATGCATTCGTCATTGTCGCCATAGCTCATCACGCAGGTGGGCGAGGCGTTGATCCCGAGCTTGTGCTCGAGGCTGACGCAGCGCAGATCGTTGCGCGCGCCGGGGGCGCCATCGTCCTTCACATGATATTTGGGCACCACGAACAGCGAGATGCCGCGGCTGCCCTCGGGCGCATCCGGCAGGCGCGCGAGCACGAGGTGGATGATGTTCTTCGCCAGCTCGTGATCGCCCCAGGTGATGTAGATCTTCTGTCCCTTGATGCGGAACTTGCCCGCATGCTCGCCCTCGGCGATCGGGGTGGCGCTGGTGCGCAGCGCGCCCAGATCCGAACCCGCTTGCGGCTCGGTCAGGTTCATCGTTCCCGACCATTCGCCGCTCACCAGCAGCGGCAGATACTTCGCCTGCAGCGCCTCGCTGCCGTGATGCTCGAGCGCCTCGATCGCCCCGACACTGAGCATCGGCAGCAGGTTGAACGCCATGTTCGCGGTGCCGAGGTTCTCGAGCACGTTGCAGGCCAGCGTGAAGGGCAAGCCCTGGCCGCCGAAATCGGCCGGGCTGGCGATCGAATTCCAGCCCTGCTCGACATAATGCTCATAGGCCGCGGCAAAGCCTTCGGGCAGGCGGACCACGCCGTTCTCCAGCTTCGCGCCCTCGAGATCGCCGATCCGGTTGAGCGGCGCCCATTCGCCCGCGGCGAACTGACCGACGCCCTCGACGATCGCCTCGACCATGTCGGGCTCGGCGGCGGCGAAGCGCTCGCTGCGCGCCAATTCCTCGATCCCGGCGTTGACGCGGATGGCGAGCAGCTGGTCGGCGGTGGCAGGCGAATAGGTCACGATGGGCGATGTCCTCTTGGCAATAGGCGCCAGCGAATATAGCGCTCTGGCATGCGCGGCAAGAACGCTACGGAACGGGTGCCGGCGGATGCGGGCGGAATTGCGCGGGCGGCGCGAATCCTCAACGAGGGCGGGCTGGTCGCGGTTCCGACCGAGACGGTCTACGGGCTTGCGGCCCGCGCCGACAGCGCCGCAGCGGTGGCGAGGATCTATGCGGCCAAGGGGCGGCCGAGTTTCAATCCGCTGATCGTCCATGTGCGGGGGATCTCGGCGGCGCAGCGGCTGGCGGTGCTGGACGACAGTACGCTGGCCCTGGCCGAACGGTACTGGCCCGGGCCGCTGACGCTCGTCTGCCCGCTGCGCGGCGATGCCGGGCTGGCTCCTGCGGTGACCGCCGGCCTCCCCACCGTGGCGCTGCGCCAGCCGGCGCATCCGGCAATGGCCGCGCTGCTCGATGCGGTCGAGTTTCCGCTCGCGGCCCCCTCGGCCAACCGCAGCGGTTTCGTCAGCCCGACCAGTGCGGATCACGTGCTGGCAACGCTCGACGGCCGGATCGATCTCGTGCTCGACGGCGGCGAATGCCTGCAGGGGCTGGAATCGACCATCGTCGCCGTCCGCACCCACGGCCGGATCGAGACGCTGCGCGCCGGCCCGATCGCGGTCCCGGGTGCAGAGCCGATCGAAGCGGCGTCTGCAATCGAAGCCCCCGGGCAGACGCTCAGCCATTACGCGCCCGGCAAGCCGGTCAGGCTCGGGGCGGTGGCGCGCGAAGAGGGCGAGTATCTGATCGGCTTCGGGCGCGTCGCGGGCGATTGCAATCTGTCCGACCGCGGCGATTTGGTCGAAGCGGCGTCGCGCCTCTATGCCTGCCTTCATCTGGGCGCGAAGGCTCCGCAGCCGCGCATCGCGGTGGCGCCGGTTCCCGGCGAAGGGCTCGGCCTTGCGATCAACGACCGCCTGCGCCGCGCGGCGACTCCCGCCTAGACGGACCCGCGCTCAGTCGTCCTTCGGCCGGTAGGGAATGGTCGGGATGATCTGCTGCATCTCGGCATAGGTGTCGCGCGCATCGTCGCAGGCGCGGCGGTTGCCATCCTCGCAGGCGTCGAGCTGCTTCTCGTAATCGCGCTCGAGCTTGCCCAGCCGCTCTTCCTGACGGCGGATTTCGCGGCCGCGGTTCTCGTCGCTTTCGGACTGGCTGGTGGTCGCCAGATCGACCCCCTTGCTGACGGCCCGGATCGGAGCGGTGGCGACATCGAATGCGGTTTTGGCGAGGCAACCGCCCAGGGCGGCGGGCAACAGGCAGACAAGCAGGAGGCGGCGAGGAATCATGGCGAACATCCTTTCGCCCGCTCCCTAGCCGCTTCCGCTTGCCCCGTCGTCCGTTGTCTGCGTCAGTTCTCTTCCTGCGACCAATCCTCGGTTCCCGCCGAGGGCTCCGCGCGCGTCGCGGGGTCGCTCGGAGCCTCGCGGCAATTGAGCTTGCCAGAGCCGACCGCATTGATGGTGCAGGTCGCGCGTCCGATCACCGTTACCTCGCCCGAGCCGAGGATATTGGCTTCGACCTTCCCATCCGACGCGAACTCGGCCGCACCCGATCCGGCAATGTTCACATCCGCGCTGCCAACTGCCAGATCGCCCATGTCCGAGCGGCCCGAGCCGACGATCGACAGGTCGAGTACGTCGGCGCTGCCGCTGGCCTCGTAGGCGCCCGATCCGGCCACGGTCATGGAGAAGTTGGTCGCCTGCACCTGTGCGGTGCGCACCGTACCCGAGCCCGCAATGGTGACATCGGCGTCGCCGCTCAGCGAGGCGGCTTCGACGGTTCCCGAGCCGGCCAGCACGATCGAGCTGAGCGAGGGCATGGTGACGCGCACGGTCGCGCGTCCGTCGACATTGCGCAGATCCTTCTGGCGCATCACGCCGAGCGTCCCGTCGTCGATGGTGAAGCGCATCGCCTCGACAGCTTCGGAATCGCCGGTGACCGCAATATCGAGCACCGGACCTTGGGAAACGATCAGCGTGTCGGGACTGGCCAGAACCACGCCGGTAGGCGCCGCGCCGCTGGTGTCGAGTTCGGCCAGCGGCACACCGTCGCCATCGCCGAAATTGATCTCCGCGCCGTTGCAGCCCGAGACGACGGTGCCCATCGCCATTGCCACGACCGGCGCTACCCGCTTGAGAAATCTGTGTAACATGAAAACCTCCTGCTGCGGTGCTCAGCGCACCGGTATGGATCGGCAGCCCGTATTGCCGATATAATACAGCAGGAGAGCGGGTTCAAGCCCGGACGGTTCCGCCGCTGCTCGCAAGCAGCGGGCATAAAAAAGGGGGCTGCCCCGTAAGGTAGCCCCCCTTTATTATTGTCGGGACATCGAAAAGCCGGCGTTACGCCTCTTCGTCGGTGCCGTAATATTGCGGCGCGTGCTCGCGCAGCACCTCGAGGATCTTCTCGAGCGCGGCGGGCTCGTCGGTTTTTTCCATCGCCGCGAGTTCGCGGGCGAGGCGGCTCGAGGCCGCTTCGAAGATCTGCCGTTCGGAATAGCTCTGCTCGGGCTGGTCCTCGGGGCGGAACAGGTCGCGCGTCACCTCGGCGATCGACACCAGGTCGCCCGAATTGATCTTGGCTTCGTATTCCTGCGCCCGGCGGCTCCACATGGTCCGCTTGACCTTGGGCTTGGCCTTGAGCGTCTCCATCGCTTCCTTGAGCGTCTTGTCGCTCGACAGCTTGCGCATGCCGATCGACTCGACCTTGTTCACCGGAACGCGCAGCGTCATGCGTTCCTTCTCGAAGCGCAGCACATAGAGTTCGAGCTGCATCCCGGCGATTTCCTCGCTCTGCAACTCGATCACACGGCCAACGCCGTGCTTGGGGTAGACAACGTAGTCGCCAACGTCGAAGACATCATCGGCTTTGCTAGCCATGCTACAGATCCTTTCATCCCGGGCAGGTGGATCCGGGGAAAGCGATATCGCGAAAACGGCTCTCGCTGCGGCTTCGACAAACCGCAGACCTGAACCGTGAAACGACGCTTTTGGGGGTGTCCTGCCCTTTCGGTGTTACGCACCTGGCGGGAGCATGCCGCCAGGGTTGTTGCATTATATAGCACATCGTTCGCAATATTGCGAGTCCGCGTAATCCTGCGGCCGGGCGGCTTTGCTAGGAGGCTATCCGGTTGCGGACAGCGGCGAATTCGGCACCCAGCAACAGGAAGAAGGCGCTGAGATAGAACCAGGTGATCAACACGATCACCCCGCCAAGCGAGCCGTAAGTCGCATTGTAGCTGGCGAAATTCGCCGCGTAGATTCCGAACGCTGCAGTGGCGGCGATCCACAGGAGGGCGAACAGCGCCGCTGCGGGCCAGATCGCCTGCCATTCCGGGCCGGGCTTGTTCGGTCCGAAGCGATACAGCAGGCCGGCACCCAGCGTCGCGAAGCCGAACAGCACGACCAGACCGATCACAGCGCCCGCGGGCCCGGGGATCGCGCTCACGGCAGCCACCACGCCGCCCATTATCGCCAGGCCGACCACCGCGCCCACCGTGATCGCGATGGCGATCAGATTGCCCCGCAGGAAACTGCGCGCGCTGTCGGCGTGGAAGGCGATGTTGAGCCCGGTCATGACCGCGCGCGCGCCATTGCGCGCGCCGAACAGCGCAATCCCGAGCGCGACCAGCAGGCTGAGGATCTTGCCTGTCTCGCCATCCTCGCTCATCCGGCGCAATTGCTCGCCGATGATATCGGCGGCGGAAGCCGGCAGGTTTTGCGCGAGCAAGGCGATATGATTCGAAACGGTCTCGGGATCGGCAATGAGGCCATAGCCGAGCACGGTGACCGCCAGCAGCGGCACCAGCGCCAGCAGCACGTAATAGGCGATCCCGGCGGCGATGATGCCGATGTTGTCGTCGCTACCCGCCGCCCACGCGGCTTTGATATGGTCGAAATGGGAGGCCATCGGCAAAGTTCGGATCAGTCGCCCTCGCCCGGTTCGGGGGTGAAGTACTTCTCGAACTTGCCTTCCTCGCCCTTGTGCTCGTCGGCATCCTCGGGGGGCGCCTTCTGGCTGGTGATGTTGGGCCAGTCGGCGGAAAACTTGGTGTTGAGTTCGAGCCATTGCTCGAGCCCGCCCTCGGTGTCGGGCAGGATCGCCTCGGCCGGGCACTCGGGTTCGCACACGCCGCAATCGATGCATTCGCTGGGATTGATCACCAGCATCGTCTCGCCCTCGTAGAAACAATCCACCGGGCAGACCTCGACGCAATCGGTGTATTTGCATTTGATGCAGGCGTCGGTGACGACGTAGGTCATGGGTCGGCGTGTCCTCGTGGCGATAGTGTCTGTGCCGCTGCTAGGTCGGTTTGGCCGTGCGGGTCAAGCATCCGGTAGCAGGCTCGCGCCTCCGCGGGCGGGCCGCGGCGGGTCGGCAGGGCGAGCAGTTCGAACAGCCGCACCTGGCTGCCCAGCGCAATGGTGAGCACGTCGCCCGGCGCCATCGGCTGGCTCGCGCGCGAAATCCGCTCGCCATTGCGGCGCAAGTGTCCGCTGGCGACGATCCCCGCGGCGAGGCTGCGCGAACGCGCAAAACGGAGGAAATAGAGCAGCCGGTCGACGCGCATCAGCGCATGAGTTTGGCCAGCTCGGCAAAGGCATTGCCTTCGACCGGCTGCGCGGGCTTGGCGCGCTCGGGCTGCCGCCGCGTCGGGCGCCAGCTCCAGCGGTGGGGCCGCGGCGGCCCGAAGGCGCCCTCGGCCAGCGGGCGCGCATGCTCGACCCGGAAACCGGCCTGTCCTAGCAGCCGCTCGGCATTGGCCTGTTCCAGCCCGATCGAAATCGGCAGCGCCAGATCGAGCACGAATTTGCCGCGGCGCTCGGTCCCTTGCGCCTTGGCGCGGGTCTCGTGCGCGGCGCGGAAGATCTTCTCGGCCAGATCGACGCGGATCGCCTGGCTCCCGGCGGGGCGATAGCCCGCAGGCAGCCGGCGCGTGCCGGCGATCACCGGCAGCATCGCGGCTTCGAGCGGACGCCGGTCGAGATCGAGCGCCGCGAGCAATTGGCGCGGGGCGGGCTTGAGCAGCGCGAGTGCAAAGACGTCGAGCGCCCCGAAGGTCACCCCGATCCGGCGCAGGAAGGGGCGCATCTCCTTGGGAAGATGCTCGATCCCCGCCTGCTCGCGGCTGACGAAGCCGTGCCCGGCGATGAGATTGAGCAGCAACGCCCGTGCCTCTGAGCCCGCCCCGGGATCGCGCGCCGCTTCCTGCAGTTTCGCCAGCGGTGCCAGCACCGCCAGTCTGGCGTCGAGCCAGGCTTCGAGCGACGCGATCAGCACCGCGCGGCTGGACGGCGGCAAAGCGGCGAGTTCGCGCGAGGGTTCGAGCACGGGGCGCACCGAGCCGTCGCGCATCGCCAGCGTGGCAAGCACCTGCTCGCCCCAGCGCAGCGCCCCGCGCGTTAGCGTCACCGTACTGGGCACGCCCGCCGCCGACGCACCGGGCACGAGCTCCTTCGCCAGCGCCTCGGCGCGCTCGCCCAGCAGCCGCGGCAGCGCCTTTTCGGCGGCGGCGAGCAGCATCTTGCGATCGGCGTGTCCGGCGGCGTGATCGACGGTGAAGCGCAAGCCCTCGAGCCGGCCGATCGGCTCCTCCTCGACCCGGACCGTGCCGTCGGCATCGATCGCGATCGGGAGCATTGCGGGATCTTCTCCCAGGGATTTCATCAGCAGTGCGGTCCTTCGGTTGACAAATCGTTCGGTCAGGCGGGCGTGCAGCGCATCCGACAAGCGGGCTTCGACCGCGCGGGCGCGGGCGGCCATCTCGTCGCGTGCCAGCACCCAGTCGGGCCGCTGGCAGATATAGGCCCAGCTGCGAATCGCGGCGATGCGGCCCTGCAGCGTATCGATGTCGCCCGCCATATTGTCGAGTTCGGAGATGCGCGCCGCGACATAGTCGGCGCCCAGATAGCCGCCGCGCAGGTCTTCCCACAACCGCGCCACGAAACGCGCGTGGACATCGGGCCCGCGCTGGCGGAAATCGGGCAGCGAGCAGGCCTCCCAGAACCGCCGCACCTGGCCCGCACCGCGAATCTGCGCCGCCAGCGGTTCCTCGGCCAGCCGCTTGAGCGTGGCGAGATCGATCGCTTCGGGGGCAAGCCGCAGCGCCTCATGCGCGGGCGGGGTCTCGAGATCGGCCACCAGCGCGGCCACCGAATCGAAGCGCGGCTCCGGCTCCCGCCAGAACAGCTTGGTCAGCGGGGCGAAGCGGTGCTCCTCGATCGCGTAGATCTCTTCCTCGGTGAATTCGGGGGAGGGTCCGCCGCCCACGCCGCCGCCCAGCGTCCCGAAGGTCCCGTCGCGCTGGTGGCGTCCGGCGCGCCCGGCGATCTGCGCCATCTCCGCCGGGAGCAGCCGCCTAGTGCGCACCCCGTCGAACTTGGTCAGCCCGGCGAATGCGACATGGGTGACATCGAGATTGAGCCCCATCCCGATCGCGTCGGTGGCGACGATGTAATCGACCTCGCCGTTCTGGAACAAGGCGACCTGCTTGTTGCGCGTCTCGGGGCTGAGCGCACCCATCACCACCGCCGCGCCGCCGCGAAACCGCCGCAGCATCTCGGCTACCGCATAGACCTGCTCGGAACTGAAGGCGACGATCGCGCTGCGCCGGGGGAGCCGTGAGAGCTTGCGCGGCCCGATGTGCTTGAGCGTCGAGAAGCGCGGCCGCTGGGTGATTTCCGCCTCGGGAACCAGCTGGCGGACCAGCGGCGCGAGCGTCGCCGCGCCCAGCAGCATGGTCTCCTCGCGGCCGCGGGCGTTGAGCAGCCGATCGGTGAACAGGTGTCCGCGCTCGCGATCGGCCGAAAGCTGTGCTTCGTCGAGCGCGACGAAGGCGCGGTTGCCGCCGTCGCGCGGCATCGCCTCGACGGTGCAGCACAGATATTTCGCATTCGCCGGCTCGATTCGCTGCTCGCCGGTGATCAGCGCGACATTGGCCTCGCCCTTGAGCGCGCAGACCCGGTCGTAGACCTCGCGCGCCAGCAGCCGCAGCGGAAAGCCGATCGCCCCGCTCGAATGACCGCACATTCGCTCGATCGCCAGATGGGTCTTGCCGGTGTTGGTGGGTCCGAGGACCGCCGTGATCGCATGATCAGCCACATATGCGTGATGGCAGCGGAGAGGCCCCGCGACAACCATTCAGCGCCCGCCTGCCGCACCTTGTCGCCCAAGGGACTCGGATCGCCGCAATTTAAACGGGCCTTAACTTTAATCCGCCAGGAAACTCGGCCAAGGCTGCGCGCGCGATGAAACGCGCAAAGGGTCGGGCCGCGCATCCCCATGATGCAGCGGCCGAAGCGGAGGTATCTCGCGTGTACACGTCCCCCGAGGACCAGGACCGGAACGGCTCCGGCGTCGGCTCCGGCGTCGACAATGGCTCGAATGGCTCGAATGGCTCGGGCGGCAGGGCGCTGCCCGCGGCGCGACTGGGACACGACCAGATCGTTTGGGTGTTCGGGGGCAAGCCGGTGGATCCGACCCCGGCCTTGCCCGCAGAGGGTTCTCGTCCTGCGCGAACCGCGGGGCTCGAACTGGCGCGGGATCTGAGCTGCGATATCGGCAGCCGCCGCTGGTTCGCCGGGCTCGGAACCTTCGTCGCGCTGACCGCGGTCGCGCTCGCTTTCTGGCCCGGCTATGCCCCGCTCGAGGCCGCGCCGCCGACGCGGATCGAGACCACCAATATCGACGAATACCGCAGCCACATGATCATGCCACTAGCGCTGGGCAGCGACACCGGCCGCCGGATGGGCGCGACCGCGCTGGTCCGCCCGCTCGCCGCGGCGCCCGAACGCCCGCAGCTCGAGCTGGTGGCGACGCTGGCGCGCGGCGACAGTTTCGACCGCACGCTGCTGCGCGCCGGGGTGGGCCGCGAGGATGCCGCCAGAGTGGCGGCGCTGGTGAGCGACGCCATGGCGATCGACGAGATCGAGCCGGGCACCAAGATCGACATCACGCTGGGCCGCCGCAGCAGCGCGGAGGCGCCGCGGCCGCTCGACCACCTCCAGTTCCGCGCCCGCTTCGACCTCGAACTGGCGCTTACCCGGCCGGGACCGGGCAGCGCCCTGTCGCTCGAACGCAAGGTGATCCGCGTCGACGACACCCCGCTGCGAATCCGCGGACGCGTCGGCAGCAGCCTCTACCGTTCGGCACGCGCCGCGGGCGCGCCCGCCAGCGCGGTGCAGGCCTATCTCAAGGCGCTCGGCGATCATGTCGACATGGACCGCGAGATCGCTGCGGACGACACCTTCGACCTGATCGTGGCGCACCGCCGCGCCGCGACCGGCGAGCGCCAGGCCGGGCAATTGCTCTTCGCCGGGCTCGAAAGCGGCGACAAGCCGCGCGCGCAATTGATGCGCTGGGGCGAGAAGGGGGCCTTCTTCGAGGCCTCGGGCGTGGGCGAGCAGCGCAGCGGGTTGGTCGCGCCGGTGCCCGGGCCGATGAGTTCGAGCTACGGCATGCGCCGCCACCCGATCCTGGGTTATCGCCGGATGCATTCGGGGGTCGACTTCCGCGCCCGCCACGACACGCCGATCGTCGCGGTCACCGATGGCCGCGTGACCGGCGCCGGCCGCATGGGCGGCTGCGGCAATGCGGTTCGCCTGCGGCATGGGGGCGGCCTGGACACGCGCTATTGCCACATGAGCCGGATCGCGGTGCAGAACGGGCAGAGCGTGCGGCGCGGGCAGGTGATCGGCTATGTCGGCTCGACCGGGCTCTCGACCGGACCGCATCTGCATTACGAGATGTTCCGCGGCGGGCGCTCGATCAATCCTGCGGGCGTGTCCTTCGTGACTCGCGCGCAGCTCAGCGGCAGCGAGCTGCGCGAATTCCGCGCGACGCTCGCCCGGCTCAAAACGGTCGAGGCAGGAGCCGCGCTTGCCGAGCTCGACCAGACCGAGGCCGAGAGCGCGGCGCGCGAGCCGCAACGCGAGATCGACCGGCTCGACCCCCAACGAGCCCAGCCGACCACCTGATCCCGCCGCGCGCCAGCCGCCGCGCTCCATTGCACCGGGGGGGCGATTGCGGCACAGATCGCCCCATGGACGCCAGCTATCCCCACACCCGCCTGCGCCGCACCCGATCGAGCGGCTGGAGCCGCGCGCTGCACCGCGAGAACCGTCTCGCCCCGAGCGATCTGGTCTGGCCGCTGTTCGTGACCGGGGGCAAGGGGGTGGAAGAACCCATCGCCAGCCTGCCCGGCGTATCGCGCTGGTCGATCGACGGGATCGCCGAGCGCGCGCGCGAGGCGGTGGCGCTCGGCATTCCCTGCATCGCGCTGTTCCCCAACACGCCGGACGATCGCCGCAGCGACAGCGGCGAGGAAGCGTTCAACCCCGACAATCTGATGTGCCGCGCGATCAAATCGGTCCGCGACGCCTGCGGATCGGATATCGGGATCCTCACCGATGTCGCGCTCGATCCCTACACCAGTCACGGTCAGGACGGGTTGCTCGATACGCACGGCTATGTGACCAATGACGACACGGTGGCGGTGCTGGTCGACCAGGCGCTGAACCAAGCTGCGGCGGGAGCGGACATCGTCGCCCCGTCCGACATGATGGACGGGCGCGTCCGCGCGATCCGCATGGCGTTGGAGATGGCCGGGCACCACAACGTCCAGATCATGTCCTATGCTGCCAAATACGCGTCGGCCTTCTACGGCCCCTTTCGCGATGCGGTCGGCTCGGGCGGCCTGCTCAAGGGTGACAAGAAGAGCTACCAGATGGACCCGGCCAATGCCGAGGAGGCGCTGCGCGAGGTTGCGCTCGATATCGCCGAAGGGGCCGACAGCGTGATGGTCAAGCCTGGCCTCGCCTATCTCGACGTGATCTGGCGCGTGAAGGAGCGGTTCGGCGTGCCGGTGTTCGCCTATCAGGTGAGCGGCGAATACGCGCTGATCGAAGCGGGTGCGGCGGCCGGCGTCGGCGACCGCGACGCGCTGATGATGGAGAAGCTGATCGCGTTCAAACGCGCCGGCTGTACCGGCGTGCTGACTTATCATGCAGCCACTGCGGCACGCCTGCTCAATGGCTGACGAGCAGGACGAGACCGTTGCCGAAACCGAGCGCCTGATCCTGCGCGACTGGCGCGACGGCGATTGGGCGCCGTTCTGGACGGGAACCAACACGCCAGCAGTCATGCGCTGGCTGGGCGGGGTCGCGGATGCGGAGAAGCGCGCGGGCGCGCAGGAGCGGCTGCTGTCCTATCGCAGCGAGCATGGGCACACCTTCTGGGTGGTCGAGCGCAAGGGCGATGGCGCGCTGCTCGGCTTCTGCGGGCTGAAGCGCAGCAATCAGGCCGGCGGGCCGATCGGCGCGATGGAAGTGGGCTGGCGCCTGCGCGAGGATGCCTGGGGGCAGGGCTATGCCCGGGAAGCGGCCACCGCCGCGCTCGACCTCGCCTTCGACCGGTTCGGCGCACAGGAAGTCATCGCGCTGACGGTCGCCGGAAACGGGGCGAGCTGGGGCTTGATGGAGCGGCTCGGGATGGCCCGGCGCGAAGATCTCGATTTCGACAACGCCGATTTCGATCCCGAAGACGGGCGGATCATCGTCTATTCGATTGCGAAGGATGTCTGGCAGACGGGGCGGATCGGCACCCGTGCCTGACATCGTGCTGGAGACCGCACGGCTGGTGCTGCGCACGATCGCCGAAAGCGATGCAGCCGAGCAGGCGCGGGTGCTCAACACCCCCGCCGTGATGCGCCATCTCGGCGGACCGAAGGAATTGCACGAGATCGAGGCGCGTCATGCCAAGGCCATGGCGCTGCATGCGCAGGAGGGCTTCTCCTTCCTCATGGCGATCGAGAAGGAGACCGGCGAACTCGTCGGCCATTGCGGGCTGAAACGGGTCGATGCCGAAGGCGCGAAGAACCCGGGCGATCTGGAAATCGGCTGGCTCGTGCGGGAGGATCGCTGGCGCCGCGGTTATGCGCGCGAAGCGGTCGAGGCGGTGATCGACTGGGCCTTCACCCGGCACCGCGCCTGCCATGTCGTGGCGCTGACCAGCCTCGCCAACGAACCGAGCTGGCGGTTGATGGAAAGGCTCGGCATGCGGCGGCGCGAGGACCTCGACTTCGCGGACCCGCGTTTTGCGCCCGAGGACAATCCGACGATCCTCTATGACCTGACCCGGGAGGAATGGTGCGCCCGCGCATGAGCGGCATGGCGAGTGCACCGCCTCGCGCGCGCACTGCGCGGCTGCTGTTCGTCGCCACGATCCTGGCGGGGAGCTTCCTGCTGTTCCTCGTCCAGCCGCTGGTGGCGCGGATGGCGCTGCCGCGGCTGGGCGGCGCGCCGGCGGTGTGGAACAGCGCGATGCTCGTCTATCAGGCGCTGCTGCTGGGCGGCTACGCCTATGCCCATGCGATCGGGCGCTGGCCGATCGCGCGGCAAGCCGCCGTGCACCTGGGCCTGTTGGTGCTCGCCGGACTGACGCTGCCGATCGCGCTGGCCGATCTGCCCGCGCCGAGCCCCGGGTTCGAGCCGCTGTGGGTCCCGCTATTGTTCCTGCTGACGATCGGTCCGGTGTTCTTCGTCGTCTCGGCGCAGGCGCCGCTGATGCAGCGCTGGTATGCGGCCGACGCCGCCGCGGGCGATCCCTACTGGCTCTATGCCGCCTCCAATCTGGGCAGCTTCACCGGGCTGCTCGCCTATCCGCTGCTGTTCGAACCCAATCTGTCGCTGGGCGCGCAGAGCTGGGTCTGGAGCCTTGGCTATGGCGCGCTGATCCTGCTGGTCGCCGCCGCGGCGGCGGCGCGCTGGCGAGCCGGGGGCGAGGATGCACCCCTCGCGCCCGCCGCCGCAGAACCGATCGGCTTGCGGCGAACGCTGCTGTGGCTGGCGCTGGCAGCGGTGCCGTCGGGGCTGATGCTCTCGGCGACCACGCATCTCACCACCGATATCGTCGCCATGCCGCTGCTGTGGGTGATCCCGCTCGGGCTCTACCTGCTCAGCTTTGTCTTCGCCTTCAACGCGCGCAGCGCGCTCGGCCATACGCTGGCGCGCGTGGCCCCGGTGGTGGTGCTGCTGGCGGGCGGGATGGCGATGGTCAGCCAGGGGTCGGGCGGTCTTACCACCGCCTTCGCCACGGTGCTGATGCTGTTCGTGGTCGCGGTCGCGCTGCACCGCCGGCTCTACGACGACCGGCCTTCGCCCGCGCGGCTGACCTATTTCTACCTGATCATGAGCGCGGGCGGCGCGCTTGGCGGGTTGTTCACCGCGCTGCTCGCCCCGGTGATCTTCGACTGGGTGTGGGAGCATCCCATCCTCGTGCTCGCCGCCGCGGCCCTTCTCCCCAATCGGCCGCTGTTCGCCTGGATGGACCGGCTCGGGCTCGACCGGCGGCAGCGCCGGATCGCGATTCTTGTGCTGCTGATCCTCGCCATGGGCCTGTCGGGACTGCTCTACCTCTGGCTGGTCGAACAGAACGACGCGCTGGTGCTGCTCGGGATGCTCGGCATCGCCTGGTGCGGGATCCTGCTGCTCGGCCATCGCTGGGCGGTGGTGGCGGTGCTGGCGATGCTGATGCTCGGGCGCGGCGGCTATCAGACGCTTTGGGCGTCGATCGAGGGCACGCGCGAGCGCAGCTATTTCGGCATCTACACCGTCCGCGAGCAGGACTATGCCGGCCTGCGCGAGCTGACCCACGGCACTACGCTCCACGGGCTGCAGTTCACCGACCCTGCCGAGCGGCGGGAGCCGACGACCTATTATGGGCGCGATTCGGGCGTCGGCGCGGCGCTGGGCGTCCTGCCGCAATTGGCCGGCCCCGAGGCGCGCGTGGGGTTGGTCGGGCTCGGTGTGGGGACGCTGGCCTGCTATCGCCAGCCGGGCCAGGCGTGGGATTTCTTCGAGATCGACCCCGCGGTCGTCGATTTCTCGCGCGGCGAGGACGGATTCACCTTCCTGCGCGAATGCGCCCCCGACGCGCCGATCCATATCGGCGATGCGCGGCTGGTGCTCGAGACCTTCCCCGACGCGCGTTTCGACGCGCTGGTGATCGATGCCTTCAGCTCCGACGCGATCCCGCTGCATCTCGTCACCAGCGAAGCCTTCGGCGTCTATCGCCGCAAGCTGGAAGACGACGGTTTGCTGCTGATGCATATCTCCAACCGCTTCATCGACCTGCGCCCGATAGTTGCCGCGCTGGCGGAGGAACATGGCATGACGGCAATCCTGCGCTCAGATCTGACCAGGCTCGGACCCGGGATCAGCCCGTCGGTCTGGGTGGTGATGTCGCCCGATGCCGGCCGGATCGCGAGGCTGATCGCCATGCGGCGCGATCTTGAATGGGAGCGCCCGCCCGCTCCGGCACAGAGCTTGTGGACCGACGATTTCGCGTCCATCCTGCCTTTCATCCAATGGCAGAGCATCCTGGGAAAATGACATGAGTATCCACCGCCCCGGCGTCCGCATCGTGCCCATCCACGGCAAGACCCCGAAGATCCACGAGAGCGTCTTCATCGCGCCCGGCTGCACCATCATCGGCGATGTCGAGATCGGCGAAGGCAGCTCGATCTGGTACAATTGCGTGCTGCGCGCCGACGTCTTCACCATCCGGATCGGCGAGCGGACCAATGTCCAGGACGGCAGCGTGCTGCATTGCGACCCGCCGCGTCCCGGCGATCCCGAAGGCTCGCCGCTCGAGATCGGCAGCGATGTCCTGATCGGCCATATGGCGATGTGCCATGGCTGCGTGATCGAGGATCGCGGCTTCGTGGGCCTTGGCGCCATCGCGATGAACAAATCGGTGATCGGCAGCGACGCCATGCTGGCAGCGGGCGCGATGCTGACCGAAGGCAAGGTGATGGAACCGCGCTCGCTCTGGGCGGGGCGGCCGGCCAAGCCGATGAAGGAACTGACCGACGCCGCGATCATGGGAATGCGCGCCGGGGTGATGCATTACGCCGAGAACGCGAAACATCACGCCGAGGCCTTGGCGAATTCGCCGACCTGACGAGGCGGGCTCCCTGGGAGCGCCGCTCAACCCTCGATAAGCGGGCTTCCTCGCTCGATCCGGAAGGCCGCACCGCATAGCAGCACGGCTGCGGCAAACGCGGTCGCCGCGGCAATCCGCGGTTCGTGGGAGGACAACCATCCGCCCAGCGCCGCGCCCGCGGCGAGGGTTGCCCATAGCATCCCGTAACCGCGCGTGGCCGGCCGTGCCTCTCCGGCCAAACGCGCCGCCAGCCCCTGGCCGAACTTGACCAGCGCACCCGTCATATAGGTCACACCGACAGTGACCTCACCGCCGCGCGAAAAGACATTGTTGGCGAGCCCCATCGCGATGGCGGCGAGGGTGAGGAACGGCCATTCGCGGCCCGCCCAGAGGCTTGCGGCGGCAAGCCCGAGCATCGCCGCGACCAGCCCGAGCAAGGCCCGCTTGTGCCAGCCGCGCGCGCGTCGGAGCACGAGCGCGCCAGCGATCACTCCAACCAGGAAACATCCGATCAACGCCAGCGGCACTGCTGCCACCGCCGGCGCCGAGGCAAGGTCCACGCCCAGCCGGGTCGTGTTGCCCGACATGAAGGAGGTGAAATAGCCCCCCGCCACCACGAAACCGGTGGCATCGACCAGCCCGGCCAGACCGGCAAGACCGATGGCCAGTCGCTGGCGCGCGGGATCGTAGCGGTGCATCGGCCGATCATGCGCCAGGCAGCGGGAAACTCAATCCCTGATCAGCGCCTCCAGCGCCGCGATCCGGTCGGCCTCGTGCGCTGGCTTGTCCCAGCGGATGCGGTGGATCCGCGGGAAGCGCATCGCGAGCCCCGATTTGTGGCGCTTGCTGGCGTGGACGCTGTCGAAGGCGACCTCGAACACCAGGCTTTTGTCGGTCTCGCGCACCGGGCCGAAGCGGTTGACCGTGTTGCTGCGGACGTGGCGGTCGAGCTTCTTGAGCTCCTCGTCGGTGAAACCCGAATAGGCCTTGCCGACCGGAAGCAATTCCGCACCTCCGTCGGGATCGCCCGCCCAGCAGCCGAAGGTGTAGTCCGAATAGAAGCTCGAGCGTTTCCCGCTGCCGCGCTGGGCGTACATCAGCACGCAATCGACCAGCAGCGGGTCGCGCTTCCATTTGTACCACAGCCCGGTGCGCCGGCCGGCGATATAGGGGCTATCGCGGCGCTTGAGCATCAGCCCCTCGATCGCCTCCTCGCGGCTGCCCTCGCGGATCTGCGCCAGATGGTCGAAATCGCGCGCCTCGACCACTTTGCTCAAGTCGAAATGGCTCGCGGGGAGCCGCGGCATCAGCGCCTCCAGCCGCGCGCGGCGTTCGCTCCAGGGCAGCGGCCGCCAGTCCTCGCCCTCGACCAGCAGCGCGTCGTAGAGCCGCACGAAAGCGGGGGCCTCGACGAGCATCTTCTTGCTCACCGTCTTGCGCCCGAGCCGCTGCTGCAGCGCGTTGAAGCTCGCCGCGCCGCCCTGCGTCCGCTCGTTCTCCGCGCCGCCCTGCGCCGAACCGCGCACCAGCAGCTCGCCATCGAGCACCGCGGAGAAGGGCAGAGCATCGAGCAATTCGGGGAAGGTGGCCGAGATATCGTCGCCCGAGCGCGAGAACAGCCGCGTCTGCGCCGCCTCACCCTGACCCGCGCGGACCAGTTCCACTCGGATCCCGTCCCATTTCCACTCCGCGGCGTAATCGGCCAGATCGACCGTGCCGTCCTCGAGCGGATGCGCGAGCATGAAGGGGCGGAAGGTGGGCAGATTGGCGATGTCGGGGGCGGGCTGGCCGTGCGCGGCCCAGGCGAACAGCTCGCCATAGGGTGCATCGAGCCCGTGCCAATATTCCTCGACCTCGTCGATCGGTACATCGAAAGCCTGCGCGAAGGCGGTCTTGGCGAGGCGGCTCGAAATCCCGATCCGCATCCCGCCGGTGGCGAGCTTGAGCAGCGCGTAGCGCCCCTCGGCGTCGAGCCGGTCGAGCAGGCGCGGCAGCTCGGTGAGCACACTCTTGCGGTTCATCGCGGTGAGCAGTTCGACCGCCTCGCTCACGCCGGGAGGGGAGGGTGCCGCCTCGGGTGCAGGCCACAACAGGCTGGCGGTCTCGGCGGTGTCGCCGACGAAGTCGCGGCTCAGCGTCCACAGCACCGGATCGACGCGTTCTTTCAACAGCGTGCGGATCGTCCCCGATTTGACCGCCGGAAAATCGAGCCCGTCGGCCAGCGCCGCCAGCGCCCAGCCGCGATCGGGATCGGGGGTGGTGCGCAGATACTCGGCGATCAGCCGCAGCTTCTCGTTGCGGCTGCGGGTGTAGACCAGCGCGTCGATCAGGGCGGCGAAGGCTTCCATTTATGCCGCCCCGGCACGGGGAGGGGGACCATGCGCAGCATGGTGGAGGGGATTGCCCCCGCGCGCAGCACCATGCGGAGAGTCCCCTCCGTCAGCCGCCTGCGGCGTCTGCCACCTCCCCGTGTCGGGGAGGAAATCGTCCGCCTCAATCATCCTCGTCCTCATACCCCACCAGCGCCAGCGCCCGCGCCCTGCGCTGGTGAAGCTGGCACCAGCGCAGCAGCGCATCCTCGCGGCCGTGGGTGATCCAGTTCTCCCGCGCATCGACCTCCTCGATCGTACGCGTCAGCTCGCCCCAGTCGGCATGGTCGGAGATCACCAGCGGCAGCTCGACATTGCGCTGGCGGGCGCGCTGGCGCACCCGCATCCAGCCTGACGCCATGGCGGTAATCGGTTCGGGCAGGCGGCGGCTCCAGCGGTCGTTGAGCGCCGAGGGCGGGCACACCACGATACTGCCGCGCATCTCGTCCTTGGTGTGATCCGCGACCAGCCGCAGCTCGCCCAGCCCCACGCCATGTTCCTCGTAGAGCCAGCACATCCGCTCCATCGCGCCGTGCAGATAGATCGGGTCGTGATGCCCGGCCGCGCGCAGTTCGGCGATCACCCGCTGCGCCTTGCCCAGCGCATAGGCGCCGACCAGAACGCAGCGCTCCGGATGCGCGGCGAGCCGGCCCAGCAGCTTGCGCATCTCCTCGGCGATCGGCGGATGGCAGAACACCGGCAGGCCGAAGGTCGCCTCGGTGATGAAGATGTCGCATTTGGTCACTTCGAAGGGCGGGCAGGTCGGATCGGCGCGGCGTTTGTAATCGCCCGTCACCACCACCCGCTCGCCCGCATGCTCGAGCAGGATCTGCGCGCTGCCCAGCACATGGCCCGCGGGGATATAGGTCGCATCGACCCCGCCGGGCAGGCGGATGGTCTCGCCATATTCGACCGGGGTTGCGCCTTCGCGGGTGTTATAGCGCAGATCCATGATCGCCAGCGTCGCGGGGGTGGCGACGGTCTGGCCGTGACCGCCGCGCGCGTGATCTGCATGACCGTGCGTCACCAGCGCACGGTCGACTGCGCGCGAGGGATCGATCCAGCAATCTGCAGGGCCGACATGGATCCCGTGCGGTTCGGGCCGGATCCAGGAAAAGGGCGCTGCCATCCCCTAGTCAAATCCGGGGAGAGGCTAGCGTTCCCGGGCAGCCCGCGACATGCCAGCTACTCGGGCGCGGCGCGGAAGCGGTGGAGCAGCTGCTTCAGCCCCGGTTTCTGTCCCTGCGCCAGCAGGCTGGCGCGGAACAGGCGGCCGAGGAACACGATCTCGAGCGCAATGAAACCGGCAAGCAATACGCCCGCGCCGACGATCTCCCACATCTCGATGCCTGCACCCAGCCGCGCCAGCACCGTGAAGGGCGTCCATATCGGAATCCAGGTCAGAACCTGCACCATCAGCCCGGTCTGGCCCAGCACGATCGCCTGGATCAGGAAGGTGATCGGCAGCAGGATCGCGAGCAGGATCGGCATCAGATAGCCCTGCGCCTCGCTCATCGAATCCGCCAGCGCGCCGATGGCGACGAACAGGATCGAGATCGCGATATATCCGGCGACGAAGAAATAGATCATCGCCAGGATGATCCCGGGCGAGGTCAGCGGCGCGAGCGCGGGGCGGATCATGTCGGCGATCGCGCCATGGGTCGCAAAAGCCGCCACCGCGGCGCAGCCGACCCAGACGAGGATCATCGAAAAGCCGACCGCGAGCGCACCCAGCAGTTTGCCATACATCAGCTCCTCGGGGCGGATGCAGGCGAGCAGCGATTCGAGCAACTTGTTCGAGCGCTCCTCGACCGACCCCTGCAGCATCCAGCTGCCCGACAGCATCAGGCTCATCATCAGGATATAGGCCAGCGCCAGCGGCACGATCGAGCGGATCAGCAGCGCCTCGCGCGCGCCGCCGCCGGGCGGCGGAGTGGTCACCGCGATCGCGGGTGCGGCGGACTGGATCGCCGTCGCCTCCTGCGGCGAGAGGCCGCGCTGCGTGAGCAGCCGCTGGCGCAGATCGCCGGTCAGGACATCCTGCAGCACGGTGACGAATCCGGTCGAGGGCTGCTCGTTGGACCACAGCCGGATGGTGGGATCGGCGGGATAGCCCTCCCCGATCATCACCACCGTCGCCACCTCTTCCTCGCCTTCGGAATCGAGCAGCGCATCGACCCGCTCGTCGAGCTGCTCGTCGCCGGCGGAGACCAGCGTCTCGGGCGCTTCGGGGAATTCATATTGCGGTGTCGGCACCTCGAAGCTCGAAATTTCCTCCGGCTTGACCGCGTCGAGCTTGGCGATCGCCGCATCGATCCCGCCCTGCGCGCGGAAGGTTGCGACATCGGCGGCGGTGTACCAGCGATCGTGCTGCGTCCAGGGCGCCTGCGGATCGGCCCGTTCGAGTTCGTGACGGCGGACGTAGCGCGACAGCGCACTCAGCCGGTAGCGGTCTTCCTCGAACTCGAAGCGGTCGACGATCGCCTCGCGCGTGGCTCCGCCCGAGCGGTCGAGCACCACCACGCGGGTCGCCTCGTCGTCGTCGAGCGCCTGGCCGACGATCGGCCCGAGCGCCAGCGCGATCGGGAGCAGCATCAGCGTGAGCCAGAAGCTCTTCATCGCGGCGATCTGGCGGAACTCGCGCGCCGCCACGAGCATGATGTTCGAGCGGTTCATGGCCTTACCTCCGCATTACCGACAAGCGAGACGAAGACATCGTGGAGATTGGCGCGGTGTTCCTCGAAGCGGCGCAGCGGCACGCCGGTGCTGGTGCAGCGCTCCAGAACCTCGCCGACCTCGGTATCCGGCGCCAGCGTAATTGCCCATTCGTGCCAGCCTGCACCGAGGTCCTCGACCGGTTCGGCATGGCTCACGCCCGCGACCGCGGCGATGCTCTGCGGCGCCACCGCGGTGATCCGCGCGGGCAGCGTGGCGCGCGCCTCGTCGATGGTGCCCTCGAAGCGCTTGTGACCCTTGCGCAGCAGCAGCAGCCGGTCGCAAAGCCGCTCGGCGTGCTGCATGACATGGGTGGAGAAGATCACCGCGGCGCCGCGCTCGGAGGCGCGCAGGATCTCGTCCTCGAGCAGCCCCTGATTGACCGGGTCGAGCCCCGAGAAGGGCTCGTCGAGCATCAGCAGCTGCGGACGGTTGACCAGCGCGGTGGCGAGCTGGACCTTTTGTGCCATGCCCTTCGACATGTCGGAAATCTTGGCGGTCGCGCGATCGGCGAGATCGAAGCGGGCGAGCAGTTCGAGCCCGTGGCTACGCCCTTCGGCAGCATCCATTCCCTTGAGCCGCGCGAAATAGACGATCGTGTCGATCGCGCTCATATGGCCATAGAGCCCGCGTTCCTCGGGCAGAAAGCCGATCGCCGCGGTGTTGCGCTTGTCGGGCGCGCTGCCGAACACCGAAATCCGCCCCGAGCTGGGGCGGATGATGTCGAGCACCATCCGCAGCGTGGTGGTCTTGCCCGCGCCATTGCCGCCGAGGAATCCGAAGATTTCCCCCGGCTGGACCGCAAAGCTCAGATCGTCGACCGCGAGCACATCGCCGAAGCGTTTCGTCAGTCTCTCGACCTCGAGTATCGGCATATCGGCAATTCCCCCTTCGACCCGGACGATATGCCCGGCAAGGGAGTGCGACGGCAAGGCTTTCCTCTGCCGAAGGGGTGCGAAGGCCGATAAACCGCCTTCGGCACCCTCTGGCTCAGACTTCGCTGTCGTCCGTGCTTTCGCTCGTCGCGGCGTCGGGCTTGTCGTCACCCGGCTTCTTGGCCGCTTTCTTGCCTGCGGCAGGCTTGCGCTTGGCCTTGGGCGGGGCGGGGGTCAGCTCGAAGGACGGCTTGTCGTCCTTGACGCTGACATGCACCTCGCCGCCATCGGCCAGCTTGCCGAACAGCAGTTCCTCGGCCAGCGGCTGCTTGATCCGGTCCTGGATCAGCCGGCTCATCGGGCGGGCGCCATAGAGGCGGTCGTAGCCCTTGTCGCCCAGCCACTCGCGCGCCGCCTTGTCGAACTGGATATCGACATTCTGCTCGGTGAGCTGGAGCTCGAGCTGGAGGATGAACTTGTCGACCACGCGGCCGACGGTGTCCTTGCCGAGATAGCCGAAGGGCACGATCGCATCGAGCCGGTTGCGGAATTCCGGCGTGAACATCCGCTTCACCGCTTCCTCGCTCGCGTCTTCCTTGCTGACATTGCCGAAGCCGATGCCCTGGCTCGCCATGTCGGCGGCACCGGCATTGGTGGTCATGACCAGCACGACGTTGCGGAAATCGACCGTCTTGCCGTGTTGATCGGTCAGCCGGCCGTTGTCCATCACCTGCAGCAGGATGTTGAACAGGTCGGGATGGGCCTTCTCGATCTCGTCGAGCAGCAGCACGCAATGCGGGTTCTGGTCGATCGCATCGGTGAGCAGACCGCCCTGATCGTAGCCGACATAGCCCGGAGGCGCGCCGATCAGGCGCGAAACCGAGTGCCGCTCCATATATTCGGACATGTCGAAGCGCTTGAGTTCGATCCCCATGATGCTCGCAAGCTGGCGCGCGACCTCGGTCTTGCCGACCCCGGTGGGGCCCGAGAACAGGAAGCTGCCGATCGGCTTGTCGGGATCGCGAAGTCCGGCGCGGCTCAGCTTCATCGCGGTCGCGAGCTTCTTGACCGCCGGGTCCTGCCCGAAGACGACATGCTTGAGATCGCGTTCGAGATTTTCCAGCGCGCGCTTGTCGTCCGAACTGACCGATTTGGGCGGAATCCGCGCCATGGTGGCGATCACCGCCTCGATCTCCTTGGAGGTGATCTTCTTCTTGCGGCGGCTGGGCGGCACCAGCATCTGCATCGCGCCGACCTCGTCGATCACGTCGATCGCCTTGTCGGGCAATTTGCGGTCGTTGATGTAGCGCGCCGAGAGCTCGACCGCGGTCTTGATCGCGTCGGGCGTATACTTGACCTTGTGGTGATCCTCGAAAGCGCTGCGCAGCCCCTTGAGGATCTTGATCGTGTCCTCGACCGTGGGCTCGTTGACGTCGATCTTCTGGAACCGCCGCAACAGCGCGCGATCCTTCTCGAAATGGTTGCGGAATTCCTTGTAGGTGGTCGAACCGATGCAACGGATCGTCCCGCCCGACAGCGCCGGCTTGAGCAGATTGGACGCATCCATCGCCCCGCCGCTGGTCGCACCGGCACCGATCACCGTATGTATTTCATCAATGAACAGGATCGCCTCGGGCATTTCCTCGAGCTCGGACACGACCTGCTTGAGCCGCTCCTCGAAGTCGCCGCGATAGCGCGTGCCCGCCAGCAGCGCGCCCATGTCGAGCGAATAGATCACCGCCTCGAGCAGCACGTCGGGTACTTCGCCCTCGACGATCTTGCGCGCCAGGCCTTCGGCAATGGCGGTCTTGCCGACGCCGGGATCGCCGACATAGAGCGGGTTGTTCTTGCTGCGGCGGCACAGGATCTGGATCGTCCGGTCGACCTCGGGGCCGCGGCCGATCAGCGGATCGACCTTGCCGTTCTCCGCCTTCTTGTTGAGATTGACCGTGAACTGGTCGAGTGCGGTCTCCTTCTTGTTGCCTTCCTTGGCCGCTTCCTCGCCGCCGCGCGCCTCGTCGGCGCCCTTGGGCGAACCCGCCTCGATCTGCTTGCCGCCCTTGCCGATCCCGTGGCTGATGAAGCTTACCGCGTCGAGCCGGCTCATGTCCTGCTGCTGGAGGAAATAGACCGCATAGCTGTCGCGCTCGGAAAACAGCGCGACCAGCACATTGGCGCCGGTGACGGTGTCTTTGCCCGAGGACTGGACGTGCAGGATCGCGCGCTGGACCACGCGCTGGAACCCGGCGGTGGGCTGCGGATCGGCCTCGTCGTCGGATTTGAGCGACTGGTATTCCTGATCGAGGTACTGCCGCACCGCCGCGCCGAGTTCGGTGATCTCGACCCCGCAGGCCAGCATCACCTGTTTGGCGTCCTCGTCCTCGACCAGCGCCAGCAGCAGATGTTCGAGCGTGGCGTATTCATGCCGCCGTTCGGAGGCATCGGCGAGCGCCTGGTGGAGAGTCTTTTCGAGATTTTGCGCAAAGCTGGGCATTCGATTTCTTTCGCTGATCTCGGAGCGCTGCAGGACCGGCGCCGCGAGAGGGGCAAAGGCCTAGGCCGGCAAATCCGGCCGCGGCTGTATCACGATAGCGAATATGGGGAATTTTGCGGCAATTTTGAGTCCCCCCATGACGGTTTCGCGATCGTTCAATCCTTTTTGCCGAACAGTGCATCGGCCGCAGCGCGGTGCGCGGCGGCGGCGTCGCGGTGACGCGTGACGCGGGCGATCTCGGCCTCGAGCTGCGCGATTCTCGCGGTCAGCTCGTCCTGCGAATAGGGGTCCAGATCCTCGGTTGCGAGGCGGTCGGCGGCGTCGCCGCGGGGCCTTGGTCTGTCCTCGGGATCCATTGCGTCGCATCATCGCCTTTGCGGCGCATAGCTGTCAATGGTCCGGTTGCGATGCGGGCCTGCGCGCGATACACCACGCCCGGACGACAGGGCTGGGGGAATATGGGCGATACAATTCCGGACGAGATGACGGCCATCGGCTACGACGAGCCGGGCAAACCCGAGGTCTTGCGCCCCGAGCGGCTGCCGGTTCCGCGTCCCGAAGGCGGGCAGGTGCTGATCGCGGTCAGCCACGCCGGGGTCAATCGCCCCGACGTCATCCAGCGCCAGGGCTTCTACCCGCCGCCGCCCGGCGCCTCGCCGATCCCTGGGCTGGAAATTTCCGGCACTGTGGTCGCGGTCGGGCCCGATGCCGCGCCCGAACTGCTCAATCAGCCGGTCTGCGCGCTGGTGACCGGGGGCGGCTATGCGCAATATTGCCTCGCCCAGGCGACGCATTGTCTCCACATCCCCGAGAGTATGTCGATGGCCGAGGCCGCCGCCATTCCCGAGACGCTGTTCACCGTCTGGCACAACGTCTTCGAGCGCGGCTGGGCGCGCGAGGGCGAGACGCTGCTGGTCCACGGCGGCACCAGCGGGATCGGCACCATGGCGATTATGCTCGGCAAGGCCTTCGGGCTGACCGTCGTGACCACCTGCGGCAGCGAGGAGAAATGCGTCGCAGCGCGCGAGGTCGGCGCCGATCTGGCGATCAATTACAAGACCAGGGATTTCGTCGAGCATGTCCGCCAGTTCACCGATGGCAAGGGCGCCGATGTGGTGCTCGACATGGTGTCGGGCGAATACGTCCAGCGCAATCTCGATTGCCTCGCCGAGGACGGACGCCATGTCACCATTGCGGTGCTGGGCGGGCTCAAGGCCGAGATCAACATGGCCAAACTCATGGGCAAGCGTCACACGCTGACCGGATCGACGCTGCGCGCCCGGCCGGACGAATTCAAGGCGCTGCTCGCCGACGAGATCCACAACCATGCCTGGCCGCTGTTCGAGGATGGCAGCATCCGTCCGGTGATGGACAAAATCTTTCCGCTCGAACAGGCCGCGGAGGCGCATGCGCGGATGGAAGCGGGCGATCACATCGGCAAGATCGTTCTCGAAACAGGCGCCTGAGAGCCGTCCGGCCAGGCATTCGGGCGATGCCCGACCGCTTGAGGCCCGACTTGCGTCCGCAACAATGACCCCGGACCGTCACCGAACCGTGAATCGCCTGTAACATTACCCGTGCAAGGGGGAGGCAGCTCTTGCAGCAAGGGACGTGTGCGATGACGCAACTGCCTACCGATCTCGCCAGCCTCGCCAATGTGACCAGTTTTCCGATCGCCCAGCCGGTCGTGCCCGAACGCACACTGGGCGAGAGGCGCAAATTCCGCACCATCTGGATCAGCGACATCCATCTGGGCACCAAGGGCTGCAACGCGGCCATGCTGATCGATTTCCTCGACCACACCGACAGCGAGACGATGTATCTGGTGGGCGACATCATCGACGGCTGGCGGCTGAAGAAGAAGTTCTACTGGCCGCCCGAGCACAACGACATCGTCTGGCGCGTGCTCAAGCGCGCGCATCGCGGCACGCGGATCGTCTACATTCCCGGCAATCACGACGAAATGGTGCGTCCCTTCTGCGGGATGAATTTCGGCGGGGTCGAGATCAAGCGCGCCGATGTCCACACCACCGCCGACGAGCGCCGGCTGCTGGTGCTCCATGGCGACGAATTCGACACCATCATGCTGGCGCACCGCTGGCTCGCCTTCGTCGGCGACGCGCTCTACCATGTCATGATGGGGCTCAACGGCTGGGTCAATGCGATCCGCAACGGGCTCGGCCTGCCCTATTGGTCGCTCTCCAAGGCGGCCAAGCACAAGGTCAAGAACGCGGTCGAGTTCATCTCCAAATACGAGGAAGTGGTCGCCCGCGCCGCCTCCGAGCGCGGGGTCGACGGGGTGGTCTGCGGCCATATCCACACCGCCGAAATGCGCGATTTCGACGGTATCGCCTATTACAACGACGGCGACTGGGTCGAGGGCTGCAACGCGCTGGTCGAGCATTTCGACGGGACGATGGAGATCCTCCACTGGCCCGACGAGATCGCCAAACGCGAACCGCTCGCCGAGCCTGACCCCGATCGCGAACCCGCCGAGACGCTGGAAGCGGCGTGAAGCGCAGCGATCTCGCGGGCGGCGAACTGCCCGTTTTGGCCCCCGGTCCCGAGCGCATCGCGATCGTCACCGATGCCTGGTTGCCACAGATGAACGGTGTGGTGCGCACGCTGACCACCACCTGCGACCATCTGCGCGCGCTCGGGCACGAGGTGGTGGTGATCTCCCCCGATCGGTTCGCCTCGGTGCCGTGCCCGACCTATCCGGAGATCCGGCTGGCGCTGACCCGCCCCGGCGCCGTGGCGTCGCGGCTGCGCGAGTTTCGGCCCAACGCGATCCATATCGCCACAGAGGGGCCGCTCGGGCTGGCGGCACGGCGCTATTGCACCAGCGCCGGGGTGCGCTTCACCACCGCCTACCACACGCAATTTCCCGACTATCTCGCCAAGCGGACGCATCTGCCCGCCGACTGGTTCTGGCGCTACATCCGCTGGTTCCACGGCCCCGCGCGGCGCGTGCTGGTCGCGACCGAAAGCATCCGCGCGGAACTGCGCGCGCAGGGGCTGACGCAGCTCCATCACTGGAGCCGCGGCGTCGATCTCGGCTGCTTTGCGCCAGATGCTCCGCCGGCGCCCGAATACGCCGGTCTGCCGCGCCCGATCCAGCTCTATGTCGGGCGAGTCGCGGTCGAGAAGAACATCGAGGCCTTCCTCGCCAGCAACCAGCCCGGTACCAAAGTGGTGGTCGGCGACGGTCCCGCGCTCGAGCGGCTAAAGGCTCTCTATCCCGAAACCGTGTTTCTCGGGCGGCGCAGCGGTGCGGCGCTTGCCGGCTGCTATGCGGGGGCGGATGTCTTCGTCTTCCCCAGCCGCACCGACACCTTCGGGCTGGTGACGATCGAGGCGCTCGCCTGCGGCACCCCGGTGGCGGCCTATCCCGTTGCCGGGCCGCGCGATATTCTTACCGACGAGGTCGGCGCGATGGCCGAGAATCTCGACCGGGCGATCGCCGCGGCGCTCACCCGCGACCGGCGGGCCTGCGCGCAATTCGGCGCCGGCTTCAGCTGGGCCGCGGCGACCGGCCAGTTCCTTGCCGGGCTCGCCGCGATGGAGGTCCAGCCCCAAGGGGCCTGAACGCTTGCTCAACGCCCGCTTGTGGCGTAGAAAGGGGTTCCAGCGGCCGCTCCGAAAGGGGCGGCCCTTCTATTTTCAGTCCAGCGAAAGTTTGCCCAATGGCCGACCAACCCAAACCGCTCATGCCGCATGCGACCGCCACCTGGCTGGTCGACAACACCGGCCTGGCCTTCGAACAGATCGCCCAGTTCTGCGGCCTGCACATCCTCGAGGTCCAGGCGATGGCGGACGATCTGGCGAGCTCCAAATACACCGGCCGCGATCCGGTCCATGCCGGCGAGCTGACGCAGGAAGAAATCGAGCGCGGCCAGGCGGATGCCGGCTACGCGCTCAAGATGCAGCGCGCTCCGGTCGAGGTCACCCGCACCAAGGGCCCGCGCTACACCCCCGTGTCGAAGCGTCAGGACAAGCCCGACGGCATCGCCTGGATCCTGCGCAACCACCCGGAAATCTCCGATGCGCAGATATCCAAGCTGATCGGCACCACGCGCAACACCATCGGCGCGATCCGCGAGCGCTCGCACTGGAACATCCAGAACATCCAGCCCAAGGATCCGGTCACTCTCGGCCTGTGCTCGCAGCGCGAACTCGACGCCGTGGTCGCCAAGGCTGCCAAGTCGATCGTCGCCGACGAGAATGCGGCGGAGCCCGAGATCAAGATCCCCGGCACCAGCGACCGCGAGAAGCTGATCGAGGAATTGCGCGCCGAGCGCGACACCAATCAGAAGGCCGCCGCCGAGGCTGCGCAGGAAGCCGAAGCCGCCGCCTGGCTCGAGAACAAGCGCGCCGAGGAAGCCGCGGGCGAAACCAAGAGCTGACGCGAACCGCGTCGCTCTCGCACCCAGCCGCACAAGCGGCCGACAAAGGCAGGCGGACCCGCGATCCGCCTGCCTTTTTGCTTGCCTTTGGAGGCCAGCGCGTCATGTTATTGACATGACTGTCAATAAGCTTTTTCCGCCCGTTCCGGCCAGCTATGGCCATGCCCGGCCCTGGGATGCCGAGATCGTTCCCGAGCTGCTGCACGGTATCCTCGAGCGCCAGGCCGAAGCGCGCCCCGAAGCGCGTCTGGTCGAGTTCCTCGGGCGCGACTACAGCTACCGCCAGATCCACAGCGAGGCGCGGCGTTTCGCCTATGGGCTGATCGCGCGCGGGATCGCACGCGGCGACCGCGTCGGTCTCTTCCTCCCCAACGTCCCTGCCTATGCCTCGGCCTATTACGGGGCGATGATGGCGGGCGCGGTGGTGGTAAATTTCTCGCCGCTCTACACGGTCGACGAACTCGCCCAACAGGTCGAGGATTCGGGCACGAGGCTGCTGGTCACGCTCGATGCGCCCGCGCTGCTGCCCACCGCGGTGAAAGTGCTCGACGGGTCCTCGCTCGAAATGCTCGCCGTGGCCCGCCTCTCCGATATGCTGCCACTGGTGAAGAGCCTCGCGCTGCGGACGCTGCGCCGCAGCCAGATCGCCGCCATCCCCGATCGCGCCGATGTCGCGTCTTTCGCCGACTGGCTGTCCGATACGCCGAGCCCGCTGCCGCAACTCGAAACCGGCGATCTCGCGCTGCTGCAATACACCGGCGGCACCACCGGGACCCCCAAGGGAGCGATGCTCTCGCACGCCAATCTGTCGAGCAACGCGATCCAGGTCGACATGATCGATCCTTTCGACCGCGAGCAGGCCGATATCGTGATGGGCGGGCTGCCGCTGTTCCACGTCTTTGCCAACACCTGCGTCCTCAACCGCACGGTGGTGAAGGGCGGGGCGATGGTCCTGGTCCCGCGCTTCGAGCCGGGACAGGTGCTCGCCACGATCTCGCGGACCAAACCGGTCGCCTTCCCCGGCGTGCCGACGATGTTCCAGGCGCTGCTCGATCACAAGGACTTCGGCAAGACCGACTGGTCGTCGCTCAGGATCTGCATCTCGGGCGGCGCGCCGATGCCCGGACCCTTGCGCGAAAAATTCGAAAGCGCGACCGGCGTCCGGCTGGTCGAGGGTTACGGGCTCACCGAGAGTTCGGGGGTGGTCTCGACCAACCCCTACGAAGGCCTGCGCAAGCACGGCACGATCGGCCAACCGGTCCCCGGCACGCAGGTTATGCTGCTCGACAAGGAAGACCCGACCCGGCTCGCCCCCGATGGTGCCCCCGGCGAGCTGGTGATCCACGGGCCGCAGATCATGCAGGGCTACTGGAACCGGCCCGATACGCAGGCGAGCGCCTTTGCCGAGCATGAGGGCAAAAGCTGGCTGCGCACCGGCGATGTCGCGACCATCGACGAGGAGGGCTTCCTGGCGATCGTCGACCGGATCAAGGACATGATCGCGGTCGGCGGGTTCAAGGTTTTCCCGAGCCAGGTCGAGACCGTCCTGCTCCAGCATCCGATGGTCAAGGAGGCGCTGGTGATCGGCCATCCCGACCCCTATCTCGGCGAACATCCGATGGCCTATGTGACGCTCAACCAGGAGGAAGGCGTTGCCCCGCCCGCCGGCAGCGAGCTGAAGGACTGGCTCAACGCGCGCGTCGGCAAGCACGAGCGCGTGGAGCATGTGGTCATCCGCGCCGACCTGCCCAAGACGATGATCGGCAAGCTCGACCGCAAGGCGCTGCGCGCCGAGGTCCTGCCCCAATAAGGCGGGCCTGCCGCCGCATCACTGCGCGATGGCGAGCCTGGGTTCGTCGCTGTTGGCGGCGTCCTGATGCTCGGTCCCGGCCTCGGGTGCCTTTCCGGTTGCGCGCGGCGCGAATCGCCCTTCGACCTCGGCTCCCTGCTCGATCGTCAGCGCATCGTAATGGACGTCGCCGTCGATTCGGGCGGTCTTGAGGATCACGAGCTCGCGCGCCGAGATCGAGCCGACCACGGTGCCCGCCAGCCGGGCGGTCTCGGCGGTCACTGCCCCGGTGATCGTGCTGCCTTCGCCCTGAACCAGCGCGGCGCAGGCGATATCGCCTTCGACCGAGCCATCGATATGCAGGTCGGCGGAGGCCTCGATATTGCCGCGGATCGAAATATCCGTGCCGATGACCGAGAAGGTCGAGGAAGAATTGCGCGTTGCCATGGGTCTCTCGGTTCTAGCGGCTGGGACGCGCGGACGCGCGTCGGACTTCTTTGAGAACATTGGGAGCCGTCTCCAGGAATGGGCGGGGATTGACGGCCCGGCCGTCGATGCGGACTTCGAAATGGAGGTGCGAGCCGGTCGAACGACCGGTGCTGCCCATCGCGGCGATGGCGGTCCCGGCCTCGACCTGCTGGCCGGCCTGGACCTTGAAGGCGGAAAGATGCGCATAGCGCGTCATCAAGCCGCCGCCATGATCGATTTCGACCGTGTTGCCGTAGCCGGACCTGCGCCCGACGAAGCTAACCCGGCCCTTCGATGCCGCGGCGATCGGCGTCCCCTGCGGACCGGCGAAATCGAGCCCGCTGTGCATCGCGCCGCGACCGTTGAAGGGATCGCGACGGAAGCCGAAGCTCGAGGAGAGCCGGGTGTTGGCGGGCTTGAAGTGCGGCAGCGCGTCGAGCGAGGTCTCGAGCGCGCTCATCCGCGCGAGGCTCAGGCCGAGGCGTTCGAAGCGCGGGTCGAGAGCATCGTCGCTGCCGGTGGTGAGCTTCTCGAGCGGACCACCCATCGCCTCGCGCTCGGCGCGGCGCAGCACGGTGTCGGGGTTGAGGCCGAGAGTGCGCAAAGCGGCGGCGGCGCGGCTGGAGCGCTCGTCGGCGAAGCGGGTCATACCTTCGACGAAGGCGAGCTGGCGCGCTTCGATCCTGGCCAGGTCGGCGGCTTCGGGAACGACCATCGAGACCTTTTCGACCGTCGCCGCGGCGGCGGTATCGGCATCGCCTGCGGCAGGCACGATCACATCCGCGGGGAGCGAGGCGACCATGTCCTCGATGAATTTCTGGCGCCGCTGGAGATCGTCGGTGACCTCGTCGATATCGTCGCGGTAGTTTGCCAGCCGCTCCTCGGAATCAGCGACCCGGTGTTCGCGCTCGGCAAGCACGACGCGATCCGTGGACGCGCGGTATTGCGACCAGCTCATCGCCCCCAACGTCCCGACGAAAGCGAACAGAGCCGCCGCGCCGAGACCGGCGGCGGTCATTTGAACTCGCGAGGAGACGGTCACGAAGCGGACTTGGCCCTCGGAGCGCATGAAGAATTCCCGGTCGGGAAACCAGCTGCGCACACGGCGAACCCAGCCGCCAGCGGTGGTATTATCGGACAAATTCGACCCCGTCTTTTTGACTTCAGACCCTCGCCCCGGCCACTAACAGCGATTGTTAAACCATGCGAATCTCAGCCCGGAGAAATGGCCAGAGCGAAAGCGTGGCGGGATGAACGGTTGATCGGCAGCGAATTTTATTGCGATTCGTGGGAACGAAACGCGCTGCAGCGTTTTGGGCAGCGTTTTGGAAAGTGTCGATTCTCCGGGGATTCGCCTCTCGCCCTACAAGCTGACAGCGCCGAATCGGCCTGCTACGCGAATCGCGTGTCTGCCTTGCCCCCTCTCGTACCCGGTCGTCCCGAGGTTTCTTCCGTGTTCCGAGTTCGTTTGTGAGTGCCCGATCGCGGGCGCGCCGACGGATCGGGCTATTGGGCGGCAGTTTCAATCCGGCGCATGGCGGGCACCGCCGGATTTCACTCTTCGCGAAGCAGGCGATCGGTTTCGACGAAGTCTGGTGGCTGGTCTCGCCCGGCAATCCGCTCAAGCCCGAGGCCGGGATGGCCCCGCTCGCGGCCCGCTTCGCCTCCGCCACGCTGCAGGCGCGTCGCGCGCCGATCCGCGTGACTGCGATCGAGCGAGAACTCGGCACCCGCTACACGGTCGATACTCTAAAGGTTCTGCGCCGCCGCTATCGCAAATTCGATTTCTGCTGGCTGATGGGCTCCGACAATCTGGCGCAATTTCACCGCTGGCGCGACTGGCGCGGCATTGCCCGCAGCATGCCGATTGCGGTGATCGCCCGACCCGGCTATGATGGCGCTGCCCTCGCGAGCCCCGCGATGGCCTGGCTGCGGCGCTTTTCCGTTTCCGCTACCAGTCTTGCAAGAGGGGACGATTGGAGTGCGCCGGCTCTGGTGATTCTGCGTTTCGATCCGGACGAAAGCTCGGCCACGGCCATCCGCCGGGCCGATCCCGACTGGGTTGAACGCCTCGGTTCGCGATCCTTGCGCGACCAGGTGACACGCCGGTTGATTGCCGATCGCACCGTCCCAATCGATCCCGAAGGCAGAACCCCGACCGGCATGGACGAGGAAACACAAGCACGATGACGTGCGTTGTGTCCTTCATGCCCTCTCTTTTTCTCTACAGGAGTATGATCCACGCCGATGACTCAGGCGCACACATTGTCGGCAGCCGCCGACACCGCTCAGGCTCCGTCGATGCATAGCGACGGCACCGATCCGCTACTCGACCTCGTCCTGCAGCATCTCGAGGACGATCAGGCCCAGGAGGTCGTGACCATCGACCTCGAAGGCAAAAGCTCGATCGCCGATCACATGGTGATCGCCTCGGGCCGCTCGACGCGTCAGGTCGCCTCGATCGCGCAGAAGCTGGCGGAGAAGATCAAGAAGGCCGGCTTCGGTCCGGTCAAGCTCGAAGGTCTGCCCGCGGGCGACTGGGTGCTGCTCGATGCCGGCGATATCGTCGTTCATCTGTTTCGCCCCGAAGTCCGCAGCTTCTACAATCTGGAGCGGATGTGGGCCTTCGGCGACGCGCCGCCGGCCGGCGCCGCTGGCACGGCCTAGGCCCGCGTTCTCGACGGGAACGCGATCGTGCTGCTCCATGTGATCGCGCGCGGCAAGCTGGGCCGCAGTCCCGAAGCCGAGCTGGTCGCCCGCTACGAAAAGCGGATGACCTGGCCGGCCCGCTTCACCGAGCTGCCGGAGACCGGGGGGCGCGCACCCGAATCCCAGAACCCGCACCGCACCGTGCTGCTCGACGAGCGCGGACGCGATCTGGGCTCGGAGGAATTCGCCGCCATTCTCGAGCGCTGGCGCGATGACGGCATCCGCGAGGCGCGTTTCGTACTGGGCGCCGCCGATGGCCATTCACCGGAGGAGCGCGCCGGGGCGGACCTGCTGCTCGCTTTCGGCAAGGCCACCTGGCCGCATCTGCTGGCGCGCGCGATGCTGGCCGAGCAGCTCTACCGCGCGACCACCATCATCGCCGGGCACCCCTATCATCGTGCGTGACCCGTCCGTTATAATGACGTCATGACGCGCTTTCTTGCCGCCAGCCTGCTGGGCCTTCTTGCGCTCGGCTTCTGGGTGGGCGCCGACGGGCCCGGCCAGGCGCAATCCGCATCGCGGTTCGAGGATGCGCCGCAGGCCCGCGCCGCGCTTGCATTGGCGCGCCAGCAGGCGGTCCGCGCCCGCGCCCGCGCGGAGCGCTTCGAGCGCGAGGGCGCCAGTTCGGCACAGGCCTCGGACAAGGCGCAGGCCGAATCCGCTGCGCTGGCGGCGCGGATCCAGCAGGTCGAGGCGGGGATCGGCATCGCCGAGGCGCAGCTTGCCCTGATCAACACCGAACGGCGTCTGCTCGACATCCGGCTGGGCGAGCGCCGCGAACCGATCGTCCAGCTCACCAGCGCGCTGCAGACGCTGGTCCGGCGCCCGCTCTCGCTCAGCCTGCTGGCTCCCGGTTCGCTGCGCGACACGGTCTATCTCGGCGCCGTGCTCGACAGCACTGTGCCGCTGGTGCGTGCAACCACCGCCGATCTGCGCGCCGAGCTCGACCGCGCCGCCGTGCTCCAGGCCGAGGCGCGCGACACTGTCGCCGCGCGCCGCGCCAGCGAAGCGCAGCTGGCGCAGCGCCGCACCGAACTGGTTGCCATGGCGCAGCGCGAGCGGATCGATGCCCGCCGGGCGGCCGGAGCTGCGGATCGCGAGGCGCTGCGAGCGCTCGCGCTCGGCGAGCGCGCACGCGACATCGACGGGCTGATCGAGGAACTCGAACAGGTCGGCGATCTGCGTGAGCGGCTGGCGGCGCTGCCGGGTCCGATTCCGCGCCCCTCCGATCCTTCCGCGGCCCATACCGCCGTTGCCGCGCCGCCGCCTACGCCGTCCGCCACCGCCCCACCCCGCCGCTACCGCCTGCCGGTGGACGGGCGGCTGGTGGCAGCCTTCGGATCGCGCGAGGACGGCGGGGCACGGCGCAACGGATTGCAGCTCCTTCCGCGCAGCGGCGCGCAGGTCGTTGCGCCAGGGGCGGGCAGGATCGCCTTCGCAGGCCCCTACCGCGGCTATGGCACCATCGTCATCATCGAACACCCCAATGGCTGGACCAGCCTGGTGACGGGACTGTCGGAACTGGCGGCGCGGGTCGGCCAGAACGTCGTCGCCGGCTCGCCGCTCGGCATGGCGGAGCTGCGCGATCCCCTGGTCGCGCTGGAGCTTCGCCGCGAGGGCGAACCGGTCAATCCGCTCGATTTCATCGTCTGACAGGATCGCGGGGCCTGCGTGCCGCTGCGCCTGCCGATGCGCCTGCAGGTCGCGCAGGATCGGTCGTCGATCCTCAGCTAGCGTTAACCGCGCACAGTGGATAGAATGGCGCGAGACATGATTGGACACCTGCCATGAAATTCGCCGAACTCGCCCGCAGCGCCGCGCTGGTCACCGCGGTCGCCCTGATCCCCGCCACCACCGCCGGTCTGGCGCAGGTGGATGCGCGCGCAGGGCCGGAATTCGCCAGCCTGTTCGCCGCCTACCAGCGGATCAAGGCCAGCTATGTCGAACCGGTCGAGGACGATGTCCTGATCCGCGGGGCGATCGACGGCATGCTCGCCGCGCTCGATCCGCACTCGGCCTATCTCGACGGTTCGGACCTTCAGCGGCTCGAGACGATGATCGACGGCAATTATTCGGGGCTCGGCCTCTCGGTCGTGCTCGAGGACGGCGCGGTCAAGGTGATCTCGCCCTTCCGCGGCAGCCCCGCGGAGGATGCCGGGATGAAGGCGGGCGACTACATCACCCATCTCGACGGCGAACTGATCTACGGCGGCGACCTCGACGAAGCGGTGGCGCGGATGCGCGGACCCGCGGGCAGCGCGATCCGGCTGACCATCTTCCGGCCGGGCCGCGACGAACCTTTCGATGTCAGCGTGACCCGCGGCGTGATCGAGCTCGAGCCGGTCACCCATGAGCTCATGCCGGGCAATATCGGCCACATCATGGTCAACGAGTTCTCGCGCGATGTCGGCAGCGATGTCCTCGCATCGTGGGATGCCCTCAAGCAGCAGGCCAGCGGACGCTTGAGCGGTCTCGTACTCGACATGCGCTCCAATCCGGGCGGCTCGCTCGACGAGGCGGTGGCTCTGTCCGACCTGTTCCTCGACGATGGCCGCATCGTCTCGCAGCGCGGCCGCGCACGCGGCGAAAGCGTCGTCTACGAGGCCGAGACCGTGTTCCGCGGCGACATCGCCGAGGGTGTGCCGATCGTGGTGCTGATCGATGCCGGCTCCGCCTCCGCGTCCGAAATCGTCGCCGGCGCGCTGCAGGATCATCGCCGCGCGGTGATCATGGGCGATCGCAGCTTCGGCAAGGGGAGCGTCCAGTCGCTGCTGCCGCTGGGCCGCGATTCGGCCCTGAAGCTCACCACCGCGCGCTATTACACCCCGGCCGGCCATTCGGTGCAGGAGGGCGGGATCAAACCCGATATCGCGGTCCCGCAATTGTCCGATCCCGATCTGGCCAAGCGCTCGCGCTTCACCATGCGCGAATCGGATCTGCGCGGACATCTGATCAACGAGCTCAAGCTCGAGGATTCGGCGCTCGAGACCGATAAGCGCGAGGACCCCCGTTTCACCAAGACCGCCGAGGAACTCAAGGACGAAGGCATCGAGGATTTCCAGCTGCATTACGCGCTCGAAACGCTGCGCCGCATCGCGCCCAATGCGGTGGCGGCCCGTCGCTAACGGCGCTATCGAGGCTCGATGACCGTTTCGCCATCCTTCCGCCTCGCGCGGCAACTGGCCCTGGGGATTCCCGCCCTCTTGCTCGGGGGTGCCTATATCTCCGAATACGGCTTCGGCCTGCATCCTTGCGAAATGTGCTGGTGGCAACGCTGGCCGCACTTCGCTGCGATCGCGCTGGCGCTGCTTTCGCTCCGTGCGCCGCGCGGCGGGTTGTGGGTCGCGCTCGCCGCGCTGGCGATCCTGGTTTCCGGGGCGATCGGCGGGTTTCATGCCGGGGTCGAATACGGCTGGTGGGAAGGGCTGACGGGCTGCGCCACCATTGTCCCACAGGACGGGGTCAGCGCGCTGGATTCGATCATGAATGCCCCGATGATCCGCTGCGACGAGGCACCCTGGAGCCTGTTGGGCGTTTCGCTGGCGGGCTGGAACTTCATCATCTCGACCGTCGGCGGCCTCGCGATCCTCATTCTGCTTTCACGGAGCAAGTCTCATGCCCAAGCCTGACACCCACCGCATGATCCGCGTCGACCAGGCGGGCGAGTTCGGCGCGACCCGCATCTATGCCGGCCAGCTGGCGGTGATGGGCGACCGCGGTCCGCATTCGGCGGAGATCGCCGGCATGGCCGAACAGGAAGCGCAGCACCGCGCGAAGTTCGATGCACTGATGGCGCGTCGCAGCGTCCGCCCGACCGCGTTGCAGCCCTTCTGGTCGGTCGCGGGCTATGCACTGGGCGCGGCGACCGCGCTGCTCGGGCCCGAGGCGGCGATGGCCTGCACCGCCGCGGTCGAGGAAGAGATCGACCGCCACTATTCGGACCAGCTCGACGAGCTCGAGGAGGACGGCGGCGATCCCGAACTGGCGGGGATGATTGCCGAATTCCGCGAGGACGAGCGCGAGCACCGCGATGCCGCGCTCGCCGCCGGGGCCGAGAATGCGCCCGCCTATCCGCTGCTCTCGGGGCTGATCCGACTGGGTTGCCGCACCGCGATCAAGGTGTCCGAGCGCATCTGAACGGGGAACGCCTGGCGTTCCGGCGCGCTTCAGGACATATTCACGCCGCCGCGCCCTTACTGACGGGCCGTTGAGAGGATTACGATGACCAGACGCCCGCTTGCCGCCCTGATGCTCGCCGCCGCAGCCTGTCTTGCGAGCCCGCTCGCCGCCCAGGACAGCGGCGGGGACAAGGTCAATATGGTCATCCTCTACGGCGACGATGCCGCGCCCGAACCCGTCGGCGACGAGATCGTCGTGGTCGCCCGGCTGCCCGAGGCCGACCGCTTCCGCATCCCCGAATCGCTGCGCTACAGCGACAATCCGGCCAACACGAGCTGGGCCGAGCGGGTCGAGCGGCTAGATATCGTCGGCGATTTCGGTATCCTGTCCTGCAGCCCCGTCGGCCTTGGCGGTTCGAGCGGCTGCACCCAGGAAATGATTGCCGCTGCCTATGCCGACCGCGAGAATGCCTCCTCGGTCCGGTTCGGCCAGCTGATCGAAGCCGCGCGCGCCGAACGGCTGGCGCAGATCGACGAACTTGCCGCCGAAGAGCAGGAACGCGTCGAGCAGATCGAGCAGGAATATCTCGAGCGGCTCGAAAGCCAGCGCGATGCCGAACTCTCCGCGACCGCGCGCGACGCCTCGCCGCCGCCGCTCATCGACCGTTCCGACCGCATCCCGCCGGCCGAGCCGTCGAAGGATACGCCGTTCGACGACGACAGCGAAGTCGTCCAGCCGCTCGGACCGCAGGTCCCGGCGCGCGAACCCGGCTCCTGATGCGGGACTGACACGGGCCCTCGAACTGCGCTAGAGTCGCAGGGATGACCCAGCCGCGCAAGATTCTGACCGTGTTCGGGACTCGTCCCGAAGCCATTAAGCTGTTCCCGCTGATCCACGCGCTGGAGGCGGACGAGCGCTTCGTCTCGCGCGTCTGCGTCTCGGCGCAGCACCGCGGCATGCTCGATCAGGTGCTCGAGATCACCGGCATCGCGCCGCATCATGATCTCGACCTGATGACCCCGGGGCAGACGCTCGATGCACTGACCGCACGTGCGCTGACCGGGATCGGCGAGGTGCTCGATAGCGAAAAGCCCGACTGGGTCGTGGTCCAGGGCGACACCACCACGGTGATGGCGGGTGCGCTCGCGGCCTATTATCGCCAGATCCCGGTCTGCCATGTCGAGGCGGGCCTGCGCAGCGGCGATATCCACCACCCCTGGCCCGAGGAGGTCAACCGCAAGGTCGTCGGCACTTTCGCCGCGCTGCATTGCGCACCCACCGAAACCGCCGCCGCGGCGCTGCGGCGCGAGAATGTCGATCCCGCGACCATCCATGTCACCGGCAACACGGTGATCGACGCGCTCCAATGGGTCACCGCCAGGATCGCGGCGCAGCCCGAACTGGCAGCCGGCCTCGCCCCGCTCGAGCAGCGCTTTGCGGGCAAGCGTATCATCGGAATGACCAGTCACCGCCGCGAGAATTTCGGCGAGGGAATGCGCGGGATCGCGGAGGCGGTGCGGCGGATCGCGCAGCGCGAGGATGTCGCGGTGATCTTCCCGGTCCATCTCAACCCCAATGTCCGCGCAGTGATGGAGGCGGAGCTCGCCGGGCTCGAAAACGTCGCGCTGATCGAGCCGCTCGACTATCCGCATTTCGCCCGGCTGATCGATATCGCCACGCTGATGCTGACCGACAGCGGCGGGGTCCAAGAAGAGGCGCCTGCGCTGGGCAAGCCGGTGCTGGTGATGCGCGAGACCACCGAGCGGCCCGAGGGCGTGACTGCCGGGACTGCGAGACTGGTCGGCACCGACCCCGACACCATCGTCGCCGAGACCGCGCGGCTGCTCGACGACCCGGAAGCCTACGCGGCCATGGCCCGCGCGCACAATCCCTTCGGCGATGGGCGCTCGGCCATGCGGATCTGCGACCTGCTGGCGGAGTGATCCGCGCCACGTGCACGCGCGTTACTGTAAAATTTACCGACAGACGCTAGGGCTTCCCGGAACACTCAAGGGAACCCCCATTCATGCGCGGTGACATCAAGCCCGACGTCTGCGTCATCGGCCTCGGTTATATCGGCTTGCCCACAGCGGCGATCATCGCCCGCTCGGGCTGCCCGGTCCACGGGCTCGACGTCTCGCAAAGCGTGGTCGACACGATCAATCGCGGCGAAATCCATATCGAGGAGGTCGATCTCGACGGGCTGGTACAGGCGGCGGTCCAGCGCGGGCTGCTCAAGGCCTCGACCCGGATCGCGCCCGCCGATGTCTTCGTCATCGCGGTGCCCACGCCCTTCGCCAAGGACGGCAATCACACGCCCGACACCAGCTATGTGATGGCGGCCGCAGCCCAGATCGCGAGCGTGCTCAAGAAGGGCGACACGGTGATCCTCGAATCGACCTGCCCGGTGGGAACCACGGGGGCTTTGCGCGATCTGATCGCCCGTGAGCGCAACGACCTGGCGCTGCCCGGCCTGTGCGAAGGCACGCCCGACGTCTCGATCGCCTATTGCCCCGAGCGGGTGCTGCCGGGGAAGATTCTTGAGGAGTTGACTCACAACGACCGCTCGATCGGTGGGATCACTCCGCGCTGCGCGCGCAAGGCGCTGGCCTTCTACAAGCGCTTCGTGAAGGGCGAATGCGTCACCACCGATGTCCGTTCGGCGGAGATGACCAAGCTGGTCGAAAACGCCTTTCGCGACGTCAACATCGCCTTCGCCAACGAGCTTTCGATGATCGCCGACCGGCAGGGGCTCGACGTCTGGGAGGTGATCCGCCTCGCCAACCGCCACCCGCGGGTCAATATTCTCAGCCCCGGGCCCGGAGTCGGCGGCCATTGCATCGCGGTCGATCCCTGGTTCATCGTCCATGGTGCGCCCGATGATGCCCGGATCATTCGCCAGGCGCGTGAGACCAACGACGCCAAGATGGCGCATGTGCTGGCCCGCGCCACGGCGCTGATTGCGGCGCATCCCGATCAGCGGGTCGCCTGCCTCGGATTGGCCTTCAAAGCGAACATCGACGATTTCCGCGAAAGTCCCGCGCGTTTCGTCGCCGCCGGGCTGGCGCGCGAATTCGGCGATCGGGTCCATGTTGTCGAACCCTATGCCGGTGAACTCCCACCCGAATTCGACGGGACGGGCGCCCTTCTGGTCGATCTCGACACTGCGCTCGAGGAGTGCGGCATCATCGTGGTGCTGGTCGATCACGACATCTTCAAGGTCGTCCCGCCCGAGGAACGCGAAGGCGCGCTGGTCTACGATACGCGGGGCATCTGGCCAGACGTCGCCTGAGCCTATCCCGATCCGCGCCGCCGCCGTCTAGACGCCGTGATAGTCGCGGTACCAGCGCACGAATTGCGGCACGCCTTGGGCGATCGAGGTGGTTGGTTCATAGCCATGATCGTTTCGGATCGCTTCGATATCGGCATAGGTTCTCTCGACGTCGCCCGGCTGCATCGGCAGCAGGATACGCTCCGCCTTGCGTCCGCAGGCTTCCTCGAACAGCGCGATCACCTCGAGCAGATGTTCCGAGCGGTTGTTGCCGATGTTGTAGAGCGCATGCGGCTTGGTGCTGCCGCCAGCCTTGGTCGTGCCGTCGTCCGCAGGCGGTGAATCCAGACAGGCCAGCACGCCCGCGACGATATCGTCGATATAGGTGAAGTCGCGGTACATATCGCCGTGGTTGAAGACCTTGATTGGCCGTCCCTCGAGGATCGCGCTGGTGAACAGCCACGGGGCCATGTCGGGCCGGCCCCAGGGGCCATAGACCGTGAAGAAGCGCAGCCCGGTCAGCGGGATGCGGTAGAGATGGGCATAGGTCTCGCTCATCAGTTCGTCGGCGCGTTTGGTCGCGGCATAGAGCGACACCGGGTGATCCGCGCGATCCCCGACCGAGAAGGGCAGCTTGGCATTGCCGCCATAGACCGAGGAGGAGCTGGCGTAGACCATATGCTCGACCTTGCGGTGGCGCGCCACTTCGAGCAATTCGAGATGACCGGCGATGTTCGAATGGGCATAGGCGCGCGGATTTTCGAGCGAATAGCGCACGCCCGGCTGCGCACCCAGGTGGACGATGCGGTCGAACTCTTTGCCCTCCAGGGCCGCGCCAAGCGCAGCCGGATCGGCGAAATCCACCCCGAGAAAATCGAACGCCCCATCAGCTGCAATGCGCGCCCGCTCGAGCCGTGCGCGTTTGAGCGCCAGCGAATAATAATCGTTGCAATTGTCGATCCCGAGCACCGCGTCGCCGCGCGCCATCAGCGCCATCGAGACGGCGTTACCGATGAACCCGGCCGCTCCGGTGACTAGAACCCGCATCGCACTCTCCGCCCGAAACTTCTCTGCGTCAGTCCGCTCAACTCATCGCGCGCAGACAGCCGATCGCAATCTGGCCGCGTTCACTGGGTTCGGGGATTTCTTCGGCCCGCTGCAGGCGATCTGCCGCGATATCGGCGGTGGATTTGTTTTCCGCAGAGCCGAGTTGCTGCACCTGGTTGTTGTACACCGTGCGGACCTGATCGATTGCGTTGATCATCGCCGTGTCGAGCTGGCCGCTTTCGGACAGTTGCGCATACACCGATTCCAGCGCGATACTGCAAGTCTGGGCGCGGTCGTAAGCGCTCGTTTCAGCCGACAGCGCCTGAACGTTGCCGATCGACAGCGCCAATGCCGCCCGCTTGTCCTCTTCGCTGAATTCGCGCGCCCGATCCGGCGTTTCGCCTGGTGCAGGCGCCGGTTCCCCGGAGCTGCATGCCGCAAGCAGCAGCGAAACGGACATCACCAAGATTGCAGGAAGGCGAGGGCGCGAGGTTCTCAAATGGAGCATGGGCCTACTAATGCCACAATTGGATTTGCGCAAAACATCAAATCGCCCGCTCGCACCGGCCCTTCGAACACAGGCCTAGCGCTGCGGACGTCGGCTCCATCCATTTGACACGCCGATGTTTTCTCCGCGCCCTCGGATCGCGGCCAATGCATGCTGCGCGGGTCCCGCCGACCGAGCTGTTGGCAGGCATTCTCTATAGGCGAGGAGCCCGAACCGCTGCTGTCGAGCAGCGGCATCTTTTCTTTACGTTCGCAAACCCCCCTCTTATAAGGCGCCATCTTGCCGTCGAACCGGACCTTTCATCTCAAAATGCGTAATTTTTTCCTTTGCATATCGGCCGGTGTTGGCCTGGTCGGCTGCGCTGGGCAGCCGCCCATTCAATCGACTGCCGATCTGACCGTCATCGAAGACAGCATGACGCTTCCGGCACCCGGTCGCACCGATCTGGCCGCAGCCGACCGAGTTGCGCTGATCGGCCCGCTCGATACGATCACGGTGCGCGTCTTCGGCATTCCCGAGCTCGGCGGGCAAATGCAGGTCGATACCAGCGGCCGGATCGCCATGCCGCTGATCGGGGCGGTCGATGCCGGAGGCAAGACCGCGGCCGAGCTTGCCCGCGACATCGAAGTCGCGCTGGCTCAGAATTTCGTTCGCGATCCCGATGTGACGATCAACATCAACAGTTCGGTCAGCCAGGTTGTTACCGTCGATGGGCAGGTCGTGGAGCCAGGTCTCTATCCGGTAACCAACCAGATGACCTTACTGCGCGCGGTGGCCTCGGCCCGCGGTCTGACCGAGTTCGCCAAGGAAGAGGATGTCGTCATTCTTCGCACCGTCGATGGTCAGCGGCTTGCGGGCCTCTACAACATCGGCGCCATCCGCCGCGGTCTCTATGCAGATCCGGAGATTTACGCCAACGATCTGATCGTGGTCGGTGATAGCCCGCAGCGGCGCCTGTTCCGCGACTTCATCGGTGTTGCCCCGCTTCTTGCCGCACCGGTCATAGCAATTTTACAGCGTTAGATCCGTCAAAATTATGAACACCTTTGCAAGCAGCCCCGACGAGCGGCGCTCCGATCGAAACCCTGAGGCGAGTGCCCCCTACAATTCGGCAATCGCGCTGGAGGAGCCTTCCATCCTCCAGCACTACATGCGCATTGCGCTGCGCTGGCGCTGGGTCATTCTCGGGGCCACCATAGCCGTGATGGCGCTCGGGCTCGTCGTCACCTTGCTGATGACCCCGCAGTATACCGCCGCCTCGACGATCGAGATTCTACGGGAATCCGACCAGGTTACGAGTTTCGAGGGTGTCGAACGCGAAACCAGCGTTGCGGATCAGGAGTTCTATCAGACCCAATACGGCCTGTTGCGCGCTCGAACCCTTGCCGAACGCGTGGCCACCGAACTGAACCTGGTCGACGATCCCGACTTTTACGAAATGTTCGGCGCCGCGGAAGAAGGCGAGGCAGCCTTTGCGATCAACAACGGTCGTTTCCCGGCGCAGGGACGGGCGCAGCGTCTGCGGATCGCAGGCGAAGTCCTGCTGGACCATGTCAGCATCGAGCCGACCCGTCTGTCTCGGCTGGTGGATATTCGCTTCACCAGTCCGGATCCCGCATTCTCCGCCAGCGTGGCCAACGCCTGGGCGGAAAACTTCATCGAATCCAATCTGGAGCGCAAGCTTCAGTCGACCTCCTACGGACGCGACGCACTTCAGCGCCAGCTGACCGATTACAAGCAGCGGCTCGACGAATCGCAGCGCCAGTTGGTCACCTACGCCTCGAACCAGGAGATCATCAATCTCCCGGCTACCAGCGAAGGCGCGCAAGAGCGCCCGATCGTGGCGGACAATCTCGCCGCTCTCAACGCGGCGCTGAGCGAGGCGATTGCCGATCGCATCGCTGCCGAATCGCGCTTCCGCCAGGCCGGCAGCGCTGGCGGCACCGCCGCAGCCCTGCAAAACACCGCGATCAACAATTTGCGCCAGCGGCGGGCCGAATTGGCGGCGGAATATCAGCAATTGATGGTTCGGTTCGAACCCGGCTATCCTGAAGCGCAGGCGATCGAACAGCAGATCGATGCGCTGGACAGCGCGATCACGCGCGAGGAATCCCGCGTCTCAGGTTCGGTGCAGGCCGAATATCGCCAGGCGGTCCAGCGCGAAAGCGCACTCGAGACGCGGGTAAACGCTCTGAAGGAAGAGTATCTCGACCTGCGTCGGCGCTCGATCCAGTACAATATTTTCGAGCAGGAAGTGGACACCAACCAGGCTCTCTACGACGGCCTTCTCCAGCGATTCGAGGAGATCGGCATCGCCGGCGGCGTCGGGGTCAACAATATCGCGATCGTCGATCTGGCCGATATCCCGCAAATTCCGTCGAGCCCGCGCCTGGTCCTCAACATGCTTATCGCGCTTCTGGGCGGCTTGCTGATCGGGGTGGCGATCGCCCTGGGTCTCGAGCAGCTGGACGAGTCCATCGGCGACCCGACCGAATTGCAGCGCCGTCTCGGTCTGCCGCTGCTCGGTTCGGTGCCGAAGGTCGAGGAAGAGACCCCCCTGGAAGCGCTGACCGATCGCAAATCCGAACTGGTCGACGCCTATCTGGCGGTTCAGACGAATCTCGGTTTCACGACCGAGCATGGCATTCCACGCGCATTTTCGGTGACGTCCACGCGTCCTGGCGAAGGAAAGTCCACGACCGCGTTGGCACTTGCCACGATCCTGTCGCGCCAGGGGCGCAAGGTCATCTTGGTGGACGGCGACATGCGCTCGCCGTCGGTGCACCAGTTGGCCGGCGTCGACCACGACCGCGGATTGAGCAATTTCCTCACCGGCGAAGATGCGCTCGACAGCCTGATCTTCCGGATAGAGGACCTTGGCGTGGATGCGATGACTTCCGGCCCCATCCCGCCCAATGCGGCCGAACTGCTCACCGGCAACCGCCTCTCCCAGATGGTCGAACGGCTGCTGGTTACCTACGATCACGTCGTGGTCGACAGTCCTCCGGTTCTCGGCCTCGCCGATGCACCGCTGATCGGCTCGCAGATGGACGGTGTCATCTATGCGGTCGAATCCCACGGGATCCGGACCACTCAGGTCAAGACCGCGCTCGGGCGTCTGATCAGTGCCCGGGTCAAGGTGTTCGGGGGAATCGTCACCAAGTTCGACGCCCGCAAAGCGCACTTCGGCTATGATTACGATTATGGCTACGGTTACGGGCGAGACGCGAAAACAGCGCCGGTCTGATGCCGAAACGAAGCCGCCGCTCCGACTCCCGTCGCTCGGTACCGCGCCGCTCGCTGCGCAGTTGGATGGGGCGCGGCGCACTCGCGCTGGGCGCCGTTACCCTCGGCCTGATCAGCGTTGCCGATTCTTTCGCGCGGCTGGTTGAAAAAGTAGACCCTGCACGCGCTGCGATGCTCGCTCCGGGCAACGGGGTCATTCTTGCCGCGAGTGCCCAGCAGGCATTCACCACGGCACCGAGCGAGGCTGCGGATTCGAACGCGGCCCGCCTGGCGCGCCTTGCGCTGCGCGAAGATCCGACCGCCGTCGAAGCGCTCAATGTGCTCGGGCTGCAGGCGCAATTGCGGGGAGAAACCGAGCGGGCAAGGGAGATTTTCCAGTATTCGCTGCGGCTTTCGCGGCGCGAACTTCGGCCGCAAATCTGGGCGATCGAGGAAGCGGTCAATCGCGGAGACATCGCCGCCGCCTTGCGCAGCTACGACATTGCACTGCGCACCTCCAAGGAAGCGCCGAACCTGCTCTTGCCCAATCTGGTCTCGGCCTTGGCTGAACCGAAGGTGCGGGCTGGCCTCCTGCCGATAATGGCCAGCGATCCTGTCTGGGCCAATAGCTTTCTGCAGCGGGTCGCCACCAGCGGGATTGCTCCGGTGGCCGGACTGGCCTTTTTCCGCGAAGGCGAAGCGGTGGATCTGCCCGTCAACGATGATCTGCGGGCAGCCTTGGTCAATGCACTGCTTGCCCAGGGAGAAATCCAACCGGCTTGGAGCTATTATTCCGAATTCCGCCGCGATGCGGTGCGCAACCGCTCGCGCGACCCGGATTTTGCCCTGAATGCTGATATCCGGGCCGTTTTCGACTGGATGCCAAGCGCCCAGTCGGGCGTTTCCGCCGCCATTCTGCAAGAGGGTGAGGGCGGAATCCTCGACTTCTCGCTGCCCCCTTCAACCGGAGGCACGCTGGTGCAGCAAACCCAGCTGCTTCCGCCGGGTACGTACCGGATCTCGGGACGCAGCCGGGGCATCGAGCAATCCGAACGGTCGCGTCCCTATTGGGCGCTGCTCTGTCAGGACGGGCGCGAGCTTGGACGCGTCGAGGTCCCCAATTCGGACATCGAGAATGGCGCATTCGGGGGGCAAGTCAGCGTTCCGGGCGATTGCGCCGTGCAAATCCTGTCCTTGATCGCGCGCGCATCGGATGACATCACCGGCGTGTCGGGCCAGATAGAACGAGCAGCGCTCGTTCCGTCAGGAGAAGTACGATGATGCGTGCAAGACCGGGCAGATGGGTGTTGCTGGGCGCGGCGGCGGTGTTGGCGGGGTTCGCTGGGCCTGCCGCGGCGCAGGAAGTACCCCTGCAGGATCCCACCGAGGAAGCGGAGGAGATCGACCCAGCGGAAACCCAGAACGAGGGACTGCAACGGACCGCCCGCACCGCAGAGACCGGCATCGGCGAGGTCGGCCAGCGCCAAACCGTGCGCGACGGCCCGGCGATTCAGGAGCCGCTGGGCCGCATCGATTCGCGGATCAACAATCGGATTCAGAACCGCATCCGCAACCGCATCGACCGCAATTACGACCCCACCGCGAATGCGACATCGCCTTACGAAATCGCCGATCGCCAGACGCGCGCGGCGCAAGACCGGCCTCGATAGAGGCGCAGCCCTGGTGACGGGACTCGGGGCTTGCTCGATGCCGATCCGGCCAGTTCAATCCAGCGCGATATCCGGCGCGTCTTCCTGCTTCATTCCCACCACGTGATAGCCGCCGTCGACATGGTGGACCTCGCCGGTGACGCCCGATGACAGGTCGGAGAGGAAGTAGAGCCCCGATCCGCCGACATCGTCGATCGTCACGTTCCGGCGCATCGGCGAATTGAGCTCGTTCCAGCGCAGGATGTAGCGGAAGTCGCCGATTCCGCTGGCGGCCAGCGTCTTGATCGGGCCGGCGCTGATGGCGTTGACGCGGATGTTCTCGGGACCGAGATCGTTGGCGAGATATTGCACGCTCGATTCCAGCGCCGCCTTGGCGACTCCCATGACGTTGTAATGCGGGATGACCTTTTCGGCGCCGTAATAGGTCAGCGTCAGGATCGATCCGCCCGAGGGCATCATCGCGCGCGCGCGCTTGGCGACCGCCACCAGCGAATAGGCCGAGATGTTCATCGTCATGAGGAAATTCTCGAGGCTGGTGTCGACGTAGAGGCCGCGCAGCTCGTTCTTGTCCGAGAAGCCGATCGCGTGAACCACGAAATCGATGGTTTCCCAGCGCGTCCTGAGAGTGGCGAAGGCCTCGTCGAGCGCGTCCATGTCGGAAACATCGCATTCGAAGACGAAATCGCTGTCCAATTGCGCGGCAAGCGGGCCGACACGCTTCTTCAGCGCCTCGCCCTGATAGGAGAAGGCCAGTTCGGCGCCCTGTTCGCGCAGCTTCTTGGCGATGCCCCAGGCCAGCGACTTGTCGTTGGCGAGGCCCATGATCAGCCCCCGTTTGCCTGCCATCAATCCGCTCATTCGGCATTCCCTTCGGTGTTCGTTTCGTGGTGTTGCGTGCCCGGTTCGTCCGCGGCGAGCGCGTGGCGTTCTTCCTCGGGGGTTTCGGCCAGAGCGGCGTTGAGTTCGGCGCCGAGCACCACGCCCAGCCCCACCAGCCAGAAGAAGAACAGCGCGATCATGATCCCGGCAAGGCTGCCATAGGTGAGATCGTAGGTGAAGAAACTGCGCAACACGATCGGCATCAGGACCGCGACCAGGATCCACCACACCGTCGTCAGCAGCACGCCGGGCCATTTGGGGTAGCGGTTGTCGCGGTATTGCGAAGGCGTGAGCGTGTAGAAGATCAGGTAGAGCGATCCGAACAGCCCGAGCGCGGGGACGATCCGGGTCAGCCGCAGATCGTTGACCCGGTCGACCAGCTGCGGGAAATAGGCCTGGATCACCTCCTGCGCGGCGCCGATCAGGAACTGCGCGATGAGCGAGAGCATCAGCAGAACGACCGCGCCGACGATCACCCCGGCTGAAAGCAGACGGTATTTCCAGAAGGCGTACATCATCTTGGTGCCATAGGCGCGGCGCAGGATGTCGCGGATGGTTTCGACCAAGCTGCCCACGGTCCACAGCGCGACCAGCGCGCCGGCCCACAGCAGCCAGCCGCTGCGCGCCGAGATCACGTCGCGCGCCACCGGTTCGATGACATTGCCCACCACCGGCGGAAGCGCGATCAGCACGGCGTTGATGCTGGCGGCGCGGTCGCTTTCCTCGCCGACCAGCGAGAACAGCGCGGCGCCCAGAATGAAGAACGGAAAGATCGAGAAGATCGCCAGATAGGCGAGATTGCCGGCGTGGATGAAGCCGTCGTTGAAGGTGCCGACGGCAGTGCGTTTCATCACCTCCCAGGCCTTGGTCCCCGGACCCAGCTGGCGGACCATGCGCCCGTGCAACCCGTGCGCCTGTTGTCGCCGCGCCTCGGGCGAGAGCGACTCGACCGGGCGCTCCTTGATTTCGGGCGAACTCTCCGGCGCGGCATCCCGCGCAGCCTTCAGCAAAGGGTGCGGAGCCAAGGGCTAGACTCCCAGCTTCGCTCTGGGATCGCTGTCGTCCTTCCACCCTTCGAGCCGTTCGGCGAGCGGGCCGAGATCCTCGGGCAATTGGATTTCGAGAGTGACCAGCTGGTCGCCGCGGCCCCCGGCCTTGCGCGAGAAGCCCTTGCCCTTGAGCCGCAGCACGGTGCCGCCGTCGGTCCCCGGCTTGATGGTCATCATCACCGGTCCATCGACGGTGGGAACGCGCACCTTGCCGCCGCCGACCGCCTCGTCGAGCGTGATCGGGAGGTCGAGGCGAACATCGTCGCCTTCGCGGCGAAACACATGATGTCTGTCGATCTCGATCGTCACCAGCCCGTCGCCCGCGCCGCCGGGGCCCTGCTCGCCCTTGCCCTTGAGCCGCATCTGGGTGCCGCTTTCCACGCCCTTGGGCAGCTTGAGATCGATGGTCTTGCCGTCGGAGAGGGTAATGCGCTGATCCTTGAGCGCGGCGGCCTCGACGAAGGGCACGCGCAGGCGATAGCCGATATCCGCACCCTTGCTCGGAGGCGCCTGCGGACCGCGCCGCGCGTCCCCGCCGAAACCCGCGCCGGTGGTTCGTCCGCCACCGAACAGGCCTTCGAACAGATCGCTCAAGTCGACGTCCTCGGTGCCGCCGCGCTGGAAATCCTCGGGCCGGTATCCGCCCTGGCCGCGCGACTGGCCGCGCGAGCCGAAACCGCCGCCGCCGCCCGCGAAGGGATGGGTCGGATTGCCCTCCATATCGATCTCCCCGCGATCGTATTGCGCGCGCTTGGCCTTGTCGGACAGCAGATCATAGGCCCTGGTCGCTTCGGAAAAGCGTTCGGTGGCATTGGGATTGCCGGTGTTGCGGTCGGGGTGAAGCTCCTTGGCGAGCGTGCGATAGGCGCTCTTGATGTCCTTTTCGGACGCGGTGCGGGGTACGCCAAGGGTGGAATAGGGATCGGCCATGGCGTGTTAGCTAGGTGGAGCAGTGTCCGAGGGCAAGCACGATGGCTTTGCCAATGCGGGCGAGGGCGTTAGGGCGTCGTCCCATGGACAACAAAAGCGCCATTCCGCAAAGCGATCCTATCGATCTGTTCGAGACCTGGTTCGCCGAAGCCCGCGCGAGCGAGCCCAATGATTCGAACGCGATGGCGCTCGCCACCGCGACTCCCTCGGGTGCGCCCTCGCTCAGGATGGTGCTGCTCAAGGGGCATGGGCCGGGCGGCTTCACCTTCTTCACCAATGCGCAGAGCCGCAAGGGCGAGGAAATCCGCGCCAACATGCAGGCGGCGCTGCTGTTCCACTGGAAGAGCCTGCGCCGCCAGATCCGGATCGAGGGGCCGCTCGAGGAAGTGAGCGCCGCCGAGGCGGATGCCTATTTCCATTCGCGCCCGCGGGTGTCGCAGATCGGCTCGGCGGCTTCGGATCAGTCGCGCCCGCTGGATGAACGCGCGACCTATTTCGCGCGGGTCGAGGCGCTTGCCGAGCAATATCCCGAGGGCGATATCCCCCGTCCCGCCCATTGGACCGGATTCCGCCTCGTCCCGGAGCGAATCGAGTTCTGGCTCGACCGCCCCAACCGCCTGCACGACCGCCGCCTGTTCGCCCGTGCGGGCGAGGGGTGGACCGACACGCTGCTTTATCCATGAAGCGCTCAACGCTCGCCCGCTCCGCCGCCTTCGCCTCGATCACGGTCGCCTTGCTGCTGGTGACGCTCAAGACCTGGGCGAGCTGGCGGACCGGTTCGACCGCCATGCTCGGCAGCCTCGCCGATTCGGCGCTCGACCTGGTCGCCAGCCTCGCGACGCTGGTGGGGGTGTGGTTCGCCGCGCAGCCCGCCGACCGCGAGCATCGCTTCGGGCACGGCAAGGCCGAGGCGCTGGCGGCGATGGTGCAGGTGGTGCTGATCGCAATATCCGCCACCGCGATCATTTTCCGCGCGGCGATGCGGCTGGTCGAAGGCGGCGAGACCGCGGCCGCGCCCGAAGGCATCGCGGTCTCGACCATTGCGATCGTCGCCACCTTCGCGCTGCTCGCCTGGCAGCGGGTGGTGATCGCGCGCACCGGCTCGGTCGCGATCCATGCCGATCATGTCCATTACCAGTCCGATTTGCTGCTCAACCTCGCAGTGATCGCCGCGCTGGTGCTCGACCAATATGCCGGCTTCGGGCTGGCGGACCCGCTGTTCGGGCTCGCGATCGGCGGCTGGCTGCTGTGGGGGGCGTGGTCGGCGGCTTCGACCGCGGTCGACCAATTGCTCGACCGCGAATGGCCCGACGAGAAGCGCGAAGCCTTCGTGGCGGCCGCGGCGCGCCATCCCGAACTCTCGAACCTCCACGATCTGCGCACCCGCACCAGCGGGACGCAGGATTTCGTCCAGTTCCATGTCGATCTGCCCGGCAGCATGACGGTGGAGCAGGCGCATGACGTGATCGAGCGGGTCGAGGCGGATTTGTGCGGGCAGTTCCCGGAAATGGAGCTGCTGATCCACATCGACCCGCAGGGCCATATCGACGAGCCGAACAATCCGCTGGTCGAGGAAAACGAATTCGATCGCCTCGGAGGAGCCACGCCATGACCAAGCTGCCCTATTGGCATGTCGATGCCTTCGCCGACCGCCCCTTCGCGGGCAATCAGGCGGCGGTGATGCCGCTCGAGAACTGGCTCCCCGACGCGGTGCTCCAGGCGATCGCCGAGGAGAACAATTTCGCCGAGACCGCCTTCGTGGTGCGCGACGAGAGCGGTGCTGCGGCCGGAGCGGCAGACTGGGAATTGCGCTGGTTCACCCCGACTAGCGAGGTGAAGCTGTGCGGCCATGCGACGCTGGCGAGCGGGCATGTGCTGCTGACCCGCGACGGCGGCGATGAGGTAAGCTTTCGCACGCGGCATGCGGGCCTGCTCCATGTCCGGCGACAGGGCGAGGGCTACGAACTTTCGCTTCCGACCAGCAGGGTCGAGGAGCTTGCGGTGCCGGGCCTGCTCGAGGCGCTCGGGATCGATGCGCCGGTTTTCGACACGGTCGAAGGCACCGAGGAGACCTCGATCGTCCTGCTCGAGTCCGAAGCGCAATTGCGCGCCATCTCACCCGACATGCGCGCGCTCGAACAGATCGACCGCATGGCGATCTGCACCGCACCGGGCGAGACCGTCGATGTCGTCAGCCGGGTGTTCGTCCCGGCCTGGGGTGTGCCCGAGGACAGCGTGACCGGTTCCGCGCATGCTGTGCTGGCACCGTTCTGGGCCGAGCGGCTGGGGCGGACGAGCTTCACCGCGCATCAGGCCTCGCAGCGCGGCGGCGATCTGACCTGCCGGCTCGAGGACGACCGCGTCTGGCTCGGTGGCCCCTGCGTCACCGTGGTCGAGGGAATCTTCCACCTCTCCGACTGACGCTGCGTACCACCCCGGTTCAGCTCTGCGGATAAAGCTCCAGCACATCCGCCGCCTGCTGCAACATTGCCCGGCGCTGCGGCGCATCCGAATGGCCCAGCCGCACCAGCGTCACCCGCTGGCTGGGCGAGACCAGCGCATATTGGCCCATATGGCCGATCATCGCGAACAGGCTTTCGGGAGCGCGCTCGGGGATCAGCGGGTGGTCGGCCTCTCCGGTCGGGCGGTTGAGCCAGGTCTGATAGCCGTAATGCGGCGATTTGGGGCTGGGGGTGACCATCTGCTCGATCCACTGGCGTGGGACCAGCTGCGCGCCGCGATAGGAGCCCTTGTTGCGCAGGAAATCGGCGAACCGCGCCCAGTCGCGCGCGGTCGCATGGATCAGGCTGCCGCCGATCAGCGTGCCGCTGGCGTCGAATTCGGGCACCACCGAACTCATGCCGAGCGGTTCGAACAGCCGCGCATGGAGATAATCCGCCACCGCCTGTCGCCGGTCCTCCGGATCCTCGCTGTCCGTCAGCGTGCGGGCGGCGATGTCGGCCAGGATGACGGTGGTGTTGGAGGAATATTCGAAGCGTTCGCCCGGTTCGGCCTCGAGCGGCTGCTCCTCCGCCCACCCCGCCATGTCGTCGCGTCCGTCGAGGAACAGCATCCGCACCTCGCTCGATTCGACCGGCACCGGGCCAGCCTCGGTGTGATCGAGCCCGCTGCGCATCTGGAGCAGGTGGCGCAGTGTGATTTCGCTGCGCGCATCGCCCGGGCGCTGCCAGGCGGGCACCGGCGCGGGGGCGTCGAGCTCGAGCCGTCCATCGGCGACCAGCATGCCGATCATGACCGCGGTCACGGTCTTGGCCATCGACCAGCTGATGAACCGGGTGTCGGCGTCATATCCCGGGGCGTAGCGCTCGGCGGCGATTTCGCCTCCGTGCAGCAGCACCACCGCGCGGGTCTCGCCCAACCCGTCGCGGGTGAACAGGTCGTCGATTGCGCGCGCCAGCGGGCGCCGCGCCGCGCCGGGATCGTCCTTCACTGCGGCCAGCGCGGCTTCGGTCAGCGGCGGTTCCTGCACCGGTGCGGTGTCGGAGCAGGACGCAAGGCTTGAGGCGCTGGCGAGGATGGCGATAAGGGGTGCGAGCCGCATGGTCATGCGGCGTAACTCGCATGGGGGTTCTCGGCTTGGCAACGTCAAAATCAACCCGGTCGAGATCGACCGCACGGTCGCGGCGCTGGCCCTGGGTGGTGCTGGCGCTCGCGGTGCTGCTCGGGATCGGCTGGTGGTATGTGCGCGACGGTGTCACCGGCAATGCCGCCGCCGGTACCGCCTATGCCGCGCGGGTCGGCTGCTCGTGCCGCTATGTCGCGGGACGCAGTCTGGAGGATTGCGGCAAAGACAAGCTCGCCGGGATGGAGATGATCCGGCTGAGCGAGATCCCCGAAGACAAGAGCGTCACCGCCAGCGTGCCGCTGATCGCCAGCGAGACCGCGCGCTATCGCGAGGGCTTCGGCTGCGTGCTGGAGCCTTGGGAGGAATGATTCCGCAACCGGCGGCGGTTCACGCTTGGATTCAGGCCGCGCCGGTCTCGGCGATCCAGCCGCCGCCGACCACCCGCTCACCCGCATAGATCACCGCGGCCTGACCGGGCGCGACGCCGTATTCGGGGCTGTCGAACCGCAGCGTGACACTCGCATCCTCGCCCAGTGGCCCTTCGACCCGCACGGGAACCGGCTTCGATAGCGATCGGACCTTGGCGGTCAGTGGCCCGTCAGGAAGCGGGCCGATGCGGTTGGTCTCGATGACGCGGGCGCCCGTCACCGCCAGCATCCGCCGCGGTCCGACCCGGACCTCGCGCGCGCCTGCATCGATGCCCACGACATAGAGCGGTTCGGCCTGCCCGCCGATCTCCAGCCCGCGCCGCTGGCCGACGGTATAGTGGATCACGCCCTTGTGCTGCCCCAGCACCGCGCCGCTCTCGGCATGGACGATATCGCCCGCCACCCCGCCTTCGGGACGCAGGCTGCGGACGATCTTGGCGTAATCGCCATCGGGGACGAAGCAGATGTCCTGGCTGTCGGGCTTGGCCGCATTGCGCAGGCCCGCCTGTTCGGCCAGCCGCCGCACCTCGGGCTTGGGCAGCCCGCCCAGTGGGAAACGCAGGTAGTCGAGCTGCGCCTCGGTGGTGGCGAACAGGAAATAGGACTGGTCGCGCGCCGGATCGAGCGCGCGGTGCAGTTCGGGGCCGGCGGCTCCCATGGTGCGGCGCACGTAATGTCCGGTGGCGAGGCAATCGGCACCCAGTTCGCGCGCCATCGCGAACAGATCGGTGAATTTGGGCCCCATGTTGCAGCGGATGCAGGGCACCGGGGTTCGCCCGGCGAGATATTCGTCGGCGAAGGTCTCGACCACTTCCTCGCGGAAGCTGCTCTCGTGGTCGAAAACGTAATGCGCGATGCCCAGCCGGTCGGCGACCGCCTGCGCGTCGCGGATATCGTCGCCCGCGCAGCAGGCCCCCTTGCGCCCGGTCGCGGCGCCGAAATCGTAGAGCTGCAGCGTGATCCCGATCACCTCCGCGCCGCTTTTCGCGGCCAGTGCGGCCACGACCGAACTGTCGACCCCGCCCGACATCGCGACGACGATGCGGCATTCGGCCGCGGGGTGCGGCAGGTCGAACAGCGCGGCGGCGTCTTCTGGGCGGGTCAGCGGGTCGGCGCCGGGTTCGCGGCGCAGATTATGGGGCGCGTCGGACGCGAGAAGAGCGGGGTGGGCGGCGAAGGTCATGGGCCGCGGCCCATACACCGCCGTGTGCTCGCTGGCCAGCCAGGGGCGGGGCGCAGGCCGGAAGCGGCGTTGCATGCTCTCTTTGCAGGACCGCGGGGAGCGCGCGGGCGATTCGATTTCGCTCCGCATCATGTTTCACAGACTGTTTACCACATCCCCTTATAGCTCGACCTCATGTTCGAGGGTCACATCAACACATCGCAGCCGGAGACCCGGAGCGACTCGCAGGATTTGCGCCAGTTGCGCTGGACGGATCTGGTCGCCCGGCTCGCGGCGACTCGGGATCTGCGCGAGGAGCTGGGCCATCCCGGCGAGGCGGGATTCGCGGGATTTTCCACCTCGCTCCCCGAGCTCGGCGAAAAAGGTAAACGCGGCGGTAACCAGGATATTTTAAGGCATGGAAAATTCACCCGTTCTAAGCCTGCAGCCGCCGCGAATGACGCGGCCCAAGGCGACCGGGACGACACATGATTGAAAACCAAGACATCCGCCCAGCTCAGGTCATCGGCCCCCTCGGTGAACCGCTGACGATCGCCGACCTGCCCTCGCCGCAGACCAAGCGCTGGGTCGTGCGCCGCAAGGCCGAGGTGGTCGCCGCGGTCAATGGCGGGCTGCTGACGATCGACGAAGTGCTCGAACGCTATGGCCTCACGCTCGAGGAGTTCGCCTCGTGGCAGCGCGCGGTCGACCGCTCGGGAATGCAGGGTCTCCGGGTGACGCGGATCCAGCACTATCGCGACCTCTACGAGCGCCAACTCAAATACTGACCGACCCGGCGGTGACCGGAGCAAGGGTTCCTGCAGCGATGCGGGAACCTTTTTGCTATCCGCGGGATAGTCCCCTGTAACCCGGCACCCCGGGAACCGTTTTTCCTGCACGACCGTTCAAGCGGCATCAGCAAAAACGAATAAGTACAAACAGGAGGAATATTATGGGTTGGATTATCGCTATTATCGTCGGCGGCATCATCGGCTGGCTCGCCAGTCTGGTGATGAACCGGGATGCCTCGATGGGCATTTTCTGGAACATTGTCGTCGGCATCGTCGGCTCGTTCATCGGTGGCTTCATCGGCTCGCTGATCGGCGTCGGCGCAACTCTGACCGAATTCAGCCTCCCCGGACTGCTGATGTCGTTCCTGGGCGCCATCGTGCTGCTCGCGATCGTCAACATGGTTCAGCGCGGCCGCGCACGCTAAGCCCGCACTATAGCAACGGATCGGGGCGGTTGGCGTAATGCCAGCCGCCCTTTTTCTTGTCCGTTGCCCCCCGACCTCCGCGCCCGGCCGCCTGTCGCTCGTGGTTTGCGCATTGCCGCCGGTCGAACCGCAGATTGCCCTTGCCCGCGCTCGCGAGTAGGGCGATTGCGAACTGCTCCTTGCACAGAGTGATATAGTCGGATAACACACCTGCAAGTTCTGCAAGCCGAGGCATAGGCGCGATGAATTACGAAACGACCGTCACGGGCGAGGGGGGGCAACCCCTGACCAGCGATTTCGAATCGCTCGAAACCGAATCCCGCACGCGCAGCCGTCGCCGGCTATTCATCGTGCTCGGCATCATCATCGCTGCGTTGATCGCGGCCGCAGTGGCGTGGCAGATGACCGCCTCGGAAGCCGTACCCGTCGCCGATCGCGACGGCCAGCTTCCCACCGTCACCGTCATCGCGCCCGGCCAGACCACGGTCGAGGGCGAGATCACCGCCACCGGGACGCTCGCCGCACGGCGCGAAATGCCCGTCGGCGTGGTCGGCGAAGGCGGCCGCGTCGTCTTGGTGCCCGTCGATGCCGGCGACTGGGTCAATCAGGGCCAGGTGCTCGCGGTGATCGATCGCTCGGTCCAGTCGCAGCAGGTCCGCAGCGCCCAGGCGCAGATCGAAGTGGCGCGCTCCGAAGCCAATCTCGCGCAGGCCAATCTCGACCGCGCGCTGCAGCTCGTCGAACGCGGCTTCATCTCCAAGGCCGATGTCGATCGCCTCACCGCCACCCGCGACGGTGCGGTCGCGCGGCTTGGCGTCGCGCAGGCGCAGCTCGGCGAGCTGCAGGCGCGCAACGATCGGCTCAACATCGTCGCCCCCGCCGCCGGGCTGGTGCTGTCGCGCGATGTCGAGCCCGGCCAGACCGTGAGCGCCGGTTCCGCGCCGCTGTTCCTGATCGCCCGCGGCGGCGAGATCGAGATGCTCGCGCAGGTCGGCGAGACCCAGCTGAGCAATCTCTCGACCGGCGTCCGCGCCGAAGTGACCCCGGTGGGCAGCGACAAGACCTATATCGGGCAGGTGTGGCAATTGTCGCCGGTCATCGACGCCCAGAACCGCCAGGGTACCGCGCGGATCGCGCTGTCCTACGAACCGGGTCTGCGCCCGGGCGGTTTCGCCACCGCACGGATCGCCAGCGGGACGGTGGTGGCGCCGGTGCTGCCCGAATCCGCGGTGCTGTCCGATGACGAGGGCGCCTTCGTCTACATTATCGACTCCGACAACAAGGCGCAGCGCCGCTCGGTGACCACCGGTTCGGTAACGCCCGCTGGCATCGTCGTCACCGAAGGCCTGACCGGAAGCGAACGCGTCGTGCTGCGTGCCGGCGGCTTCCTGACCGAGGGCGAGACGGTCAATCCGCAACTGGTCGAAAACGACGGAGCCTGACGGGCGATGAACTTCCAGAACATCTCCGCCTGGTCGATCCGCAACCCGGTCATCCCGCTGGTCGCGTTCATCGGGCTGCTGTTCGCCGGCCTGCTCAGCTTTGCGCAGATGGATGTCGTCAACAATCCCGACATCGAATTTCCCGCGGTCAACGTCTCGATCTCGCAGCCCGGCGCCGCGCCGACCGAGATCGAGAACCAAATCACCCAGCTGGTCGAATCGGCGGTCCGTTCGATCAACGGCGTCAAGACGATCAATTCGACCGCCAGCGAGGGCAATTCCAACACCTTCATCGAATTCGAGATCGGCATCGATCCCAATGATGCCGTCGCCGAGGTCAAGAACGCAGTCGATACCGTGCGCGGCAGTCTGCCCGAGGGAATCCTCGAGCCGCGCGTCTCCAAGGAGGAGATAGCCGGCGGTTTCCTCGCGATCTACGCGGTCGAAGCCGACGATATGACGATCGAGCAGCTCAGCTGGTTCATCGACGACGTCGTCGCCAAGCGGCTGCTCAGCGTCGAGGGAATGGCCGAGGTCAACCGCTTCGCCGGGGTCGATCGCGAGATCGAGGTCATTCTCGATCTCGACCGGATGCAGGCTTACGGCGTAACCGCCAGCCAGATCAACCAGGTGCTGCGCTCGACCAATGTCGATGCCGCGGGCGGCATGACCGAGGTCGGCGGCACCCGCCAGTCGGTCCGCGTGCTGGGCAGCAGCGAGAGCGCCTACGAGCTGGGCCAGCGCCAGATCCAGCTCGGCAATGGCACCACGGTCAAGCTGTCCGACGTCGCCACGGTCCGCGACGGCTATTCCGAACGCACCTCGATCAGCAAGGTGCGCGACAAGGAGGTCGTGAACTTCGCGATGTCGCGCGCCAAGGGCGCATCCGACGTGACCACTTTCGACCTCGCGGTCGAAGAAATCGCCGCGATCGAGGCGGAGAACCCCGGCGTCACTTTCGTCCCGCTGTTCAACACCGTCAAATACACGCTCGAGCAATACGAAAGCTCGATGGCGGCGATGATCGAGGGCGCAATCCTCGCGGTCGTGGTGGTGTTCTTCTTCCTGCGCGACTGGCGCGCCACCGCGATCTCCGCAGTCGCGATTCCGCTCTCCGCGATCCCGACCTTCTGGTTCATGGATCTGCTCGGCTTCAACCTGAACCAGCTCTCGCTCCTCGCGCTGGGTCTGGTGGCGGGCGTGCTGGTCGACGATGCCATCGTCGAAATCGAGAACATCGTGCGCCACATGCGCATGGGCAAATCCGCCTACCAGGCCTCGATCGACGCCGCCGACGAGATCGGCTTGCCCGTGGTCGCGACCAGCTTCTGTATCGTCGCGGTGTTCCTGCCCGTCGGGCTGATGCCCGGCATACCCGGCCAGTTCTTCAAGAATTTCGGCATCACCGTCGTCATCGCGGTGCTGATGTCGCTCGCCGTGGCGCGGATGATCACCCCGATGCTGGCGGCCTATTTCCTCAAGGCCCATGGTCATGCCGAACACGGCGAGGGCAAATGGATGGACCGCTACATGCGGGTCCTCGAATGGACGCTCAATCGCGGCAAGATGTTCGCGAAGCGCGAATCCGTCGAGGCCCCCCGCCACCGCTTTGTCTATGCGCTGAGCCTGCTGGTCACGGTGCTCGCGATGCTGGCAGCCTCCGCCGCAACCGTCTTCACGGTCTATGGGCTCATATCGGGTTTCGACGTGCCCACCGTCATGGGTAGTGCGGTCACGCCCGCTGGCGCCGATCCCAACGATCAGGGGATCGCCTTCTTCCTGGTCGAGAAGCTTTTCGCCGTTCTCGAGTTCGCCATCGCGCTGGGTGCGGGTTTCCTCGCCGCGCTGCTGGTGCTGCAACTGGGCCGCCTGCTGACCTCACTTGCCGGCACAAGGGTGCGCAACAGCTGGCGTTATTTGTCGGCGCGGTTCCTCGATCACCGCATCTGGATGGTCGGGATCGGTTATTTCGCGCTGCTGCTGACCATATTGCTGTTCATGAACGTGCCGGCCCAGTTCCAGCCGCTTACCGACAGCGAAAACTCGCGGATCGAGATCGAGATGGTGCCCGGAACCACGCTCGAGACGACTGAGCGGGTGACCGACCGGGTCGCCACGCTGCTCTACGAGCAGCCCGAGGTCGATCTCGCGCTCGAGCGGGTTCGCGAAGGGCAGGCCACGCTCTACGTCACGCTCAAGGAAGATCGCGAGCGCACCTCGATCGAGTTCGAGCGCAGTCTCGCTCCCGCTCTTTCGCAGATCCCAGATGCGCGGGTCCGCTTCGCCTCGCAATCGGGCGGCTTCGGCAGCGGGCGCGACATGACCGTCATGCTGGTCGGCTCCGACCCCGAACTGCTCGAACAGACCGCGGCGACACTTGTCGAGCAGATGAAGGGGATCGACATGCTGGTCGCCCCGCGGATCAGCGCCGATATAAATCGCCCCGAACTGATCATCCAGCCGCGCACCGATCTCGCAGCCGAACTGGGCGTCACCACCGCCGAGCTCAGCCGCACGATCCGCATCGCCACGATGGGCGAAATCGAGCAGAACGCGGCGAAATTCTCGCTGTCCGACCGCCAGATCCCGATCCGGGTCAAGCTGCCCGAACTGTCGCGTGAAAGCCTGGTGACGATCGAGAACCTGCCGGTCCAGACCCGTAGCGGCGGTACCGTACCGCTTTCGCGTGTCGCCGAGATCAGCTTCGGATCGGGACCGACGACGATCCAGCGCTACAACCAGAACCGCCGTGTGCTGGTCGGCGCCGACCTCGCGCAAGGCGTCATCAAGGGCGAGGCGCAGGCCGAGATCGACGAGCTTCCGGTGCTGCAGAACCTGCCGCAGGGTGTCGCGCGCGATGTGGTGGGCGAAGACGAATGGCAGGCCGAGATGCTCAACAGCCTCGTCATCGCGATCCTGTCGGGCTTTCTGCTGGTGTTCGCGGTGCTGGTGCTGCTCTACAAGCGGCTGATGAGCCCGCTGGTCAACATGACCTCGCTGCTGCTGGCGCCGCTAGGCGGTATCTTCCTGGTCTGGATCATCGGTCAGCCGCAATCGATGCCGGTCTATATCGGCGTGCTGCTCTTGCTGGGGATCGTCTCGAAGAACTCGATCCTGCTGATCGATTTCGCGATCGAGGCGATGGCCGACGGCAAGGAGAAGTTCGCCGCGATCATGGATGCCGGGCACAAGCGCGCCCAGCCGATCGTGATGACCACGGTGGCGATGACCGCGGGCATGGTCCCGGTCTCGCTCTCGGGCGTCTTCGGCTCGGGCGACGGTGCCTTCCGCGCGCCGATGGGCACGATGGTGATCGGCGGTCTGATCCTCTCGACCGTCCTGACGCTGCTGATCGTACCTGCGGGCTTCAGCCTTGCAGACGGTGTCGAACGCCGTCTCGGCCCCTGGATGCGCCAGCGCTTCCTGACCTATCGCCCCGGCGACGAGAACGGCGATTCGCGCAAGGGGGAGGTCGCTCCTGCCGAGTGACGAACCCCGCGGCAGTCGGTGGTTAGCGCCCCTGCCGCGCGCCGCCCAAGGTGAAATGCCGACGCCCGATCGCCTCCGCCGGATGCGCTGGGCGGCGACCGGCCTGCTGGTGGTCATGGCCGCGGTCTTCGTTCTGTCGGGCCGCTATCTCGAATTGCATCCCGCCTGGGGCTATGTCCACGCCTTCGCCGAAGCGGCGATGGTGGGCGGGCTGGCCGACTGGTTCGCCGTCACCGCGCTGTTCCGGCGTCCGCTCGGCCTGCCGATCCCGCACACCGCGATCATCCCCGAGAACAAGGACCGCATCGCCGACACCATGGCGCAGTTCCTGCGCGAGAATTTCCTCACCCCCGCGGTTGTCGCCCGGCGGATGCGCGCGATGAACCTGGCGCAGGCGGTCGGCCGCTATCTCACCGAACCCGGCGAACAGGGCGGCTCTCGGATCCGCGCCGGAGCGGGCGATCTGTTCGTCGAGGTGCTCGAATCGCTCGATCCGGACCGGCTCGGTGGGCAGGTGCGCAGCGCGCTCAAGACCGGGCTCGACCGGATCGAAGTGGCGCCGCTGCTGGGCCAGATGCTCGAGGCGATGATAGCCGACGGGCGCCACCGCCCGCTGATCGACAGCATCATCCGCTGGGCCGGGCTGGTGCTCGAGGACAATGAGGACATGGTCCGCGCGATGATCAACCAGCGCGCCAACGCGCTGCTGCGCTTTACCGGGCTCGACGAGCGGCTGGCGAATTCGGTGCTCGACGGGCTCTACCGGATGCTCGCCGAGGTACTGGTCGATCCCGAGCATCCGCTGCGCGCGAAGATCGAGGACGGGCTGACCGATCTGGCGAAGGGCCTGCGCGAGGATCCCGAGATGCGCGCCAAGGTCGAGCGAATGAAGCGCGAGATGCTCGACAATCCCGCGATCGCCACCTGGTGGCAGGGAGTGTGGGAGCGCTTGCGCCACCGGCTGATCGAGATGGTCCGCGGCGGCGGAAGCGGCGAGATGCGGGAGCGGCTCACCGACAGCCTCGCGGAAATGGGCGCGGCGCTGCGCGACGATCCGCGGCTCCAGCAACAGGTCAACCGCTTCGCCCGCCGCACCGCGGTCGGGCTGACCTCGCGCTATGGCGGGCAGATCGTCCGCTTGGTCTCGGAAACAGTGCGCGGCTGGGACGCCAGCACGATCACCGGCCGGGTCGAGAACGCGGTCGGCCGCGACCTCCAGTTCATCCGCATCAACGGCACGCTAGTCGGCGGGCTGGTGGGGCTGACGCTGCATTTCCTCAGCGGGGTGTTCTAAGAGTCTGCGCTGGGCATCAGCCCATCTTGTAGACGATCTTCGTAATATAGAACGAGCGCATCGGCTGGCTCTGGCTATCCAGCGCGGGCTCGAAGATGGCATCCTCCAGCGCTTTGCAAGCGGGCGCTGGAAGGGCATCGGAATTGGTCGCATTGTCGAGCGTGCACCGCTCCACCTTGCCGTCTGCGCCGACGATGAGCAACGCGCGGATGATGGCCTGTTCGCCCTTCCGCAGTGCTGCGACAGGGTAGTCCCGCACAACCCGCGAGACGATCTGTTTGCTGTTTGTCCAATCGACCATCCGCGTCATCGAGCGGTGTTGATCGAGGTTGAGCCCCCACTCGTTGATCAGGTCCTCGGAGCAGGCATTGAGCGCCGCGAAGGGTGCGTCGAGCAAACCAGTGTCGAAGCGGACCACACGCTTGCGCTGCCGGACCTCGATGTATTCCATCCCCCGTGCACGTTCGATGTCGATCGCCGGGAGGCGGTCCATGGCCTCGGTAAAGTCCTCCTCAGGCTCGCCCTCGTCCGGCTCTTCCGCGAGATTGATCCCCGAATAGATGAGAGCCGGCCCGACGCCTTCGACGTCGCCCTTAAAAGGATCTGTTTCCCACTCGCCGCCGGCCGGCCCGAACTGGATAACGGTATTGGCTGCGAATCGCTTGAGCGGCTCGCCCGCGAGCGTCAATTCGAAGCCGTCATCCGGACCGTGCTGGGTGAAATATACGATCGAAAGATTCTCGCCCTCGCCGAACGCGCGTGCGAGGCGGCAGGTCTGCTTCCCGTAGTCGAGCTGCCATTTCGATGTGGCTGGAAGCACGACAGCCGGTTCGGCGGCCAGCGAGGCCTGCGCACAGACGGCAAAGCCAGCGGCGAAACAGAGCGTAATACGAAACATAAAGGCCCCCCTGCGGCAAGGATTACCGCAGGAGGGCCCGATTATCCAAGCGCGAATTGCGCGGCGGTCAGAGCTTCTCGGTCAGCTCGGGCACCGCCTTGAACAGATCCGCCACCAGGCCGACATCGGCGACCTGGAAGATCGGCGCGTCCTCGTCCTTGTTGATGGCGATGATGGTCTTGGAATCCTTCATGCCCGCCAGATGCTGGATCGCGCCCGAGATGCCGATCGCGATATAGACTTCCGGAGCCACGATCTTGCCGGTCTGGCCGACCTGGTAGTCGTTGGGGACATAGCCCGCATCGACCGCCGCGCGGCTGGCGCCGACGCCGGCGCCGAGCTTGTCGGCGAGCGGCATGATGATCGCCTCGAAGGTCTCGCCGTCCTTGAGCGCGCGGCCGCCCGAGACGATCACCTTGGCGCTGGTCAGCTCGGGCCGCTCGCTGGCGGCGATTTCCTCGCTGACGAAGCTGGAGACGCCGGCATCGCCGGGGCCCGAGACGTCTTCGATCGTCGCCGAGCCGCCCTCGGTCTCGGCCTTGTCGAAGGCGGTGCCGCGCACGGTGATGACCAGCTTGGGATCGGAGGATTCGACCGTCGCGATCGCGTTGCCCGCATAGATCGGACGGGTGAAGCTCTTCTCGCCCTCGACCGAGAGGATGTCGGAGATCTGCATCACGTCGAGCTGCGCCGCGACGCGCGGGGCGATGTTCTTGCCATTGGTGGTGGCCGGGAACAGCACTGCATCGTGGTGGCCCATCAGGTCGACGATCAGCGGCGCGACGTTCTCGGCCAGCGCGTGCTCGTAGGCGGCGTGGTCGGCGACATGGACCTTGCCCACGCCGGCGATCTTGGCGGCCTGCTCGCCCACACCACCGCAGCCGCTGCCCGCGACCAGCAGGTGGACTTCGCCCAGCTGCGAGGCGGCGGTGACCGTCGCCAGGGTGGCGTCCATCATCTTGCTATTGTCGTGTTCGACCCAGACCAATGTTTTCATCTTGAATTCCTTGTTCGTCTCTTACGGCCAGCAGCTGCCGGGAGGGCCGCCGCAAGAATATCCCGAGGTGACCCAAAGGATATAGAGATAGATGCTCAGCAGCGTCGCAGCGCTCCCCGCGGCGAAACCAACCTGGAAGGCCGCTTGCCCATCTATGCGATTCCCAGCGCCTTGATCTTGGCGACCAGCGCATCGACGTCGGCGACCTTCTCGCCGGCCTGTCGCACCGGCGGCTCGGTGACCTTGGTGGTCGTCAGCCGCGGCGCGGTCTCGACGCCGTAATCGGCGGGCGTCTTGCTATCGAGCGGCTTCTTCTTGGCCTTCATGATGTTGGGCAGCGAAGCGTAGCGCGGCTCGTTGAGGCGCAAGTCGGTGGTGACGATCGCGGGCAGGGTGAGCTTCACCGTCTGCAGGCCGCCATCGACCTCGCGCTTCACGGTAACCGAATCGCCATCGACCTCGACGGTGTTGGCAAAGGTGCCCTGAGGCCGGCCCAGCAAGGCGGCGAGCATCTGGCCGGTCTGGTTGCTGTCGTCGTCGATCGCCTGCTTGCCGAGCATGACCAGCCCGGGCTGCTCTTCCTCGACGATGGCCTTGAGAATCTTGGCGACCGCGAGCGGCTCGACCGTGTCGTCGGTCTCGACCAGGATCGCGCGGTCGGCACCCATGGCGAGCGCGGTGCGCAGCGTTTCCTGTGCCTTGGCGGGACCGATCGAGACCACGACGATCTCCTCGGCCTTGCCCGCTTCCTTGATCCGGATGGCTTCCTCGACCGCGATCTCGTCGAAGGGGTTCATGCTCATCTTGACGTTGGCGAGGTCGACGCCCGAACCGTCGGCCTTGACCCGCGGCTTGACGTTGTAATCGATGACCCGTTTCACGGGCACGAGGATTTTCATGCGCGAAAGTCCCTTTCCAAAAAGCTGCAAAACGGCGCGAACGGGCCGCTTTCCTAACGAATGCGTGGGCGGGACATTGCGTTCCGGGAGGCGAAGGTCAAGCCCCCCGGCGGGAGTGCCGCTTTACCGTAACGTCAACCTGCAGGTGCCCGGCGAGCGGTCTGCGAGCAGGTTGCGAGCGCGGGCCCCGAATCACCGGGCCAGCGCTCGCTACCGCCGCCTATCTGCCCGTTCAGGCGGCCTTCTTCACTTCCGCCACGATCTTGCGCGCGGCATCGCCGAGGTCGTTGGCGCTGACGATCGGCAGGCCCGAATTCTCGAGGATTTCCTTGCCCGCCGCGACATTGGTGCCTTCCAGCCGGACCACCAGCGGAACCGAGAGGTTCACGTCCTTGGCCGCCTGGACGATACCGTTGGCGATCACGTCGCATTTCATGATCCCGCCGAAGATGTTGACGAGGATGCCCTCGACCGCGGGATCCTTGAGGATGATCTTGAACGCCGCGGTCACCTTCTCGGTGGTGGCGCCGCCGCCGACATCGAGGAAGTTGGCGGGGAAGGCGCCGTTCAGCTTGATGATGTCCATCGTCGCCATGGCGAGCCCGGCGCCGTTGACCATGCAGCCGATGGTGCCGTCGAGCTTGATATAGGCCAGATCGTATTCGCTCGCCTCGACCTCGGCGGGATCTTCCTCGCTCTCGTCGCGCAGCGCCTGAACATCGGGATGACGATAGAGCGCGTTGCCATCGAAGCTCATCTTGGTGTCGAGCACCAGCAGGTTGCCGTCCTTGGTTTCGACCAGCGGATTGATCTCGACCATCTCGCAATCGAGCTCGATGAAGGCGGTGTAGAGCTGCTTGGCCAGCTTCTGCGCCTGCTTGTTGAGATCGCCCGACAGCTCGAGCGCAAAGGCGACCGCGCGGCCGTGATGCGGCATGAAGCCCTGCGCGGGATCGATGGTGATGGTCGCGATCTTGTCGGGCGTGTTGTGCGCGACATCCTCGATGTCCATCCCGCCTTCGGTGGAAACGATCATCGCGACCTGGCCGCTGGCGCGGTCGACCACCATCGAGAGATAGTACTCCGAAGCGATATCGACGCCGTCGGTGACGTAGAGACGGTTGACCTGCTTGCCTTCGTCGCCGGTCTGGACCGTCACCAAGGTGTTGCCGAGCATTTCGCCCGCATCCTTCTCGACATCCTCGATGCTGTGCGCGAGCCGCACGCCGCCCTTGGCGTCGGCGGGCAGTTCGCTGAACTTGCCCTTGCCGCGGCCGCCGGCATGGATCTGCGCCTTGACGACATAGAGCGGCCCGGGAAGTTTCTTCGCCGCCGCGACCGCTTCCTCGACATTCATCGCCGCGTGTCCGACGGGGATGGCGATGCCGTGCTTGGCGAGAAGTTCCTTGGCCTGATATTCATGGATGTTCATTTGGGGAATGTCCTTGTCGCGCCGCGAAGGGGGGGTGGAAGTTTCGTGCCGCATAAGCATGTCTGGGCGCGCTTGAAAAGTGTCGGCTTCGGGTGCAACTGCGCCGCTTCTTCATGATCGACAGCCAGCGCCTCGAATCCATCGTCCGCGAAGCGGGCCGCATCGCCCACGATCTGTGGCCGGGTGCGGGTCATTCCGTGGCGAGCTGGGAGAAGGAACCCGGCGCCCCGGTGTGCGAAGCGGATATCGCGGTCGATACTTTCCTCAAGCGCGAATTGGGCGCGCTGCTGCCCTCGGCGGGCTGGCTGTCCGAGGAGACGGTGGACGATCCGGCGCGGCTCGCCAATTCGCTGATCTGGCTGGTCGATCCGGTCGACGGGACGCGCGATTTCATCCGCGGGCGCCCGGGCTGGTGCGTCTCGGTGGCGCTGGTGAGTGCGGGGAGGCCGCTGATCGGCATTCTCGCCGCTCCGGCGCGCGGCGAAAGCTGGAGCGCGGTCGCCGGGGCGGGCGCGATGCGCAACGGCGCGGTGCTGCGCGCCTCGACCCGGGCCGAGTTTCCCGGGGCGCGGGTCCCGGCCGATTCGCTCGCCCGCGCCGACCGCGATCTGTCGCTGGTCGACAAACCCAATTCGATCGCGCTGCGGATTGCCATGGTGGCGGCGGACGAGGCCGATCTGGTGGCGACGCTGCGCTGGGGCTTCGAATGGGATATCGGTGCCGCCGCGCTGATCGCGCGCGAAGCGGGCGCCGCGACCACCGATGCCTTCGGGCGCAAGCTCGACTACAACAAGCGCGATCCGCGCGCCTTCGGGGTGATCGCCTCCGCGCCGGGGATCCACGGAGCTGCCGTGGAGCGACTGGCAGGGCGCGCTGCCACCATCGGTCGGAAAAACGCCTAGCTCGTCGAGCTGGGGACAAGAGGCCAGGCCCGTGCTGGAAAAGGACGTGCGGACAAAGGAAAGGGGCCGATCCTGCGACCGGCCCCTTCCGTTTTCGTTCCGTCCTCGAAAACCGAGCGGGAATTACATCCCTTGCGCGGCCTGCGCCTCGCGGACGTCCTGCTGATCGAACGGGATGATCTTGATCTCGACCCGGCGGTTGAGAGCGCGGCCCTGTTCGGTCGCATTGTCGCCGACGAAATAGCGCGGATCCTCGCCGAAGCCTTGCGAACGGATGCGCGAGGCGGCGACGCCGCGGCTGGTCAGATAGCTCGCCACCGCCTGGGCACGCTGCTCCGAAAGCCGCTGGTTGAACGAATCGGAACCGGTCGAATCGGTGTAGCCGTAAACGTCGATCAGGCTGTTGGGATATTGCGTCAGGCTCTGCGCGACGCGGTCGAGCGTGTTCCGGAAGGTCTGGTTGATGGTGTAGCTGCCGGTCTGGAAGGTGACGCCGTCGGGCAGGTTGACGAGGATCGCCTCGCCGCCATCGACCTGGCTCACATCGACCCCGGTGCCAGCGGTCGCTTCCTCGAGTTCCTTGATCTGCTGGTCCATCCGGTAGCCGACATAGCCGCCTGCCGCGCCGCCGCCGACCGCGCCGATGATGCGCCCGGTCTTGCCGCCGATCACGCCGCCGAGCAGGCCGCCAAGCAGTGCGCCGCCGCCGGTGCCGAGCACGGTGCGCGAGATTTTCTGCTCGCCGGTGTTGGGATCGGTGACGCAGGCCGAAACGCCGAGCAGCGAGACGGAAGCCAGCGTGGCGACGAGAATTCTGGATTTTTTCATGGAAATTCGGTCCTTCTTCAGCGGGGTCCCGGTTCGGACATTCGAAACCGGATTGACCCAGCATTGGGATAGTTGAAGAGCGCGCCCACTCCGCGCCTGCCCCTTCAAACTCGCGAGGACCACAGGCGTTCCGCGATGAAGGCGCCGTGAATGCCGATTTGAAGGCTGGCGTGAATGCTGGTGTGGGCGCGCAATTGTGCTAGCGCTGGGCCGGTGACACCCTTTCCCTGGTCCGACCTCTTCATCATCGCGGGGCTCATCCTGCTCAACGGCGTCTTCGCGATGTCCGAGCTGGCGATCGTTTCCGCCCGCACCGCGCGGCTGCGCGGCGCCGCGCAGAAGGGGACGCCCGGCGCGCGGACCGCGCTGCGGCTGGCCTCCGACCCGGGCAAGTTCCTCTCCACCGTGCAGATCGGCATCACGCTGATCGGGATCATCGCGGGCGCCTATTCGGGGGCCAGCCTCGGCGGGCCGGTGGGCGAGCGGCTGGCGGCGCTGGGGGTGCCCGCGCAATGGGCCGACCAGGCCGGCTTCGCGCTGGTGATCGCGCTGACGACCTATTTCAGCCTCGTCGTCGGCGAGCTCGTACCCAAGCAGGTCGCGCTGCGGCTGGCGGTGCCGATCGCGCTGGTGATGGCGCGGCCGATGGCGATCCTCTCGCGCGTCGCCGCGCCGCTGGTCTGGCTGCTCGACACCTCCTCGGCGGTGCTGCTGCGGCTGCTGGGGGTGCGCGCCTCGGGGCAGCCGGCGGTGACCGCGGAAGAGCTGCAGATGATCTTCGCCGACGCCACCCGCTCGGGGGTGATCGAGCACGCCCAGCACCAGATGCTGCAGGGCGTGGTCCGGCTGGCGGATCGCCCGGTGCGCGAGGTGATGACCCCGCGCAACCAGCTCGACTGGATCGACGCCGATGCCGACACCGACCAGATCCGCGCCACGATCGAGGCGAGCTCGCATTCCTGCCTGCCGGTCGCGGAAGGCTCTCCGGACCGGGTGGTGGGGCTGGTCAAGGTCCGCGAGGTGCTCGCGCATATGGTCGCGGGGCGGCCGGTCGATCTGCGCGGGATGATGCTGCGGGCCGAGGTCGTCCCCGACCAGCTCGACGCGGTCGACGCGCTGCGCGTGCTCCAGCAGGCCGATGTCGCGATGGCGATGGTCCACGACGAATACGGCCATCTCGACGGGATCGTGACCCCGGTCGATGTCCTCACCGCGCTGGTGGGCGATTTCGCCAGCGACCAGGAGCACGGCGAGACGCCAGGCGTGATCGAGCGCGAGGACGGCTCGCTGCTGATCTCGGGCGCGCTCTCCGCCGATGCGCTGAGCGACCGGCTCGGTCTCGCCTATGACGAGGACCGCGAATTCGCGACCGCGGCGGGCTTCGTCCTTGCGGTGCTGCGCAAGCTGCCCGAGGAGGGCGAGTATTTCAGCGAGCAGGGCTGGCGCTTCGAGGTCGTCGACATGGACGGCCGCCGGATCGACAAGCTGCTGGTGTCGCGCGAAGGCCCCGAGCCCGCGGCCGACGAGTTCGGCGGGGACTGACCCGAAGGCCAGCCCCGCCGGAAGCCTTAGCCGGGGATCACGGCCTGCGCACCGGCGCCGTCGCCCTCGGGCGCGGCGATGATGTCGCGGGTGACGCGGCCCTTGGCCACGGTGTTGGTTTCGGGATCGCCCACCGAGGAGCGGATCCCCGGGGCCGCGGCACCGGCCCGGTCGAGCGCGCTGGTCTCGACCGCGCTGCGCTCTGCCGGCCCGCCGAACAGCGCCTCGAGCGCCTGCTGCGAGGTCGCGCCTTCCGAGGGGCGCGGGGCGCCCGGAGCAGGCGGGACGAGGTTGAAATCGGGCGGCACCACCAGCGGCGCCTGACGCTGGACGGCGAATTCGTCGGGCCGCTCGCGGTTGAGGAAGCCGCCGCCCCCGCATGCGGACAGCATGGTCGCCGAGAGGGCGAGCAGGGCGAGGGTGTGGTGCTTGGTCATGAAGTCTTCTCCGCGGCGGAAGGCGCCGTTTCATCCATCAGGTCGTCGACATTGTCGCGTATGAGAAAGGCGCGGGCAAGGATAATCACCACGCCGATCGTGATCGCCGCATCGGCGACGTTGAAGATCAGAAAGGGCCGGAACTCGCCGAAATGCAGATCGGCGAAATCGACCACATAGCCCAGGTTGAAGCGGTCGCGGATATTGCCCAGCGCCCCGCCCAGGATCAGCGCCAGCCCGAAAATCTCGCCCAGCAGCCGCTCGCGCAGCATCCACACCGTCACCACCAGCGCGATCAGCGCGGTCACGCCGACCAGCGCCCAGCGTGCCTCGGGGCTGGTCGCCTCGAACATGCCCAGCGAGACGCCGAAATTGCGCGTGAAGCGCAGGTCGAAAAACGGCAGCAGCTCCATCGCATCGCCGACCCGGTCGATCCCGAGCCGGTCGGTGACCAGCCATTTGGTCCATTGGTCGAAGCCGAAGATGCCCAGCGCGATGCCGCAGCCGATCAGGCGATTGCGCAGCGTGCGGGTCATGCTGCGGAATCCAGTTGGGCGACCACATCTTCGCAGCGATCGCACAGCGCGCCGTCCTCGGCCACGCTGGGGAGCAGCCGCCAGCAGCGACCGCATTTGTCTTCCTGGGTGCGGGTCACGGTCACCGCGTCGCTATCGCCAATCGTCACTGACGCGGTGATGAACAGTTCGGCCAGCGCCGCCTCGTCGAAGCCCGCCGGCACGCGCGCGGCGGGCACCACGACATCGGCCTCGAGCCCCGAGCGGATCACCTTCTCGCGCCGCAGCGGCTCGATCGCCTCCATCACTTCCTCGCGCAAGCTCCGCAACTCGTCCCAGCGGCTCTGGTCCGCCTCGACCCCTGGCACCACCGGCCATTCGAGCAGGTGGACGCTGCCACCCTCCTCGCCGGGCGCGGCGGGGTAGCGGGTCTGCCACACTTCCTCGGCGGTGAAGACCAGCACCGGCGCGGCGTAGCGCACCAGCGCGTGGAACAGCAGGTCGAGCACGGTGCGATAGGCGTTGCGCCGGGTGCTGTCCGGCCCGTCGCAATAGAGCACGTCCTTGCGGATATCGAAGTAGAAGGCCGAAAGGTCCTCGTTGCAGAAATCGACCAGCAGCCTTGTGTAGGCGTTGAAATCATAGGCCAGCGCCGCGGCGCGCAGCTTCCCGTCGAGCTCGGCCAGCAGCGCCAGCACATAGCGTTCGAGCTCGGGCACCTCGCCCGCATCGCCCATATCGCCGACGAAACCGTCCAGCGCGCCGAGCAGATAGCGGAAGGTGTTGCGCAGCTTGCGGTACTGGTCGGCGACGCCCTTGAGAATCTCGTCGCCGATGCGGTGATCCTCGGTGTAATCGACGCTCAGCGCCCACAGCCGGATGATGTCCGCGCCGTATTGCTCCATCACCTTCAGGGGATCGATGGTGTTGCCCAGGCTCTTGGACATCTTCTTTCCCTGGCTGTCCATCGTGAAGCCGTGGGTCAGCACCTGGTTGTAGGGTGCGCGGCCGCGGGTGGCGCAGCTTTCCATCAGCGAGGACTGGAACCAGCCGCGATGCTGGTCGGAACCCTCGAGATAGAGATCGGCGGGCCATTGCAGCGCCGGCCAGCGCCCGCTCTCGAGCGTGAAGACATGGGTGCAGCCGGAATCGAACCAGACGTCGAGAATGTCGCCGACCATCTCGTAGTCGCCCGGCGCGTAATCGGGGCCGAGCAGCTCGGCTTTCGCCGCCTCGTTCCAGCCGTCGACACCGGATTCGCGGATGGCGGCGACGATGCGCGCGTTGACCGCGGGATCGCGCAGATAATCATTGCCGCCCTTCTTGACGAACAGCGTGATTGGCACCCCCCAGGCGCGCTGGCGCGACAGCACCCAGTCGGGCCGCCCCTCGACCATCGAGCGGATCCGGTTGCGGCCCTTCTCAGGAATGAAGTCGACCCGTTCGATTTCGCTCAGCGCCCGCTCACGCAGCGTCGAGCCCCTTCCCTTGAGGGAAGGGGTTGGGGATGGGTGTTCGGCGTCCGCAGACGTGGGACCCCCCACCCCCGGCCCCTCCCCCGAGGGGAGGGGGGAAGAAAGGTGCCGGTCCATCGGCACGAACCATTGCGGCGTGCAGCGATAGATCACCTTGGCCTTCGAGCGCCACGAGTGCGGATAGGAATGCGCGTAATCCTCCGACGCCGCCAGCAGCGCGCCGGCCTCCCGCAAATCCGAGCAGATCGGCCCGTCGGGCGCGTTGAAGGGCTTGTTGATCACCGCGCGGCGGCGCTCCTTGCCCTCCGCGTCGAGGTCCCCCGCGCCCAGCCACGGCCAGTCGTCGCGGTAGCGCCCGTCGTCCATCACCGCGAACACCGGCTCGATCCCGACCGTCTTGCACAGCGCGAAATCGTCCTCGCCGTGGTCGGGCGACATGTGGACCAGCCCGGTGCCGCTGTCGGTGGTGACGAAATCGCCCGCGAGGAAGGGGCGGGGGCGGGCGTAGAATTCGAGCGCCTTATGCCACGCCGCGTCGCCCGCCTCGCCATTCTCTCCTTCGTCACCAACCAACTCGTCGCCATGCGCGACATCACCCCCCTCGTCGCCCCGGACTTGATCCGGGGTCCCGCTATCTTCCTGCGCTGCGCCCGAAGGCAGCGGGGCCCCGGCTCGGGGGCCGGGGCGACGGGATTGGAGGAATTCGTAGATCGGGTGACGGGCGAGTGTTCCGGCGAGTTCGGAGCCAACCAAAACTCTTTCGTTTTCGGGATGTACAGCACCTACCGTGATGCCTGCGTTGGGATATATTGCGCGTGCGATTGCTGTCAGACGTTGCGCCAGTTCATTCTTCAACAGGTCCGCAACGAGAAACTTTGGTCCCTCGCCATTGTTGCCAAGAAACCAGAGGTCACTGTCGGCAAGATAATCGGCCTGCTTGCCTGTATCATTTGAAGCCCAGAATTCGACTAGGCGATACTCAACATCCTCCCCATAAGCGATCGCCTGGTTCACAGGGATCGTCCAGGGAGTCGTCGTCCAGATCACCGAATAGGCGCCCTTGAGCTCTGGCACATTCGGGCTCTCGACAATCTCGAACGCCACATCGATCTGCGTCGAGACGATGTTCTCATATTCGACCTCGGCCTCGGCAAGCGCGGTCTTTTCGACCGGGCTCCACATCACCGGCTTGGACCCGCGATAGAGATTGCCGCTTTCGGCGAATTTCATCAGCTCGCCGACGATCGTCGCCTCGGCGGCGAAATCCATGGTCAGATAGGGATTGTCCCAATCGCCCAGACAGCCCAGCCGCTTGAGCTGTTCGCGCTGGGTGTCGACCCAGCCTTGCGCATAGGCGCGGCATTCGGCGCGGAATTCGGCCGGGGGGACCTCGTCCTTGTTGAGCTTCTTCTTGCGATACTGTTCCTCGACCTTCCACTCGATCGGCAGGCCGTGGCAATCCCAGCCCGGAACATAGGGCGCATCCTTGCCCAGCAGCGTCTGGGTGCGGCAGACCATGTCCTTCAGCACATGGTTGAGCGCGTGGCCGACGTGGATGTCGCCATTGGCATAGGGCGGGCCGTCGTGGAGGATGAATTTCTCGCGGCCTTCGCGCGCGGCGCGCAGCTCCTCGTAGAGCTTCTCCTGCTGCCAGCGCGCGAGGATCCCCGGCTCCTTCTGCGGCAGCCCGGCCTTCATGGGGAATTCGGTCTTCGGCAGGAAGACGGTATCTCGGTAATCGCGCGGTTCGGTCATGGCGGCGGGCCTTAGCCGGGGCGGAAGGTTTGAGCAATTTGTTCGCGCGCGGGGCGAGGGGGGCGGTTTTGTTTCGCGCTAAGACGCCAAGGCGCGAAGGAAGAGAAGAAAGGAAGGGACGGATTATCGCGCGCTCTTTCCGCGAAGCGGAGAGAAGCCATACGAAAGCGGCTTCGCCGCAAATCATGCCAAAATCTTGGCGCCTTAGCGTCTTAGCGCGAAACCTATCCGAGCAACCCTCGCGCCCGCTCGCAATCGGCATCCATCTGCACCACCAGCTCGTCGAGCGAATCGAACTTCGCTTCCGGGCGCAGGAAGTGGTGGAACGCCACCTCGATCTCCTGCCCGTAGAGATCGCCGGAAAAATCGAAGAAATAGGGTTCGAGCAATTCCTTGGGCGGGTCGAATTGCGGGCGGATGCCGACATTGGCCGCGCCTTGCAGCACCTCGCCCGTCGCGAGGATCCGCCCGGTGACCGCATAGATGCCGTAGCGCGGGCGCAGATAGTGCTCGATCGCGAGATTGGCGGTGGGGTAGCCGATGGTCCGGCCGCGCTTGTCGCCGTGCTCGACCACGCCGCGGATCGCGAAGGGGCGGGTGAGCAGCCGCGCCGCCTCCTGGGGGTCGCCCTGTTTCAGCGCCTCGCGCACCCGGCTCGACGAGATCGGCTGCCCGCCATCCATCACCGCGCCAACGGTGCGCGTCTGCAGCCCCCGTTCGGCCCCGAAGCCGCGCAGCAGCGCGACATCGCCCTTGGCGCCTTGGCCGTATTTGAAATCCTCGCCGGTCACCACGCCATGCGCGCCCAGTCGTTCGATCAGGATCTGCGCGATGAAATCCTCTGCCGGAGTGCCCGCCAGCGCGCCGTCGAAATGGAACACCAGCATCGCGGTCGCGCCCGCGGCGAGATAGAGTTCCTGCCGTTGTTCGAGCGTGGTCAGCCGGAAGGGCGGCACCTCGGGGCGGAAGAAGCGCACCGGGTGCGGATCGAAAGTGGCGATGATCGCCGGCCGCCCCTCGGCGCGCGCCCATTCGATCGCCTCGCCCGCGACCTGCTGATGGCCAAGGTGGAAGCCGTCGAAATTGCCCAGCGCGATCACCGCGCCGCGCAAGGGCTCGGGCACCGGCTCGCGGTGGTCGAGCCATCTCATGCCCCGCCCCCAGGCTTTTCTTCCGGAAGCTTGCGATAGGTGACGAAGGAATAGGCCGGCTGGTCGTCCTTCGCGGGATGGTCCTCGCGCGCCGCGACTTCCCAGCGCGCGCCCAGCGGCGGCATGAAGACATCGCCCGCGAAATCGGCATGGATCTGCGTGACTTCGGCGCGGGCGGCCTGGTCCATGAAGCTGTCGAAGATAGCCGCGCCGCCGATCACCGCGACCTCGCCGTCTCCTGCTGCGGCCAGCGCTTCCTCGACCGAGCGGACGACTTCGGCGCCCGCGCTGTCCCAACGTTCGCGCCGCGTCAGCACAATATGGTGCCGCCCCGGGAGCAGGCCGGGCAGGCTCTCGAAGGTCTTGCGCCCCATGATCATCGGGCAGCCCATGGTCAGCGCCTTGAAATGCGCCAGATCCGCGGGGAGGTGCCAGGGCAGCCGGCCCTCGCGCCCGATCGCGCCATTGGCGGCGCGGGCGTAGATCAGGAAGATGGTCTGGGTCACGGGTGGGTCTGGCGGGTCAGTCTGGTGACATGGCCCATCTTGCGCCCCTCGCGCGCCTGCTTCTTGCCATAGAGATGCAGATGCGTGTCGGGCTCGGCGAGCAGCGCCTGCGCGTTGGCCGAATCGCCGCCGATGAGATTGGTCATCGTCACGCTCTCGGCGACGGTCGCGGTATCGCCCAGCGGCAGCCCCGCCACCGCGCGCATGTGGTTGGCGAACTGGCTGGTGACCGCGCCCTCGATCGTCCAATGCCCCGAATTGTGGACCCGAGGAGCCATCTCATTGAAAAAAGGCCCTTTTTCGGTCGCGAAAAACTCCAGCGTCAGCACCCCGACATACTCCAGCGCATCCGCCACGGCCTTCGCCAGGGCATGTGTTTCATCAACTTGCGCCGCGATTCCCTCGCCCGCCGGGAGCGAGGAGGTGGCGAGAATCCCGTCGTGGTGCTCGTTGCGCGCCGATTCCCAGAACCGCACATCGCCGTCCTGCCCACGCACCAGGATCACCGAGAACTCCGCCGCGAAGTCGACGAAGCCCTCGTAGACCGCCGGGGTGCCGGACAATTGCACCGAATCCGCGTCATGCGCCGATTGGATCCGCCACTGCCCCTTGCCGTCGTAGCCCTGCCGCCTTGTCTTGAGGATGCCCGGCGCGCCGATGCGCTCGACCGCCGCGACCAGATCGTCGCGCGAATCCACCGCGGCGTGGAGCGCGGGGCGCCCGCCGAGCCCTTCGACGAAGCGCTTCTCCGTCAGCCGGTCCTGCGCCACTTCGAGCGCCTTGCGCGGCGGGAACACCGCGCCGACCGGCAGCGTGTCGAACACGCTCAGCGGCACGTTCTCGAATTCATAGGTGATCGCATCGCATTGCGCGGCGAAAGCGGCGAGCGCAGCGGTGTCGTCCCAGCGCGCGGTGACGAATTCGGCGCAGAGCGCGGCGGCGACATTGTCGCCCTCGGGCGCAAAGCCCACGCAGCGATAGCCCAGCCGCGCGCCTTCCATCGCCAGCATGCGCCCCAATTGTCCCCCGCCGAGGATGCCGATAGTGCTGCCCGGTTTCAGCATCAGTCCTGAGGCCGTTCCGCCACCGCGTCGCTGCGCGCCTGACGCCAGGCCTTGAGCCGGTCGGTGAGCGCCGCGTCGCCGCCCGCCAGTATGCTCGCGGCGAGCAGGCCAGCATTGGTCGCCCCGGCTTCGCCGATCGCCAGCGTTCCCACCGGCACGCCGGCGGGCATCTGGACGATCGAGAGCAGGCTGTCCTGGCCGCTCAGCGCGCGCGACTGCACCGGCACGCCCAGCACGGGCAGATGCGTCAGCGCCGCGATCATCCCCGGCAGATGCGCCGCGCCGCCCGCGCCAGCGACGATCACGCTGATGCCCTCGCTCTCGGCCTGGCGCGCGAATTCATACATCCGGTCGGGGGTGCGATGCGCCGAGACGATCCGCACATCGGTGGCGATGTCGAGCTCCTCCAGAACCGCGGCGCAATTGCGCATCGTCGGCCAGTCGGACTGGCTGCCCATCACGATCGCGACCTTCGCAGCCTGCGTCATGCTCACGCGTCCTTCAGGTAATAGCGCTCGCCCGAGGGCCGCAGATTGTCGCCGAACTCGTAGACGATCGGCTGGCCGGTGGGGATCTCCAGCCCGGTGATCTCCTCGTCGGAGATGCCCGAGAGATGCTTGACCAGCGCGCGCAGCGAATTGCCATGCGCCGAGATCAGCACCGTCTCGCCGCTCGACAGCACCGGGAGGATCGCACTCTCCCAATAGGGCAGCACGCGCTCGATGGTGAGCTTGAGGCTTTCGGCGCTCGGCACCGGCACCCCGGCGTAGCGCGGGTCCGCCGAGAGATCGAACGCGCTGCCTTCTTCCATCGGGGGCGGGGGCACGTCGAAGCTGCGGCGCCAGATATGGACCTGCTCGTCGCCATATTTGTCGCGGGTCTCCTGCTTGTCGAGCCCGGTCAGCCCGCCGTAATGGCGCTCGTTGAGCCGCCAGTCCTTGGTCACCGGGATCCACAGCCGCTCGCAGGCCTCGAGCGCCAGATTGAGCGTCTTGATCGCGCGGGTCTGGTAGGAGGTGAAGGCCACACTGGGCAGCAGGCCGCGCTCGGCGAGCAAGCGTCCCGCGGCGATCGCCTCCTCGACGCCCTTCTCGGTCAGGTCGACATCCCACCAGCCGGTGAAGCGGTTGGCGAGGTTCCATTCGCTCTGGCCGTGGCGAACGAGAATGAGTTTGGGCATGGATGCTCCGGACAGATCCTAGAAGCGCGCTGCGTTAGCCGCCCGGATCGGGTTTTGGAAGCGCCGCGTCCGAATCGCCCTGCTGGCGCGCCTGAGCCTTGCGGCGGCGCAGGTTTTCGCGCAGGCGCGCCGCCAGCCGTTCCTCGCGCGCTGCCTTGGGATCGGGTTTGTCCATGGCGGTGCTTGTGGCGGCGAAGCTCGCCAAGCTCAAGCATCGCTTGACATTGGTCCCCGCTCTGACAATAGCGCGCGCCTCCTGCCCCCCCCGCTGGGGGCAGGGTCCGTGCTGCTGTAGCTCAGTGGTAGAGCGCGTCATTGGTAATGACGAGGTCGGGAGTTCAATCCTCCCCAGCAGCACCATTATTTCGAGGGTTCAGCCGCCCTCGAAAAGCAAATCATTCAAAAACCGTGGGAAGTGTCCGGGTCTGCCGGCCGCCAATCGCCTGGCCCGATTTCGGCCGCGACCCTGCGGTGCTGCAAATGCCGACGCCCACTTGGCACGGCCCACCCCGCCACCATCGAAGCGCACGACTGCATGACCGGCGCAGCCCTTCGGTTGCCGCCTGAACGATCAGTTTTTGCAATGTCCTGGGAACCAGAAGCGCACGGTTTCTGTCTGTTAGAGAGAGCCCACCTTTCGACAGATGTTGGAAATCGATGAATTCACCCAAAGCAGCCGCAACATCTCGAGAGCCCAAAACGCGTGGGAAAGGCGGTTCGCGCCTCCAATTGCGCGATCGCGCGCGCCTCGTTCTGGAGGATGTGAGCCCCACGGTCGCGGGCGGTCCTTTTGCGGTGAAGCGGGTGGTTGGCGATGGCGTGACGGTTGCGGCGACGATCTTTGCCGATGGGCACGAGCAATTGGCCGCCGAACTGCGCTGGCGGGCGATCCCCGACAGGTCTTGGCAGTGCAAAGCCATGAAGCAATTGCCCAACGATCGCTGGAGCGCAGAGTTCGCGATCGAGCGGGCCGGCCGATACGAGTACGTTATCGAAGCCTGGATCGACCAATTTGGCGGCTTCCGGCGCGATTTCGCGAAAAAGCTCGAGGCCGGCGTGGCGCAGCCGGTCGACGAAGCCGAAGGGCGGACGCTTGTCGAACAGGCTGCCGGCGCCAGCAAGGGCAAGCTCGCCGCCGCGTTGAAGGCGAAGCTTGCCGAACTGGACCAGGCGAATGAAGAAAGCCGCGCGGCCCTGTTGCTCGACAAGAGTCTGGCGCTGCTCGTTCGGATGGCGGACAGCCGGCCTCATGCGCTGCGCTCGGAGCCGCAAATCGTCGATGCCGAACGGATCGAAGCGCGCTTCTCGAGCTGGTACGAACTGTTCCCGCGCTCGATGACCGACGATCCGCAGCGCCACGGCACCTTTGCCGATGTGATCGAACACCTGCCCCGGGTGCGCGACATGGGCTTCGACACGTTGTACTTTCCGCCGATCCATCCGATCGGCAGGACCAACCGCAAGGGTCCGAACAACACGCTGACGCCCGGTCCGGACGATCCCGGCAGTCCCTACGCCATCGGCAGTGCGGAAGGAGGCCATGACGCCATCCATTCCGAACTCGGGACCTTCGAGGATTTCGACCGGCTCGTCGCCGCGGCGGCGGAGCATGGGCTCGAAATCGCGCTGGATTTCGCCATCCAGGCCGCGCCCGACCACCCCTGGCTGACCGAGCACCCCGGCTGGTTCGCCTGGCGGCCCGACGGCAGCATGAAATACGCCGAGAACCCGCCGAAGAAATACCAGGACATCGTCAATGTCGATTTCTACGGCCCCGACGCCGTCCCAGGCCTGTGGGAAGCGCTGCGCGACGTCGTGCTGCTGTGGGTTGATCACGGGGTGAAGACCTTTCGGGTCGACAATCCCCACACCAAGCCGCTGCCCTTCTGGGAATGGATGATCGCCGAGGTCCGGGCGAAGCATCCCGAAGTCATCTTCCTGTCCGAAGCCTTCACCCGCCCGACCATGATGTACCGGCTGGCCAAGATCGGCTTCAGCCAGTCCTACACCTATTTCACCTGGCGCAACGAGAAGCAGGAGCTGATCGACTACATCACCGAGCTGACCACCGAGGCGCCCCGGGAGTTCTACCGCCCGCATTTCTTCGTCAACACGCCGGACATCAATCCCGGTTTCCTGCAGACGGGGGGGCGGCCTGCCCACCGCATCCGCGCGGTGCTCGCCTCGACGCTGTCGGGCTTGTGGGGCGTCTATTCGGGCTTCGAACTGTGCGACGCGACCCCGCTCGGCCCGGGCAAGGAGGAATATCTCGATTCCGAGAAGTACGAGATCCGCCCCCGGCAATGGCGCAGCGCGAACGACATCGTCGACGACATCACCCGGCTCAACACTCTGCGGCGCGAGAACGAGGCGTTGCAGACGCATCTCAACACGCGGTTCTACGCAGCCGATAACCCGAACGTGCTGTGGTACGGCAAGCCTTCGCCCGATGCGGGAGCTGGTGGCGAACTTACCGAGATGATCGTCGTGATGGTCAGCCTCGATCCGCACAACGCCCATGAATGCCATTTCGACGTTCCGCTGTGGGAATTCGGCCTGCCCGACGACGCAATGGTGGCGGTCGAGGATCTGTTCGGCGGCTACCGTTTCGACTGGTACGGCAAGGTGCAGCACATCCGCCTCGATCCCGACGAGCCGTTCCGCGTGTGGCGCATTTCCGTTCCGGGAGCGCCCGCATGACCAAGCACCGACCCGTCACCTCGACCGCCACCATCACCGGCTCCGACGATCCCTACTGGTACAAGGATGCGGTAATCTACCAGCTCCACGTCAAGAGCTTCTTCGACGCCAACAACGACGGCATCGGCGATTTCAAAGGCCTGATGGAGAAGCTGGACTACATTGCCGATCTCGGCGTGACCGCGATCTGGCTGCTGCCCTTCTATCCGTCCCCCCGGCGCGACGACGGCTACGACATCGCCGAATATCGCGACGTCTCGCCCGACTACGGGACGATGGACGACGCCCGCGCCTTTATCGAGGCGGCGCATCAGCGCGGCATCCGCGTCATCACCGAACTGGTGATCAACCACACCAGCGACCAGCACCCCTGGTTCCAGGCGGCGCGCAAGGCGCCCCCGGGCAGCCCGGAGCGCGATTTTTACGTCTGGTCGGACGACGACAAGCTGTATTCGGGTACGCGGATCATCTTTCTCGACACCGAGAAGTCGAACTGGACCTGGGACGAGGAGGCGGGCGCCTATTTCTGGCACCGCTTCTATTCGCACCAGCCCGATCTCAACTTCGAGAACCCGCAGGTGCTGGCCGAGGTGCTTTCGGCGATGCATTTCTGGCTCGATGCCGGGATCGACGGGCTGCGGCTCGACGCGATTCCCTATCTGATCGAGCGCGACGGCACTTCCAACGAGAACCTCCCCGAGACACACGACGTGCTGAAAAAGATCCGCGCGGACCTCGATGCCCATTACGAGGGCAAGATGCTGCTGGCCGAGGCCAATATGTGGCCCGAGGACACGCAGGCCTATTTCGGCGGCGAGCCCGGCGGGGCCAGCAGCGAATGCCACATGGCGTTCCACTTTCCGCTGATGCCGCGGATGTACATGGCGGTGGCGCAGGAAGACCGCTTTCCGATCACAGACATCATGCGCCAGACCCCGGACATTCCGGAAGATGCCCAATGGGCGATCTTCCTGCGCAATCACGACGAGCTGACGCTCGAAATGGTCACCGATGCCGAGCGCGATTATCTGTGGGATACCTATGCCGCCGACCGCCGGGCGCGGATCAATCTGGGCATTCGCCGCCGCCTCGCCCCGCTGATGGAGCGCGACCGGCGCCGGATAGAGCTAATGAATGCGCTGCTGCTCACCATGCCGGGCACGCCGGTGCTCTATTACGGCGACGAGATCGGCATGGGCGACAACATCTTCCTCGGCGACCGCGACGGGGTGCGCACGCCGATGCAATGGTCCCCCGATCGCAACGGGGGCTTCTCCAAGGCCGATCCGGCCAGCCTGACGCTGCCCCCGATCCAGGATCCGCTCTACGGCTACGAGGCCGCCAATGTGGAAGCGCAGGAGCGCGACCGCCATTCGCTGCTCAATTGGATCAAGCGCATGCTGGCCGTGCGCAAGGACCATCACACCTTCGGCCGCGGCAGTCAGACCTTCCTGCGGCCCGCCAACCGCCGCATCCTCGCCTATCTGCGGCAACATGAGGGCGAGACCATATTGTGCGTGGCGAACCTCTCTCGCACCGCGCAGGCAGTCGAACTCGACCTCCATGAGTTCGAGGGGCGGGTGCCGGTCGAACTGACCGGCGGCACCACCTTTCCCAAGCTCGGCAAGCTGCCCTATCTGCTGACCCTGCCGCCCTATGGCTTCCTGTGGTTCGAACTGACCGACGAGGCGCAGGCGCCCGAATGGGCCAGCGCCGCACCCGATGCCGAAGTCGAGCGTCACACCTTCGTCCTGCGCCCCGATCTGGCCGATGTGGCCCAAGGCCAGAGCCGCCAGGTGCTCGAGCGTGACATTCTGCCCGACTACATCCCCCACCGCCGCTGGTTCGGTGCCAAGGACGAGACGGTGAAAAGCGTGGCGATTCAACGGCTGACGCCATTGCCGGGTGCCGAGGACCTGCTGCTAGGCGAAATCGAGGTGACCACCGATTCCGGCTCGGCGCTCTACTCGCTGCCGCTGGGGATTGCCTGGGAGGGGCGGCAACACGGCCCCTACGCTTCCAATCTCGCCATCGCGCGGGTCCGCCGCGAACGCCATGTCGGGCTCCTGACCGACGGCTTTGCGCTCGAGGAATTCGCCCGCTCGGTCGTCGCCGGCATCCGCGACAATGCAAAGCTGGCAAGCGAGGGCGGAGAGCTGCGCTTCGAGAGGACTGCGGCCTTCGATCTCGATCCCGGCGCCGAGCCCGAGTGGCTCGCTGCCGAGCAGTCCAACAGCACGATGGTGCTGGGCCAGCAGGCGGTGCTCAAGCTGCTGCGCAAGCTGGCACCCGGCGAGCATCCCGATGCCGAGATGGTCGATTATTTGGTGAGGCACGGCTTCGCCAATGTCCCGCCGGTCTTCGGCACGGTGAAGCGTATCTCAGGGGGCGAAGAGACGCTGGTCATGCTGCTGCAGGCTTTCGTCTACAACCAGGGCGACGGGTGGCAGTGGACGCTGGGGGCGCTGGAGCGGCTGGCCAGCGACACCGACTGGAGCTTCGACAATTACGAGAATTTCGCCGCCAATCTGGGGCGCCGCCTGCGCGAGATGCACGATGTTCTCGGCCGGGAAACCGACGATGCGGCATTCGCTCCCGAAGTGATGACGCTCGAACAGGCGGACAAGCTGGGGGGCCGGATCAAGGGCGAGGTCGACACCGCGCTCGAACGGCTTCGCGGGGCTTCTCACGACGAGGAGACCGCGCGACAGGTCGAGCGTCTGACTGCCGAACGCGATGCCTTGATCGACCGGATCGGCGAGGTCGCCCGGCTCGCCGAGGGTCGGCGACGCACCCGGATCCACGGCGATCTGCATCTGGGCCAGGTGCTGGTGACCGGCAGCGACGTAATGATCATCGATTTCGAAGGCGAGCCGACCCGTCCGCTGGCCGAACGCCGCGCCAAGGATCTGCCCTTGCGCGATGTGGCGGGCCTGGTGCGGTCCTTCGATTATGCCGCCGCCATGGCCGAGCGCGGACGCGTGGCCGGGGCCGACACCTGGGAGGCCCGTGCGCACGAAGGCGCGGCGATCTTCCGCAGCCGCGCAGTCGAGGCTTTCCTCGAAGGTTACCGCAGCGAAGCCGGCGAGGACGATCCGCTGCTCGACCTGCTGGTGCTCGAAAAGGCCGCCTACGAAGTGTCCTACGAAGCGGCGAACCGCCCCGACTGGATCGGCGTTCCCGCAGCCGGGCTGGCGCGCGCTGCCGAGAAACTGCTTTCCGGAGACAATGAATGACCGCATCCGAAGACATGCTCGGCACCGCTGCCGCCGCCCTGCTCGAGGGGCGCCTCGACGATCCCTTCGCGCTGCTCGGCCCGCATGAGAGCGCAGGCGGAACGACCGTGCGCACCTTCCAGCCCGGCGCACAGCTGGTCGAGCTTGTGACGCGCAAGAAGGGCGCCCCGCGTGGGACGCTGGAAGAGGTGGCGCCGGGCCTGTTCGCCGGAAAGCTCAAGAAAAAGAACGACGAATACGCGCTGCGGATCACCTGGCCGGGCGGAACGCAGCAGGTCACCGAAGATCCCTACTCGTTCGGTACGGTGATCGGCGATTACGACCTCCACCTGTTCAGCGAAGGCCGCCACCTCGAACTGGCGCGCGTGTTCGGCGCGCAACCCAAGGAGATGGAAGGCGTCTCCGGAGTTGCCTTCTCGGTCTGGGCACCCAATGCGCGCCGGGTCTCGGTGATTGGCGATTTCAACATGTGGGACGGGCGCCGCCATCCGATGCGGTTGCGGCATTCCGCCGGCATCTGGGAACTGTTCGTGCCCCGGCTCGGCGCGGGCGAACTCTACAAGTTCGAGATCGCCGGAGCCGACGGCAATGTGATCGAGAAGGCCGATCCCTTGGCCCGCGCAACGGAGGTGCCCCCCGGCACCGCCTCCATCGTCGCGCCTGCACCGGAATTCACCTGGAGCGACGACGACTGGATGCAGGAGCGCGCGGAGAGGCATGCCCCCGATGCCCCGATCGCGGCCTATGAGGTTCATGCCGGATCGTGGATGACGAATGACGAAGGCGGCCCGCTCGACTGGCAGGCCATGGCGCACAAGCTCGTGCCCTATGTGGTGCAGATGGGGTTCACCCATATCGAGCTGCTGCCGATCATGGAGCACCCCTTCGGCGGGTCATGGGGCTACCAGCCGCTGTCGCAATTCGCGCCCTCCGCCCGGTTCGGATCGCCCGCCGATTTCGCCGGCTTCGTGGACGCCTGCCACCGCGCGGGCATCGGCGTCATCCTCGACTGGGTTCCGGCGCATTTCCCCACCGATGCCCACGGCCTGGCGCAATTCGACGGCACGCCGCTCTACGAGCACGCCGATCCCAAGGAAGGCTTCCATCAGGACTGGAACACGCTGATCTACAATCTCGGGCGGCGCGAAGTCTCGGGTTTCCTGCTGTCGAGCGCGATGTGGTGGCTCGAGACCTTCCATATCGACGGCCTGCGCGTCGATGCGGTCGCATCGATGCTCTACCGCGACTATTCGCGCGAGCATGGCGAATGGGTGCCCAACGTCCATGGCGGGCGCGAGAATCTGGAATCGGTCGCATTCCTCAAGGCGATGAACGAGGCGATCGCCGACCGTTGCCCCGGCGCCATGACCATCGCCGAGGAATCGACCGCCTGGCCGGGCGTCAGCGCGCCGGTGGCGGAAGGCGGGCTGGGCTTCGACTACAAGTGGAACATGGGCTGGATGCACGACACGCTCCAGTACATCGAGCGCGACCCGGTCCACCGCGGCTGGCATCATGGCGAGCTGACCTTCCCGATGGTCTATGCCTGGTCGGAGAAATACGTCCTGCCGATCAGCCATGACGAGGTCGTCCATGGCAAGGGCAGCCTGTGGGACAAGATGCCCGGCGATCGCTGGCGCAAATTCGCCAATCTGCGCACCTATCTGGCGTTCATGTGGACCCAGCCGGGCAAGAAGCTGCTGTTCATGGGCTGCGAACTGGGCATGGAAAAGGAATGGAACCATGACGAGGGGCTGCCCTGGCACCTGCTCGAACAGCCCGATCATGCGGCCGTCCAGCGCCTGCTGGGCGACCTGAACAGGCTCTATGTCGGGGAACCCGCGCTCCATGCCCGGGACTGCGAGCATTCCGGCTTTTCCTGGATCGTGGGAGACGATGCCCGCAACAGCGTCTTTTCCTTCGTCAGAATGGCCGAGGGGCACGAGCCGATCGTCGCGGTTTTCAACATGACGCCCGAACCGCGCCATGCCTATCGCATGGGGCTGCCGCAGACCGGACCCTGGCACGAGATTCTCAATTCCGATGCGATGGATTACGGCGGCGGCAATATCGGCAACTCCGGCCTTGTCGAAGCCGATGGCGACCCCCTGCACGGGCAGGCCGCGTCCGCCGAACTGACGCTCCCGCCGCTCGGCGCGGTAATTCTCAAACCCGGAGTCGCCAACCAGTGATCGAGGTTCCCGACCGGCTGCAGGCCGGCTCACCCTATCCGCTGGGCGCGTCGTTCGACGGGCTCGGCGTCAATTTCGCGGTGTTCTCCGCCAATGCCGACAGCATCGATCTGTGTCTGTTCGACCCCAGCGGTCGGCGCCAGATCGCCTGTCTGCCTCTGCCGGAATGGACCGACGAAGTCTGGCATGGCTACCTGCCCGGGGCCAAGCCCGGCCTGCTCTACGGGTTCAGGGCGCATGGCCGCTACGAGCCCGAGAACGGCCACCGCTTCAATCCCAACAAGCTGCTGCTCGACCCCTATGCGAAGATGCTGTCGGGCTCGGTGCGCTGGACAGACGCGCTGCATTCCTACCGGGTGCGTTCGAGCCGCAAGGATCTCAGCTTCGATCGGCGCGACAGCGCTGCGGCCATGCCCAAGGCGGTGGTCACTAGTGATGCCTTCGACTGGACCGGCGATGTCCGCCCGAACACGCCCTGGACCGAGACGGTGATCTACGAAGCGCATGTGAAAGGACTGACCCAGCTGCTGGAAGATGTGCCCGTCACCGAGCGAGGCACCTATGCGGCGCTCGCCCATCCCAAGGTGATTGCGCACCTCCAGCATATCGGTGCCACGGCCATCGAACTGCTGCCGATCCATGCTTTCGTGCAGGATCGACGTCTTCAGGAAGCCGGTCTGACGAATTACTGGGGCTACAACACGCTGTCCTTTTTCGCCCCGGAGCAGCGCTATCTGGCCGACGATGGCGACGAGTTGCGGATCGCGATCCGGCGGCTGCATGCCGCAGGGATCGAGGTCATCCTCGACGTGGTCTTCAACCACACCGCCGAGGGCAGCGAGCTGGGGCCGACCTTCAACCTGCGCGGTCTGGACAACGCGACCTACTACCGCCTCGTCGAAGGCGAGCCGCGCTATTGCGTCAACGATACCGGAACCGGAAACACGCTCGACCTGTCGCATCCCCGGGTGCTGCAGATGGTTGCCGACAGCCTGCGCCACTGGGCCACCAGCTACCGGGTGGACGGGTTCCGCTTCGATCTGGGTGTTACGCTGGGCCGCGACGGCAACAACGGCTTCGATCCGCGGTCGGGCTTCTTCGACGTCCTGCGCCAGGACCCGGTGCTCAACGGGCTCAAGCTGATCTCCGAACCCTGGGACATCGGACCGGGCGGCTATCAGCTCGGCAATCACCCGCCCGGTTTCGCCGAATGGAACGACAAGTTCCGCGATGCCACGCGGCAGTTCTGGCGCGGCGACGCGGGCATGCGCCCCGAATTCGCGCGCCGGATCGCCGGATCGGCCGACCTGTTCGACCGCCGCGCACGGCGCCCCTGGGCCAGCCTCAACTTCGTGACCGCGCACGACGGCCAGCCGCTGCGCGACGTGGTCAGCTACGAAGAGAAGAACAATTGGGCGAACCAGGAAGAGAACCGGGACGGCCATTCGGAAAACTACAATTGCAATTGGGGGGCCGAAGGACCCACCGACGATCCGGCCATCGAGGAAATTCGCAACCGCGTCTCGCGTTCGATGCTGACCACGCTGTTCGCCTCGCTCGGAACCCCGATGCTGCTGGGGGGCGACGAGTTCGGCCGTTCCCAGCAGGGCAATGACAACGCCTATTGCCAGGACAACGAGATCAGCTGGTTCGACTGGGAAAAGGTGGAAAGCGAGCAGGGGCGGGCCTTAAGCGATTTCGTCCGCCGCCTCACGGACATGCGCCGCAATTATCCGCTCATCCGGGCGAACAATTTTCTCCACGGCGATGTCGAAGTGGCCGAGGGCATTCTCGACATCGACTGGTTTGACGAACGCGGGGAACACCTGAGCGCCGACGACTGGCACAATGAACAGGGACGCGCGCTGGTCATGCGCCGCGCGCATCGCCTCGCCGACGGCAGCATCGAAGCGGTGACGCTGCTGATGAACGGCAGCGGCGAAACGCTCGACTTCCGTCTGCCGCCACCCGCCGAACTGCTGCGGATGCTGGTGATCGACAGCGCCGATCCGCAAGCGCCCGAAAGCGAGGTTGGAGATGTCATCAAGGTCGAGGATCGCGCGATCAAGGTCGTCGTCGGCACCGGGAAGATCGATTGATGGCGAGGCGGTGGGGGGCCGAACCGCTTGGTGATGGGGCGCGTTTCCGCCTCTGGGCACCCGATCGCGAAACGGTGACGCTGGAAATTCGCGGCGAAGAGTCGTTGCCGATGAAGCGGGAGAGCGAGGGCTGGTTCGTCGGCGAATCTCCGGCTCGGGCGGGGATGCGCTACCGCTTCCGGCTGAGCGACGAGCTCGCGGTCGCGGACCCGGCCTCGCGAATGCAGGACGGCGGTGTCCATGGCTGGAGCGTGCTGACCGATCCCCAAGGTTTCGACTGGCAAACCCGCGACTGGACCGGCCGGCCGTGGGAAGAGACCGTGATCGAGGAAGTCCATCCCGGCGTACTGGGCGGCTTCGCGGGTGTTGCGGAGCGCCTCCCCGCGCTTGCCGAACTCGGGGTGACTGCGGTCGAGCTGATGCCGGTGGGGGCGTTCTCGGGAACCCGCAATTGGGGGTATGACGGAGTGCTCCCCTATGCGGTTGCCGAAAGCTACGGTTCGCCCAACGAGCTGAAGGCGCTGGTCGATCGCGCCCATGACCTCGGGCTGATGGTCTTTCTCGACGTGGTCTACAACCATTTCGGGCCCGACGGGAATTACCTCGGCGTCTATGCGAGCGAGTTCTTCGACGAGCATGCGCACACCCCTTGGGGCGGCGCGGTTGCGGTGGCGCGGGAACCGGTGCGCCGCTTCTTCATCGACAATGCGCTGATGTGGCTGGACGAGTACCGCATCGACGGGCTGCGCTTCGATGCCGTGCATGCGATCGCCGACGACGAATTCCTCGATGCCATGGCGCGCGAAATCCGCGCGAAGCTGCCCGGCCGGCACATCCATCTGATGCTCGAGAACGAAGGCAACGATCCCGAGCGGCTGGCGCCGGGTCTCTACGACGCACAGTGGAACGACGATTTCCACAATGTGCTGCACGTTTTGCTGACGGGAGAGAGCGAGGGCTATTACCGCGGCTTCGCCGAGGAACCGACGCGCAAGCTCGCCCGCTGCCTGGGCGAAGGCTTCGTCTATCAGGGCGAGACGCCGCCCGGCTCCGACCACGCCCGCGGCAAGCCCAGCGGGGATATGCCCGCCAACCGCTTCGTCTCCTTCCTGCAAAATCACGACCAGATCGGCAATCGCGCAATGGGCGAGCGGCTCACGCAGCTGGTCGATCGCGATCGCCTGCGCGCCGCGACCGCGCTGCTCTTGCTGTGTCCGCAGATCCCGATGATCTTCATGGGCGACAGCGAAGGCAGCCGCTCGCCCTTCCTGTTCTTCACCGATTTTCACGACGAACTGGCCGATGCGGTGCGCGAAGGCCGCCGCGGCGAATTCGCGGGCTTTGCCGGTTTTTCCGACGAACGGGCGCGCGCAAGCATCCCCGACCCTAACGATCCCGCCACCTTCCGCCGCTCGCGTCCCGAACCGGGGCCGGACGCCGAGGAATGGCGCGACTTCTACCGCGACCTGCTCGCACTGCGGCAGGAGCAGGTCGTGCCGCGGCTGAGGCGCGCGAGAGGACTCGGCGCGGAGGTGCTGGGCGAGGGAGCCGTGGCTGCGAAGTGGCGGATGGGCGACGGCGCCGAGCTCGCGATCGCCTTCAACCTCGGCGCAAAGCCGGTGGATTTCCCGCCGCAGGAAGGAACGCTGCTGTTCGAGCTTGGAGAGGCGGGTGAGCCGGCAAGTCTGTGCGCCTGGATGCTGTCATGAGCGCGCTGCACGATTTGGCCCGGCAGGCAGGCCTGCAGATCGAATGGGAGGATGCGGCGGGTCGTCCCCAGCGGGTGGCGGACGAGAACCTCGTCCGGATCCTGTCGGCACTGGGCTATCCGGCGCAGGACGATGCCGAGATGACCGAGAGCCTGCGCGCCTGCCGCAGGGATTTGCAGCATCGCAGCTTCGTTTCGGCCCGGAGGAACGCGGCCTTTGCCCTGCCGCAGGGCTGCGGGGCACCGGGAGCGGCAGAGCTCGAGCTGGAGGATGGCACGGTCCGGTCGGTCTGCATCGCCGAGACGGCGGGCGGCCTCAAGGCGCCCCGCATCGCCGAAATCGGCTACCACACGCTGCGCGGTCCGGGCTGGCAGCTCCGGCTGGCGATTGCGCCGGAGCGCTGCCTCGGCATCGGCGATCTGGCACCGGGACGGCGTCTCTGGGGCCCGGCGGTGCAGATCCCCTCGCTGCGCGATCGGCAGGAGCGCGGGTTCGGCGATTTCGGGACCCTGCGCGAAACGGTCCGCCAGTTCGCCGAAACAAGCTCGGCGGGGGCGTTGGCGATCAGTCCGACCCATGCGCTGTTTCCCGCCGATCCCGTGCGCTATAGCCCCTATGCCCCCTCCAGCCGCCTGTTCCTCAACATCCTGTTCGCGGACCCAGGTCTGATCGGGCAGCCTCTGCCGGCAGCCTCGTCTGATGAGCTGATCGACTGGGATCAGGCAATCCCCGCTCGGGTCGAAGCGCTCCGCGCCGCCCATGCCGCCTGCGGCGCGGATATAAGGGCGAAGGTGCAGGCCTATCGCGAGCGCATGGGCGAGGAGCTGGAGCGGCATGCGATCTTCGATGCGCTGCACGCGCATTTCTTCGCCGGCGGCGCGCGCGGCTGGCAAGACTGGCCCGTCCAGTACCACGATTCCGGGAGCGAGGCGGTCGCCCGCTTCGCCGCGGGGCACCGCGATGAGGTCGATTTCTTCCTGTTCGCGCAATGGCTCGCGGCCGAAAGCCTCGATGCCGCACAAGAGGCGGCGCGCGAGGGCGAAATGCCGGTCGGCCTGATCGCCGACCTTGCGGTCGGGATGGATGGCGGCGGCAGCCATGCCTGGAGCCGTCCCGGCGACCTGCTCAACGGCCTATCGGTGGGCGCACCGCCCGATCTGCTCGGTCCCGACGGGCAGGACTGGGGCCTGACCACTTTCTCTCCCGCCGCCTTGCAACGCACCGGGTTCGAGCCCTTCATCGCCACGCTGCGCGCAGCACTGCGCCATGCGGGCGGGATCCGGATAGACCATGTGCTGGCGCTGAACCGGCTCTGGGTCGTGCCGCATGGGGGCAGTCCGGCGGACGGCGCCTATCTCGCCTACCCGCTCGACGACATGCTGCGCATCCTCGCGATCGAATCGCATCGTGCGAACGCGGTCGTGATCGGTGAGGATCTGGGGACGGTACCCGAGGGGCTGCGCGACCGGCTCGAGGCGGATCATGTGCTGGGTATGCGGGTGCTCTGGTTCGAGCGCGATGACGAGGGTGGGTACATTCCGCCCGAGCGCTGGCAGGAGCAGGCCGTGGCCATGACGGGAACGCACGATCTGCCGACGATCGCCGGCTGGTGGCAGGGGCGAGACATCGACTGGACATGGGCGCTGGGGCGCTCGTCTCCGCATGCCTCCGAAGCCGAGGCCCGCACCGAACGCGGGCGCGAGCGCGCCGAATTGTGGGATGCGTTGGTCGCCAGCGGCGCGGCGGTGGGGCCGCAGCCCGATATCGACAAGCCGGCCCCCGTCATCGAGGCGATCCTGCGCCATGTCGGATCCACGCCCTGCGAACTGGCGATCATACCGCTGGAAGACATCCTCGGGAGCGTGGAACAGCCCAATCTCCCGGGCACCACCGACCAGCATCCCAACTGGCGCCGCCGCATGCCCGCACCGACGAGCGATCTGCTCGCCCGTCCGGAGGTCGGGGGGCGAATTGCCGATCTCGGGGCCAGCCGATCATGACGCCGCGCGCCACCTACCGCCTCCAGTTCAACAGCGATTTCCCTTTCGCCGCTGCGGAAGCGATCGTCCCCTATCTGGATGAGCTCGGGGTCAGTCATGTCTATGCCTCGCCGATCACCACCGCGGTTCCGGGTTCGCAGCACGGCTATGACGTGACCGACCCGGGGCGGGTCAATCCCGAGCTTGGCGGGGAGGACGCCCTGCGCAGCCTGGTCGCGGCGCTGCGCGCGCGCGGCATGGGCCTGATCATCGACATCGTGCCCAACCACATGGGTATCGCGGGCGGGCACAACCCCTATTGGAACGATGTGCTGCGCCGAGGCGAGGCAAGCGAATACGCCCGCTGGTTCGACATCGACTGGCGCGAACCGCTGCTGCTGCCGATTCTGGGGGCGCCGCTGCCGGAGGTTCTGGCGGCCGGCGACGTGACCCTCGATCGCAGCGCCGCCGATCCCGAACTGGTGCTCTATGGCGAACAGCGCCTGCCGCTTCGCCGCGAAGACCACGCTGCGCTGCCCGAGCCGGACGATCTCGAAGGCCTCGCCGCGCTGCTCGGCCGCCAGCACTATCGCCTCGCCTGGTGGCGGCAGGCCAATGACGAGCTCAACTGGCGGCGGTTCTTCACGATCAACGAATTGGCCGGGCTGCGGATCGAGGACCAGGACGTCTTCGAGCGCACCCATGCGCTCTATTTCCGGCTGTGGCAGGAAGGTCTGATCGACGGCGTGCGGATCGACCATGTCGATGGCCTCTCCGATCCCGCCGGATACTGCCGCGAGCTGTGCCAGCGCTTCGATGCGCTGGAGCGGCCCGCCGACGCGCCCGAGGGTTCGGCCTATATCGTGGTCGAAAAGATCCTCGGTCCGGGAGAAAGCCTGCCGCGCGACTGGGGTGTCGACGGCACCAGCGGCTATGATTTCATGGAAGAGGTGTCGGCGGTCCTCCACGATCCTGCCGGGGAAGCGGAGATCCTCGCGCTGTGGCATGAATTCAGCGGCCGCGCCCTGACCTTCCGCGAGGAGGAACTCCAGGCGAGGCAGGACATGCTGTCCTGGGATTTCGAAAGCCAGCTGCGCGCCTGCACCGAGAGCTTCCTGGCTCTCGCACGGTCGGATCCGGGTTCGGCCGGTTGGACGCAGGCCATGCTGCGCCGGAGCATCGAGCGGCTGCTCTGGGTTTTTCCCGTCTACCGCACCTATGGCACCGGGACCGCCGCACCGCCCGGCGATGCTGCGGTTCGGGAACGTGTGCGCGAAGATGTTATACGCTTCATCCCGCCGGGAGAAGCGGCAGTCGCCGATCGGGTTCTGCAATGGCTGGGCGGCAATGGTCCCGGCGACGCGAATTTTGCCGCCGAAGCCGTTCGCCGGTTCAAGCAATTGTCGGCCCCGATCGCGGCCAAGGCAGTGGAGGATACCGCGTTCTACCGCTTCGCGCCGCTGCTCTCGCGGCTCGACGTCGGCTTCGACGCCGATCGTATCGCCAGCTCGGTCGAGGATTTCCATCGCGCATGTTCGGATCGCCTCGATGCCTTCCCGCTAGCGATGCTCGCCACTGCCACGCACGATCACAAGCGCGGCGAGGATGTACGCGCCCGGCTCGCCGTGCTTTCGACCATTCCGCATGTCTGGCGGCAAAGGGTGGAGACCTGGGACGAACTGGCGGGCGGACAAGATTGCGGGGTCGCTGCGGCGGACCGATACGCGCTCTATCAGATGATCTACGGATGCTGGCCCGAGGGGCTGCAGCCCGGCGATCGCAAAGGTCTGGCCGCCTATGCAGAGCGCCTCGCCGCTTGGCAGGAGAAGTCCCTGCGCGAAGCGAAATTGCGGTCGTCCTGGGCGATGCCGGACACGGAGTATGAAACGGCCGCAAGGGAGTTCGTCGAAAGCCGGCTCGATCCCGCACGAAGCGAGGGACTGGCGGCTCCGATCCATGATTTCGTCGCGGAAACATCCGGCGCGGCATCGGCCAATATGCTCGTTCAGGCGGGGCTGCACTTTACGGTTCCGGGCGTGCCCGATTGCTATCAGGGCTGCGAACTTCCGGACTACAGCATGGTCGATCCCGACAACCGGCGCCCGGTCGATTTCGCCCAGCGGAAGCAGATGCTCGTAAAGGCGCTGCCAGCCCATCCCAAGCTCGAGCTCGTCTCCAGGCTGCTGCTGCTTCGCCGCAAGTTTCCGCAGGTGTTCCTGCGCGGCACCTACGAGCCGGTGGCTTCGAACGGGGTTCGCAAGGACCATGTCCTCGCATTCGAGCGGCGCTACGGCGATACAGTGCTGCGCTGCGCTTTCGCCCTGCGCTGCGCCGCGTCCATTACGGGTTCGGACACGACCATTCCACGCAGGGAATGGTGGGCCGATACGCAAGTGCATTTCGGCATCGGCGGTCGCGCCGCGGCCGATCTTTTCGAGGGATCTCCCGTCTTTGTAAGCTTGGAAGATCCGGATGGGCCTTGCTCTTCATCGGTGACCGGGCCCTAGGCACAGCAGGAGCGGCAAGTTCGTTGGAGGCCGCAGATCACGACCAGCCTCGGTCCCGGATCTGTCCGGCAGGCAAGGCGCAGATGCAATTCGGTCCATCGCCCGATGACCCATTCATAGCACTTGAAAATCGAGCCGGGTTCACCGAAACTTCCCCAATGATTCGTTATAGTTACTCCTCGACCCTTGGTGGCCCCCTACGCACGGGATCTGCGGCATGACCCGGCCTTCGGCGCAGCGCAGTTCCGCGCTGCTCCAGCAGAGATCGGCGCTCGCCAGCTTCGGAGAGCTCTCCTTGAAATCGGAAGATCTCGATGAGATCCTCACCGAGGCTTGCCGCCTGGTGAGCGAAGCTCTCGACACCGATCTCGCAAAGGTGATCGAACTGCGCGACGGGGGCAATTCCTTGTTCGTCCGCGCGGGTGTGGGCTGGAAACCGGGCGTGGTGGGTGAAATATGTCTCGAACGCGACCCGGGCTCCTCGGAAGGACGGGCGCTCGAAACCGGCGAGCCGGTCATTTCCCCCGATATCGCCACCGAAGACCGGTTCGAGTTCGCCGAGTTCCTGAAGGAGAATGGCGTCCGGGCACTGGTCAACGTCATCATCATCGGCGGCCATGACAAGCCGCCCTTCGGCATTCTGCAGGTCGATAGCCGCCAGCCTCGCGATTTCAACGAGGACGACATCTCCTTTCTGCGTACCTATGCCAATCTGCTGGCGGCGGCCGTCGACCGGATGCAGACCGACAGCGAGCGACGGTCCGAGCAGAGCAGGTTGGCAGCCAGCGAGGCGCGCCTGCGCACTCTGGTCGAGGGTATCCCGCAGCTGGTGTGGCGCTCGGCTGCAGGCGGGAACTGGTCGTGGTCCAGCCCCCAGTGGCGGGAATTTACGGGTCGGTCCGAAGACCAGAGCCTTGGCAGGGGGTGGCTCGACGCCTTGCATCCCGACGACCGCGAAGGGGCGATACAGGCGTGGAACAGCGCCGACGGCGATAACCCGCTCCAAGGCGAATTCCGGATCAGGAATGCGGCGGGCGATTATCACTGGCACCAGCTTCGTGCAGCTCCAGCTCGAGACAGCGACGGCACGGTGATCGAATGGCTCGGCACGGCGACCGACATCGACGAATTGCGCCGCTTGCAGACCGAACAGCGCATGCTGGTGGCGGAATTGCAGCACCGGACTCGCAATCTGATCGGAGTGGTGGACGGCATAATCGGACAGACGCTCAGAGGCGCGTCGCTGTCAGGCGAGGTTCGCGAAAAGCTGCAGGGCAGGCTGCAGGCGCTTTCTCGTGTGCAAGGCCTGCTGTCGCAGTCGCATCAGGAATCGATCACGCTCGAGCGCCTGATCAGTCTGGAACTGGAGGCGATGGCAGCGGATCGCAATACGGATCGGATCGAGGTCGCAGGGCCGCACGTATCCATCGACGCCTCCAGCGTGCAGACATTGGCGCTCGTGCTCCACGAGCTGGCCACCAATGCCCGCAAATATGGCGCTCTCAAGCAGGAGAATGGCACGCTCAGCGTGGCGTGGGAGTGTGTGGATTATGGCCAGTCGTCCGGCCTGCAGCTCACATGGCGCGAAGAAGGGATTTCCATCGCGCCGGATGCGCCGCTCGGCGCGGGCTTCGGCTTCTCGCTGATCAAACGAGCCATTCCGCACCAGCTGAATGCCAAGACCCAGCTCGAGTTCGGCGACGACTGGCTGGCGTGTACAATCGTGCTTCGGCTCAAGGGAGAGCAGAGGCTTCATGTCTGAGGAACCAAGGCCTTTGCGACTTGCCGACAAATGCGTACTGATCGTCGAGGACGAGTTTTTGATAGCGTTCGACATTGCCGATCAATTCGAGGCCGCAGGAGCGCGGGTGTTGGGCCCCTTCGCCGACGTGTCGACCACGTTGCAGGCCATCGAACACGGCGATGTGCCGGATGCGGCGGTGCTGGATGTCAATCTGGGAGGAGAGCGGAGCCTTCGCGTCGCGCAACGGCTGGCGCAAGACGGTATCCCGTTCGTCTTCGTAACCGGCTACGACAGCAACTGCCTCCACGAAGAGCGCACGCTGGCGCCGATCCTGCAAAAACCCTTCGCTTTCGACGCCGCTGTCGCCGCCCTGTTCGCGAACTGATCGCCTCGGCTTTGCGCGAGCGCGGAGGTGCTTGCGCAATGCGGCGCGCTGCTCCACCTCTCCGCCCGGACTTGAGGGAGGACACGGCCGGCATGCATTTCCAGCTTACCGAACAGCAGCGCGAGCTGCAGGACAGCGCGCGCAACTTCGCGCAGAAGGAGCTGCCCGAGCTCGCCCGCGAGATGGAGGCGAAGGATTTCTCCGTCCCCGCGGAGATGGTCCGCCGCTACGGCGCGATGGGCTTCCTCGGGGTCAATCTGCCCGAGCAATATGGCGGGCTGGGCCTCGGGCATTTCGAGGCGATCCTCGTGCTCGAGCAATTCGCGATGATCTCCAACGCGGTCGCCTTCCCGGTGTTCGAGGCGCTGGTCGGGCCGGTGCGCACGCTCGAGCGATTCGGCTCCGAGGAACTCAAGGCGCGGATCATTCCGCAGGTCACCGCGGGCGAGGCGACGGTGGCGGTCTCTATGTCCGAACCCGATGCCGGGACCGCGCTGACCGAGCTCACCACCCATGCCCGCGACGAGGGCGATCACTACCTGCTCAACGGCACCAAGCGCTGGACCAGCGGGGCGGGACACGCGCGCTATTACGTCACCTATTGCCGGTTGTCCGACGAACCCGGTGCCAAGGGCATCGGCGCGCTGCTGGTCGACAAGGAGATGGACGGCGTCTCCTTCGGCGCGCGCGAGGAGCTGATGGGCTTTCGCGGAATCGAGACCCGCGACATCCTGTTCAACAATGTGAAGGTGCCCAAGGCCAATCTGGTGATCGGCGCGGGCGGCTTCGGCCAGCTGATGCAGGCCTTCGGGCTCGAGCGCTGCGGCAATGCGACGCAGAGCCTCGGTCTCGCGCAGGCCGCGCTCGACCAGGCGATCGCCTACACGCAGGAGCGCAAGGCCTTCGGCAAGCCGATCGTCGATTTCCAGGGGGTGCAGCTCAAGCTCGCCGAAATGGCGATGCGGGTCGAGGCGGCGCGGCTGCTGATTTACCGCGCGACAGTGAATGCAGCTGAGCAAGAGAACGGCCTGCCCTCGGTCTACGAAAGCAGCGTCGCCAAATGCTACGCCAACGAGATCGTCCGCGAGGTCACCGCGCAGGGGATGCAGGTGATGGGCGGCTATGGCTATCACAAGGAATACGGCATGGAGCAGCGGCTGCGCGACGGCTTCGCCTGGGGGATCGCGGGCGGTGCGATCGACGTCCAAAAGACCAACATCACCGCCGCGATGATCGGCAGGCGGTTCGACCAGCGGCGTTGATTCGGCGCAGTGTATTGCCTAGATAGGACGCCTATGGATGACCCGATCGAAGACGACGGCCCACTGACGCCGCTCGACCCCGGCTACAGGTCGGTGATGCGGATCGCGACCGCGATCTGGCTGGCGGTCCTGCTGGCTCCGGCGATCGCCGCCGAGGTCGCGATCCCGGGCTGGCATGGCGTCGTCGTGATCCCCTATCTGCTGCTCGCCGCAGCCATCCTGCTGCGCCTCCCGCAGCGGCGCTGGCAGGCTCGCGGCTATCGGGTGGCCGACGAGCGGCTGCGGGTGGTCAGGGGGCTCTTGTTCCATTCGGACACGGTGGTGCCCTTCGGGCGGGTCCAGCATATCGATGTCGACCAGGGCCCGCTCGAGCGCGCTTACGACATCGCCACGCTGACGGTGCACACTGCGGGCAGCCACAACGCCTCGGTCCATCTGCCGGGGCTCAAGCACGCCGATGCGCTGGCGATGCGCAACGCCATCCGCGCGGCGATCCGGCGCGACACGCTGTGACGGGCGACCGGCCCCCGCCGGATAAGCGGTATGTTACCGTGCCTGCTACGGCACCTGCCCCATCACCTGCCACGCTGCCGGTAGCAGCCGGGCAGGAGGAGAGTGCCCCCGACGACGCGGGCGAGCCGCAGCGCACCGATCCCAGGAGCTTCATCGTCGGCGCGGTCGCCTCGCTCGGGCAGGTCGCGCTTCCGCTGGCCTTCGGCGCCTATGCGGTGCTCGACGGCGAACCCGCCCGGCTGCTGTTCGCCGTTCCAGCGGTGCTCGCCATCCTCGCCGTCAGCACCGCGCTGGCCTATCTCCACTGGTACCGCTTCACCTATCGCATCGGGGCCAGCGACATCCGCGTCGAGAGCGGGGTAATTGCGCGCGCCGCGCGTTCGGTGCCTTATGAGCGGATCCAGGATGTCAGCCTCGAGCAGAAGCTGATCCCGCGCCTGTTCGGGCTGGTCGAGGTGCGGTTCGAGACCGGGGCCGGGGGCAAGGACGAGCTCAAGCTTTCCTATCTGACCGAGGCCGAGGGCGAGCGGCTGCGCGAGGTGGTCCGCAGCCAGAAGGTTGGCGCGGTCCTCGCGCCCGATACCGATACCCTCGCCGAACCCGTCGAAGCCGCGCCGCCGCTGTTCACGATGGGGCCGCGCCGGGTCGTCACCTTCGGCCTGTTCGAATTCTCGCTCGCGGTGGTGGCGGTGGTGGCCGGTGCCGCGCAGCAGTTCGATTTCCTGCTCCCCTTCGACCTGTGGGATTTCGACGCCTGGCAAGACCGGCTGGCGGGTCCCGGGCGCTGGCTGGCAGGGCTGGGCGTCGCCGCGCAGATTGCTGGCGGGATCATCGCCGTGGCGACCTTCCTTGCGATCGGCTTCGCCACCGGGCTGGTCCGCACCGCCCTGCGCGAATGGGACTTCCGGCTCGAGCGGACCGACAAGGGGCTGCGCCGCCGCCGCGGTCTGCTGACGCGCACCGATGTGGTGATGCCGATCCACCGGGTGCAGGCGCTGCGGATCGGGACCGGGGCGGTGCGCCGCTGGTTCGGCTGGCGCGAGCTCAAACTGGTCAGCCTGGCGCAGGACAGCGGTTCGGCCAACCACAGCGTCGCCCCTTTCGCGCAGGCCGAGGAAATCGCTCCCATCGTGGCGGTGACGGGGTTCCACCTCCCGGGCGAAGGGCTCCAGTGGCAGAGGGCTACCAGCCAGTACCGGACCGATCGGGTGGTACTGGCGGGTCTGGCGCTTTCGGCAATGACCATCGGGCTGGCAGTGGCGGGGCAGGGCTGGCTCGTGGCGGTCCCGCCGCTCGGCTTCGCGATCATCGCGGCGCTGGAATTCGCCAACTGGCGCTTCGTCGCCAATGGCTTCGATGCCAGCCAGCTGTTCACGCGCCGGAATTTCCTCGCGCCACGAATCGCGATCGCCTCGCGGGTGAAACTGCAGTCGGTCGAGATCAGCCAAGGGCCGATCGCGCGGCGGCGCGGCTATGCAACGCTAAGTCTCGGGCTCGCCGGGGGCAAGTTTGCGATTGCGGGAATATCGCTCGAGCGGGCGCGGCAATTGCGCGCCGCGGTGCTCGAATCGATCGCGGGCCGCGACTTCAGCGAACTGGTCTAGGCGCGCAAATCGCTCCAGTCGGGGTTCTCGTCGAACTTCGCAGCGACATAGGAGCAGGCGGGGACGATTTTGAACCCCTGTTCGCGGGCATCGGTGACCAGCGCCTTCACCAGCTCGCCGGCAATTCCCTGGCCGCGCATGGCGCCCGGCACCAGCGTGTGCTCGGCGACCCGCGTATCGCCGCGCGCGACCCAGGTCAGCTTGCCAGTCGCATCGCTGTCCGCGACCCGCGCGACATAGTCGCCGCTGGCGCCGTTGTCGTGTCGTTCGATCGTCACATCGGTCTCGGGCATGGGTGCGGGATCCTTTCGCTGTCTTGCAAGCAACGCCCGCCGCTCTATGGGCGTTCCGATGCAATTCCTCTCCGACAACGCCGCCGCCGTCCACCCGCTCGTCTGGGAAGCGATGCGCGCCGCCGACGCGCCCGATGCGCCCTATGACGGCGATGGCCTGTCGCGCGAGCTCGACGCGCGCTTCTCCGATCTGTTCGGGCGCGACTGCGCCGCGCTGTGGGTCGCCACCGGCACCGCCGCCAATTGCCTCGCGCTCGCGACCATGGTCCAGCCGCACGGCGCGGTGGTGTGTCACGAGGAAGCGCATATCGAGATGGACGAAGGCGGCGCGCCCGGCTTCTACCTCCACGGCGCCAAGCTGCTGCTGGTGCCGGGGGAAAGCGCGAAACTGACCCCCGAAGCCCTCCGCGCCGCGCTCGATCCGATCCGCGACGATGTCCATCAGGTCCAGCCGCATGCGGTGTCGATCACCCAGGCGAGCGAATATGGCTGCGCCTATCGCCCCGGCGAAGTCGCCGTGATCGCCGCGCTGGCGAAGGAGCGTGGGCTGGGGCTGCATATGGATGGTGCGCGCTTCGCCAATGCCACCGCCTTTCTCGATTGCAGCGCTGCCGAGGCCGCCGGCCCGGTCGACGCGCTCAGCTTCGGCTGCATCAAGAACGGCGCGATGAGCGCGGAGGCGATCCTGTTCTTCGATCCGGCTGCGGCCGATGTGGCGCGCTATCGCCGCAAGCGCGCGGGCCATCTGCAGTCTAAGGGGCGCTTTCTCGCCGCGCAATTGCTGGCGATGCTCGAAAGCGATCTGTGGCTGCACAACGCCCGCGGCGCCAATGCCGCCGCGCAGGAGATCGCCACCGCCTGCGGCGACCGGCTGATGCATCCGGTCGAGGCCAACGAGCTCTTCGTGCGCTGCAACGCCGCCGAGCGCGAGGCTTTGCGCGAACGAGGCCTCGGCTTCTACGACTGGGGCGCGGATGCCGCGCGCTTCGTCACCGCCTGGAACACGCGAGCAGAAGACGCCGCAGCGCTCGCCCAGGCGCTCTCGGGCCTGTGAGCAACGCCGCGCCCGCAAATCCCGCCGATCACGCGCTGCTGCGGCCGCGGATCGTCCTTCCCTTCCTGCTGACCGGGATCATCTGGGGTTCGACCTGGTGGGTGATCACCGACCAGATCGACGGCGTCGCGCCGAGCTGGTCGGTGGCGATCCGCTTCGCCGTCGCCACCCCGGCGATGTTCCTGCTGGTGCTGGCGATGCGCAAGACGCTGAGGATCGGCAGGGCGGGGCACTGGCTCGCGCTGGCGATCGGGGTCACTCAGTTCTGCGGCAATTTCAACTTCGTCTACCGCGCCGAACTGCATCTTACCTCGGGGATCGTTGCGGTGCTTTTCACCATGCTGATCGTTTCCAACGCGGTGTTCGGCTGGTGGCTGCTGGGGCAGAAGATCACGCGCAATTTCGTTGCCGGCACGCTGGTGGCGCTTTGCGGGATCGCGCTGCTGCTGTGGCACGAGGCGGGGCTCAACCCGCTGGGCGGCTCGATCGGGCTGGGGATCTTCTGGGCCGTTCTGGGGATCCTGTGCGCCAGCATCGCCAATGTCGTCCAGGCCAACCCGACCGGGCGCTCGCTGCCGATGGTGAGCCTGCTCGCGTGGGCGATGCTCTACGGCACGATCGCCGATTTTGCGCTCGCCTGGTGGACCGCTGGACCGCCGGTGCTCCCCGACCGGCCGAGCTTCTGGCTCGGGATCGGCTGGCTGGCGCTGGCGGGCAGCGTGGTGACCTTCCCGCTGCATTACACGCTGGTGCGCCAGATCGGCGCGGGCCGCGCGGCCTATAACGGCATCGTCACCGTGATCGTGGCGATGCTGCTCTCGACGCTGTTCGAGGATTACCGCTGGACCGCGTGGACCGCGCTGGGGGCGGGGCTCTCGCTGTGCGGGCTGGTGATCGCACTGCGGGCACGGACGGTGCCCACCCCGCCGCTGGCCAGCGCCTCGCTAGAGAAGCCCGCGTAGCCCTTCGCGATAGGTCGGATAGGCCGGGCTCCAGCCGAGCACGCGCCTGGCCTTGCCGTTCGCGACCCGGCGGTTCTCGGCATAGAAGCCGCGCGCCATCGGCGAGAGCCCGGCCTGTTCGATGCTCTGCAGCGGCGGCGGCTCGATCCCGAGCAGACGGCAGGCCTCCTCGATCACCGCGTTCTGGCTGGTCGGCAAATCGTCGGCGAGATTGTAGGCCCCCGGAGGCGCATGGGTTTCGAGCGCGGCGACTACGCCGGCGACGATATCCTCGACATGCACCCGGCTGAACACCTGACCGGGCAGAGCGATACGGTGCGCCTTACCCTGCCGCACCCGCTCGAAGGCGCTGCGCCCAGGGCCGTAGATCCCCGGCAAGCGGAACACGCGCGCGCCCGTTTCCAGCCAGCGCGAATCGCACTCCGCCCGCGCGCTGCGGCGTCCGCCCCCGGCGGGCGAGGTCTCGTCCACCCAGGCGCCAGCGGCATCGCCATAGACGCCGGTGGAGGAGAGATAGCCGAGCCAATTTCCGGCGAGCGCTTCGGCGTAGAGGTCGAGCACCGGGTCGCTGCCCTCGGCGGGCGGGACCGAGGACAGCACATGGGTGCATTGCGCGAGCGCCTCGCGCACCGCCTCGCGATCGGCGAAATCCAGCGCCCCGTCGCTGCCGGTGGCGACCACTTCCCAGCCTTTCGCGCCGAGCGCTTGCGCGATCCGCTTGGCGGTGTAGCCAAGGCCGAAAATGAACAATCGTGACATCGGTTCGTATTAGCTCAAAGCTCCCCATATTACAGCCTCACGCTTCGAAGATTGGAATCCCCGCGCAATGGATATCGCCCGCACGCCCGCCACCCCCGATGGCAACCCCGAAATGGCCGATGCCGCGGTCGAACCGCACGCGCCCGCACTGATCCGGCGCGCGGATTACGCGCCCTTTCCCTGGCGGGTGGCGGCGACCCATCTCGATTTCGACCTCGGGCTCGAAAAGACCCGGGTCGAGGCGAGGCTGACGCTCGAGCGCAACCCCGACGCAGAACCGTCGCCGACGATCCGCCTCAATGGCGAGGGCATCAGGCCGCTCGAGGTCCGCTGCGACGGCGCGATCACCAACAGCCATACGATGGACGGCGACGACCTGATCGTCACCCTGCCCGGCGATGCCCATGAACTCACCGTGGTCACCGAGATCGACCCCGCGGCCAATTCGCAGCTCATGGGGCTGTTCGCCTCCAACGGCATGCTCTGCACCCAATGCGAGGCCGAGGGCTTCCGCCGGATCACCTTCTTCCCCGACCGGCCCGATGTGCTCAGCGTCTATACCGTGCGGATGCGCGCGCCCAAGGCGCAGTTCCCCGTCCTGCTCGCCAACGGCAATTGCACCGCCGAGGGTGACGACGGGGACCACCACTGGGCCGAATGGCACGATCCCTGGCCCAAGCCCTCCTATCTGTTCGCGCTGGTGGCGGGCGATCTGGTCGCCCGCAGCGACAGCTTCACCACCTTGGGCGGACGCCAAGTGGCGCTCAACATCTTCGTCCGCGACGGCGATCTCGACCGCACCGAGCACGCCATGGAGAGCCTCAAGCGGGCGATGGCCTGGGACGAGGAGACCTTCGGGCGCGAATATGATCTCGATATCTACAACATCGTCGCGGTCAGCGATTTCAACATGGGGGCGATGGAGAACAAGGGGCTCAACGTCTTCAACACCAAATACGTCCTCGCCGATATCGACACCGCCACCGATGGCGATTTCGACGCGGTCGAGGGCGTGATCGCGCATGAGTATTTCCACAATTGGTCGGGCAACCGCGTCACCTGCCGCGACTGGTTCCAGCTAAGCCTCAAGGAAGGCTTCACCGTGCTGCGCGACCAATTGTTCAGCCAGGACATGGGCAGCGCGCCGGTCAAGCGGATCGGCGATGTCCGCGTGCTGCGCTCGGTCCAGTTCCCCGAGGATTCGGGCCCGCTGGCGCATCCGATCCGGCCCGACAGCTATCAGGAGATCTCGAATTTCTACACCTCGACGATCTACAACAAGGGCGCCGAGGTGATCCGGATGATGCGCACCATGGCGGGCGAGGAAGCCTTCCGCAAAGGCTGCGATCTCTATTTCGAGCGCCACGACGGCGAGGCGGCGACCTGCGAGGATTTCGTCACCGCGATCGAGGACGGGGCCGGGCTCGACCTCGAGCGGTTCCGGCTGTGGTACTCGCAGGCGGGGACGCCCAGGGTGACGGTCGCGCTGTCGCACGAGGGCGAGACCGCGACGCTGACGCTGTCGCAGGAAGTCCCGCCGACCCCCGGCCAGCCCGACAAGCAGCCGATGCCGATCCCGCTCAGGATCGCGCTGTTCGACCGCGACAGCGGGACGCATTCGGGCGAACAGTTGGTGGTCCTCAACGAGGCCAGCGAGACGCTGCGTTTCGAAGGCTTCGCCGCGCCGCCGGTGCTGTCGGTCAACCGCGGCTTTTCCGCGCCGGTGCGGATCGAGCGCGAGATTGCGCGCGAGGAGTTGACCTTCCTCGCCGCGAAGGACGACGATCCCTTCGCGCGCTACGAGGCGATGCAGGATCTGGTGGTCGGGCATCTGGGCGATGTCGTCGCCGGCGGGCTCGCTGCCGAGGAGCGCGAGGCGGGGCGCGCGGCGATCCGCACCGCGCTGGGCGCGGTGCTGGCTGACGACCGGATCGACGACCAGATGCGCGGCGAGCTCATGATGCTGCCGGGCGAGACCTATCTGATGGAGCAGGCGCTGGTCGCCGATCCGGGCGCGATCCACAATGCGCGCGAGACGCTCAAGACCTGGCTCGGCCGCGAACTGGGCGAGGAACTGGTCGCGCTGCACGAGCGCGCCAGCCGGGCCCCGGGAACGCTCGATGCCGCGGCGCAGGGCGCGCGCAAGGTTAAGACGCTGGCGCTGACCTATCTCGCCGCCGCCGATCCGCGGCGCGCGTCGCAGATGGCCGCCGCGCAATATGACGGCGCCACCACCATGACCGACCGGCAGGGCGCGCTGGTGGTGCTCGCCGGCCTTGAAACCGCGGATCGTACGGCCAAGCTGCTCGATTTCTACAACCGCTATCGCAGCAACGACCTGGTGATCGACAAATGGTTCGCGCTGCAGGCGTCCTCGCTCCACCCGCAGGCGATCGAGCATGTAAAGTCGCTGCGCAATCACGGCGACTTCACGCTGCGCAACCCAAATCGGGCGCGGTCGCTCTACATGGCCTTCGCGGGCAATCCGCAGGCCTTCCATGCGGCCAGCGGCGAGGGCTACCGCCTGATCGCCGATCTCATTCTCGAGCTCGATCCAATCAATTCGCAGACCGCGGCGCGATTCGTGCCGGCGCTGGGACGCTGGCGGCGGATCGAGCCGGGACGCGCGGCGCTGATGCGCGGCGAGCTCGAGCGGATAGCGGGCGCTTCGCAGCTTTCGCGCGATACCTTCGAGCAGGTGAGCCGCTCGCTTGGCTAGGCTGCTCAGATCCCAGGCGCTCCAAGGGGTGCCGCATGGCTTCTCGAAAAAGGCGGGCGCCGCAGCGCAGAATATCCTGCCGAATGGCGCGCTCGTCCGGGTCAGGCAGGTCCATTCGCCCGATGTCGTAACCGTCACCGGCGAATGGAGGGGCGATCCCCCTGAGGCCGACGCCATGGTCACTGACCGCGCCGGGCTGGTCCTGGGAATCGTGACCGCCGATTGCGCCCCGGTGCTGTTCGCCGATCGCGAGGCCGGGGTGGTGGGCGCGGCGCATGCCGGCTGGCGCGGTGCAAACCAGGGGGTGATCGCCAACACGGTCGCAGCGATGGCCGCGCTTGGCGCCCGTCCCGAAAAGATCGTGGCGGTGATAGGCCCCTGCATCGCGCAGGAAAGCTACGAGGTCGATGCGCCGTTTCGCGAGCATTTCGGGGAAGGGGACGCACCGTTCTTTCGCACCGGTCGCGCCGGCCACTGGCAGTTCGATCTGCCCGGCTATGTTGCCGCCCGGCTCGAACAGGCGGGGGTGGGCTGGATCGAGAGCCTCAACCGCGACACCTATGCCGAAGCCGGCCTGTTTCATTCCTACCGCCGGGCCAGCCATCGCCGCGAGACCGCGGAAGGGCGGCAGATCTCGCTCATCGCCTTGCGCTGAAGCGTATTCCTCTTGCCAAAATCGCGGTTGGCAAGGTGTGCCATTGCGTTTAGAGGCCCCTCAATCCGGCAATGGGAGACCGCCTCGTGCGCGTCTCCCCCGACCCGATCCCCGAGATCGCGGAAGGTCAGCCGGACGAGCACTTCTTCTGGCCCATCTCCGGGCCTCCAGACTGAATAGAGGCAGGTAGGGCACCGCTCTGATGGCAGATACCGCTGCAACCGCGAACAGCGAAATACCCGTAGTCCCCGTGGACGACGGCGCGACCGATGGCGTGCGTCGCCGCGACTTCATCAACATCGCCGCGCTCAGCACGGCGGGCGTTGGCGGCGCGGCGGTGCTGCTGCCGCTGATCAGCCAGATGGCACCGTCCGAGGACGTTCTTGCCGAGAGCGTCACCGAGGTCGACGTGGGCGATATCGAGCCGGGTCAGGCGATCAAGGCGGTATTTCGCAAGCAGCCGCTGTTCGTCCGCCGTCTGACCGAAGCGGAGATCGCGGCGGCCAATGGCGTGTCGGCCGACAGCCTGCGCGATCCGGCAACGCTGGACGAGCGCACCAAAGAGGGGAACCACGACCTCCTCGTGACCATGGGCGTCTGCACTCATCTGGGCTGCGTCCCGCTGGGTGCCGCCGAGGGCGAGGTTAAGGGCGAGTTCGGCGGCTATTTCTGCCCCTGTCATGGGTCGCATTACGATACCGCGGGTCGCATTCGCAAAGGTCCGGCGCCGACCAACCTTGAAGTGCCGGAATATGCTTTCACCTCCGACACCACCATCACCGTCGGCTGAGGTTGTAGAGACTAGATCATGAGTTTTCCCTGGGCACGCCAGTACGAGCCGAAAACCGGGCTCACCAAGTTCCTCGACGAGAAGCTGCCTCTGCCGCGGCTCGTCTACAACGCGGTGGGCGCTGGTTATCCGGTGCCGCGCAACCTCAACTACATGTGGAATTTCGGCGTACTCGCCGGTTTCTTCCTCGTGTTCCAGATCGTCACCGGCGTCGTTCTGGCGATGCATTATGCTGCCAATGCCGAAGTCGCTTTCGCAACCACCGAGCATATCATGCGGGACATCAACTGGGGCTGGTTGATGCGCTATGCCCATGCAAACGGGGCGAGCTTCTTCTTCATCGTGGTCTACATCCACATCTTCCGCGGCTTCTTCTACAGTTCCTACAAGGCCCCGCGCGAGATGATCTGGCTGCTGGGCGTGGTGATCTTCCTGCTGATGATGGCGACCGCCTTCATGGGTTACGTCCTGCCCTGGGGTCAGATGAGCTTCTGGGGTGCCAAGGTGATCACCGGCCTGTTCGGCGCGATCCCGCTGGTGGGCGAGCCGATCCAGATCTGGCTGCTGGGCGGCTATGCGCCCGACAACGCCGCGCTCAACCGCTTCTTCAGCCTGCACTTCCTGCTGCCCTTCGTGATCGCCGGCGTGGTGATCCTGCACATCTGGGCGCTCCACATCCCCGGTTCGTCCAATCCGACGGGTGTCGAGATCAAGCAGGAAAGCGACACGCTGCCGTTCCACCCCTATTACACGGCCAAGGACGGCTTCGGGCTGGGCATTGCGCTGCTGGCGCTGTTCATCATGGTGTTCTTCCTGCCCAATGCTTTGGGGCATGCAGACAATTACATCGAGGCCAACCCGCTCTCGACCCCGGCACAAATTGTCCCCGAATGGTATTTCTATCCGTTCTACGCGATCCTGCGCGCCTTCACGATGGACTTCATCCTGCCAGCCAAGCTGTGGGGCGTGCTCGCCATGTTCTCGGCGATCCTGATGTGGTTCTTCCTGCCCTGGCTGGATCGCTCGCCGGTGCGCAGCGGCCATTATCGCCCGCTGTTCCGCAAGTTCTTCTGGTTCGGCCTGATCCCGACCATGGCAGCTCTGTTCTATCTCGGCGGGGCACCGGCAGAAGAGCCCTACGTGATGTTGAGCCAGATCTTCACGGCCTATTATTTCCTGCACTTCCTGGTGATCATCCCGATCGTCTCGCAGATCGAACGGCCCGAGCCGCTGCCCTATTCCATCACCGAAGCGGTGTTGGGGTCCGACAAGAAGGCCGTGCTCGGCGAAAACGCCGAGCCCGCGGTTTGACCGCGCTGACAGCTACGAGAGAAGAGACCTTCGCATGATCCGGATCATCGCAATCCTCGTCGGCCTCGGCTTCGCAGCCGTCGCCCTGATTTCCTTCGCGGTGGGCGCCTATACCTACGCGACCGAAGAGCCCATATCCCATCTGCCCTATGAAGAGCCGATGGATATCGACTATTCTTTCGACGGACCGCTCGGCACCTGGGACATCGCCCAGCTGCAGCGCGGCTACAAGGTCTACAAGGAAGTCTGCTCGGCCTGCCACAGCATGAAATTCGTGGCCTTCCGCGATCTGGCCGATCTCGGCTATTCCGAGGCTCAGGTGAAGGCAGAAGCCGCCGCATGGCAGGTGCCGGGGATCGATCCCAACACCGGCGAAGCGACCTCGCGTGCGGGTGAGCCGACCGACTATTTCCCCTCGCCCTATCCCAATGCGGTGGCGGCGGCGGCGGCGAACAACAATGCCATTCCGCCGGACCTGTCCCTGATGACCAAGGCGCGCGAGGACGGGACCAATTACGTCGCTTCGCTGCTCCAGGGCTATCAGGCGCCTTCGCCTGAAGTATTGGCTGAGCATCCAGACATCGCCCCAGGGCCGGGTCTTTACCATAATGTCTACTTCCATAACCTCAACCTGGCGATGGCGCCGCCGCTGATGAACCCGGGCCAGGTCACCTATGACGACGGCACCGAAGCGACGATCCCGCAGATGTCGGAGGACATTGCCGCCTTCCTGACCTGGACGGCCGAGCCGACTCTCGTGAAGCGCAAGCAGACCGGCTGGCCGGTCCTGATCTTCCTGCTGTTCGCCACCGTGCTGGCCTATATGTCGAAGAAGCAGATCTGGTCGGCGGTCAAACCGAAGAAGCATAAGGACTGATCGCGATCCGCGAGCTCCTGACATCCGGCCCCTCGCATCCGCGCGATGCGGGGGGCCTTTTTATGTCGGGGCCGTCATGAGCCCGGACGAGCTCAAGGCGCTGGTCCGCACCGTGCCGGACTTTCCTGCGCAAGGCATCCAGTTCCGCGACATCACCACGCTGATCTCACATGGCGAAGGCTTTGCTGCCTGCGTCGGCCATCTTGCGGCTGCAGCGCGCGCGGGAGGGGCCGAGGCGATCGCGGGGATGGAGGCGCGCGGCTTCATCTTCGGTGCCGCAGTGGCGGTCGAACTGGGGATCGGTTTCGTGCCGGTGCGCAAGCCGGGCAAACTTCCGATCGAGACCATCGGGATCGACTACGCCCTGGAATACGGCGCCGACCGGCTCGAGATGGACCCGGGCGCGGTGGCGCGGGGTCAGCGCGTGGTGCTGGTCGACGACCTGATCGCCACCGGCGGAACCGCCTGCGCGGCGGCGAGCCTGCTGCGCCAGGCCGGGGCGGTGGTTGAGCATGCCGCCTTCGTCATCGACCTGCCCGACCTGCAGGGCGCGCAGCGTCTTGGCCAGCTCGCCATTCAGGTCGATGCGCTGATGCAGTTCGAAGGCGGCTAACTGCCTTTTCGCATTAGCGGTTGGAAACACCCGCCCCCTCGTGCATTCCTAACAGGCGCCGTGAGCGTGACCGCGCGTTTCGCGTTCCATCGGCCTGCAGGGGGCACCGGCTCAAGCCATGCAAGATCAAACGCTCGTCATCGCCGTGGTCGGCGTCCTGGGCATCGGCGCTCAGTGGATCGCCTGGCGCAGCGGCTGGCCGGCGATTGTTCTGATGCTGTTCGCCGGGTTCATGGCCGGACCCGTGCTGGGCCTGTTCGATCCCGAAGCCGTGTTCGGCGATCTGCTCGAGACGATGGTCTCGATCGGGGTGGCGCTGATCCTGTTCGAGGGCGGGCTCAGCCTGAATTTCCGCGAATTGCGCCATTCGGGGCAGGCGGTCTGGCGGCTGGCGACGATCGGCGTGCTGGTCGGATGGTTCCTCGGCGCGCTGGCCGCGCACGAAGTCGCCGGGCTGGTGCTGCCCGTCGCGGTGCTGTTCGGCGGAATCCTCGTGGTCACGGGTCCGACGGTAGTGATCCCGCTCCTGCGCCAAAGCTCGATCCAGACCCGCCCGGCCTCGATCCTCAAATGGGAATCGATCGTCAACGACCCGACCGGGGCGCTTTGCGCGGTGATCGCCTATGAATATTTCCGGCTGTCGGTCGACGGCGCCACGGTGTTCGAAGTGGTGCCGCCGCTGCTGATCTCCGCCGCGCTTGCCGGCCTCCTAGGCTACGTCGCGGCCGTCATCATTGCCTGGGCCTTTCCCCGCGGCGCGGTCCCGGAATATCTCAAGGTGCCGGTCCTCCTGACCGCGGTCATCGGCGTCTTCGTGCTGTCCAACCTGATCGAGCATGAGGCGGGTCTCGTCGCCGTAACCGTCATGGGGATCGCGCTGGCCAATATGAACGTCCAGAGCCTGCGCAGCATCCACCCGTTCAAGGAAAATATCGCGGTCTTGCTGGTGTCCGGCATATTCATCCTGCTCTCGGCCTCGCTCGAATGGGGCGATCTGGAATATCTCAACTGGCGGTTCGCCGCCTTCCTGCTGGTGCTGCTGTTCGTGGTCCGCCCGCTGACAATCGTGATCAGTCTTGCAGGCAGTTCGATCCCCTGGAACGAGCGCCTGTTCCTCGCCTGGATTGCACCGCGCGGTATCGTACTGGTCGCCATCTCGGGCCTGTTCGCGCTGCGGTTGACCGAGCTGGGCTATGACGATGGCAATATCCTCATCGGATTGAGCTTCGCGGTCGTGGTCACCACCATCGTCGCGCATGGTTTCACCGTCGACCTCGTCGCGCGCCTGCTCAAGGTGAAGGGCGCGACCCGGCCCGGCCTGCTGATCGTCGGCAGCACGCCCTGGACGATTGCGCTCGCCAAGCAGATGCTCGATCTCAAGACCCCGGTCATGGTGGTCGATTCCAGCTGGCAGCGCCTCGGGCTCGCGCGGCAGAAGGGGGTGCCCTTCTACCACGGTGAAATCCTCAACGAGGCAACCGAGCACAATCTCGATCTCGGCCCCTACCAGGTGCTCGTCGCCGCGACCGAGAACGAGGCTTACAACACGCTTGTGTGCAACGAATTCGCCCATGAGATTGGCCGCGATTCGGTCTATCAGCTCGGCGAGGCGGGCAATGATTACGACCGCCACTCGCTGCCCGTCGCATTGCGCGGGCGGGCATTGTTCGAATCGGGCTGGGGCGTGACCGAGACCAACGAGCGCCAGAAGGAGGGCTGGGTCTTCCGCAAGACCAGGCTTTCGGAGGAATTCGACTACGAGGACGCGCAGGAAAAGCTGCCCGAGAGCGCGCATATGCTGCTGCTGCTGCGCGAGGGTGGGCGGATGCGCTTCTTCACCCACGCTGCCCGTCCCGAGCCGCGTGCGGGCGACATCATCGTCACCTTCACCCCGCCGCAGCAGCGCACTGCCGAAGAGGTTGCCGCCAGGCGGGCTCGGAAGGGCGGACCCAAGCCGGAACCAGCATGAAGAGACTCGTGATGAAAAGAAGCGCCACCGCCGCCACCATCGGCCTCGCCGGGGCCGCGCTCCTGTTTGCGCTTGCGGGATGCGAGCGGCAGCAAGCCCCGGCCGAGCCCGCAGCGAGCGAGCCGGCCCCGCAGCCGACCTCGATCATGCGCGATGATCTCGACGATTCGGTACTCCCGCCGCCCGAACCGCAGCTGGCCCCGCTCGATGCGCGGATATCCTTCTCCGACGGGGGCGCGGAGCTATCCGAATCGGCGATGGCCGAATTGGCCAGCATCCTGCGCTCACCCCAGATTGCCGAGGGCGGTGCGATCGAACTCCGCGCGCACAGCGACTCGGCGGGCAGCGACGAGGCCAATCTGCGCGCCTCGCGCCGCCGCGGCGAAGCCGTGCGCGACTATCTGGTCGAGAACGGCGTGGACCCGGAGCGGATCACGATCATCGCATTCGGCGAGCAGAACCCGCTGCAACCCAATGCCCGCCCCGACGGAACCCCCAACGAACCGGGCCGCGCCGCGAACCGCCGCGTCGATCTGCACGTCGCTCTGCCCGACCGCGAGCGGGATGCGGAGGTCGATCTGATCGGGACAGACGAGCAACCGGTCGCCGATCCCACCGGCGCCGTGCGCGAATCCGGTTGACGCCGCGCGCCAAGAAATGGCATCTGCGCGGCTCAAGCGGGCGGGTATAGCTTAGTGGTAAAGCTCCAGCCTTCCAAGCTGGCTATGCGGGTTCGATTCCCGCTACCCGCTCCATTATCCGCCAAAAACCGCAGAAAACCGCCATATCGGAGGCGGTTTTGCCGTATCTTTACCCCACACTGGTACACATAACTTCCCACGCAGGTGGCTACACGGCCGCTTGCGCTTCGCTCCAGCGCAAGGGCCTATGACCCATGCGCAAGCAGACTTATCTGATTCGCAAAGGCTCCCGGTATCACTTCCGGCGGCGTCTTCCTTCCTGCGGCAGCGATAACGGCGCCCTAACACTTTCCCTCCATACTGCGGACCCTGCCGAGGCGCGCTGCATGGCGCGGCGCCTCGCCGTTCGATGGGATGAGATTGCGATGATTGAGGGCCAGAGGATCAGTAGCGGCAATCTCACCGCCGCCGAGTTGCAGGCTATTTTTCGAGCCGGACTGGAGGAGGAGCTGGCGATTGCGGTGCGCGATCTGGCAGCTCCACGTCAGTTTCGGCCAAGCGACCTCGGCGTCGGCGAACTCTTCATTGCGGCCTACGAGGCCATTCTCCAGGTGCAGGCAGATGCCGACCATGTCCCGTCGGAGGTTCTCGATCAAGTTGCGAAGGGCTGGAGCCAACAGGACCGCGGCACTCTCGAGACCATGCTGGAAGTCCTCATCCGCCCGGATGTCATCCGGGAAACCCGGATTGTTTCCGCTTTACAGCGGATAGGTGCGCCTGTCTGCGAGAGCACGGCCCACGAGGCGCGCGCGAGCCTTCTTCGCGGCATGATCGAAGCGCAGCGCCGCGCCGCCCTCTTCCACCATCCGCTCATACAAGCCCGTGGTGACGCGGTCGCCAGCCTCCTGGATAATGAACTCGTGTTCGAAGCACGCAGATCGCAGCTGCCCAATCTTGCACCGCCAGCCACCCAAGGGATCAGCGAGCAGCCTGCGGCGCCGCCCGCTCCCGAAGGGAACCTGTTCTTCGCACGCGTGACGAAGGTGCGTTTCAGCGAACAGATCGATGAACTCCATGATGATCTGTTCGCCGATCGAGGCTGGCAGCCCGATAGCGGCAAGACGCGGCACATGCTCGAGGCATTCGCCTGGCTCACGGGCGATAAGGCGATGTCCGACTACGAGCCTTCGGACATCGACACCTATGTTCGGCGCATGGCGCTCATTCCAAAGACCTTCACCTGGGGTCATCTGCACAAGTCCGGTAATATGGCGGAGCCTTTTGATCCCAGCGCCTTCCCCAGGCCCAAAGCCAGTGACCGCCGCTCCGATCGCACCATCAACAGTCATCTGAGCAAGCTGGAGGCAGCGGCGGGAATCCTGAAAAAGACTTACTGGCTGCCAAAACACGGCTTCGGGAAGGTCATGGACTTCGAGGACGCCCGCAAGCGCATCGTGCAGGACGATAATGATCCGCCGCGTATGCCCTTGACCGAAGAGAATCTCAAAGTGCTCTACGGCCTCCCTATCTGGCAGGGGGGCGGTGGGACCCTCGCGCGTCTGAAAGAAGCTGCTCGGCCTAAAATTTATCAGGATGCTGCCTACTGGGTGCCTCTGCTGGGCACCTACGCCGGGATGTCGCGTGAGGAAGCATGCGGGCTGGAGCAGGTCGATCTCGAGCTTGACGCCGAAACGCCCTACGTTCTTGTTCAGGCCAACATGACCAAGACCAAGGATGGTGAAACCCCTGGTGGGCTGAAGCGATCTTCGCGCCGTCGGGCTCTGCCTCTGCATCCCGAACTGCTCAGGCTCGGGTTTGCCCGGTACTGTGAGGCTGTGGCGAAGGAAGGCTGGAAGATGATTTTTCCTGAGCTGTATGGGAAGGTCAATGATGAGGGCGAACATGTTCGCTGGAAGAAGGCCGGCGGACACAAGTTCTACTCGGGGGTGTGGCGACCGATCATCGATGCGGCGCATGCCATTTTGCCGCTGCCCAAGACTTCCGGCGGCAAGCATGCCGATTTCCACTCGCAGCGAACATTCCACTACAGCGCGATGGCTGCCGAAGGTGTGAGCGAGGCGCTCCTCGCTCGCCATGCGGGCCACAGCCAGCGCACGACCGGTGGTCGGCACTACAATCGCCGGGCATTGGCTCTGGGCGAGAAGAAGGAGCTCGCTACCAGGCTTAAAGTGCTCAAACGCGAAGTGCCTAACGTCACGGAGCATGTTCCCACGCCCAAAAAAACGAATCTTCTGCATGTGAACAATCGGCCGAGGGTTGGCTCCGCCGAGGGACGCAATGCCTCCGCGCGGTTTCTCGCGTGACAATCGCGGGCTGGGGTAGCCCCACTTGATTGGAATCCGCCACAACGGCGAATGCGGATGCAAAAAAGGGGGCGCCTCTATGCGCCCCGCTTTTCATACGACGACCGGACCGTTTCTCGCCCGCTCCACAGCGCGCCAAGCGGCATAGCTGGCAAGCAGCTCGCGGCGCATGCGCGGCGAGCAGGATGCGAACATCCAGAACACCCAAGCGGCTTGCGCTTCGGTGCCGATACGCGCGATCCGCTGGAGCGGCGACGGGTTGGGTCCGGACAACTCGAGACCTCCGATGCGAGCTGCATCGACAAGCTGGTCATGCGGTATGCGAGCATGGACGTTCGCTACCAACCCTGAGCGGGGAATATAGTCCAGATACTCGGCCGGAAACGGCACCTGCCTGGTTGCGTGCTTCGGTGCATGCGGCGGCGCAGGCGCATGGATCAGCGCGTTGGTTTCGGGCGTGAACAGCTTGCGAATATCGTCCCGCATGCCTTGAGGGTTATATCCGGCCCCGTAGCCGTGGGCGTGAGATGAGAATTCCGCTTCACCACGCCAGCGCCGGGTCACGATCAGCACGCCGTAGCCGAAGGGTGCTCGTGGCTCGTAGCTGTTCGGCGGTGGGAGAAGCGCGAGCACGACCATGCGTTCGGGAATGGCCGAGTGGTATCGGTAATGCATGATATAGAACTCCAGAATGATGGCGGGCGGTCATCACGAAGATACCGCCCGCCATTTGGTTGCCGTCGATGTGAAGCGGTGATCCGCAATCAAGCGAGCTCGATCGGCTCGTCCGCGAACCGCAGGCGGAGGAAATGCTCGGTAAGCGCCTGCGCTCCGTCGCGGCGGGCGATCGCCGTCCATGCCTCCCAGCGGTCGAGCCGGTGCATGAGCCAGGCAAACAGGCGATCGCGCGCATGGTCGTCGGTGAACTCCATGGTCCACAGCACGCGCGCGAGCGGGATGTTCGCGCCTTCGGGCGCTCCGACCAGCTTGATGCCGGGGCCACCCCCGATCTGCTCGCGCAGGAATCGTCCAGACAGCCCTGCTGCGAACGCTTCGTTCACCTTGAAGATGCGCTCGCGTTCGTCACGCGTCTCTCCCTGATCGAGCCCGCGCCAAGGCGCAATGGTGGGAAGCCCGATGGGGATCGGCGCGCTGCCCGCCGAGCGGGTGCTGGCAAGGGCAACCAGGATTGCGTGCCCCTCAGGGGTCAGCGCACCGGTCAGGCCGCCAGAGAGCTCGTGCCCCGAGAGCCAGGATCCATACTGGTGGGCGATATCCCACGACCCGCAGAACAGGTCCGTGACCTTCTCCTCGATATAGACGGTGCGCCTGTCGATCGCGGCCAGCACCGCAAGCAGCAACTCGGTTTGTTGTTCGAATTGCCAGTTCGAACCGCGGTGCATGCCGAGCCGCCCGCACCAGATGTAGTCGCGCAAGGATGCCCACCGGTGTCCGAATTCGTCCACCAGGTGAGGATAACCATCGGGATCTGCGGTGCACCAGTAGCCAAAAGGCAGGTTGGCGTTGCGGCGTTTCTCGTAGGGGATGTTCTGATCCATGATCACTGACCTCCCGGCTTGCCGAGCCGGGGCGGCGTTCCGGCGAGCTTCGGGGCGGGGTCGATCGCGGTGTCGCCACCCAGCTGCTTCAGCTGGCGCGCCAGCCCGATGGTCTCACGATACATGTAATCGATCGAGCGATAGATCTCGCCCTCCTCGAGGGCGAGTACCGGCTTCGAACCCTTGGGCACCAGGTCACCGGGTTTGTCGGCGGTGAAGCCAAACCACCACGCTTGGTCGGTCGTCTTGTCAGCCGCAGTGGGTCGGGTCCGACTGCCGTGATGCACATGGCAGACCTGTGTCTCTGCAGGACCGCGCTGCGAGCACAGCTGGGAATAGTCGATGCCGCCATGCGGATGGAGGTCCGCGCTCGCCGGAATCGCGTCTTCCCGGTGGCCGTATAGGGGATGCTCGGGGCCAACCGCCACATATCCTGCCCACACGCCCGAGGGCTGGCGCAGCAGGATGCAGTCGAGGCCGGTCTCGGCATCGTGCCAGGCCAGCTTATCGATGGGTTCCGAGGACCACGGGCCGTGACCGCGGGGCCGGCGATCCTTGATCACGTAGAGCTGCTCCGGGCGGATCTCGGTATCCGCGATTGTGATGCGGTCGGGCAGCCTTGCAAGGTTGGTGTTCTTCGCCGGCGCCAGGGCGCGGCTGCTGGTCGGTTTCTTCTTGGGCATTTTCAAATTCCTTCTGGGCATAAAAAATGCCGCTCGTCCTTCGTGGACAGGCGGCGTTTGGATGGTCTGCAAGGTTGCAGGCCTTGGTGGCACGGTGGTGGTTGTCGAGGTTCGTGCCGACCTCTTGCTTTCTGGATCCTAAGTCATCTTTTCCTCCTCAATCCTGTTCCTGATCTCCTGCCCTTCAAAGGCAGCCCTCCTGATGCCGCTCAAGCAGCCGTGCGGTAAATCACACCCCGCAACTGGCTGGCGGCCTTCTCGCCGCGCGCCCAAGGCGCGAAGGTTCGCCTTGCAAACCCGCTGGTCGGGACCGCCGACAGCGTGGCATCGGCGATGGCGGTCACGGTATCGGCGCGGTGGCACTCGATCTCACGGTGCGCTGCAAGATAGCGCACCGCCAGCACGGACGTGGTCAGGACGTCGGCGAGCACCTGGTCGCGCACGGCTGACCAGTCGCCCGCTTCGCATAGCACGCCGATCTTTTTGGATGGGCTCGGCTTGGACGGAACGCATACCGCTGCCGCCATTTCGGGCAAATGCACGCTATCGGCCTGCACGCATGTCGCGCGGCACAGATCGAGCCGTTCCCTGGCATAGGGCGAGCCGTCGATCAGCTGGTGAGGCAGTTGCAGGTCATGCGTAGCCGCTGCGCGGCGGAGGACGGCAAGATCGCGCGCTTCGCCGCCCCAGGTGGTCAAGATGGCGTCGGGGTTGTTCTCGAGCGTAGCAAACAGGGCCGAGACCATGGTCCGCTCGTCCATCTCGCCCGCGGCAAGAACGACAGGTCCCTCGATCATCGGAACCGGTTCGCCTCGGACGAACTCCATCTTCATCCAGCAGACCGCCGCCACCTGATGAAAGGGCCAGCGGATCTTCTCCTCAGCATCTTTTCCCTCGGCAATGCTGTAGGCCTCGTGGCGGGAGCGATCGAACAGGAACTCCAGGTCGACCACGATCCAGCTGCGGGAGCGCGGAGCTTCTGCGTTCCGAGATCGCGCAGCGAACAGACGGGCTTCTTGTTCCAGTGTGCGGGGGATGTGATCGAGATGGTCGTTGGTCGGTACGGTATTGGTCATTGTGCTTTTCCTCATTGCGCGCCGGGTCCTGCCGAGAGGCGGGCCCGGCGCTAATTGAACGTGTTTTGAAGTGTGCGGCGATCGCCGCGTCAGCGATGCCGTTCGCGGGCGGTGATCGTGCGCGTGCTCATCGCCGGCAGGCCATTGCGGTAGCCCCACGCCTGTTCGTGCTCGACCTTCTGCGGCGGCAGCTCGATCTGCCAGAACGGACCGTCCGGGTTCCACCTGTAGCCGCGGGCGCGGAGCAGGTCCTTCTTCGAAAACGGAGCGCACTCGGCCTGGACCATCACGGTGCCGCTTTCGGCGGCCCCGAGCAGGCGCTGGAGATGCGTTTGCGGCGACCCCTTCAGCCACCCGGTCCGACTCTCGCGGAGCATCCAGAACAGAGACCAGACATCGGCCGCTGCCCGGTGGGCTGGCGAGAACCAACCATGCTGCATCAGCAGCGCAGTTTGAGCGCGGCCATCGAGGCCAAGGCGAAGCCAGGGGATGTCACGCATACTGCACGCCCAGGGCTTACCTGCGATCGACGGATACCGTCGCTCCAGCCAGCTGATCTCGAAGCTGCAATTATGAGCCACGAGAACGTCCGCGCGGTCGAGCATTCCGGCGACGAATGCGTCGGGGATGGCGTGACCGGTGAGATGCTGATTAGCGAGGCCCGTCAGCATCGTGATTTCCGGCTCCAGGGGAATGCCGGGATCTTCCTTCCAGGAACGTGGGCCAAAGTGCCCCCCAACCGCACCCTCGTTGTCAACGAACACCATCATCAGTGCGAGCTCGATGATCGCGTCTCCTTCGGAATCGAGGCCGCTGGTTTCAAGATCGATAATGCACACGCACCGCCCGTCTGGTGGCGCACCAATCCCCGGCATCATGCTGAAGGGTTTGGGCACCGCGCGCAGGACGCGATAATTGCTGTCCTTCTCGAGGCGCCGGGCGGCGTCCTCAAGATCTTGATTTAGGTGATCGATATCCATTGTTGGTCCTTCCGGTTCGTGTTCGAACCGGCGAGGCGGAAGCTTGAGCGTTTACACTCATTTTCCTCCCCCCTGCCGGTTCACCCGGCAGGTCACGATGAAGGTCCAGAAATCCTCCGGCCCAAAGCTGTCGGCGATTGGGTCCGTAAATCTCCAAGGTGTCGCCAACACCGCCCCAGGACCCTTGCAGGGGCCGCACCACCAAGGGGCCGGAACGGACCCGTGCGAACGCCCGCGTTCGCTACACTCGGAAGGACCTTGGTCCGAACGAGCGCAGCAATAAGGTTTGAAACTCGTTGCATACCTTATTGCGGTATTGCGCCTAAAAAGCCGAGTTCGAATGCTGAAGCCGTTTTCATTCGGAAAAGGGATTTGCGAGGGGATCCTGATATATGCTATTGCAACGTTCGGATTGAACGGGCCCGATTTCGAGTATCCATCTGCCCCTTTAGGCGTGGTCTCGAAGTTCAGTGGCAGGGCTGCAGACCCTTTTCCAATTGCGGCGCAAAAATTTTTGCCGACCCCTTTGGGGTAGAAAAATTTCCATCCTAGAATCGGGGCATGAACACGCCCGATCCCTTGGACACACTGCTGGTCTCAGCCCTGCAGGAACTCACCAAAGGCCTCCCCGCGGAGGCCTCGGCTGTCGCTGCTTATCTGCAGCTGGAGCAGATGGCCTGCGAGGTCGATGACGAAGGCAATCCCACCAAGCAGGCGCACCGAGCGAGAGCCCGTTTGCGTAACGGTCTTCTGGTCGAGGAGACCAGTGAAAAGTCCAAGGCGAAGGTCAGGCAGCAGAAGGAAAAGATCGAAAGGGAGATCGCTAAATTCATCGGCAGAGGCCTGGTTCTCCTGGTTGCAAACCGGACATACGACCGCAAGCTCGACCATATCCAAGCGCATGAAGCACGCCTCCTCCCGGCGGAGAAGAGCCGCGAGCAGCACGATCCCGAGAGCCGGTTTGCGCTGGCGCAACCCTTCATAGACAAGCTCGTGGAGCACGGCTGCTCGCCCTCGGCGATGGGCAAATTGAAGGCCTCAATGGCGGACTTCATTGCGCTTCTCATCAACGCCTATGCCACCGATCCCAAGCTCGAGAACCCCGATAATATCTGGAACCGCGTCGTTCGCGCGGGTGTGATCGAGGCTTATCAGAAGAACCTCGACGAAGACCATCTCAGGGCCATCGCCCAAGCTGCCTGCGAGCGCGACGCACAGGATAACGAATGGGCGAAAAAGGCGATCGAGGAACTCAGCCTACCTGCAGGCATGGACCCGCAATTTCTCGAAGGGGCTGCGCGGCTCCGCGATGCTGCCATGAGCCTCAGCCCCGGTGAGGGAGAGGCCTACTGCGATGCCATGATCGTTCAGGACGAGCGCGACGTGGAGCTGCTGGCGAACGTGCTCGGTCTTGATCCGCAACTCGATCGTCTGCGCCTGATGACCGTTCTCGATATTACGCGAAAGGCAGCGCAGCCTCTCGCTCCAGATTGGAAGCTGGAGATGCAGCTGGCCATCATGAAGCAGGAGATCGACCAGATCGCACCGCATGAGAAATGGAGCAGGGATTGGCAGAAGGAGCTTCTGGAGAGTCTGGAGATCCTCGCCGAAAGGCTCGACACGATGGATAGCGTCCAAGCATTCAACGCGCTGCTCCAGAACGGCCTTGCCGCCTCCGAGGCAGACTTCAAGTTCCTTCAGCGGCTCGAGCGAGACATCGCCGACGGCTTCTTCATCTCGCTCGAGAACAAGGTGCGCGACGCCTGCAAATCCGCAAGCCGGTTCAAGATTTTCGAACGCGACGTTCGCTACGATTTCGAAGGTGGCTACCAGGATATTCCGGCCCGCGAGTGGACCGGCGAAGACTGGATCAAGGTCTACGGTTCGTTGCCCGGAGAGGACAAGCAGCATCGCCCGAACGAGGAAGTCGATTTTCATAAGATTGCCGGAGAGGCTGAGGGCGAGGACTTCGATGCCGTCGTTGAAGCGGATTCAGAGGATATCGAAGCAACCCTCAATCTCCCGCTGATCGAACCCGCGGAGGAGAATTCGCCTGTTGGCTTGTCGGCCCCGGACGCGAGACACGGCTCCGGCGTTTCGCCCTTGCCGAGCGATGAGAACAACCCTGATGGCCACCCGGCAAGCGCGGCGCCCGCGCGCGATATCATCCCTCAACATGCACCTGGACGAGCAGGCAAGGACCCGCCGCGCCTGCGCCCGACACCGCTTTTCACCCCTGATGAGGAGCTCTGGGAGGATGACTGATAACCTTGTAAAAACCCATCCCGGCGTAGGCATCTTGCGTCAGAAGATGGACGAGCAATGGAAGGCCACAACTTCCGTGCTGACCATCCATCATCCGCCGGACGCTTCGGTCGCTCCAACCATATTTGTCGCAAAGCGCTATGGTGGAACCGGCGCCAGCATGGGGGCGCTCATCCTCGAATTCTTGCTCCAGCAGGAGGCGCTCATCATCGAGGTCGGCGGCAATCGCTGCCCGGCCTTCAAGCAGCGGCCGCCGGATCGTCATGCCCACTTCTCCTCGAATGGCAGCGACCCGATCGCTCCTGCCCTGGACCTTCGGCTCGCGCATCCTGGCCGCGTTGCGATCCTCGAATTCGAACCTGCTCTCTATGCGCGGACGCTGGATATCGCACAGACCTACACGAGCGTTGCCGGTGCCGGCCCGCCCATGTTGGTCTACATCTGTCGTCAGCAAGAAGCGGCGCCGCGCTTTGCTCATAATGCCCAGGCGAGAGGGCTGGGCGAGCCGGTTGTCTTGCGCGAGGCCAGGCAGAGGGTGGGTGACATCACGCCGGACCAGCTGCCGCTTCCGTGGCTCGCGGATGCGATCACGAACACCATCTGGGACGAAGGCGTAGGCCTGGAAGAAGCGCTCAGGCGATGCTCGGGCAGCTGGACGCTGCAGGAAACCCGGCTGAACCTCGGACGATTCCTCAACGCGCTACTGGAGCGATAGGATGACCTACCTGGAAGAGCTCTGGCGCTCGCTGTTCAGTAAAAAGATCACCCATCTCGAGCGCGATGTGATGGAAGGCGTGATCGCGAGGTTCGATCGCGATGAGCCTGTCGTTATGCTCGCTGCGATCCTTGTGCGCATGCTCTTCCTCGTCCTGATCGAGCACAAGGCCAGCCCTTTTACCGTGCTGCGCAACTTCGCGAAGGCAATGGAGGAAAACCGACGAGCAACCGTGCTGATCACTACGACCTATGAAAAGATCCAGACCGATCTTCACGGGCTGCGGGAGACAACCCGGGCGACGCAAGAGGCACTCGTCGAAGCGCGTGAACTTGCCCAGGCCAAGGTTGGATACGATCCCATGTGGGGCTTCCGCCCTGATTCCTCGACCGAGGCGCAGGCCCGCTTCTCGCCTCTTGCGGTCGCTGCGCTGATCGCTGGTTGCTGCGCCATGAGCTTCATCAGCTGCACCATCGCGTTCATGATTTTTCTTAGGTAAGGCGGAGTGAGTGCAATGCAGAAGGATTCTTCGAGATCGCCGATGGCAAGCGTCATGCCGACGGGCCCGAGGCGTGGGCAATGCACTGATGCCTGAAGTCTGGATAAGCCTCGATGTCTACGGACCTCAGTCGGAGATCGAGCGGTTCAGGAAACTGTGCCTCGCTCCTGCTCTGCACGGGGCCAACGTCAAAGGTGCGCTGGATATCATTCGAGTGGCCCGCGAGTGTGCCGACAGCGGGACAGAGTCGAACACAATTGCGCAGTGCGGGGAAGCTTGGAATCTGAGGGAGGATGCGCAGGCATCACCAGGGTCCTTTGGCTGCGGATTCGATATGACGGAGTTCCACGAAGAACTCTTCCATTGTCTTGCCCGCGTTTTTCCTGCGCTCGCATTCTACTGCAATTGCATCGGAAGCGATGATGAATTCATGGGCCATGGCTGGTTCAATGGGCCTGCGACCGGAAAAGCATTCGCCTATCTTGATGTGCCCGAGGACTATTGGTCTTCACGGTCAGAAAAGCGCGATCCTCTGGGTCATCTACTTCACGAACGCCGCGTTGCTGCCATGAAAGGCAAGGCCCTACTGGCGTCGTTGGCTGAACTGCGAGATGCTATCGAGGATCAGAAATGATTTTTCGCGCGGACAACCCGCTGAACGAGCAAGGTACTAACCCTACCGAGTCTGGTTCCGGTAACCGACATCGGCTTGCTGTTCTCCGGGCCTGAGAGGCGCCCAAGCTCAGCTAACCACCAACCTTGGTCCTGCCCCGATCCAAGGAGGATGATGAAGATTTTTTGAAGTGGGCTGACCAGCAGAGCAAGGCGACCTCCATCTATCCCTCAGCCAAGCATTCGCGAACCCAACCGATCCTATGGAAGGCCCACCGAATCGGCACTCAGGATGCGGCCGTTGTTTCGGCTCCAGACCGGGCGTTGCGCCTTGTAGCCGGCTGCTTTGCGAGCGGCCGGGCCGAGCGTGCGGCTAACGCCCGTGCGGCGCCCCACGATTTCTCCTTGAGGGGATATCTTCTTGATCCCCAGACGAAAGGCATCAGCCGGCCTCATGCCTTCCAAAAGATATTTGCGAACTGCCACACTATTTCCAACGCGCTCAATCTTCACCGTTCCTTTCGGCGCCGGATCATGGTTCTGGGCACGCTTCCGCTGCGCATTTCCTTTTTGTTCGAGGCTTGTTACCCAGCGGGACACGAGATCGGTGAACTCGTCGATCAGTTCTTCAGGAATGTGCACCAACCAATGCACGTGGTTTTTCTCCCGGGCATAGACATAGTAGGGCGCTACCGAGATGCCTAGCTGATCGCACCGCGTGCGAAGCCACCGGCAGAACCGCTGATTTCTCAATGCAGCGAAATTATCCTGCTTCGAGTTGGTCAGGTTCCATTGGATCGTAACGAACAGATTGAGGGAGACCGGCGCACTGACGTTAGCTGGCGGGCAGCCGTGGCGCGATTGATGCCCACCCTGGGGCCGCGCGAACCTGCAGGCGTGATGAAGGGTTTTCGCCGACGCGAAACTGATGTGGGTGCTTACCTTGGTCTTCCGGCACGATTGCGTCTGCATAGCTATCTCTTCGTCGAGTTTGTTCCTGGGACTGCGCATAATGCTAGAAGGACGGTTCGACGCTGAAACCTAGCTATTTTTTCAAGCAGTGGAGGGGTGTGCAGGAACGGGACAGTTTCGCGGTTCGGCGGTCTTGAAGCTCTGCTGCGATCCAATGGGCAAGCTTACGCGCCCTGTACCTGCGGGGCAGGGCCTGATCCTGCTGCCCCAAAGAGAAGGCGACGAGCTCGAGGCGCTGCTCTAGGTCGAGCTGGCACGGGAGGCGCAAGATGAGCAAATCTCGCTAATACACGCTTCAAGATCGATTGGATGCCGAAGGGATTGAGGAGGATGTGCTGACTCCTCCCTCGCGATCCCGGTTGCGGCGCTTCGCGCAAGCAACTCGCCCGACGCCGACGAACTGGTGCGGGTTTACGGAAACTCCTCGCCGGGTCGCATCCGTGGGCTGGTCAAGGATCTGGAACGCAGCAATCCGATCGCAAGCCGCAAAGATTTCGGCGAGCTACGAACGATCAGCGTGCTTGGCCCGGAAGGTGCTCGCGCAGGTTGAGAAGCAACGTGGACCTCGGCGGTCGAGCTTTGCGACAGCTAATCGGTTTGCTCGAAGATCGGAATTGGCTATTCGCCCACGCATGTACCGTAACTCCGCCGCCGCCCCCGATCGCGCATCGATCCTGTCCTTCTGGTTGCTCATCGCCTTTCTCGCGATTTTGTGGGTCGCGGGCGGCGCCTCGCGCGCCGATGTCCTTGGCCAAGCCGTAGTGCGCTTTTCTGCTTGGTCGATCATCGTGGTGGCGATCCTCGCGCTCCCGCGGGTCGACTGGCGACCGGTTAGGGAACCGGCGATCATCCTGGGTGCAGCGGCGCTGCTGGTCGCTTTGCAACTGGTCCCGCTGCCGCCGTCGATCTGGACCGAACTGCCGGGTCGTGCGATCTTTGCCGAAGCGGCGGTTCTGACAGGGACGGATCAGCCTTGGCGCCCGCTATCGATCTCGCCAAGCGGCACGACCAACGCACTGGCCTCGCTGATCGTGCCGGCGGTGGTTCTGCTGCTTGCGGCGAACCTGACGCGCGAGCAGCACTGGCGGATCGCGATATTCGTGCTGGGAATGGTCGGCGCAGGGGCGGTGCTCGGCGTCCTGCAGTTCTCAGGTGCGAATTTCGATAACCCGCTGATCAACACCGTGACCGGCGCCGTGGCGGGCAATCTGTCTAACCGCAACCACTTTGCGCTGTTCCTGGCAATCGGCTGCGTCTTGGCCCTCACATGGGCATTCCGTGACGAGACCCCGCCGTGGAAGGCTGCGGCGGCTTTCGGGCTTATCGTGATATTCACCCTTACTATCCTCGCGACCGGCTCGCGAAGCGGCGTGTTCGTAGGGGTGGCGGGTATTGTATTGACCTTCCTTGTCTTCCGCAGGCGCGCAGCGCAGCAATTCAGAGCCATACCGCGCAAGATCGCGGTGCCGGTTCTGGTCGCCGGTGTGGCGAGCGTGATCGGGGCAATCTGGCTGAGTGTCGGCCTCGACCGGGCCGTCTCGGTAAACCGGGCGACGATGCTGGAAGGCGAGGCGGATCTGCGCTCGCAGATATGGCCGATCGTGTTGGATATGATTCAGCGCTACCTACCGGCCGGAACGGGCTTTGGGACCTTTGACCCGGTCTTCCGCATCGGCGAACCGGACAATTTGCTGAACCCCCAATATATCAATCTTGCCCACAATGATTGGCTGCAGATCGCCCTTGAGGGCGGGCTTCTCGGTCTCGTTCTGTTCGCGGTAGCCTTGGTCTGGTTGGCGTTGCGGAGCTTTCAGGCCTGGGCTTCGAGTGGACGACCGGACGGTTCCGAACTGCTTGCAAAGGCGGGTTCGATCCTCGTCATTCTCGTCCTGGCTGCGAGCGTTTCGGATTACCCGGCACGCACTCCATTGGTAATGGCTCTGCTCTCTCTTGCCGCGGTCTGGCTCGTAAAGGCCAAGGCAAAGGCGAATTCAGGAAGACATCAGCATTCCGCGTTCGCCTGACCCGAAGCGCGCTGCGAACCGCCGTGGAGATTTCCGCTAACAGCCGGTGTCAGAGCGCGCCCGAAACGGCACCGTCTGCGAATAGCGACTTCCGGAAGGAAGACAATGTGCGTCGAGCGGTATGAGGCCTTGCGTCATGCGACGTGAGAGCGGACCGCTTGCTGCCCAATATACTCGGGCACGAGGGCGCAAAGAGTTTCGAGTGCCTTGCCGCGATTGCCGTCGGCGAGTGCAGCTTCCATCATGTCGAGCTGCTGTAAGAGGTCATGCCAAGGCAGACGCTGCTCCAGCGCGCGCATGATGCGGGGGTGCGAGGTGGCTTGCGCGGATTCCCCGATCAGGAGTTCTTCATACAATTTTTCACCCTTGCGCAGTCCCACTTCACGAATTTCTATGTCGCCGTCGGGGTTCTCATCGTCACGGACCGTAAGGCCGGACAGGTGAACCATTGTCCGGGCCATGTCATGGATGCGGATAGGCTTGCCCATATCGAGCAGGAACACGTCGCCTCCTTCAGCCATGGCGCCCGCCTGGATCACCAGTTGGGCGGCTTCGGGGATCGTCATGAAATAGCGGGTGACATCCCGGTGGGTAAGGGTGACAGGCCCGCCTTCCTTTATTTGTCGTTGGAAGCGCGGAACGACCGAACCGCTCGAACCGAGGACGTTGCCGAACCGAACCATAGCGAAGCGCGTCTTGCCCTCCTCGGCTGCGAGCCCCTGAAGCACGAGCTCGCACACCCGCTTGCTGGCACCCATGACGTTGGTCGGGCGGACAGCCTTGTCCGTGCTCACCAGGATAAAGTGCTTCACGCCTAACCGTTTTGCCTGGAGTGCACACCGCAGCGTTCCGAAGATATTGTTCAGCAGACCGGCGATCACGTTTTCCTCGACCAGCGGAACATGTTTGTAAGCCGCGGCGTGGAACACCGTATCGGGCTTCCACCGCTCGAACAGCCGCTGGACCGTCAGACGGTCGGCAATGTTCGCGAGTTCGGCGTGGATCGCAGTCGCCGGATCGATCTCTCCGATCTGCTGGGCTTCCCTCAGCTCGCTCTCGATTAGATAAAGCGCATGCTCGGTCATCTCGACAAGAATAATCGCATCGGGCTTTAATGCCGAAATCTGACGACAAAGCTCGCTTCCGATCGATCCACCCGCGCCGGTGACCATTACGACACGGTCGGCAATAGTTTTGTGAAGAAGCAGGTGATTGGGCGGCACGGGAGCGCGACCAAGCAGATCGGTTATCTCGATCTCGCGGAGACTGGCGGTAGAAACCGAACCATCGACCAGATCGCCAATCGCGGGCAGGGTGAGGACGTGAACCGGAATCTCCGCGAACCCGCGGACGATCTGCTTGCGTCGTTGGTGAGATACCCCAGGAACGGCCAGAAGGACCGTATCAATGTCCAGGCGTCTGACAAGTTCAGCCACGCCCTTGTTGTGGTACACCTTTACGCCGTCCAGATGCTGACCCGCCAAGCGCGCGTCGTCGTCGACATAGCCACGCAGCACCATTCCCGGCTCGTGCGCGAGCGACATGGCCAGCTGCCGGCCGGACGAACCCGCACCAAAAATCAGAACCTTGCTGGGTGTGCCGTCGAAACCACGCTGGTTGAGGAGATCGAACAGCACGTAGCGGGCGAACAGCCTGCTGATCACCAGCAGGGCCGCAAACACCATCGGCTGCAACACGCCGATGGTGCGAGGCACGCCCGGGAACGGGTTCGCGATGAAGAATGCCGACAACGCCAACGACATCAGCAAGCACGAAATGGCAATGCCCAACATCGTGCGCGATCCGACAAAGCGCACCACCGAGCGGTAAATCCCTCGAATTGCAAAAATGGGCAGCCAAGCGGCCAGGCTCGCGAGAATCACTGCCGCCACTGCCGGGCTCCACAAGTCCCAAACACCGAGCCGGAGCGAAAAAGCGATCCAAACCGATACAACGCAGAGACTGGCGTCCATAGCCAGGAGCAGAGCGGTCTTCATGGCTCGATTGAGTTCGACCATCCGCTTCAACAAGCCGATCAGTCGGGGCTCGAACCCAATCATCTCCAGCTGCTCGAGCGCAAAACGACGCCGAGCTTTGGCAGCGGTAATCGAAGATCTCGCGCTATCGCGACTGGCAGAAACAGCATCGATTTTCTCTTAGACCCCTCACCAATATACATCAAGATATGTATCTATGCCGACGCGACGTAGAAACGAAATTCAAACTTGAAAGTATTCCCGGTACCAGGCGACAAAAACCTTGATGCCTTCGCGGACATCAGTATCGGGGCGATAGCCTGTCAAATTCTTCAACAGCGATGCGTCCGCCCACGTCGCCGGCACATCTCCCTGTTGCATCGGCAAGTAGTTGCGAACGGCTTTGCGCCCGCATTCATCTTCGATAGCGTCGATGAATTCGAGCAGACTGACTTTTTCACTATTGCCGATATTGACAACACGAAATGGCGCTACTGGCGAAAGGCTATCCCATCCGGGTATATCGGAGGGCGTCTCGGGACGTCGAGGTGCCGCATCGATCAAAAGGCGGATACCGCGAACCAGATCCCTCACATATGTGAAATCGCGGTACATTTCGCCGTTGTTGTAGATATCGATCGGCTGACCGTCGAGAATGCCTTTGGTAAACTTGAACAGCGCCATATCGGGCCGGCCCCACGGGCCGTATACCGTGAAGAAGCGGAACATTGTAACCGGGACGTTCCAAAGATGGGCATAGCTGTGGCCCATCGATTCGTTGGCCTTCTTGGTCGCCGCATAGAACGTCATAGGGGTTTCGACCCGCTGGCGCTCGTCGAAGGGCATGTCCTCATTGGCGCCGTAGACCGAGCTGGTCGAGGCCATGAGAAGATGGTCCACCCCCAATTCCCGGGCGCATTCAAGCACATTGAACGTACCGACGAGGTTGGAATCCAGATATGCGCGAGGGTTTTCCAAACTGTATCGCACCCCCGCCTGGGCGGCGAGATGAACGATCACGTCAGGCTTTTCCTGCAAACACAGTTCTCTCAGGCGCTCAAAATCCTCGAGCATCCCTTCACGAAACGAAAACCGTAGGTTTCCCGACAGGATCTGGTGACGCTTCTGCTTGATGCGGACATCGTAATAATCCGTCATCCCGTCATAGCCGACCACTGCGAACCCCTCATCGAGCAAGAGGTGCGACAGATGAAAGCCGATGAAGCCGGCCGAGCCGGTCACTAATACCTTGCGCATCGAATAATCCTAAAGTGTCCAATCGGCGGCATCGCCGAGCGCGCCTTTCAAATCACACAAAGTACCACCCTCGGTAAGCAACTCGCGCAATGCATCGACCCCGAGATCGAGATATTCGCGATGCGGAACGGCGAGCAGAACCGTGTCGTATTTTCGCCTTAAGGCTTCCTTGTCGATCTTTAAACCGTACTCGTCATCCGCCTCTGCTGCATCGGCAAGCGGATCGTGAACGGTTACAGCATGTCCGAGATCGACGAGCGAATACACCAAATCCGCAACCTTGCTGTTCCTCAAATCAGGGACGTTTTCCTTGAAGCTGAGGCCGAGCACCAAGATCTGCCCCGCAATCCCATTTCTCGCGCTATCGATGCGAGTGGCGACCCAATGAGCCATGTTGTCATTGACTCCGCGGCCAGCCAGGATGACGCGAGGGTCATGACCCAGTTCCTTCGCGCGATGAGAAAGGTAATAGGGATCGACACCGATACAGTGACCGCCGACAAGGCCTGGCGAGAATGGCAGGAAGTTCCATTTTGTCCTTGCGGCTTCGAGCACATCCCAAACAGACAGATCCATATAACTGAATATCTGCGTTATCTCGTTTATGAACGCGATATTGATGTCCCGCTGGGCGTTTTCAATGACCTTGGCCGCCTCTGCGGCCCTGATCGAATTTGCTTCGAAAACACCACCTTCGGTTATCGCATTGTATAGGCTGGATACCTTTTCGAGAGTTTCCGGTGTATCACCCGAAACCACCTTCGTGATCTTATCGATGGTATGCTCGCGATCGCCAGGGTTTATTCGTTCGGGGCTATAGCCTAGAAAAAAGTCCTGCCTCCATTTTTTACCTGAAGTGTGTTCCAGGATGGGTGCACAAATCTCTTCCGTTACCCCGGGGTAGACCGTACTCTCGTAAACAACAGTGGGCTTTTTACCATGTCCAGACGCGACCTTTAGCAGCTCGCCGACCATCCGCGTCGCCGCACGCACGATCGACAGATCGGGTTCGCGGTCCTTGTTGATCGGAGTTGGAACCGTGAGGATGTAAAAATCCGACGGTGGCAGTGCTGCGGAGTCTTCTGTAAGTACCAGCGCGCTTGCCCTTAGCCGCGGCGGATCGATTTCGGCGGTTCGATCCAGGCCGTCGCGCAATTCGCTGATACGGCGCCTATCGATATCAAAGCCATGGGTGTTATAGCGTTTGGCCAGCGCTACAGCCAGCGGTAGCCCCACATAGCCCAAGCCAATCACGGAAACGGTGAGCGTTTCAGACACAAAAAAGCCCTTCAGTTTTAGCAAAATGAGGATATTGGATTTGGACTTCAGGCGGCCCCTTAATCACTTCGCATGGAAGTGGCAACTGCTCGAGGGGGGGGCGGGCCGACCGGCCCTGCCAGATGGACGGATCTGTTGTTTGTTGCTGGGTTTTTGCCGCTGCGTTCGCTGAAATCCGCATGTTTCCCAGGGGCCAAGCAATGTCTAGCTTCGTTCGCTGGCGGTCGCTGTCCGCTGATCGCGCCGTTAACGTCCGATGGCTAATTCTTGTGCTGCCACCGGCCAGCGGCGGGCAACTGTCGTTCCGGTCGATTCGAGATAACCGGGTGGCGAACGTGGAAGGCAAGCGCCACACCCACGCGATCTATAGCAAGCGGGTTCGCCCGCTGCACCAAATGCGTGGTAGGCACACCGCAATGCCTAATTGAGGCAGTTTAAGAAATGTCAATTCGAAGCAAATGAGGCATCGAAGCCGCCATGATTTGATTGAGAACAGAGTTAACTCTTGACCTTAAACCGACGGTTGGTTACCCCTAGAAGATACGGATTTCTCAAGCGCTATGAATTTACTTATCATTTCCCATTATTTCTGGCCTGAAAATTTTCGGATCAATCAACTCGCGGCCGACTTGGTTGCGCGGGATATTCAGGTAACGGTATTGACCGGCCATCCCAATTATCCCGATGGCGAATTCTTTGAGAATTATGGCAGCTCGTGGCCGTGCTGGGAGAAGCACAAGGACGGTTACGACATCCTGAGAATGCCGGTTATTCGAAGGGGGGGCGGGTCTTCAAGTCGCCTGGCGCTGAACTACGCTTCTTTCCTGTTGTCGAGTCTGATCTTTGCGCCCTTCATGCTCGCGAAACGCAAATTCGATGTACAATTTGTTTTTTGCACAACCCCGGCCATCCAGGGTTATATCGCATTGTGGCTCAAAATCCTGCGCGGCCCACCGGTTGTGCAATGGGTTCAGGACATCTGGCCCGAGGCGCTCTCGTCCACAGGCCACCTCGGCTCGAAAGGTGTGCTCGGGTTGTTGGGGTGGCTCGTATCGAAAATGTATTCGATGAGCGATCTGATCCTCGGTCAGTCGCGCAGCTTCGAGCAGCTTTTGCAGAAGCGCGCGGGCGGTACTCCGGTCGGTTATCTGCCAAACCCGGGAGAGCGATTGATCAAGGGCGTAGACGGCGAGTATCGACTGACCGGTAGTTTTTCGATCGTTTTCGCTGGCAATATCGGTCAGGCACAAGCTATCTCCACCATTATCGAAGCCGCAGAAATCTTGCGTTTCGACCATGATATTCACTTTTCCCTATTTGGGTCGGGATCGGCGGTCCCCTCGCTGAAAGAGAAAATCTCCGAGCGAGGCCTCGCGAATATCTCGCTTCTCGGACGAGTATCACCTTCATCCATCTATGGTTATTTCGAGGAGGCCAGCGCACTTCTTCTTACCCTGACCTCAAGTGCGGCGGTTTCTCTCACTGTTCCTAGCAAGCTCCAATCGTATCTGGCGGCGGGTAGACCCATCCTGGTCTCTGCCGATGGTGATGCAAGACAGATTATTCTGGAGGCCAATGCGGGCCTTGCTTCGCCCGCCGAAGATGGCAAGGCCCTCGCCATGCGGATCGTCGAGATGAAGGCGATGGATGCATCGCACCGCGAGAGGTTGGGCGCCAATGGCAGGGCCTACTACGATAGGAATTTCTCGGCCGACCTCGTTGCAGACGAGCTGGTGCGCATCCTAAGGGTGGTGGCAAGCGACGAGACCCCTTAATTATCCGCCACGGGCGATTTTGCGCCTGTTCTGAAGTGCGCGGGCATCTAACGGTGACCCGATGCAGGCGTGAAATTTTCGCCTTTTCCGGCTCGGGCGGGCGGGTTTCAGAGCGTGGGTTTGTCGGCATTGTCGGGAAAATATTGCCGCGACTGCGGGAGGGTCGCTCTTCGGTGCAGCGTCTGCGCAAAGCCTCTAGCTTTACCCAAGCATCCACAAGCCTCGCCAGGAATCGAAGGCAGTTCTTGGTTCGCTCTACGCCTGGGGTTTACGGTGTTGCCTCTAGCCGTTCGGTTCATCCGGCAATAGTGCGGGGTCTTCTTCACGGTGGTCGGCGTTGCGACGACGGGCAGCTGATCTGATTGCGAACAGGATCAGCGGAAGTGAAATGGTCCAGCCCAGCAACCAGGCGCCGGCCAGACCGATTGCGAGATATTCGGGTACAAAGATTATAGCCGCGCCCAAAACGGAAAAGGCTAAGGGCGCGCTATGCCAAGCCAGACCCTTCCAGAAGCGCCCTTGTGATTGCAAAGACTGATAGAGCGTCCACGTCACGCTCTCGATCGGTGCAGAGAGTAGCAAGAGCAGGAGAATCGGTTGCGCTTCCAAGAAGCCCTCTCCGAACAGGTGCAGGAGGTTCTCTGCAAGTAAGGCGGCGATCCCGGCAACGAGCATCGATAGGCCGAGGACCGTCCATGCGCTGGTCCGCATGAGTGACTGCGATCCGCCAGCCGCGCCCGCGACCGCGGTGCGCGTCATAAGAGGAAGAAGCGCAAGGGCCATTTGCTGCGGGATGAAAATTACCAATGTCCGGATCATGTAACTCGCGTTGAACAGACCAAGATCTGCACCGCTCCCTTCCTGGCGAGCAAGCAGGGTCTGTCCACCCCAAATCGCCAACCAGACGACGATTCCGGCAATGGTGGCCGGAACCGCATAGCTCAGCAAGGACCGTATTCTCGAGAGAGAAATATTGAATGCCCAACTCAGGTTCTCCGCTCTGAAGATACGAATTAAAATCAGCTGGGTTAAAACGAACCGGAAGGAATAAATCACCACGAGGCCCGCCATGCCGCCGACAAGACCATAACTCCGTGCTCCGAGAAATGGCGCTAATACGACCAACGGAGCAAGCACGAGCGAGACGATCGTTTGTTCGCGGAAACGTTCGAGACCGTTCAGCATGCCTTGCTGGACGGCGGAAGTTGCAATAAACGGCAGGGCGATAGCGAGAATGGCAATCCCGCTTGTGAGCGTGTTATCGCGAAACACTTGCTCGGACAAGAATGTCCGTCCGCCGATCAGAACCAGCGCCAGGAGGCCGCCCAACATCGCGGTAACCGCGAAACAAAATCCGGCAATGCGGCTCGCCGCCTGCGGATCGCTATTGCGCAACTTCGCGACCTGTTGCGAGATAACGACGGAAAAGCTCAACTGAGCCAGTCCTGCCAGCAGCATCACCGTCATCTGGAGCAATGCGTAGCGGCCGTAATCCATAACTCCCAACGTGTTGGCGACGAGGATTCCGGCAATAAGCATGCTGCCCTGACCCAGACCCGCTGCGAGCACGAGCCAGAACGATCCACCAAGCAATTGACGGAAACCAAGTGGCAGGGTCGCACGGGTAATCCGCAGAGAACGACGTAACATGAAGCTGAGGTCTTACCAGGGTTGAAGAGACGGGCCTTACACGGGGGGATTTAATCTCACAAGCCGAGCGGGCAATCCGGGCTCCTGCGGTGATGACGGTTGCAGCGCTGCAGAGTGCAGAGATGACGATGGGGGCCCAGTGATCCTGGCGGGTGTGAAGGCGTCGCAAGTTTCCGAGTTTGCGGACCATGTTCTCGAGCCTGTGGCCACTCGTGATGCCTCGACTGCATTGAGGGCCCCGATCAGCAGCATTGTGGTCGCTTTCACCCGTCAGCGCGAGCCGGCGAGAAGGTTCTCATAGGCTGCAACATAGAGCGCCGCGATCCTTGCGAACGAGCGATTGCTAACCAAGGCATGCGCCGCATCGCTCCTTGATTTCACCCTTGCATTCCCGGACAGCACGTCACGCAGTTGCGTCGCTGCCGCGATCGGGTTGTCGGCATCGGCATAGGCGGCGGCATCGCCGATGACCTCGCGATGTTCTTCGATATCGGAAAGCAGGAGCGGGACCCGTGCAAACGCGGCTTCCAGCACCGCGTTCGGCTGGCCTTCGTATCGGCTGAATGAAACAAATGCATCGGCTCTGGCGAGCCAGGCGGGGACATCCGAACGAAAACCTGCGAATACGACGCTGTCGTCCAGCCCCTCATCGCGAGCCAATTTGCGCAGGTGATATGCGTCCGGCCCGTCACCCAGAATGGCCAGTCGTGCAACTCCGCCTTCGCGCCTGTAATGCGCGAATGCGCGGATGACCGCGGCCATGTTCTTGCCAGCATCCAGGCGCCCGATCGCCAGGAGCAGAGGCCGTTCGCTCGGCACCAAATCGATAGGCGAGAACTCCGCAGCGGGGGCGACATCGATGCCGTTCGCAATGATGGTCTGCGCCACTCTCAGGCCAGACCAGTAATCAAGGCCTTTTTGGCTGTTCGCTATGATCAGACTAGCTCGCCGGGCGAGCAATCTGCGGATATGGTTTTTGGTAGTCGGCGAATAATGAAGAGCCGAAGATCGTTCGGACAATATCCATTGGGCACCCGAGACCTGCGCGCCGAGACCGCCGAGCAGATCCATCTGCTGGAGCCATGTCTGCACGATCCAGCTGGGATCCCGGGCCACACGGGCGATAACCTTGGCTGCCACCGCCGGATTGTTGTGTCCCGCCTGTGGCAGAGGAACGCAGTCGATTCCGCAATCCTCGAAATACTCCCGATCGCCTGGCGCGAACCGCGTCATCAGGCCCACCCTCATCCCTTGGCCTGCTATCGCTGGCAACAGGCCGCGTACCTGGCGTTCCGCCCCGCCACCGCCCAGAGTTGCGATGCAGTGGAGAACCGAGGTTTCTTCCGATATGCCTTTGCTCATGATGCCCGACCCGCTATTCCCGCTATCCGCCTAACGCAAGCTTTGTGATCTAGATTCACGTTGCTTCACCCCCTCATCCGCCGTCACTTACTCATCCTGGACCGACGTGCAATGCCAAACATGCCCTCGCAAAGATTAAATCCGTTTGCTGTGACTGCTCTTTTTATCATTCCGAGTGGTTTTTTACTATATTATATACTGTTCATTTACACAATCTATATTGTATCGCTGATAGCGTTTGTTGCTTCTGCCGTATTTTTTGCGATCGGTAGATCTCTCCCTTTTCGTGCGGTCGTACCTTCCGCGCTCTTGTATGGATGGTGGAGTTTAACGGCCTTGTGGAGCCCGAACCCCGAGGCGCTGTACTATGTGGGTGTAACTGGAGTGTTCTGGCTAGTAGGTGCATCTGCAATCGTTCTCAAAGAGCGCTTCTGGGAGGACGCTACGTTATGGTTGATCGTACTTTCATCAGCTGCGTGCATCATATCCGCCTTCTATTCCCTCTATGAGGTGGGCACGATGATAGACGAATCCAAGGGAAGTATGAGGAGTACATTTGGCACGTTTTTGGCTGCAGGCATTTCTGGTGCCCTCTATTTCGCTATTACTAAGCGTAGCATTATTGCAGGATTAGTTTTCGTTGCTTCGATATTTGTCGGATTGCAGCTTGGATCGCGAACATTTGTTTTGATTGCAGCCCCTGCTGTCCTTGCAACAATTTTCATACTGACTCGGAAGAGTGAGTTTGCACGGCTTCTGCGGTACCCGATCATCTTGTCGATTGCACTGGTCTTAGGAGTTGTTGCAAACGATATGTTGGCGGATTCTGGGAGCGATATAGCGATCAGTGGGAGGCAAACATCGTTCTCAGTCGATGAAAGCATATTCAGTGAAGCAAGGAGCCCCTTTGAGCAAGGGGCTGATGTCGAACGGCGCCTTCTGATCGCCGTTGGTCTGGAGAGCTTTTTCGACAATCCAGTAGTTGGCGCCGGATTTCTTAGTACACCTGAGTACATGCTCGCCGTATATGGGCGGGCAGTTGTTGCCCACGGATTTCCATTTTTTATTCTTGGTGAGACCGGACTCATTGGGCTCGTAATTATTCTGATAGTGGTGAGGCACAGTCTGCGTGGCTACTGGTTAGCAATTAGGCAAAGCCATCCAAAACGCAGTGAAACCGCGATGATCGAAATGACCACTTTTCTAGCCATTCTAGGGATCGGAATGTTTCAACAGGTCTATCAGGAATTTTATCTCTTTATTTTTCTAATACTTGGCAGCTATTATAATGTACAATACGGTTTAAATGCTGGTGATAGGCGGGCGAGCTTCAGGTAGCCTTGAATACGCTTTTGCTTAATTTCGAGACAGGACTTCGTTATACTATAGTTTGTATGTTCCTTGAAGGAGTTCATTGATCCATAAGTTCATCGATCCATAAGGGGCTGTTTTCGATGAGATGGCAACGACACGATTTGTCGGGGGAACTCAATTTGTCGTTTGAGGCGTTCAGGACTTCATTCCAGCACAAGACGCCCTGCGGCAACTGGCCGACCGCCCGATCCCATCATACGCTGTAGATTGCTCGTTCCGACTGGCCGACACAGTGGTCGTCCAGGGAAACCTATGCTGCGCTCGAACGGGTAACTGCCGAACAGGGCGCGCGCTATGTCAGACCCCGCAACGTGCTATGCCCGAATGGGCGGTGCCCCACCCTCGTCGATGGGCGGATGCTCTACCGCGACACAGGCCACATCACCGAATTCGCGGCCCGGTGGATGGCGGCGCGATTGAACCTGTTAGGCGAAGCGGGCCAGATATCTGGACCGAAAATCTGCTGGTGCCATATTCCCGGAATATTGCCGGTTGTAGCTTGCGCGCGCGATCGGAGCTGGAAGCTGGCAGCGATCCCGCACCAACCTTCGGCGATCCGGGGCTGGTTGAGATATCCTCAGGCTCCCACGCGATCGCCACGCCCTGCGCCCAACCCGGTAGCAACGATGAGTTTGAAGTCATGCTTCATGGTCATATTCCGCAGATAGGTGGCATCAAGTACCGCCAGTCGGACGGGATCAGACATATCCACCCCGGCAACCTGCGAGACCCCGGTAATACCCGGTCGCAGATTGTAGACCAGCAAAGCGCGCCGGGCTTCGATCAGTTGATGCTGCGACGGCAGGCATGGCCGGGGGCCAACAAAGCTCATTTCACCGCGCAGTATATTCCAGAGCTGCGGCACTTCGTCCAATTTGAAGCGCCGCAGCTGCTTACCCAGCGGAGTGATGACCGACGCGCTCGTAAGATGGCTGGCCAGATGCGGAGTGCCTATTCGCATGGTTCGCAGCTTGAAGCATATGAACGGCTGTTCGGCGCGTCCTATTCTTTCCTGCCGCAGGATGGCGGGCCCGGGCGAACTCAAGCGAATGCCGATCGCGCAAACGGCTACGATCAGCAGCGCGATCGGCGCCAGCAAAAGCGCCAGAACAATATCAAACAAGCGCTTCACGGGCCATCCTTGCCATGTCATCGGTGGCTTCTGGCTGCCAGCCGGCCTCTCTCAGCGGCAAGTCATCGATGAGCATATCTCCCAACAATTGGCCAGCGATAGCCTTCTTGCCCAATATCTGTAGCATGCCCCTAAGAGCGACCGGGGGGAAGCCAAACAGGCGTGGCGGCTTACCCATGGCCTGTCGGCATTCGGTTATGATCCTCCTCAGCGAGTACTCCGCGTCCTGAATATGGAAAATCTTGCCGGCAACCTCGGCGCGGCACAGAAAATGCAGCGCCGAGCAAAGATTGCTCACGCCGACCATGCTCCTTCGGTTCCCGACTGCGGCAAACGGCAGAGGCATCCCGCTCGCGCATGCCTTCAGTAACGCTGCCAGGCTGCCCTTGGCCCCGGGCCCGTAGACGAGCGGCGGGCGCAGCACTACGATTTCGATACCCTCCACCTGAAGGAGATCGCGCTCGGCCTGGGCCTTGGATGCGCCATAATCGCTGGTGGGCTGGTAGCTCATTGCGGCCGTTAGCGGCTGCATTTCGTGGCCGGCAAGGACATGGATGGATGACACGAATACCAAGCGTTTCACGCACTTTTTTCTGGCTTCGTCGGCCATACGCAGGGTTAAATCGCGATTGGCTTCCATCAGCTCCGCGCGCGAAGCGGTTTGATACGCGATTCCAGCGCTATGGACGAGGGTATCGCAGCTGGGAAGCGGCGCCCCGCGCACGACGGCTACGGGGGTATCCCCGGTCGCTGCAACGAAATCGCGGAAATGGGAGCCTATGAACCCGGAGGTTCCGGAAATGCCGATTTTCATAGCGAGGGGGATAGCTTGGGAATTCATTTCCCGCAATATTCCCGCGGACCGATACGGCGCTTCAATTCCCGGCTTCTCCATATGAAATTCAGGTTGCAAAAGAAGTCTGGCGCCAACGGGAGAAAGCTCGGAGGTCAAATGGCGCGCGGCTCAGTATTCTCTCCAGACCGTACGCTTCACATAGTCCGCATAACTGACGATGATACGCAGAACCTTATCCGAAACCGCCGGCGCATCATAGTCGCGGACCTTGCGCAAGGTTCGTTCGTCACCACGTTTTTGTCGCTCGAGCAGCTCGAGGGCCAGGAAGACTCTGTCTGGATCGAGCCCGGTCATCATGACCGCGCCTTCTTCGATCGCCTCGGGCCGCTCATGCGCCTCGCGCAGATTGATCGCCGGGAAGTTCAGGATCGACGATTCCTCGCTGATCGTTCCGCTATCCGACAGCGTTGCCTTTGCCGACATTTGCAGTCGGATGTAATCGTTAAACCCGAGCGGCTTCATCACTTTGACCGCATCGCCGAGCCGATTGTCCGACTCTTCTAATCGCTTGCGGGTCCGCGGGTGGCAGGAAAAAACGATTGGCATCCCATAACGCTCGACAACGCCATTGGCGATTTGCGTCATCCGCTGCAGATTGCGCGGCGTATCGACGTTTTCCTCGCGATGCATGCTGAGGACGAAAAAGTTTTCATCCTTCAATTGCAACCGGTCGAGAACATCCGAGGCAGCAATCGAGGCCCGATGGGCGGCGAGCACTTCATCCATCGGACTGCCGGTCACGATGATTCGATCGGGCGGGAAGCCTTCGCGCAACAAATATTCTCGAGCGATCTGACTATAGGGCATGTTCACGTCGGCAATGGAATCCACGATGCGACGGTTGATCTCTTCGGGCACCCGCTCGTCGAAACAACGATTGCCGGCCTCCATATGAAAGACCGGAATCCGGCGGCGCTTGGCGGCAATCGAGGAAAGAGCGCTGTTGGTGTCGCCCAGGATCAACAGCGCGTCCGGACGTTCCTGAGCCAATATCCGGTCGGCCATCGCGATCACCTGGCCAATCGTTTCAGCCGCACTCTCCCCCGCAGCACACAGATAATGATCCGGCGCGCGGATCCCGAAATCGTCGAAAAAAATCTGGTTGAGTTCGTAGTCATAATTTTGCCCGGTGTGGACCAGCACATGGGTGCAAAGCCGATCGAGCTTCGGGATGATTTGCGACAGACGAATGATTTCGGGTCGGGTCCCGACGATCGTCATTACCTTAAAATCAGCCATGATTGAGAAATTCCTCGCGATAATCGGCATGCATCGACTCGAGCAGCTCGGGCCACGAGGCGGGCGTCCATCCCGTTGCGTTGCGAAATTTTGTCGAGTCGAGCGAGCGGTCGATAATGAACTCTTCCTGCGGTTCGACGATGACATCATGCCCGTAAATCGCCTTTACAAGCGAAAGGAGGCTGTATTTGTCGATCGGTTCGGCAGAGATATGGTAGAGCCCGGACATGGCGGCGTTGGGCACGACATGGTCGCGAACGGCGCGCGCCAGTTCGACCGTGGGAAGTCCCGAAAAGATTGCCTTACGGAAGCCATTTACATTGCCATCCTGGCTTAGAAACCAGTCGATTAGGCTAATCGATGACGAAAGCTCATGGCCTATGATCGAAGTCCGCAGCGTAAGCGCGTGCGGATCCGAGACTTCGCCAAGATATTTGGTCAGGCCGTAGACGTCTCGGGCATCCGGCGTATCCGTTTCGACATAATCGCCCTTGCGGCCGCTGAAAACACAATCGGTACTGAAGTGGATTAGGCGCCCGGCGTATTCTTCGGCAAGCTGGCCCAATTTGTGTGGCAGCATTGCATTGATTGGCGTGGCTTCGAGAACCTTATTACCGGAAGAAAATTGTTTTATCAGGCCGACACAATTTACGATTATTGGTGCGTGATTGGCTTGCAGGAGCGGCTCCAGCGTCGAAGGCTCGTACGCATCGAATCCGCCAAAGAGATTTTCCTCGGTTGTCAGTCCTAGCAATCGTTGGGCACGATCGACGTCCCGAACGACACCGCATACGTTCAGGCGCTCATCGGCGCCCAAAACGCGGAACATGGCATTGCCAAGCATTCCCGTGGCACCCAACACGAGCACATTCTGCTGCCGAAGTGGTGCGGATTGCGTCATGATGTTGCCGAAGTCCGCGCGAGCAGAGCGAGTGTGCGGTCGGCGCATTTCGCCCAGGTGAAATCTTCTGCTCGTGCCTTGGCCATATTGCGGATATCGGCGGCTCCGGTCCCGGGCAACGTCAGGGAATGACCGACCGCCCGCGCCAAGGAGCCACCGTCGCCGCTCTCGTAATAGAGCGCGGCGTCCTGAAAGAATTCGGGCATCGGTTCGGTATCGCACGAAACCGAAAGGCAACCGTGGCTCATCGCCTCCAGCACGGTGTTGGGGCAAGCTTCCGCTCGCGAGGTCATAACGAAAACAGCGCAGTTTTCAAAACCCCAAGCCATTTCTTCCGGCCCGCACCGGCCCAACCAGACGAACCGATCGCTCAATCCGCGCTCGGCCAGAGCTGCCAATATTTTGGCATGATAGCTTTCGGATCCCGCATCCACCGCTCCGGCAAAGGCAATATCGAGGTCTGCCGGGAACTCGGGATGGGCCATCGCATCGACCAGATCGCCGATTCCGCGGGCCGGCCGGATCGAACCAGCCGAGAAGATGAAACGTCGACCGACGAGCCCCCTTGCCCCTTCCGGTTCCACGCTGCGGGCCGTGGGGTCCACCCCATGCGGGACGATCCCGATACGGTCTTCGCCGATATCCCAATTGTCCCGCAGCCAATCGGAAACGTGTTTGGAAACCGCGATTATCCGATCAGCCTTGGCACAGGCGCGTTTGGCCGCGAGCCGCCGTACGAACTGGCGAGCTATGTCGAGCGGTCCATTGTCGCCCACGGGGATGCGGAGGGGTTCCATGTTACGGACCATAACGACACTGCCTGCACGGCCGGTATCGAACCAGCGTGCGGTCGGAACAAAGACAACTTCCGGCGCCCATTCCATCACCATCTTGCGAATGCGGTTAGCGCTAAATCGCACTGGTTTCCATTCGCTGACCGGCCATTCGGCAGGGATGTCGGCAAGCGCTCCTTGCGGGAGAAACAATCGCAATTCCGTGACCTCCTCGCGCTCGAGGAACATCGGAATGAGCCGACGCAGGTATTTCGCTGCGCCGCCGCTCAACGCTCCATTGGTGTACATGACTACAGCGAGTCGCATGCTATCGGCCTTCCGCCTTCCGCGATTGAGCTAACCGCCATTAAGATCGGCCATTGCGTTTCGCATGAACGGAAGCTCTCTTATCAGCGCCTTGGTCTGCTCCAGATCCAGCCGCTTCGCATTTTGCGAGTTGTAATCCTCCGCCTGCGAAATGCGCGCTTCGCCTTCGACGTAGTATTTGGCGTAGTTTAAATCGCGGCCATCCGGCGCAATGCGGAAATAATCACCCAGATCCTCCGCTCCCGCCATCTCCTCGCGCGTAAGAAGGGTCTCGTAGAGTTTTTCGCCATGGCGCGTGCCAATTGATTCGATGGGGTGGTCCGGCTTGCCGAGTAGCTGCCGCACGGCCTCAGCCACGTCGCCGATCTCGGAAGCCGGCGCCTTCTGAACGAAGATGTCGCCATTGCGACCATTGCGAAACGCAAACAGCACCAACTCGACGGCCTCATCCAGAGACATCATGTAGCGGGTCATTTTCGGGTCGGTCACGGTGATGGGCCGGCCATTCGATAGCTGATCGACGAAGAGGGGTATCACCGAGCCCCGCGAGGCCATGACATTGCCGTACCGGGTGCCGCAAAAGACCGCATCGTCACCGGAATTCGCACGGGATTTGGCCACCATGACCTTTTCCATCAGAGCCTTCGACATGCCCATAGAATTGATCGGATACACCGCCTTATCGGTGCTGAGGCAGATCACTTTTTTGACCGCATTCGCGGTTGCCGCTTCCAGCAGATTGGCGGTGCCCGATATGTTTGTCGCCACCGCCTCCATGGGATGGAATTCGCACGACGGGACCTGCTTGAGCGCGGCGGCGTGAAAAATGTAATCCACGCCACGCGTTGCGTTCAGAACACTCGTCGGGTCGCGGACGTCACCGATGAAAAAGCGCAGCTTCTCGCTTGTGAAGCGTTTGCGCATATCGTCCTGCTTCTTTTCATCCCGACTGAAAACACGGATTTCACCGATGTCCGTATCGAGAAACCGTTTCAAGACGGCGGTTCCGAATGATCCCGTGCCACCGGACACCATCAAAGTCTTGCCTCGAAACATTTGTATTACCTCGAAATTGTTGCGGCTTGTGGTGAGAGCGCCTGGCCAATGAAACAGGTGACAGGTTAGGCGATCGTGACCTTGTATTTGCGGCGCCAGAGCTCGAGCATCGCAAGCTGGAAAATCTGATGAGCGAGTCGATCGCTACCCTTGCCGCTGCGCAGAAACGCGCGCGTTGCCTCCGGATCGAGCAGCCCGTCTGCGGCACCGTCGGCCAGGTTCTCGAGCAAAGAGGACCATGGCCCCCGCAGCCAAGCGCCCAAGGGTATCGAAAAGCCCTGCTTGCGTTCGACGTCGAACCAGTCCGGCAACCGGCGACGGGCAACATTCCGCAACAGCAGCTTGCGTCCGCCATCGCTGGCCCGCTGGTGCGGCGCGAGCTGGCTGAAGGCAAACTCGATGATCGCCGGATCGAGCAGTGGCGCACGAACCTCCAATGAGGTGAGCATGCTGGCGCGATCGACCTTCACCAGAATATCGTCGCACATATAGGTCAGGAAGTCGTGAGCCATGGCGCGATCGCCGATATCGCTCCAGCGCGCAATCAGATCGGCCCGCATCTGTTCGGCCCGCATCCCCCGATAAGGTAGGCCCGAGCCCATGAGCCCACTGCGAACCAGCGGATCGGCAATTCGCGAAACGGTCAGCACCGGGTCGGCTCGATCCAAGAGGCGCAGCGCCATCTTGCGCGCAAAAAAGGCATTCGGGAGAACGCGTGCAGCAAGGCCCGCCATACCCAGCCGGTGTGTGCCCAGGCGGCGCATCTTTTGGATCTGGCGCACCCAATTGTGCTGCGGATATCCGCCGAACAGTTCATCACCGCCATCACCGCCCAGCGCTACCGTAGCGTTCTGCCGAATCAGCCGACTGACAAGAAAGGTCGGGATCATGGAGCTATCCGCGATCGGCTCGTCGAACTGCTCGGCCAGCGCGGGCAGCAGATCTAAGGTGTCGGACTCGGCCATCAATTCGGTGTGCTCGGTGCCCAGTTCCCGAGCCAGACGTTTGGCGATCGGACTCTCGTCCAGCAGATCGCTATCGGGGAACCCGATGGTGAAAGTGCGCACTTGGCTCGATACCCGGGTGGCGGTTTCGGCAATCAGCGAACTGTCCAGACCGCCACTCAACAGAATACCAACCGGAACGTCGGCGAGCAGCTGGCGGCGGACCGAATTCTTCAACAGAGGCTCGAACTCGTCTGCCAGCTGGTCGAAGCCGCGTTCGGGCCCGCCATACATCGGCAGCTGCCAATAGGGCTGGATGTCGAGCCTGCCGTGGTCCGCAAAGAATTCGAAAGTGTGACCGGCGGGCAGCTTGCGGAACCCGTCGAGAAGGCAGCGGTCGCGCGAAACATAACCATAGGCGAGAAATTCATCCATGGCGGCGAGATTTATGGTGCGCGGCAGATCGGGATGGCCAAGCAGGGCCTTCAACTCCGAACCGAACACCAGCAATCCGTCGCGATAGTAGTAGAAGAACGGCTTCTCACCCGCGCGGTCGCGCGCGCCGAACAGCCGGCGCTCCTTGGCATCCCAAATCACGAAGGCAAACATGCCCTGCAGCCGATCGATCGCCCCGCGACCCCACTCGCGATAGGCGGTAAGCAGCACCTCCGTGTCGCTGGTCCCGGTGAAGACGTAGCCCTTGGCTTGCAGCTCGCTGCGGATCGAGCGGTGATTGTAAATTTCGCCATTGTAGATCAGCACGTAGCGGCCATCCGCCGAGACCATGGGCTGGTGGCCGGTGGGCGATAGATCGACGATTGCCAGTCGCCTGTGCCCCAGGCCGAGCTGGCGATCCGCGCTGATCCACGAGCCTGCCCCATCGGGGCCACGATGAGTCAGGGTATCGCGCATGTCATCGAGCATTGCGCTCTCAACCGGCGCACGCGATGAATACAATCCTACGAAACCACACATTGAACCGAGCTCTTGCTAAGTGCTTCCTCTAGCGAGAGCCGAGGGTCGACCGCGCTGGTGACATGTGGTGCCGGTAAGCGCAAGCCACTTCTCGTCACTAAAATTGCGGGCGATGTCCTGACGAGATGCCGAGGAAAATCCGGGGGCCGGATCCATCACGGATTGGCGCCGAGGCGAGATGGCCGAGCGCGTCGGTTTCCGCGTGACCAAAGGCCTGTCCGAGCGCGTGGTCTATCGCGAGCTGTTCCCCCGGGGCTGACGCTGCTCGACAAGGGTAATCTGGGCGTCTCGGGACCAACCATCTGGTAGTGCGGCAGGAATTGCGCGGACTGGTCGCCAGCCTGCGGCTCCCCGGGCTTGCAGGGACCGAGGCCGCCGCAGCACGATGCGCGCGCTGGTGATCGCCGCGGTGATCTCGCTGGCCTGCTGCCTTTTGCTGGGCAAAAGGCCTGGGCAATATCTCCAGACCCGCTCGCGCGGCGGCAAGCAGCTCGACCGCGAGCTGCGGCTGCTCGAGGTTAGCCTGCGGGCGACCCTCGCCGAGATTAACGAGGCGCATCGCCGGATGCCGGCGCTGATTCACCCCGACCGCGGCGGCAGCACCGCCAAGCTGGCCGAGGTCAACGCCGCGCGTGACCTGCTGCTCGCACAATTACCCCTGACCACGCTCGACCAGGAACCGCCGGAGGGCCGTAATAAGCTATCAATTCGACCCTGGCGTGTCGCGCGAATACGACGTTCGCTGGATCATCGGCGAAACGCTCGACCCCGATGATGCACGCGCCATCGGCCGCGTGTTCGGCTCAATGCTGCGCGAGGCGGGCGGCAGCCAGCTTACGAGTTTAAGTGTTGCATCCTACTGCTTGGCTCTCATTCCACGGTCACCGATTTGGCGAGGTTGCGCGGCTGGTCGACATCGGTGCCTTTGACGCAGGCGATGTGGTAGGCGAGCAATTGCACCGGGATCGCATAGACCAGCGGCGCGATCAGCGGGTGCACCTTGGGCATCTCGATGGTGGCGATGCAGCCTTCGTCCGCTTCTGCGAGCCCCTCGGCGTCGGAGATCAGCACCACCTGTCCGCCGCGCGCGCGCACTTCCTCCATGTTGGAGACGGTCTTCTCGAACAGCGGACCCGAGGGTGCGAGCACAACCACCGGCACCTGATCGTCGATCAGGGCGATCGGGCCGTGCTTCATCTCGCCTGCGGCATAGCCCTCGGCGTGGATGTAGCTGATTTCCTTCAGTTTGAGCGCGCCTTCCAGCGCCAGCGGGTAATCGGGTCCCCGGCCCAGATAGAGCACGTCACGCGCCGGGGCGATCAGATGCGCCATCGCCGCGATATCCTCGTCGTGGTCGAGCGCCGCATTGAGCGATGCGGGCGCCTCGAGCAGATGCGCGACCACTTCGGATTCTTCCTCGCGGTTCATCAGCCCCTTCTTGACCGCCATATGCGCGGCGAGCGCGGCGAGCACCGCGAGCTGGCAGGTGAAGGCCTTGGTCGAGGCGACCCCGATCTCGGGACCGGCGTGCGTCGGGAGCAGCAGATCGGCCTCGCGCGCCATGCTGCTGGTCGGCACGTTGACCACCACCGCGATGGTCTGGCCGTTCGCCTTGCAGTGGCGCAGCGCGGCGAGCGTGTCGGCGGTCTCGCCGCTCTGGCTGATGAACAGCGCCAAGCCGCCGTCTTCGAGTACGGGTTCGCGATAGCGGAACTCGCTGGCGACATCGATATCGACGGGGACGCGGGCGAAATGCTCGAACCAGTATTTGGCGACCATCCCGGCGTAGTAGGAGGTGCCGCAGGCGACGATGGTCACCCGGCGAATTTTGGAGATGTCGAAGTCGAACTGCGGCAGCGCGACCGAATTGTCAGCCTGATGCAGATAGGAGCCCAGCGTCTGCGCGACCACGGTCGGTTGCTCGAAGATCTCCTTCTGCATGAAGTGGCGGTAATTGCCCTTCTCGACCGCAGCGGCCGAAGCGCCCGAGGTGGTGATCTCGCGCTCGACCTTCTGGTTCTCGGCATCGAAGATTTCTACGCTCTCGCGGCGCACCACGACCCAGTCGCCTTCCTCGAGATAGGCGATCCGCTGCGTCAGCGGCGCCAGCGCCAGCGCGTCGGAGCCGAGGTACATCTCCCCCTCACCATAGCCCAGCACCAGCGGCGAGCCGCGGCGCGCGCCGATCAGCATGTCGGGTTGGCTGCGGAAGGCGATCGCCAGCGCGAAGGCGCCGCGCAGCCGTGGCAGCACGGTCCTGACCGCATCCTCGGGGCTCGCGCCGCCCTCGACCTCGCGCGAGACCAGATGTGCGACCACTTCGGAATCGGTCTCGCTGGTGAAGCTTCGTCCTGCGGCGCGCAATTCCTCGCGCAATTCCTTGAAGTTCTCGATGATGCCGTTGTGGACCAGCGCGACATGCTCGGTGGCGTGAGGGTGGGCGTTGTCTTCGGTCGGCGCGCCATGGGTGGCCCAGCGCGTGTGAGCGATGCCGATCTCGCCGGGCGCCGGGCGGCGACCGAGTTCCGCGACCAGATTGGCAAGCTTGCCCTGCGCGCGGCGGCGGACCAGATCGCCTTCGTGGATCGTGCAAAGCCCGGCGCTGTCGTAGCCACGATACTCCATCCGCCGCAGCCCGTCGACCAGCCGGTCCGAAACCGATTCTTCGCCCACGATGCCGATAATGCCGCACATATTGATGTCCCGCCTTCAAACTCTAAAATACAAGCCGGCGCCCCTCTAGCGCCTATCGCGTGCCGCGCAATCACTCACATGCAACAGGATCGGAACATGCGGACCGCCGCTCGCCCAAAGCAGCGCTCGCGGTTTTTTGTTGGCGTGCCAACATATTGCGATGATCGCATGCGGGGCAATCGGCCTCACATGTCTCATTCAATCGGAGTAGATCTCGCGCATGATAGGACGCTTTAAGTTCCGATTCTTACAGTCCGGCGCACACCGGGTTGACGCCCAGGAGAAGATCTAAGGGCCGAAGTTGCAGGGCGTCGGATCGGCCCGGAAGGAACCCGAGTGCGCGGCTCAATCATGGCGCTTTTCGGGCGTATGACATGCTTGTTCAGCAAGTGCAGAGGATCAGCCGGGTATTGCGGCGAGATGAAAAAGACGAAGACCTTCTTGATCGGATTGCTCCTCGCCCTCGCCGGCTCAGCAGCCGTGGCTACACCATGGGCGACTGAGTGGACGATCGGCCCGATCATCCGCGGCAAGAACTATTCGGTCAACATGCCGCTGCAGCCAGAGCCCACCCGCAGCGGATGGGCATTTGACTTTCCTTATCCTAGCCGGTCAGCGGGGCATGTCCATTATGTCTCGTTCGACCCAGGTTCTCTCGCGGGCAAGTCAAAAATCGTAGTCAACTACCGTGTTACCGCCGACCGCCGGACTCGATTCGTTCCTCAAGAGCAACCCCACCTGGCCGGGACTGTCTCGCTCGTCATCCAACGGCGGGGAGATAGCTGGAACGCCAAAGGGCGATACGAGCACTATCGCTGGTACTCGCCTGCTGAGCATGTGCATGAGATCACGCCAGGCGTGCGCCGCATGGTAATAGATCTCGACAATCCTGGTTGGACATCGGTTCTGAGTCGTCGGGCGAGCGAGAACCCGAGGGTCTTTAGAGATACGCTTGCGCAAGCCAGACAGGTCGGCTTGGTATTTGGTTCCGCTGCCGCACGCGGTCATGGTGTGTTTGCCACCGCACCTGCCAGCTTTGAGCTCTTGAGTTTCGCCATAGAGTAGCTTCGACAGCTCGGGTGTCATTCAACGCGACCTTGTCATGTTGGCCGCGGCGAGGGGCTGCTCACAAAGATCGCACAGATTGAGACCCCTCGCACACCGAGGGCGACCAGAAAAAAATCTGCTCGCCATCACGGTAGGTCACATCGCCCCGCAGGTTTTCGAGATATCCCGGCTGCCGTGCTCAAGGACCGGAGAGATTGAATTCGACGGGTATCATCATCTGTCGCGGAAGGATGGTGGCGCACCAATCAAATGGGACCGCTCGGACACCCTAAAAAATTCTCATAAAAATTTCAGAAGGCTGACAAGGTTCTGCGCCAGCATGACATTGACCTTCCCACACAGCGGGCTACAAGAGGTTTCACGCAGTCAGAAACCCACGGTTTTCTGCGGTGTTTGGCGTGTGGGGAAAGCGGCTCAGAATCCCGCTATCTGCCCCAGCTTCCGCAAATGGCGGCTATTCCCGACCCGAGTTTCTCATCCATTCGACCATGTCGATCTAGCGCGATGCGCGAGCGGAGCGTCGATACGATGCTCGGGTTCAGGCCTGCAGCTCCGAGTCATTCCACCCTCGCAGCCTGACTACCGCCCCGTGGTCCTGGTCGGATAACCTTCTCGCTGGCCTTTCCGCCGCGGGTCGGCGCGTCTAATACCCTAAGTGTGCGGGCGCAGATCGAAATAGGCAGGGATACCGAAGGCCAATCGGTTCCCATCGATATCGAGGAACTGCTCGGCACGCGCTTGCTTGTGCAGGGCAATTCCGGGTCCGGAAAGTCTCATCTGCTGCGCCGGCTGCTTGAGCAGAGCGCCGAACTGGTCCAGCAGGTGGTGATCGATCCCGAGGGCGATTTCAGCAGCCTGGCCGAAACGTTCGATCACATCGTGATCGATGGCGCGGCGCATTCTCCCGCAGAGATCGAGGCGCTGGCGCGACGAGTGCGGCAGCATCGGGCTTCGGTCGTGCTGGCGCTCGAGGAGCTCGAGGTGGAGCAGCAGATCCGCTGCGCCGCGCTGTTCCTCACTGCACTGTTCGACGCTCCTCGCGAGCATTGGTATCCCGCGCTGGTGGTGGTGGACGAAGCGCAGATGTTTGCCCCGGCGGCAGCCGGAGAGATGGCCGAGGATACGCGCCGCCTGACGCTGTCGGCCATGACCAATCTGATGTGCCGCGGCCGCAAACGCGGGCTTGCCGGAGTCGTTGCGACCCAAAGGCTCGCGAAGCTGGCGAAGAACGTTGCCGCCGAGGCCTCGAACTTCCTGATGGGCCGCACCTTCCTCGATATCGACATGCAGCGCGCCGCCGATCTTCTGGGGATGGACCGCCGGCAGGCGGAGCGCATTCGCGACCTTCAACGCGGACAATTCCTGGGGCTGGGGCCGGCGATCAGCCGCCGCCCGGTGGCGGTGCAGGTGGGCGCGGCGCAGACGGGCGGCAAGAATGCCGGGCAGGGCCTGATGCCGCTGCCGGAAACCGGAAGCGACGAGCTGGAGGCGCTGCTGCATGTGGAGCTCGCGCAGGAAGCGCAGGGGAACGCGCCGCGTATCGCCGCCGCCAAGCGTAAATCGGCGACCGATATCGAACAGGCGATCCTAAATCGCGCCAGCCAGCCTCCACCGCCGCAGCGGGTCGAAGCGGAAGAGGGCCCAATTCCCTCAATGGCCGCCGAAACCGAACCGGTTGACGATGCCGAAACCCTGCCGGCGGATGAGACAGCAGAGGTGAGCGTCGAGCGGATCGTCGAGGAGCTCGCCGGGCAGGACGGTGCCACCTTCCGATCGCCCGCCACCCTGTTCCGCGAGTTCCTGACCGCCTGCCGCCAGCGCGGCGTGGTCAGCGCGCATATCGACATGGCCGAATTCCGGCGGCTGTTTGCCTTCGCGCTTTCAGGCGCCGGCAGACTATCGGCAAATGCGCGCGCGACGATCGAACATCTGGCCGAGGGCGTGGATGAGGATGTGCTCGCTCCCTATCTCGCAATTGCCGTCGCAGCGGTTCACGGGCGCAATCGGCCGGACGAGGATGAGCTGGCGCGGGTTTACGGCAGCTCCTCGCCGGGCCGCATCCGCCGCCTGCTCGAGCATCTCGAGCGCAGCAATCTGATCGTGGTCCGCGAGGATTTCGGCGGGGTGCGGACGATCAGCGTGCTGGGTCTGGAAGGCGTCGGCGCCGAGTGAGGAGACGCGGGACCGGGGGCAGCCGTAGCCTGCGCCACCCATTCGATCCGATCGCGCCGTTCATTTGGCTTTCGTGCTAAAGCAGGTAGCTCTTCACAGGCCGATATTGTCAATCAGCCGGGTGCCGCCGATCCTGGCGGCAACGAACAGCCGCGCCGCATCCTCTCGCTGGCCCACCCGCTCGAGCGTGGCGGCGTCGCGCAGTTCGGCGTAGTCCACGCTGTCGAAGCCGCACGCGACCAGATCTCCGCGCAGTCTGTCGAGTGTCTCCGCCACCGCCGACCCCGATTCTATCGCTGCCGCCGCCTCCCGCATCGCGCGGGGCAGGGCAGCGGCCTGTGCGCGCTGTTCGGGGGTGAGATAGGCGTTGCGGCTGCTCATCGCGAGGCCGTCGGGCTCGCGCACCGTGGGAACCGCGTGGATCGCGCCTGCCTCGGGCTGGGTAAGGTCGAGATCGCGCGCCATGCGGCGAATCACCGCGAGCTGTTGCCAGTCCTTCTCGCCGAAGAACGCCGTGTCGGGCAGGACCTGGTTGAACAGCTTGCACACCACGGTGGCGACGCCGTCGAAATGGCCCGGGCGGTCGGCGCCGCACAGGCCCGCGCTCACCCCGGAGACGCTGATATTGGTCGCATAACCCTCCGGATAGACCTCCTCGGGCGCAGGCGCCCACAGCAGCGCCACCCCCTCGGCCTCCAGCAGCGCCGAATCGCGCGCCATCTGGCGCGGATAGGCCTCGAGATCCTCGCCCGCGCCGAACTGGCGTGGATTGACGAAAATCGAGGCGACCACGTGATCGGCCTGGCCGCGCGCGGCCCGGATCAGTGTCAGATGGCCCTCGTGCAGAGCGCCCATGGTCGGCACCAGCGCCACGCTCGCGCCCCCGCGGCGCAATTGCGCCACTTCGCTTCTCAACATGTCGAGCCGAGTGATGGTTTGCACGCGCAATGCCCCTCCCGTAAGGCGAATGGCCGTCATCGCGACCGGGCTGCTGCCCTAGCCGCTATGCCTGCACCGATAAACCGACCAGATTGCCCTCCGCGCTATAAGGAACGCCCGCAAGTGTCCTCGACCCGTCCGCACCGTATCACCTTCGCCAACGAGAAGGGCGGGACGGGCAAGTCGACAACCGCGGTCCATGTCGCGGTCGCGCTCGCCTATTCGGGCAAGCGCGTGGTCGCCTTCGATCTCGATCACCGCCAGCGCACGATGGACCGCTATTTCGAAAACCGCGCCGGGACGGCCGAGAAACGCGGCATCGAGCTGCCCACCGCCGAGTGCCATGTCGTCGGCGATTGCGATGCCGAGGCGTTCGAGGCTCTGGTCGCGGAGAAGGCGGCGGGCGCCGATTTCATCCTCGTCGACACGCCCGGCCGCGACGATCCGCTGGCGCGTCACAGCGCTGGTCAGGCCGATACGCTGGTAACCCCGATGAACGACAGTTTCGTCGATTTCGACCTCATCGGCCAGGTCGAGGGGGACAGCTTCAAGGTCAAGAAACTGTCCTTCTATGCCGAGCTGATCTGGGAGGCGCGGATCCAGCGCGGCCGCAAGCAGATCGAGGAGAACCGCCCGCCGATGGACTGGGTCGTGGTCCGCAACCGCAGCGGCTACACCGAGGCGCGCAACATGGCGCGGCTCGAGAAGGCGCTGGGCGAAATGGCCAAGCGGGTCGGCTTCCGCGTCGCCAAGGGCCTGTCCGAACGCGTGGTCTATCGCGAGCTGTTCCCCTCGGGGTTGACGCTGCTCGACAAGGGCCATCTGGGCGATCTGGGCACCAGCCATCTGGTCGCGCGGCAGGAATTGCGCGGGCTGGTCGCCAATCTGCGGCTCCCGGGTCTTGCCGGCTCCGAGGCTGCGGCGGCATGATGCGCATCCTGGTCATCGCGGTGGTGATCGCGCTGGCCTGCCGCCTGCTGCTCGGCAAATGGCCGTGGGAGTATCTCCAGATCCGCTCTGCCGGGGGACGACAGCTCGCCCAGGCGCGGCGTCTGCTCGGGGTCAGCCCCAAGGCGAGCCGGACGGAAATCCGCGAGGCGCATCGCCGCATGGCCGCCATATTGCATCCCGATAGAGGCGGCAGCACCGCCAAGCTCGCCGAGGTCAACGCCGCGCGCGACCTCTTGCTTGCGCGCCTGCCGCAGGACAATATCTCGCAAGAACCACCGGAGTCGCCACAATGAGCCATACCTTCGATCCCACCGTGCTGCGCGAATACGACATTCGCGGGATCATCGGCGAGACCCTGGGGCCCGACGATGCCCGCGCCATCGGGCGCGTGTTCGGCTCGATGCTGCGCGAAGCGGGCGGCAGCAGGGTGGCGGTGGGTTACGACGGGCGGGTCAGCTCGCCGATCCTCGAGCACGCACTGGTCGAGGGGCTCAACGCTTCGGGCTGCGATGTCGTCCGGGTCGGCATGGCGGCGACTCCGATGCTCTATTACGCCGAGGCGTCAGACGAGCAGATAGATGGCGGCATTGAGATAACCGGCAGCCACAATCCCGCCAATTACAACGGCTTCAAGCTGGTATTTCAGGGGCGTCCGTTCTTCGGGGCCGATATCACTCGGCTCGGGGAACGCGCCGCCGCGGGCGAATGGATGGACGGCGTCGGCACGTCCGAAACGCGCGCAATCATGCCCGCCTATATCGACCGGCTGCTGGCCGGCCTCGACGGGGTGGACGAGGCAGCGCTGGCCGGAATGCGGATCGGCTGGGATGCGGGCAATGGCGCCGCCGGGCCCGCGCTCGAGGAGCTCGCCGCGCGGCTGCCGGGGGAGCATCACCTGCTTTATACCGAGGTCGACGGCAATTTCCCCAACCACCATCCCGACCCGACGGTCGAGGCCAATCTCGAGGATCTGCGCGCGCTGGTGGCCGAGAAGGGGCTCGATTTCGGGATCGCCTTCGATGGCGACGGCGACCGGATCGGCGCGATCGACGGCCAGGGCCGCGTGATCTGGGGCGACCAGTTGCTGATGATCTACGCCGAGGATGCATTGTCGCGTCACAAGGGTGCTACCGTGATTGCCGATGTGAAGGCCAGTCGTGCGCTGTTCGATCATGTGGCGCAATGCGGCGGCGTGCCGTTGATGTGGAAGACCGGCCACTCGCTGATCAAGTCGAAGATGAAGGAAACCGGCAGCCCGCTGGCGGGCGAGATGAGCGGTCATGTGTTCTTCGCCGACGATTATTACGGCTATGACGACGCGCTCTACGCCGGGGTCCGGCTTATGGCCGCGAGTGCGCGGCTGGGGCGTTCGGTGACGCAATTGCGCGGCGCGATGCCGCCGATGATCAACACGCCCGAAATGCGCTTCCAGGTCGACGAGAGCCGCAAGTTCGCCGCCATCGACGAGGTCAAGGCGCGGCTCGCCGCCAGCACGTCCGACAGCCCCGCCGAGGTCGATTCCACCGATGGCGTCCGGGTGACCAGCGCCGATGGCTGGTGGCTGCTGCGCGCCTCAAACACGCAGGACGTGCTGGTCGCGCGCGCCGAGAGCGACAGCCAGGAGGGGCTCGACCGCCTCATGGCGCAGATCGACGAACAATTGGCGCTCTCGGGGCTCGATCGCGGGGCCAGCGTCGGGCACTGAGCGCTGCCTCCGGCGCTGTGCCAGCGTGACCGCGCGCCCGCTTCCCCCCGAGATCGCCGCGTGGTTCGCCGCGCGCGGCTGGCGGGTGCGCGATCACCAGAGCGCGATGCTGGCCGCGAGCGATGCCGGGCGCCATGCCATGCTGGTCGCGGACACGGGCGCGGGCAAGACGCTGGCGGGGTTTCTGCCCACGCTGGCGGATTTCGCGCCCTCGCGGCTCGCCGGCGCCGCTCCGCCCGAGGGGCTGCACACGCTCTACATCTCGCCATTGAAGGCGCTGGCGCATGACGTGCAGCGCAACCTCATCGCCCCGATCGAGGAGATCGGCCTGCCGATCCGGGTCGAGACCCGCAGCGGCGACACGCCGTCGGACCGCAAGAAGCGCCAGCGTACCCGCCCGCCGCACATCCTGCTGACCACGCCCGAGAGCCTCTCGCTGCTGCTCTCCTTCCCCGACAGTATCGAGCTGTTCGCCAGCCTGAAGCGGGTGGTGATCGACGAGGTCCACGCCTTCGCCACCGGCAAGCGCGGCGATCTGCTGGCGCTGGCGCTGGCGCGGCTGCAGGCCATCGCTCCCGACATGCGCCGCTCGGCGCTCTCGGCCACCGTCGCCGAGCCCGAGGCGTTCCGCGAATGGCTGGCGCCCTGGGGCGATATCGACAGCGTGGCGCTGGTGCAGGGCGAGCAGGGCGCCCCCGCCGAGGTCGAGATCCTGCTCCCGCAGGAAGAGCGCGTCCCCTGGGGCGGGCACGCCGCGACCTGGGCGATCCCCCAGCTCTACGAGCAGATCCGCGCCAATCGCACCACGCTGATCTTCACCAACACTCGGTTCCTCGCCGAATACATCTTCCAGAACCTGTGGGACGTGAACGACGATACCTTACCGATCGGGATCCACCACGGCTCGCTCTCGAAGGAGGCGCGGCGCAAGGTCGAGGGGGCGATGGCGCGCGGCGAGCTGCGCGCGCTGGTTTGCACCGCCAGTCTCGACCTCGGGGTCGACTGGGGGGATATCGACCTCGTCGTCCAGATGGGCGCGCCCAAGGGCTCCTCGCGGCTGCTCCAGCGGATCGGCCGCGCCAACCACCGGCTCGACCAGCCCAGCCGCGCGCTGCTGGTGCCGGGCAACCGCTTCGAATTCCTCGAGGCGACCGCGGCCAAGGAGGCAGTCGATCAGGGCCAGCGCGACGGCGAGGACTTCCGCCCCGGCGGGCTCGACGTGCTGGCGCAGCACGTCATGGCCTGCGCCTGCGCCGCGCCGTTTCAGGAAGACGAGCTGCTGGCCGAAATCCGCTCCAGCCTTTCCTACGCCTGGGTGGACGAGGCGGTGTGGCAGCGGGTGCTGACCTTCGTCTCGACCGGCGGCTACGCGCTCAAGGCCTATGACAGGTTCAAGCGCATCACCCGCGACCGCTCCGGCATCTGGCGGCTGACCCATCCCGAACAGGCGGCGCGGCACCGGATGAACGCCGGGATCATCATCGATTCCGAGATGCTTGAGGTGCGGATCAGCGCAAGGGGCGGGCGCGGCGGGCGCGCGCTGGGCAAGGTCGAGGAACGCTTCGCCGCCTCGCTCTCGCCCGGCGACACCTTCGCCTTTGCCGGCATGAGCCTCGAGGTGGTCAAGCTGCAGGACATGGAGGTGCTGGTGAAGGCCGCGAAAGCCTCGGCGATGATCCCCAGCTATGGCGGCCAGCGGTTGCCGCTGACGACGCATCTCGCCGAGCGCGTGCGCACCATGCTGGCCGACCGCGCGGGCTGGGCGCGCTTCCCCGACGATGTCCGCGAATGGCTCGAGGTGCAGGACTGGCGCTCGCAAATGCCGGGTCCGGGGCAATTGCTGGTCGAGAGTTTCCCGCACGGCCAGCGCTTCTACACCGTCTACTACACCTTCGAGGGCTGGAACGCGAACCAGTCGCTGGGCATGCTGATCACGCGGCGGATGGAGGATCGCGGGCTGCTGCCCGGCGGCTTCGTCGCCAATGATTATTCGCTCGCGGTCTGGGGACTGAAACCGGTCGGCGATCCCGCGCCGCTGCTCTCGCCCGACATCCTCCAGGACGAATTCATCGACTGGGTGCAGAACTCCCACCTGCTGCGCCGCGCCTTTCGCGAGGTCGCGGTAATCGGCGGGCTGGTCGAGCGCCAGCACCCGGGCAAGCGCAAGACCGGCAAGCAGGTCACCTTCTCGACCGATCTGATCTACGACGTGCTGCGCAAATACGAGCCCGACCATGTGCTGCTCGAGGCGGCCTGGGCGGATGCACGCACCCGGATGACCGATGTCGGGCGGCTGGGCGATCTGCTCGACCGCGCGGGCGAACAGCTGGTCCATGTCGAGCTCGACCGGGTCAGCCCGCTGGCGGTGCCGGTGATGGTGATGATCGGCCGCGAGGCGACCCCGCAGGGGGCGGTGGACGACGAATTGCTGCTCGAGGCCGAGAGCCTGGCGGGCGCCGCGATGCGCGTCGAGTAACGCCTGCGGGGGAGGGGCGGCCGCCACCACGCCGGACGGAGGCCCCGGGCCGGCCGCCGGTGAAGGGGTGGCAGGCAAAGAAAAGGGCGACCGAAGCCGCCCTTTCAAGTCTCTTTTCGATGTCGCCTTCGTGTTACTGCGCGACGACCCCGCCGGCACCGAAGGTGCGGTAGCGCTCGTTGCCGACGAAGCCGAACTTCGTCACGCCGCTCGCCTTGATCACGTTGAGCACGCGCGCCGAGAGCTCGTAGCTCGCGGTGCCTTCGGGCTCGAACTGCAGTTCGGGCTCGGGCACGATGTCGCGCGTGATGTTGAGGTTGCGGACCAGTTCGCTCTCGTTGAGCACCTCACCATTCCAGAGAATCTCGTCGGCCTGGGTCAGGACGATCTTGTTCTGCTCCGGGTCGATCTGGTTCTCCGGCGGAGGGTTGGGGTTGGGCTGCGGCAGGTCGATATCGACCGAATGCGTCGCAACCGGGATGGTGATGATGAACATGATGAGGAGAACGAGCAGGACGTCGATCAACGGCGTCATGTTCATCTCGAGCATCGGGGCGCCATCGTCCTTGCCGCCTGACATTGCCATGATTGATTACTCCTGAAATCTTTACGCGAGCGGCGGCTTAGCCGTTCGGATCGACCGGGTTGGAAATGAAGCCCACGGTCGGATAACCGGCTGCCTGGACGTTGTAGATCGCACCCGCGACACAAGACCACGGAGCGTTCACGTCGCCGCGGATGTGAACCTGCGGGATCAGCTCGGGATCCGCCATGATTGCTTCGGGTCCGCCTGCGCGCTGCACGATATTGTCGAGCCGTTCGAACGCCCGATCATACAGTTCCTCGGACGAAACCGGGGTGATGTTGTTGAAATAGACCCGGCACGCCCCGTCGCGGGAGGCACCCTGAAAGCCCGGCTCGCCCGCGCTCAACCCGCTCTGATCGGTCGTGCTGACCGTCAGCAACAGGTTTTCGACCTTGTCGGCCGATTCCACTGATTCGAAGATCGGAATGCGCAGCTTCTCGATCGTCTGGATCGCGACCGGAACCGCGATGAGAAAGATGATGAGGAGCACGAGCATCACGTCCACCAGAGGGGTCGTATTGATGTCCGACATCGGCGTTTCGGTGCCGCCGCCTACCTGAACCGCCATGGCCTATCCTGTCCGTAGCTTGAATTGCTTGTTGGTGAAGAAGGGGAGGGCCGGACGCATCGCGCCCGGCCCCGGTCCGCTTACTTCTTGATCGTGGTCGATGTGGTCGTCGTCGTTCCGCCGGCCAGCGGCTTGGTAGCCGTGCTGGTCGTGCCCGGACGGGCCGTTGCCGGAGCGGCCGAAGCCTTGGCAGCGGTCGTCGTCGAGTTCGACGTCATCACCGCCGGCTTCACCGTGCCCTTGGAATTGACATAGGCCAGAAGGTCGGTCGAGAATGCCGAAAGGTGCTCGGAGATACGACGGTTGCGGCTCTGCAGCCAGTTGTAGGCAAGCACCGCGGGAACCGCGACTAGCAGACCGATGGCGGTCATGATCAGCGCTTCGCCGACGGGGCCGGCGACCTTGTCGATCGAGGCCGAACCGGCGAGGCCGATGTTGATCAGGGCGCGGTAGATGCCGATAACCGTACCCAGCAGGCCGATGAACGGTGCAGTTGCACCGACCGATGCGAGGAACGGAAGGCCGCCGGCGAGCCGTGCGTTAACATAGGCTTCCGAACGCGCGAGCGAACCGTGCATCCAGTCGTGGGCTTCGAGGCTGTCGCCCATCTTGTCGTGCTTGCTTTCAGCGTCGACCGTGTCGTCGACCAGCTGACGCCAGGCGCTGTTCTTCTCGAGCTTGGTGGCGCCTTCCTTGAGGCTGTTGGTCTTCCAGAAATTGTTCTGGACGTCCTTGTACTGGCGCATGATCTTGTTCTGCTCGAAGAGCTTGGTGAACAGGATGTAGAACGAGCCGACCGACATGATGACGAGCACGCCGAAAATGGACCAGGCGATAACGCCGCCCTGTTCCATGGCTTCCATGAAGCCGAACTGGTTCTGCGGTGCCGCTTCGCCCGCGACGGCAAGAATTTGAGTAATCATAGCGAATGGTCCTTGTCGATAAAGGTCAAATTAGGTTTGTGCGCCGGTCAATCCGGCAAGACATATCGGATCGATTGCGTCGTGGTCGACGAGATCGGATCGCCCGCCGCGTTGAGTGCCGGATTGTACCGCGCATAACGCTGCATTCCTCGGCAAGCGGCTTCGTCAAGCGCACTGGAACCGGAGCTTCCCGATACCGAGCACGCTTCCACCCGACCATTCGCGCCGATCGTGATGCGCATGGTCACCGTACCCTGCTCTTCCTGACGAAGAGCGCGGGAAGGATAGTCGTTCTGAATCCGACCGGCCCAGTTGCCCTGATCGCGAGGCGAGGCGCCGCGCGCCTGGGAAGGAGGGGCCGGCGGCGGCGGTGCGGGCGGTGCGGGACGCGGCGCCGGCGGTGCGGGCGGCGGAATCCTTACCTGAACCGGCGCGGGCGGCGGTATCGTAACCGTCGTCCGGATGTCCGGGGGCCGTGTCGATATGTTCATCGGCGGCGGCGGAGCCACGGGAGGCGGCGGGGCCGCGGCCTCGGGCTGTGGCTCGGGGGGCGGCGGTTCTTCCTCCGGCTCCGGGGGCGGCGGCTCTTCAACATCGATCGTCGTCACCCGCTCGATCATCTTGGTCGCCGCCTCATAGGCGAGACCGGTGATCAGCGCGTAACCGAGAGCAATATGAATCAGAGCAACGATGATAATCGCGATTACGCGATTGCCACTCATCTGTTGGTCAGCATAAGCCATTCGGTCGCATCACTCCATCGTACACGCCGGAATGCTCCGGCGATTAAAGCACCTTGCCACGACCAGCGTCGCAAGGTGCCAAAAAAATATCCGTCAGCATCCCATCGGTATTCCCAAGGACCAAAGGCCCAAAAGGTTTCCGAAATGACCCACCGCGAACCCGCCAAAGCAATTTTATATCATGCGCTTCGGTCTGGTCGCGTCTTTACCCATCATGCCGATGCACCGCAAACGCTTTATCGGTTAACCCCGGATTCAGTGCACCTCGGCTTGGAACAGGCAGAGCGCACCGCCATTCTGATTTCACCTGGCGGGCCAGTTTCGCCGTCCCTATTGGAAATCTCTCGATGAACAACGCCCCCCGCATGGTTCTGCTTTCCCTCGCCGCCGGCCTGGCGGCGGTCGCTGGTCCGCTGGTTGCGCAGGAGCGTCCGGCGCCTGCCCCGCCAGTCGCCACCTCCGGCCCGATTGCCGGCCCGAACTCTGGCCCGGCCTCTGGACTAACCTATGCCGATCTGGTCGATCTTGCCGAGGGTACGCCGCTGGTCATCCGGGCCAGGATCAAGCAGCAGGCGCAGGTTTCGCCCGAGCGTGCGCCGGGTCTCGCCCCGGGGTTCGCGCGGCTCTATATCGAAGCCGATACGCTGGCGCTGCTCGCGGGCAATGTGCCGATCGGGGAATCGCTGCGCTATCTCGTCGACGTGCCGTTCGACGCGCGGGGCAAGCTCCCCAAGCTCAAGAAGCAGGAGGTGATGCTCTTCGCCCGCCCGGTGCCGGGGCGCCCGCGCGAGGTGCAACTGGTCGATCCGCGGGCCCAGCTCGCGGCCACTCCCGAGCTCGAGAGCCGGCTGCGCCCCGTGCTGGCGCAACTGGCCAGCGCCGACCGGCCCCCGGTGGTCACCGGAGTACGCGACGCCCTGTCGATCGCCGGGACGCTGACCGGGGAATCGGAGACCCAGCTGTTCCTCGACACCGCCAACGACGGTCCGGTCTCCGTGACCGTCGTCCGGCGGCCCGGAATGGAGCCGCGCTGGGGCGTGTCCTGGACCGAGATCGTCGATCAGGCGGCCCGCCCGCCCGAAGCGGGCACGCTGGCCTGGTACCGGTTGGCCTGCGGCCTGCCCGAGCAGCTGCCAGCCGACGCGAACCTGGCACGCGACGAGGAAAATCGCGCCCGCGCCGCCGAGGATTATGCGCTGGTGATGGCCCGCCTCGGCCCGTGCGAGCGCAACCGCAGCTAGCCCCGCGCCAAGACAAACTGGTTCCCGCGTGCCCATGCCTTGCGCTAGGCGCGGCGCCATGGACCAGCATTTCACCCACCGTTTCCGCGTGCGCTATGCCGAGGTCGACCCGCAGGCGGTCGTCTTCAACTCGCGCTATCTCGAATATGCCGACATTCTGGTGAGCGAATTCTTCCGCGACCGGCGGGCGCACGGCCTGCCCGACGGGATGGAATTCCACATCCGCCGGGCCGAGGTCGATTACCTCCGCCCGATCCGCTCGGAAGAGCTGGTCGAAGGGCGGCTGAGGGTCGAGCGGATCGGCACCACCAGCATGGCGATGAGGATCGCGCTTCACGGGGTGAACGACGCGACCGGCGCGGCAGACGATCTGCGCGCCGAGATCCTGCTGGTTCAGGTCCATGTCGATCTCGCCACCGGCCGCCCGCTGGCCATCCCCGATTCGCTGCGCGCGGCCTTCGGCTTCCCGGTCGCCGAGGCGGTCCATGGCTGAGCCGCTGCGGATCGCGCTCGCCGGGCTGGGGACGGTCGGCACCGGGGTGCTGCGGCTGCTCGCGGCCAATGGCGAGGTTCTGGCCAGGCGCGGAGGGCGCCCGCTCGAAGTGGTCGCCGTCTCCGCCCGCGACCGCACGCGCGACCGCGGCGTCGATCTGAGCGGCTATCATTGGGCCGAGGACATGACCACGCTGTCTATGCGCGATGATGTCGATGTTGTGATCGAACTGGTCGGCGGTTCCGACGGTCCGGCACTCGCCTTGGCTCGTGATTCGCTCGCCAATGGCCGCCACTTCGTCACCGCCAACAAGGCGATGATTGCACTCCACGGCATGGAACTCGCCGAGATCGCCGAAGCCAATGGCGCCGCGCTCAAATTCGAGGCCGCGGTCGCGGGCGGTATTCCGGTGGTCAAGGGGCTGCGCGAAGGCGCCGCCGCCAACCGGATCGAGCGCATTTCCGGAATTCTCAACGGCACCTGCAATTTCATCCTCTCCGAAATGGAGCGCAGCGGCGCAGATTTCGCCGATGTGCTGACCCAGGCACAGGCCAAGGGCTTTGCCGAGGCCGACCCCGGTTTCGATATCGAAGGCGTCGATGCGGCGCACAAGCTCGCCATTCTCGCTGCGATCGGCTTCGGCTCGCGGATCGATTTCGGGTCGGTCGCGATCAGCGGGATCACCGAGGTCGGTGCCGCCGACATCGCGCGTGCCGAAACGCTCGGATTTGTCATCCGCCTGGTCGCAGTTGCGGATTGCGACACGCAAGGGCCGGGCGCGCCCCGGCTTTTGCAGCGGGTGCGCCCCTGTCTCGTCTCCAAGAGCCACCCGCTGGCGCATGTTACGGGACCCACCAACGCGGTGGTGGTGGAGGGGAATTTCTCGGGCCGCCTGCTGTTCCAGGGCGCCGGTGCCGGCGATGGACCGACCGCGAGTTCGGTGGTCGCCGATCTGGTCGACATCGCCCGCGGCGACACCGGACTGCCGTTCTCGGTGCCGGTCGCCGATCTTCAACCGCTACAGGCGGCCGATCCCGGACACCGGGTGGGCCGCGACTATCTGCGCTTCACCGTCGCCGACCGCCCCGGTGTGCTGGCCGAGATCACCGCCGCCATGCGCGATGCCGACCTGTCGATCGAAAGCCTGATTCAGCAGGGGCGTTCGGCCGATGGCGGCGAAGTGCTGGTGGCGATGGTCACCCACGAAGGGCCCGAGCGCTGCGTGACCAAGGCGCTCGAACTGCTCCAAGGCTCGACCAGCCTTACTGCTCCGCCGCTGGTGCTTCCGATTCTGCGCGACTGACTTCTTCGCCGTCGAAGTCAGGGGCCGGAGGCAGGCCAAGCTCCTCCGCTATGATCGGCGAGACCTGTGCGCGCCCGGCGTCACCGCCGCTGCCCAGCGGAGCCAGGCCGCGCGCAATCCTGTCGGCATCCGATCCGGGCGGCGCTTCGGGGAGCGCCGCGAAGTCGATCATGATGGCGGGCGGCGGCGGGCATTTCTGCAGTCCCGGAATGCAAAGCCCGCCGATGGTCGGTGCGCCCGTGAAGATGCCGCAATTGGGTCCGCACGGATCGACCGGCGGCGGATTGTCCTTGTTCATGGTTTCGGCGGCGTAGCGCCGTTCCCAAGCACCTTGGTCCCAGACGCCGTCGGTGTTTTCGCCGCTCCGTCCGCACACCACGATCTCGCCCGAAATAACGGTGGCGAGATCGTCCTCGACGCAGGGTACTGCCGCGCTTTCCTCGTCCTCTTCCTGGACCGCTTGCGTAACCAGCAGGTCGATCCGCTGCGGCGGACCCGACTCCTGCGCCAGTACCGTTTGACCGATGCCGAGCACCAACAAGGCGGCGACTGCGCCCGCGTGTCTCGACATTGCCATGCTCCCTGTATATCCGCGCGCCAAACTCGCTTTTGGGACTGAACCGACTATGAACCTGCCAGCCGACAACCCGCTCGACCGCATTCTCGTCCTCGAAATGGTCCGCGTGACCGAGGCCGCCGCGGTCGCCGCATCCAAGCTGGTCGGTCGCGGCGACGAAAAAGCGGCTGACGCTGCCGCGGTCGAAGCGATGCGCAAGGCCTTCGACGAGCTCTATATGGACGGCACCGTCGTGATCGGCGAGGGCGAGCGCGACGAAGCGCCGATGCTCTACATCGGCGAGAAGGTCGGCGGCGCGCCCGGCAAGGGTCCCAAGATCGACATCGCGCTCGACCCGCTCGAAGGCACGACGATCACCGCCAAGGCCGGCGCGAATGCGCTGGCGGTGCTGGCTGCCGCCAAGCAGGGCGATCTGCTCAATGCGCCCGACACCTATATGGACAAGCTGGCGGTCGGCCCCGGCTATCCCGAGGGGGTCATCGATCTCGCCAAATCGCCCAGCGACAACGTCCGCGCGGTCGCCGAGGCCAAGGGCGTCGAGCCTTCGGAGATCATCGTCTGCGTCCTGGACCGGCCGCGCCACAGCGATCTCATCGCCGAACTGCGCGATCTGGGCTGCGGCGTGGTGCTGATCGACGACGGCGATGTCGCCGCGGTCATCGCGGTGACCGACGAGGACACCACGATCGACATGTATATGGGACAGGGCGGCGCCCCCGAGGGCGTGCTCGCCGCGGCGGCGCTGCGCTGCGTCGGCGGCCAGTTCAACGGCCGGCTCGTCTTCCGCAACGAGGAAGAGAAGGGCCGCGCGCGCAAGCTGGGCATCCCCGACGATCAGTTCGACCGCATCTACAAACTCGAGGAGCTGGCGCGCGGCGACTGCATCTTCGCCGCCACCGGCGTGACCGACGGTTCGCTGCTCGCCGGCGTGAAGCGCCGCCGCGGCGGGCTGATGACCACCGAGAGCGTGGTCATGCGCGCCAGCAGCGGCACGGTGCGCTGGATCAAGGGCGAGCACAAGACACGCTAACGCACGAGACTGCGCATTTTGCTCGCCCGCATCTCCCGGTTCCTGCCGGAAAACCGGCCGCCCGCGTGTTGCAATCGCGTGACGCTAAGCTAGGCGTTGCGCGACGCGCTGACAGGGATTCGTTCGCATGAAAATCATGGCCGCCAATTCGAACCTGCCGCTTGCCCGCGCGATCGCGGCCTACCTCGAAATGCCGCTGGTCGACGCTGGCGTCCGGCGCTTCGCCGACGAGGAAATCTTCGTCGAGATCCACGAGAACGTCCGCGGCGAGGACGTCTTCGTGGTCCAGTCGACCAGCTATCCCGCCAACGACAATCTGATGGAACTGCTGATCTGCATCGATGCGCTGCGCCGCGCCTCGGCCAAGCGGATCACCGCGGTGGTGCCCTATTTCGGCTATGCGCGGCAGGATCGCAAACCCGGTCCGCGCACCCCGATCTCGGCCAAGCTGGTCGCCAATCTGATCACCGAGGCCGGGGCCAGCCGCGTACTGGCGGTCGATCTGCACGCCGCCCAGATCCAGGGCTTCTTCGATATCCCGACCGACAATCTCTACGCCGCGCCGGTGATGGCAGCGGATATCCAGGCGCGCTACGGCGATCAGGACCTGATGGTCGTCAGCCCCGATGTCGGCGGCGTGGTCCGCGCGCGTGCGCTGGCCAAGCGGCTCGACAATGCGCCGCTGGCGATCGTCGACAAGCGCCGCGATCGCCCCGGCGAGAGCGAGGTGATGAACATCATCGGCGAGGTGAAGGGCCGGCACTGCATCATGATCGACGACATCGTCGATTCGGGCGGCACGCTGTGCAACGCCGCCGAGGCGCTGCTGGCGCAGGGCGCCGCGAGCGTGGCCGCCTACATCACGCATGGTGTGCTTTCGGGCGGCGCGGTGGCGCGCATCAACAAATCGTCGCTCAAGGAACTGGTCATCACCGACACCATCCGTCCCACCGACGATGTGCTCGATTCCGACCGGATCCGGATCCTCACCATTGCCCCGCTGGTCGGCGAGGCGGTGCGCCGCATCGCCGACGAAAGCAGCGTTTCCAGCCTGTTCGACTGAGGTGGCGAGCAGCGCTGATCTCGCGCTCGCCCACCGCCTCGCCGACGCGGCGGGCGAGGCGATCCGGCCGCTGTTCCGCGGGAGCTGGACCGAGGAGCGCAAGGGCGATTCCTCGCCCGTGACCGAGGTCGACCGCGCCGCCGAGGCGGCGATGCGCGCGATCCTCGAAGCCGAACGCCCCGATGACGGCATCGTGGGCGAGGAATACGGCACCCGCAACGAGAGCGCAGGGCGGCAATGGGTGCTCGACCCGATCGACGGGACCATCAGCTTCATGGCCGGGCGCCCGATCTTCGGCACGCTCATATCGCTGATGGAGGGCGGCTGGCCGGTGCTCGGCGTGATCGACCAGCCGATCGCGCAGGAGCGCTGGATCGGGCGGATCGGGCACGAGACGACCTTCAACGGCAAGGCTGCGCGTACGCGGTCGTGCCGCAGTCTCGCCGATGCGGTGCTCGCCACCAGCAGCCCGCATTACTTCTCAAGCGAGCAGGCCGACCACTACATGGCGCTCGCGCAGGCGGTGGCGAAGGATAAGCGGCAGGGCATGATCGTCTATGGCGGCGACTGCTACAATTACGGGCTGCTCGCTTCGGGCCATCTCGATGTGGTCTGCGAGGCCGGGCTCCAGCTGTTCGATTTTGCCGCGCTGGTGCCGATCGTCGAGGGCGCGGGCGGGATGATGTGCGATTGGTCGGGCGAACCGCTCCACGCGGGCAGCGACGGCTGCGTGCTGGCGCTGGGCGAACCGGCGCGGCTCGAGGATGTGCTCGCTGCGATGGGGCGCATCGAAGCGCCCGGTGACGGGCACGGGCACTGAGCGCGCGGCGGCGGATTTGTCGGGCATGACCACCATCCTCGTCACCGGCGCGGGCAACGGCATCGGCCGTGCCATCCTCCTCCATTTCCACGGTCTGGGCTGGCGGGTGGCCGGGCTGGATACCGATGCCGAGGCGCTCGCCGAATTGCGCGCGGCGCTCCCCTCGACCGAGGCGCTGTTGCTGACCTGCGACGTCGGCAAGGAGGGCGAGGTGACCCGCGCCTTCGCGCGCGTCGAGGAATGGCTGGGCGAGGATGCGCTCCACTGCCTCGTGAACAATTCCGGGATCGCCGATCCCTACAGCGGGCCGCTGGTGGACCTGTCGCTCACCGACTGGCAGCGCTGGATCGACGCCAGCCTCACCGCCGCCTTCCTGTGCAGCCGGGCGGCGGTCGCGCTGCTCGAACGCAGCCAGAGCGCCAGCATCGTCAACATCTCCTCGACCCGCGCGGTGATGAGCGAGCCCGAATGCTTCGCCTATGCCGCCGCCAAGGGCGGGGTCGACGCGCTGACCCATGCCATGGCGGTCTCGCTCGGCCCCGCGATCCGCGTCAACGCGATCCGCCCCGGCTGGATCGAGACCGGGCCCTGGCAGAAGGCGGGCCAGCGCAGCCAGCCCGCGCATCGCCCGCGCGACCGCGAGCAGCACCCGGTCGGACGGGTTGGCCGATGCGAGGATATTGCCGAGGCGGTCGCCTTTCTGCATCAGGCGGGCTTTGTGACCGGGCAGCACCTCAACATCGACGGCGGCATGACCGGCAAGATGATCTACGAGCACTGATGGCTGCGGCGGGTCCCCTCGACAAGCGCACCGCGCTGGTGACCGGGGCGGCACGCGGGCTGGGCTTCGCCATCGCGCGCGGGCTGGCGGAAAGCGGGGCGAGCGTCTGGCTCAACGGGCGCGACGAGGCTGCGCTTGCGGCCGCGGCGAGGGAGATCGGCCCGAAGGCGCGCCCGCTGGTCTTCGATATCGGCGACGATTCGGCCTGCGAATCGGCTTTCGCCCGAATCTCCGAAGAGGGCGGGCTCGACATTCTGGTCAACAATGTCGGCCAGCGCGACCGGCGCCCGCTCGCCGAGCTTGGCCGCGGCGACATGAGCGCGCTGCTCGACACCAATCTGGTCGCCCCCTTCGACCTCGCGCGCCGCGCCGCCCCGCTGATGCAGGCGCGCGGCTACGGGCGGATCGTCAACATCACCTCGATCGCCGCCGATATCGCGCGCGGCGACCCGCTCTACACCGCCAGCAAGGGCGGGCTCGCGGCGCTGACCCGCGCGCTGGCGGCCGAGCTCGGCGCCGGCGGGATCACCGTCAACGCGGTCGCGCCGGGCTATTTCGCGACCGAGGCCAATGCGCAGATGGTCGCCGATCCGGAAGTCTCGGCGCATCTCGCGCGGCGCACTTCGCTGGGGCGCTGGGGGCAGCCGCAGGAGATCGCCGGCGCGGTCGTCTTCCTCGCCTCGCCCGCCGCGAGCTACGTCACCGGGCAGACGCTGGCGGTCGACGGGGGCTACCTCAGCCACTTCTGATGCTTGCCTTTGCGGGCAAAAAGGCTATGTGCGCGAACTTCAACGACACGTGATTCATGTGCCGGCCTGGCGACAAGGGCTGCCAGGGCTGGTTCGACGTGTCTCTGCAAGGAGATGAAAATGCCCAAGCTGAAGACCAAGAGCGGTGTGAAGAAACGCTTCAAAATCACCGCCACCGGCAAGATCAAGCACGGCGTCGCCGGCAAGCGCCACCGGCTGATCAGCCACAATGCGAAGTATATCCGCCAGCACCGCAGGACCAAAGTTCTCTCCAAGGCCGACAACGCCGCGGTGAAGAAATGGGCCCCCTACGGGCTCGGTTGAGCCCTCGGTTTAAGGAGAAAGAGATATGCCTCGCATCAAACGCGGCGTGACCACACGCCAGAAGCACAAGCGGCTCCTCGACCAGGCCAAGGGCTATCGCGGTCGTCGCAAGAACACCATTCGCGTTGCGCGTCAGGCGGTCGAAAAGGCCGGCCAATACGCCTATCGCGACCGCAAGGTTAAGAAGCGCAACTTCCGCGCCCTGTGGATCCAGCGCATCAACGCGGCGGTCCGGGCCGAAGGCCTGACCTATTCGCAGTTCATGCACGGCGCCAAGCTCGCCGGGATCGAACTCGACCGCAAGGTGATGGCCGACCTCGCCATGAATGAAAGCGCCGCTTTTGGTGCGATCATCAAGCAGGCCAAGGGCGCGCTTCCCGCCTGATCCTTCGCACAAGCGAAAAGAAAGAGCGCCGCCCCTCCCGGGGTTGGCGCTTTTTCTTTGTCCGGCTTTCGGCTAGCGAGCCCCACCATATGACCAGCGATCACGAACAGACCATCGCCGACACGCTCGAGCGGCTCCAGAGCACCCACGACCTCGCCGGGATCGAAGCGATCCGGGTGGAGGCGCTGGGCAAGCAGGGCTGGCTCAACCAGCTGATGAAGACGCTGGGCAAGATGAGCCCCGAGGAGCGCCAGGTCGAAGGGCCGCGGCTGCAGGGCATGCGCGCGCGCATTTCCGAGGCGCTCGACGAGCGCAAGGCCGCGCTCGAGGAGGCGGAGCTGGAACGCCGGCTGGCGACCGAAGTGCTCGACCTGACGCTGCCCGCTCCCGAGACGCCGATGGGGTCGGTCCACCCGGTCAGCCAGGTGATGGACGAGCTCGCCGAGATCTTCGCCGATCTGGGCTTCTCGGTCGCCACCGGCCCCGAGATCGAGGACGACTGGCACAATTTCACCGCGC
>CAXBFN010000005.1:0-246850 GCA_963975275.1 uncultured Erythrobacter sp. | reverse complement strand
AACCGCTGACCTCGTCATTGCGAACGACGCGCTCTCCCAACTGAGCTACGGCCCCGTTCCAGGTCGATGCTACCGCTTCCGGACGATGGCCCGGAAAGGAGCGAGCGCGCGCCTTAGCGGAATGCGCGCGCCCGTGCAAAGCCTTAAACGGGAGGCTCTACTCGCTGCCCGTGGTCTCGCCGTCCTGCCGGGGGCCGTAATTCGATCCCGGCGACTGCAAGGTCTCTTCGGGAAGGATGATCGGACCCTGCGTCGGCAGCGGCGCGGGCGCCGGAACGGCATCGGACGCGGGAACTGCGGTGGTCTCGATTTCGGTCGGCTCCTCGGCGGCAGCTCCCGGCACGAAGATTACTCCTTGGCCCTGAGGCAGAGTGTCTTCACCCGGCGACTGGCCCATCGATGTCGTGCTGGCGGTAGCGGTATCGGCATTGCCGTAGAAAGTCGTCCGCACTTCGGGCGCGGGAGGACCATAGCGGGCATCCCATGCCGCCAGATCAGTGCGATATTGCTCATAGGCGCGGAAGAAGGTTTCGAACTCGCGCTCGATACGCGGCAGAGCCTGTGCTGCGAAGACATCGAGATCGGTCACATCCGGCGACAGCGCCTCGGCGCTGATCACCAGCGCGGTGTCGCAGAACCGATCCTGAGCCGGCGGCAACGCGAAGTAATTATAGACCCGCGTCATGTAGGAATCCTGCACATCGCGAAATGCAGGGCCATATTCGGCGCGAAACTCGCTTGCGAGGGCGCGGTTGGTCGCCGACAGCTTGCTGGCATAGCGATCGAGGAACGACGTGTAATTCGCGAGCAGCCCGCCATGCTCCGTGGTCATGCAATTGAGCGCCGCCACGTTGAGCGCCGAACGCAGGTTCCAGGTGACCTGCGCCGTCGACAGGCCGGTGTTGATCGTCTGGCGGACGCCATCCATGCCGACCATCGGGATGGTCATCACCGGTGTGGCACCGCCCGGTGGCAGCGGCCGCGGCGGAATCACTTCGACCGGCGGCGGCGGTGGCGGAGGCGGTGGAGGCGGCGGAGGGGGAGGCGTGGCGCAAGCGGCGAGAGTGGCCAGTGCGGCGGCCACGGCGGCCAGTCGAATGTGAACTATACGTGCGCGGCGCATGGGCTGCGACCCTCCCTGATGCAATTCGGGCATGCTTAATACTCTCTGTGCCTGCAATCTACGATCGCTCGGATTGATACAGGCTTAAGCGGCGGGTCTTAACCGTCCCCGCCAGATATGAAAATGCCCGGGCCGCAAATTGCGCCCCGGGCACGATCAGTTGAGTCCATCCTGCGACGGAGCGAGCGGGCTTACTCGCGGTTGACGCCCATGAAGCGCAGCAGGAACAGGAACATGTTGATGAAGTCGAGGTAGAGGCTCAGCGCGCCCAGGATGATCGCCTTGCCGGCAAACTCGGTCCCGCGCAGATGCTGGTACTCGCGCTTCAGCCGCTGCGTGTCATAGGCCGTCAGACCGGCGAAGATCAGCACGCCGAGGAAGCTGATTGCCAGCTCGAGCATGCTCGACTGCATGAAGATATTGATCACCGACGCGATGATCAGACCGATAACGCCCATGATCAGGAAGGTGCCGAAGCCCGAAAGATCCTTCTTGGTGGTGTAGCCGAACAGGCTGAGACCAGCGAACGCGCCGGCGGTCGCAAAGAAGGTCGCCGCGATGCTCTCGCCGGTGTAGACCAGCAGGAGCGAACTGAGCGAAAGACCCATCGTGATCGCGAAGCCCCAGAACATCGCCTGGAGCGTCCCGCGCGAGAACTTGTTCGCGCCGAAGCTCATCGCGAGGACGAAGCCGAGCGGTGCCAAAGCGACCACCCAGAACAGCAACCCGCCCTGCGCCAGCGTGTAGGCAAAGCCCGAACGCGCAGTCAGCATCGCGACGATGCCGGTGAGTAGCACGCCCGACGCCATGTAATTGTAGATCGAGAGCATGTGCGAGCGCAGGCCCGCGTCGAAGGTTTCGCGCCGGGCAACGGCGTCGCCAGCGCGCGGAACCGAGCTGAAGCCCGTCCGTCGCTGCTCAGTGTCGTTCCAATCGGCCATTTCAATCCAACTCCTCTGTGCGGACATCTGCGCACGACGCGCCCCGCTCCATGGTGACAATATCGGCTTTGTGGTGATGATTTTCAAGGAAAACCGGTGGTGCAACACGCCGCAGAAGAATAACTTTCCAAAGCCGGTCAGGCTTCTCCGGCAGCATCCACCATCGCAGCTTCCAGCGCGTCGCGGGGGCTCTTGCCGCCCCACAGCACGAACTGGAACGCCGGATAGAAGCGATCGCATTCGTCGACCGCGATCTCGATCAGCGCCTGCGCCTGCGCGAGGCTGAGCATACCGTTGTCAGCGAGCAGCGTCCCGTTGCGATAGAGCAGGACACCGCCGTTGGACCAGATGTCGAAATGCCCGAGCCAGAGCTGCTCGTTGACCAGCGTGGCCAGTTCGTTGGCCGCCGCACGATGCTCCTTCGCGACGCGGACATCGGGCAGGCACAGCACCTGCAGGACATTGTCCTCCGCGCGCCAGATCCCCTTCACCTGATAGGTCGCCCAGCTGCCCTGGATTTCGCCGCTCAGTTCGTCGCGAGTCGCCTCACAGGGCCAGCCGCGTGCTTCGAACAGCGCGGTAAGCATCTCGATCGGCGCAGAATCTTCGTCGCCCTCGTAGCTTTCGACCGCTCTCACAATTTGCGTCCCGTCCAGATCATGGATGGTAACTGCCGGAAGGCTACGATGCTTGGCAATCGGGCGAGACATCGGTGCTGGGGAGAACCGCTCTGGCTTGTGCAAACGCTGTGCACAAGCCGCCCCCCCCTTCAGTCGAGCGTCTCGATCTCCTGCCCGCGGGGGCTCTGAAAGGTGAAGGAATCGATCTCCAGTTCCTTGAGCTTGGCCACCACCGAGCGTGCCTCTGCGGCGCTGGGGTAAGGCCCGGCGAGCAGCCGATTGGCCTCGACCCAGGGGGTGACGAAAGGCCCCTTGCCATCGAGTAGAGTCTGGGCGTTGCGCGAGATGCGCCGCCAGTCGAATTTGAGCGCATCGCGGTCGCGCCCGGTCGCAACCTGCACCCAGTGGCGCGAGGGATGCTCGACCACGGGCGGAGCGGCGCGCTCGGGCGCAGGTGGCGGAGCCGCCCGTTCGCGCGGCGGCTGGATCGCGGTGACATCGACCGCTCCGAGGACGGCTCTGGGGGGCGCCGCCGGGATCGCCTCGAACTCCGCAAAAACATCCTCGAGACTCCCGCTCGGTAGCGGACCGGCATCGGCTGCGAGCACGGGTGCTGGCTCTGCCGTCCCGGCAGTGGACTGGGCCAGGTCGAAAGTTTCGATGCGCTCCTCGGGTTCGATGGCCGGCCCTTGGAGAGGCGCGGTCGCTGCAGCCATCGGCGCCGCCTCGGTCGGCAAAGCGATCGCTAACTGCGCCGGAGCCGGCACCGGCGTGGGGTTCCGAACGGGTCCTGCGCCTTCGACCGGCTCCGGCGCTGGAGCGGGTGTCGGCATGGGGGCAGCCGTGGGCGCCGGGGTCGCGCGGGTCTGCTGCGATCTGGCCCGTGCGCGGGATATCGGATCGAGCCCCGCCAGCGCCTGACGCTCGCTGCGTTCGGCCTCGCGACGTCCCGTTCGGTCCGCCTGGCTGGGCGCAGCCGCCGGAGCAGCGGCTGCCTGCGCTGACCGGCTCGATCCCATCGCCGGGCCGCTGGGCGTCAGCGAAGCGTCGGCCTGCCGCGAAATCGCGCTTCCCTGGTCCGCATAGCCCGCGATGGCGGGCATATCGCGACCGATGTCGCTGGCGCGGGGGAAGGTGCCGAGATTGGCAGCCGCCGCCTGCTGCGCCTTGGTCAGGCGCGCCATATAGCGCAGATAGGGCGTCATCCGCAGCGCCAGATCGGCCGGCATCAGCGCCTCGGCGATCGAGATCGCCTCGCGCTCGTCGCCCAGGATCGCGAGACCGAAGGCGCGGGTGCGAAACCCGGCGCGATCCTCATCCTGCAATTGCGGCAACAGGACCCGCTCGAACTCCGCCCTCTTCCCCGCGATCGCGAGGCTCAGCGCCAGCCGCCTGCTGGTGGCGGGATCGTCGTTGCGCGCCAGGGCCAGCCGATAGAGTTCCTGCGCCCTCAAATTGTCGCCGACGAGATCGAAAGCGAGCCCGCGATCCGCGGCCATCTCTACCAGCGGATAGCCCGCGGCCTCCGCTTCGGCGAAGAAGCGCAACGCCTCGATGGCACGGCCCTCGGCGAGGAAGACCCTGCCCAGGCCCGCCTTCATGCGCGCATTTCCAGGCGAGATATCCTGCGCCCGGACGTAAAAACCCATCGCCGCGTCACTGTCGCCGAGCGCGACCGAGGCTTCCCCCGCTTCGAGCAGGGCATCGAGGTCGGATGGGCTCCGAGACAGGCGCCGCAGCGCTTCGTTGAGATCCTCCGCCTCGGGCGGAGGCAACGGCTGGACGATTGCGTTCTGCGCTGCAACCGCCTGGGGCAGTCCGGCGAGCACGAGCCCGCTCAAGGAGAGGCTCAGGGAAAGTCGAGCAAGCGATTGCAAGAAATGCGCTCCGTCACTGCCGCGTCCGGCGCGGTGCCATGATGCCCTGTTGAGCCCCGACCGATCCGGATCGAGACTGACTGACGCCCCCCCAGCGAGCCTTACTGGTTGTTCTGGCGACCGAGGAACCGCGGAATGTTGAGTGCCGAACCGCCGTCGTCGTCCTCGTCGTCCTCTTCCTGAACGCGCGGGCTGGAGCCTCGTGAGAGGTTGGCCATACGCTCGAACAGGGTGCTGCCGGAGGCGGCGCCACCGGCGGCGGGAGCGCCGCCGCGGGGTGCCGGCGTCGGAGCCGCTTCGGCATCGCCAGAGCCGGGCATGCGCCGCCGCGTGGGCTTGGAAGCCAGCGGACTGTCGGCAGGTTCCATCTGATCGGCATCGAGTTCGAGTTCGTCCTGCGAGCCGCCGTTCGCGAAGCCACCAGACCGTTCGCCTGCGGGGCGGCGGTCGTCGCGGCTGGCCGGCGCGGAGGAGGCTTGCGCTCTGTTTTCGACCGACTGCTGCGGGATGGAATTGTCGGATTCGACATCGTCGAAATCGTCGAATTCATCGTCGCGATCGTTGCGCAGACCGGCCAGCGGATCGACGATGTCGTCGACATCCTCGACATCATCCTCATCCGCATCGGGATAGGAGACGCCGAAGCTCATGCCGCCCCCTGCGCTCCTGGCGCCTGCAGTGACACCGTCACTGGTATTTCCCGGGCCGGCATATTCGGCTTCGGTCAGCTCCATCGGCTCGTCGTCGCCGTAATCGGGTTCACTGGGGCCTCTGGCGGCGCTGTCGTCGTAGGAGCCGGACTCGGTCGAGAGTCCTTCGCTGAGTTCGAAGGGTTCGCTCTCCTCGGCGCGGCGCGGTAGGTCGAGCGCGGGGCGCTGCGGAGCGCGCGATTCGCCCATCGAGAAGGGACGGTTTTCCGAACGCGAGGGCGCCGAAGTCTGCGCGTGCTGATCGATCCCGGTGGCGACCACCGAGACGCGGATCTTGCCATCGAGATCGGGATTGAAGGCCGAACCCCAGATGATGTTGGCATCCTCGTCGACCAGTTCGCGAATGTGGTTCGCCGCCTCGTCGACCTCGAGCAGCTTCATGTCCTCGCCGCCGATGATCGAGATGATGACGCCCTTGGCCCCGGCCATCGAGACGCCGTCGAGCAGCGGATTGGCGATGGCGCGTTCGGCGGCTTCGAGCGCGCGGTTCTCGCCCTCGCCCTCGCCCGTGCCCATCATCGCCTTGCCCATCTCGCTCATCACCGAACGCACGTCGGCGAAGTCGAGATTGATGAGGCCCGGCATGACCATCAGATCGGTGATCGAGCGGACGCCCTGCTGGAGGACCTCGTCTGCCAGTTCGAAGGCCTGCTTGAAGGTGGTATCGGCCTTGGCGACCAGGAACAGGTTCTGGTTGGGGATGACGATCAGCGTATCGACGTGCTTCTGCAGCTCCTCGATGCCCGCTTCGGCGGCGCGCATCCGGCGCGTGCCTTCGAACAGGAACGGCTTGGTCACCACCCCGATGGTGAGCACGCCCTTCTTGCGCGCGGCTTCCGCGATGACCGGCGCGGCGCCGGTACCGGTGCCCCCGCCCATGCCCGCGGCGATGAAGCACATGTTCACGCCTTCGAGCGCGTGCTCGATTTCCTCGACGGTTTCCTCTGCCGCGGCCTTGCCCACTTCGGGCCGCGCACCGGCACCCAGACCGCCGGTGATGTCCGGGCCGAGCTGGATGCGCTTTTCCGCCGAAGCGGTGCTGAGCGCCTGGGCATCGGTGTTGGCGACGATGAAATCGACGCCCTCGATCTGGGCCTGCATCATGTTGGCGATCGCATTGCCGCCCGCCCCGCCGACTCCGACCACGGTGATCCGCGGCCGCAGGTCGTCGGAAGATGCGGGTCCGATATTGATGCTCATCGAGGTTGGCTCCGGGGAAATCAGATATTTGAGAATGGTTCGTTACAGTTTGGCACAGTTTGATTCGACCATGCAAAGCTTTAATCGGCTTTTCCACAAGGCTCGTGCGGGGTGGATGGCCGTAACAGCAGGCTCAGAAATACTCGCGGACCGCCTGGAACACGCGATTGACCAGACCCATCCCGCGATAGCGCTTGGTGGGCTGATAGCTCGGGCCCACCGACCGGATGTCGACCGGGTCGTCGGCGGCGTAGAGACACAGCCCCGCCAGCGTCGCGAAACCGGGGGTGGCATGCGCTTCCGGGAGACCTTGCAGCCGCGGCGGCTTGCCGATCCGCACCGGGCGCCCCAGCGCCGCCTGCATGAACTCGGCGATGCCGTGCAATTCGGCCCCGCCGCCGGTCAGCACCACCTGTCCGCTGCGCGCGCCGGTAAAGCCCATCGATTTGAGCGCCTTGTGGATCTCGCCGGTGAGGCTGGAGAGCCGCTCGGTCACCACCGCGACCAATTCGGCGCGCGGGATGCGGTTGTGCTCGTCGGCGCCGCGCGCCAGCCGTCCGTCGGGTCCATCGTCGCCGGGCGCGTTGACCGGGACCATCTCGCGGTGGTCGGTCGGGCTGCTCATCGCCGAACCCGAAACGCATTTGAGCCGCTCGGCCTGGCCGCGGCGAATCCCGAAGCTGGACGCAAGCGCATCGGTGATGTCGTTCGAGCCGAGCGGGATCGAGCACAGGCCCAGCAACATCCCGGCGGCGTGGACCGAGACATTGGTGACCTCGGCGCCGATCTCGATCAGCGCGACCCCCAGATCGCGTTCCTCGGGGCTGAGGCAGGCATAGGCGCTGGCGAGCGGGCTCGCCACCACCGCCTCGACCTCGAGATGCGCCATCTGCACCGCCTCGATCAGATTCTTGACCGGCGCGCCCTCGGCCAGCGTGACGTGGATATCGACCCCCAGCGCCTCGGCATGCAGACCCTGCGGGTTGGCGATGCCATGCGCGCCGTCGAGCGTGTAATGCGCCGGCTGGGCGTGGAGGACCATCCGGCCGTCGGGCTGGATGTGATCGCGCGCGGCGTAGAGCAGGTGCTCGATATCGTCGTCTTCGATCCGCCGTCCGCCGATGGCGATCTCGACGCTGGCGATGCGGCTGTAGAGCCCCGCCCCGGCGCAGCCGATCCAGACGCTGGAGACATTGGTGCCCGCGTTCTGCTCGGCCTTCTCGACCGCCTGGCGGATCGAATGGCTGGCGGCGCGCATTTCGGTGACGTAGCCGCGCTTGACGCCTTCGCTCTTGCGGTGGCTGGAGCCCAGCACCACCATCGCGCCGTTCTCGTCTTCCCCCATGATCATGGCCGAGACGCGGAACGAACCGATGTTGACCGCGGCAAAGGCGCGGATGATGCGCGGGCCCGCCATCACTCCTCGACCTTGACCAGCTGCCCGAGATTGCACGGACCGTCGCTGCAGCGGAAATAGGCCTGGTCGGCCACGCGCATGTCGATTGCGGTCGCCCGCCCGCCGAGCAGGCGATGGCGGCCATCGAGCGTGGCGAAGCGAACCAGCGCCGCAGGGGCCTTCTCCTCGGGCAGCGCCAGCACCTGCCCGGTCTTAAAGGTCAGGTTCCAGCGGCGGTTGCCGACCCATTCGGCCTCCGCCACCTTCGATTTGAGCGCCGGTGCGGCGCCCAACAGATCGTCGAGCGCGGCGACCTGCATCTGCGCCCCCGGTCCGCCGATCATCAGCTTGTCCTTCGCGTTCGCCTCCGAGATCGGTTCGAGCTCGTGCCCCTGCGCATCGACCAGCATCAGCCGGCCCGGCTTCTTGAGCACCGCATGTTCCTCGCGCTCGACGATGTCGACGATCAGCGTGTCGGGCAGCTGGCGCGAGACGCGGGCGTCCTGCACCCAGGACAGGTCGAGCAGCCGGGCGCGGACCGCCTGCAGATCGACCAGCGGCATCGGCCGGTCACGCTCGGCGAGCGCGCGTTCGTAGACCTTGAGCTCGTTCATCCGCTCGACGCCGGTGACCTTGACCTTGCGCACCTCGAAGCCGGCATCCGAAGCGGCGACCGCCATCCGCGCCTGCGCCATCTGCGGGACGCCGGCGAGGCTCGCGACCAGCCATGCCGCGGCCAGCGCCGCGGAAATGATCAGGAACAGGAATATCTTGTGCAGTTGCTCGTCGGTGAAGGGCAGCAGCGCCATCACGCGGTCGAATAGCGTGACGGTGTGTTTGCGCGCCGCGCGGGTCTTCTGCTGGCGGTTGCGGGTGGCGGCCGAACGCCGCACCCCGGTGGCCGAGCGGGTGACCTTAGCCATCGCGGGCCGCCTTGCTCGCCTGGTTCCGGGCCCGTTTGTCCGAATGCTTACGAAGAGCCGCACCGATGATCATTTCGACCAGCTCGCCATATTCGATCCCCGCATGGCGCGCCTGTTCGGGCACCAGGCTGAGCGGGGTCATGCCGGGCTGGGTGTTGGTTTCGAGCACGAACAATCCGTCCTCGCCCAGATCGTCGTCCCAGCGAAAATCGGTCCGGCTGGTGCCTTCGCAGCCCAGCAGGACATGCGCCTTCGAGGCGTATTCGCGGCAAAGTTCGGCTACACGCTCGGGGATCTGCGCCGGGCAGACGTGCTCGGTCATGCCGTCGGTGTATTTGGCGGCGAAATCGTAGAAACCGGACTTAGGCACCAGTTCGGTGACCATAAGCGCGCGCGGGCCGTCGGGCGCGTCGATCACCGCAGTCGTCAGCTCGCGCCCCCGGATGAAGGGTTCGGCAAGCAGACGGTCGAACTGCTGCCACGGCCCCGGAGCCGATGGATCGATCGGATTGCCGTAATTGGCCTCGTCGGTGACGATCGCGACCCCGACAGAGGAGCCCTCGTTGACGGGTTTGAGCACATAGGGTCGCGGCAGCGGGTCCTGGCGGTGGATCTCCTCGGTGCTGACGATGCGCCCGCCGGGGAAGGGAATCCCCTGGCTACCGAGCACCAGCTTGGTGAGCTGCTTGTCGATCGCGACTACCGATGTGGCGAGGCCGGAGTGCGTGTAGGGAACCCCCATCAGATCAAGCATGCCCTGCACCGTACCGTCTTCGCCGGGCACGCCGTGGAGCGCATTGAACACCACATCGGGCGCGGCCTCGTGAATGCGCGCGGCGACATCGCGGTCCATGTCGATGCGGGTGACGCGGTGGCCGCCCTGTTCGAGCGATTTGGCGACGCCCTCGCCCGACATCAGCGAGACTTCGCGCTCATTAGCCCAGCCGCCCATCAGCACGGCGACGTGAAGTTTGGGGAGAGTCATGCTGCTGCGCTCGCGTTTAGATTGAGCCCGTTCGTGTCGAGCGAATTGGTAGGGGTCCCGTTCGTGTCGAGCGAAGTCGAGACACCTGCGCGCGGCCTCTCGACTTCGCTCGAGGCGAACGGAGATGGATTACAGAACACGCTCATGGCCGGCCGACCCGCTGGATTTCCCACTCGAGCTCGACTCCGGAGTGTTCGTAGACGCGGCGCTTCACTTCCTCGCCCAGTCCTTCGATATCGGCGCTGGTCGCAGCGCCGGTGTTGATCAGGAAATTGGTGTGCTTTTCGCTCACCTGCGCGCCGCCCATCGTCAGCCCGCGGCATCCCGCGGCGTCGACCAGCTCCCAGGCCTTGTGTCCGGGCGGATTTTTGAAGGTCGAGCCGCCGGTCTTGGAGCGGATCGGCTGCGCTTGCTCGCGCGCCTGCGCGATGCGGTCCATCTCGGCGCCGATCGCCTCGGGAACGCCAGCTTCGCCCTGAAACCGCGCGCCGGTCACCACCGTGCCCAGAGGCAGCACCGAGTGGCGATAGGAATATTGCAGATCCGCTGCCGGCAGAGTGTGGCTTCGGCCATCGGACATCACCACATCGCAGTCGATCAGGACGTCGGCGACCTCGCGGCCATAGGCGCCGCCGTTCATCCGCACGAAACCGCCGACCGTTCCGGGGATACCGCGCAGGAATTCGAGCCCCGCCACGCCCGCGTCGCGCGCGGTGCTGGCGACGAGGATGCCATGCGCGCCCGCACCGCAGGCGAGCACATGATCGTCCTTCACCTCGACCTTCGCGAACGGCTTTCCCAGCTTGACCACCACGCCGGGGACCCCGCCATCGCGGATGATGAGGTTGGAGCCCAGCCCCAGCGCCATTACCGGCAGGCTGCCCTCGAGCCGTTCAAGGAAGATGCGCAGCTCATCGGCATCCTCGGGCTCGAACAGCCAGTCCGCCTTCCCACCGGCCTTGAACCAGACCAGCTTCGCCAGCGGCGCATCGGGCGTCAGCTTTCCGCGCAATCCCTGCATCGAGATCGGTGCATCGACGCCGCTCTCGGTCTCGCCGCCCGGCGCCGAGCCGCTGTCGGAATTCCACACATCGTCGGCCTGGTCGCTCATCGCGTGTCTCGCACGGCGGCGATCGCATCGGCAAGACCGGCGGCCCAGCGGGTGATGTCGCCCGCGCCGAGGCAGACGACGAGATCGCCTTCGCCGACATGCTCCGCGAGCAGCTGCGCCAGCTCGTCCTCGTCGGCAATCGTCGCGGCGGAGCGATGCCCGCGTGATTTGAGGCCTGCGACCAGAGATTCCGCGGAAACGCCTTCGATCGGCTCCTCGCCCGCCTCGTAGACCGGGGCGACCAGCACCTCGTCGGCCTCGTTGAAGCAGCTCTGGAAATCGTCCATTAGATCGTTGAGACGCGTATAGCGATGCGGCTGCATCACGGCGATCACGCGCCCCGTCGCGGCCTCGCGCGCCGCGCTGAGAACCGCGCGGATCTCGACCGGGTGATGCGCGTAATCGTCGATGATCACCGCTCCGGCAACCTCGCCAACCTTGGTGAAGCGCCGCCGCACACCGCCGAAATTGGCGAAGCCGGCGCAGATCACTTCGTCGGAACAGCCCATCTCGATCGCCACTGCGATCGCGGCGAGCGCGTTCTGGACGTTGTGCCGCCCGGGCATCGGGAGACGGACGCCCTCGATCCGGCGATCTTCCTCACCGCGCTGGCGGACGATCACGTCGAAGCAATTTCCGCCCGCATCGGGGCGCACGTTGACGCCGCAGATGTCGGCCTGGAGCGAGAAACCGTAGGTGATCACCCGGCGGTCGCGGACCTTGCCGATCACCGCCTGGACCTCGGGGTGATCGATGCACAGGATCGCGGCACCGTAGAAGGGTACGTTGTGAATGAATTCGACGAAGGCGTCCTTGACCCCGTCGAAGTCGCCATAATGATCGAGATGCTCGGGATCGATATTGGTGACCACCGCGATGGTCCCGTCGAGCCGTAGGAAACTGCCGTCGCTCTCGTCGGCCTCGACCACCATCCAGTCGCTGTCGCCCAGCCGCGCGTTGGAGCCATATTGCTCGATGATCCCGCCGTTGATAACGGTGGGATCCACCCCGCCGCTGTCGAGCAGCGCGGCGATCATGCTGGTGGTGGTGGTCTTGCCGTGAGTGCCCGCCACCGCGATCGTGGATTTGAGCCGCATCAGCTCGGCGAGCATCTCGGCGCGGCGGACCACGGGGATGCGGTTTTCCAGCGCGTATTCGACTTCCGGATTGGTCCGCTTGACCGCGGTGGAGGTCACCACGACCGAGACCCCCTCGACGTTCTCGGGCGCATGGCCGATCGCCACCGTCATCCCGCGGCGGCGCAGCCGTTCGATCGTGGGGCTTTCCTTGAGGTCGGACCCTTGAACCTTGTAGCCCAGGTTATCCATGACCTCGGCGATGCCCGACATGCCGATGCCGCCGATGCCGATGAAATGGATCGTGCCGATCTCGGTGGGGACGCCCTTCATTCGCCGTGCTCCCGTGCCGCACCCTGCCCGGCGGGAACGCCCTGCGAGGCGCCGCGCGCGTTGTTGGCGCCGACGCGGATGACATCCATCATGTCGGCCCCGCCGAAGCCCTCGACCAGATCGGCCAGATCCTTCACCGCATCGGGCCGCCCGCAATTCCAGGCGGCATGCGCAGCCTTGGCGAGACCCTCGGGGTTCTCCGCCAGCGCCATGATCTGCTTGGCCAGTTCCTTGGCGGCGAAACGCTCCTGCCGGATCATCCGCGCACCGCCGGCCTTGGTCATTTCGCGGGTGTTGGCGGCCTGGTGGTCGTCGGTCGCGATCGGCAGCGGCACCAGAATCGCGGGACGCCCGACCGCGGTGAGTTCGGCGATGGTCGAGGCGCCGGCGCGGCCGATGAACAGATGCGCGTCGCCCAGCCGGCTCGCCATGTCCTCGAAATAGGTGCCCAGCTCGGCCGGAATGTCGTGCGTGCGATAGCGCTCGCGCACCGTATCGAGATCCTCCGCGCGGCATTGCTGGGTGACCTGCAGTCGTTGGCGAACTGCGGGGGGAAGCATGGCAAGACCATCGGGCACTACCTCGGACAGCACCCGTGCGCCCTGGCTGCCGCCGGTGACCAGCACGCGCAGCAGGCCTTCTTCGCCCAGCGGCGGAAACTCCTCGTCGCGCAAGCTGAGCACCTGCGCGCGCACCGGATTGCCGACGAGCGCGACCTTGGCACGGTGCTTGGGCTTCAGCCGCTCGATCTCGGGATAGGCGGTGGCGATCGCCTGGACCCGGCCCGCGAGCAGACGATTGACCCGGCCGAGCACCGCATTCTGCTCGTGCAACACACTGGGAATGCCCGTAGAGGACGAGGCCAGCAGCGCGGGCAGCGAGGGATAGCCGCCGAACCCGACCACCGCACTGGGAGCGAAGCTCTCGTAGAGCCGCAGCGCCATCTTGCGCCCCTGAAGCACCGCACGAAGGCCGGCGAACCATTTGAGCGGGTTCTTGCCGAAGCGCCCGGCTGGCAGGACATGGGTGGTGAGGAAATCGGGGCGCCCGGGGATCTGCTCGCCGCGCGCATCGGTGATCAGCGCGACATGATGGCCGCGGCGTTCGAGTTCGGTGGCGAGCGCGAAGGCGGGGAGCAGATGCCCCCCGGTCCCGCCCGCAGCGAGGACGAAATGGCGGTTGGAGCCGGTCATGGATGGATCTCGCGTCGGATGCTGTCGACGGGTTTGGGTTCGCGCCGCTCGGCAAGACCCAGCACATCGGCCAGCCCTCGCGTCTTGCGCTTGAGGAATGGATTGCGCCGGGTGATGGCGAGCAGCAGCCCGACCGTGAGGCAAATGGCGATCGTGGAGGAGCCGCCATAGCTCACCAGCGGCAGCGTCATCCCCTTGGATGGGAACAGCTGGAGATTGACCAGCATGTTGATGAAGGCCTGCCCGCCGAGCAGCGTGACGAGGCCCGAGCCCGCCAGCAGGGCGAACAGATCGTCTTCGTCGACAAGCTTCATCAGGACACGGGCCACGATGGCGAGATAGGTGATTGCGACCAGCCCGCAAACGATCAGTCCGAATTCTTCCCCGATCACGGAGAAGATATAGTCGGTATGCGCCTCGGGCAGGTTCATCTTGCGGATGCCCAGGCCGTAGCCGCTGCCCGTCCAGCCACCCGCCAGCAGCGTGCGTTCGGCCAGATCGACCTGGTCGTAGGCGGTGCCGCCACCGAAGAAGGAGTCGATCCGGTGACGCGCATTGTCATAGAGGAAATAGGTCGCGGTGAGCGCCGCAATCCCGATCCCCGCCAGCGCGCCCATCCGCTGCACCGGAACCCCCGCGAGCAGGACCATCACGAACCAGACGCCGACGAACAGCATGGTGTCGCCCAGATTGGGCTGCAGCATCATCAGCAAGGCAATGACGCCCAGGCCGATAAACGTCAGCGCCATCACCGGGAGGTTGGGATCGCGCATCCGCCACGACAGCACCCAGGCCGTGGCGATGACGAAGCCGGGCTTGAGGAATTCGCTGGGCTGGAAGCGCATCCCGAACTCCAGCCAGCGCCGTGCCCCGTTCACCTCGGCGCCGATCAGCGGAACGAGGAACAGCGCGCCGAGCATAAAAGCGGCGAGTACCAGACCGAAGCGGCGAGCGCTGCCGCGATCGAACATCGAGACGGCCAGCAGCACCGCAATCCCGAGCAGCTGCCAGATCAGATGGCGATAGAAGAAATAGAGCGGATCGAGCGTGGCGACGGTGGTCGAAAGCCGGTCTGCGGTCGCTGGCGAAGCGGCAGCCACCGCCACCGCGCCGAAAGCCATGAGCGCCAGCACGAGGCCGAGCAGCACGCGGTCGATCTCGCGCCACCAGATTTTCAATTCCGACCAGCGCGAGAGCTTCTGCTGCGCCAGCCGCGGCGCGCGCCGGCCAGCGCCGGGAACGAAGGGCTGCTGGTGGTTCATGCCGCGAGCTCCCGAACCGCGGCGCGGAAGGCCTCACCACGCGCCTCGAAATCGGCGAACTGGTCGAAACTGGCGCAGGCCGGGCTGAGCAGGACCGTGTCGCCCGGCTGGGCGGCGGCAGCGGCATCGCGGACCGCGCGAGCCAGCGTCTCGCTGCGGGTTACGGGCACGCGGGGTTCGAGAAGGGTGGCGAATTGCGGCCCGGCGGTGCCGATGGTGTAGGCAGCCTTCACATGGCCGAGTTGCGCCTCGCATTCGCCAAGGCCGGGCTCCTTGGCGAGCCCGCCGACGATCCAGTGGACGTTGTCAAAGGCCGCAAGCGCGGGCGCGGTGGCGGCGGTGTTGGTGCCCTTGCTGTCGTTGATGTAGGCCACCTCGGCAACCTCACCGACCCGTTCCATGCGATGCGGGAGGCCGGTGTAGGTTTGCAGTCCTCCAAGAATTTGGTCTGCGCTTAAATCGAGGATAAAGCCTACTGAGATCGCGGCTTGAGCGTTTGCCAGATTATGCGGGCCTTGAAGGGCCTTCCATCGAGCCTGCTCGGAAATGCCAATGGCGTTCGGTGCACTTTGCCCTTGATGAAAAACGTCATCGAACACTTCGAGGAATTTTCCGCCCGCTCTCTCGCCCACGCTCTGGCCATGCCACCAGTCTTGCGCCCGACAGACTGCGTAACTTTGTTCGGATTGCATCTCGAACAGCCGCGCCTTGCTCGCCGCATAAGCCTCGAAGCTGTCATACCGATCGAGGTGATCGGGCGTCACATTGAGCAACACCGCCACATCGCAGTCGAGGCTGAACGTCAAATCGATCTGGTAACTCGACAGCTCCAGCACATAGACCCCGACGCCATTGTCATTGGGGGCAAGCGGATCCTGCTCGAGGATCGGCAAGCCGATATTGCCGCCCATGCTGGTCGGCACGCCCGCGGTTTTGAGGATATGGTGGACCAGCGCGGTGGTGGTGCTCTTGCCATTGGTGCCGGTGATCCCGACCACCTTGTGCGGCGGCAGATGCGCGCGCGCCTGCGCGAAAAGTTCGATGTCCCCGATCACGGGCACGCCGAATTTCGCCGCATGGCCCGCGATGGGATGCGTGTTGAGCGGGACGCCGGGGCTGACGACCACGCCTTCGTAGCCGGTCAGGTCCGCCTCGAGCGGATCGGCGAGCGCCGCGCGTCCCGCGAAGGGTTCGCGCGCTTCGGGCCGCGTGTCCCAGGCGAGCACATCGGCGCCGCCCGCCAGCAGCGCCTCTACCGTAGCCCTGCCCGAGCGGGCGAGGCCTAGCACCGCGTATCTCTTATCTTTCCAGGCGGGGCTGACGATCACGACCGATACCCCGTGCTGGCGGGGGTCTCAGGCGGCCAGGACCAGCGCGTGCCGACCGGGATCCCCGCCTGCGCGGGGATGCGATGGGTAGAATGATTGCAAATCATTCCACTCATCGCAGCTTCAGCGTGGCCAGCCCCAGGATGGCGAGCACGATCGCCACGATCCAGAAGCGGATCACCACCTTGCTTTCGCTCCAGCCCAATTGCTCGAAATGATGGTGGATCGGCGCCATGCGGAACACCCGCTTGCCGGTGCGCTTGAACCACACCACCTGGATGATGACCGACAGCGCCTCGAACACGAACAGCCCGCCGACCACGCCGAGCACGATCTCGTGATGCGTCGCCACCGCGATCGCGCCGAGCGCACCGCCCAGTGCCAAGCTGCCGGTGTCGCCCATGAAGACCGCCGCGGGGGGAGCGTTGAACCACAGGAAGGCGAGTCCGGCCCCGATGATCGCAGCGCAGAAGATCGCCAGCTCGCCCGCGCCCGCGACATGCGGAATGCCGAGATATTCGGAGTAATCCACCCGGCCGACGAGATAGGCGATCAGCGCAAAAGTGCCGGCGGCAATGATCACCGGCATGGTCGCGAGCCCGTCGAGCCCGTCGGTGAGGTTCACCGCATTGCCCGCGCCGACGATCACGAAAGCGGCGAAGACGTAGTAGAAATAGCCCAGCTCGACGCCGAGATTGTTGAAGAAGGGAATGTAGAGGAAGGTGTTGATCTGCCCGACCACGATCCAGCTGGCGATCCCGGCGACCAGGAATTCCAGCAACAGCCGCGTCTTGCCGGAGACGCCCTTGTGGCTCGACTTGGAGACCTTGTCGTAATCGTCGAGAAAACCGATCAGTCCGAAACCGGCGGTGACCGCAAGACACGCCCAGATGAACGGGTTGGACAGGTCCATCCACAGCATCAGCGAGAGGAACAGCGAGACGAGAATCATCAGCCCGCCCATGGTCGGCGTGCCGCGCTTGGCGAGATGGGTCTGCGGACCGTCCTCGCGGATCGGCTGCCCCTTGCCCTGGCGCACGCGGAGCATGGCGATGAAGCGCGGACCGATCACCAGACCGATCAGCAGCGCGGTCAGCAGGGTCGCGCCCGCACGCGCCGTCTGGTAGCGTACGAGGTTGAAAATTCCTTCGAATTCAAACCATTGGGCCAGAAGATAGAGCATTCAGCCTTCCCGGCGCGTGAGGTGTTCCACGAGTTTGCCGAGCCCGATCGAGTTGGACCCTTTGACGAGGATCGCATCGCCAGCGACGATTGCGAAGTCCTCCAGCGCCCCGATCGCGTCTGCAGCGCTGCCGCAATGGGTGAAACTGCCTGCAAAGCCAAGCGGAAGCGCGGCACCTTTCCCCAATTCGCGCGCCAGCGGGCTCATCTCGTCACCCACCAGAATGGCATGATCGACCCCGGCGGCGATCAGCGGTTCGGCGAGCTGGGCGTGGAAGGCGGGCCCGAAATCCCCCAATTCCTTCATCGCGCCGAGCACAGCGATCCGGCGACCGGCGGGCGTGGCGCCCAATTGCGCCAGCGTCGCGCGCATGCTTGCGGGGTTGGCGTTGTAGCTTTCGTCGATCAGCAGCGCCTTGCCTCCCGGGGCCGCGACCTGATGGCGGGCGCCGCGACCCTTCAGTCCGCCCATCTCGGCGAGCGCCAGCCCGGCGGCGGCCATGTCGGCCCCGCAGGCCAGCACCGCTGCCATCACCGCGAGCGCATTGGCTATCCAATGCTCGCCCGGCTCGGCGACGGTGAAGCACATCCGTCCTTCGGGATACTCGCAGGTGACCAGCGAGCCGCCATTGGCGCTGGGGATCGCGTCGAGCAACCGCATGGTTGCATGCCGCGCACGCCCGAACGAAACGATCCGCGCCCCGGCGTTCTCGGCATGTGCGCGCAACCGGTCGAAATGCGCACTGTCGGCCGGGATGACCGCGACGCCACCCGGCTCGAGCCCGGCGAAGATCTCCGCCTTGGCATCCGCGATCGCCTCTTCGCTGCCGAGGTTCTCGATATGCGCGGGCGCGATCGTGGTGATCACGGCGACATGCGGGCGAACGTGGCCCGTAAGAGTGGCGATTTCACCGGCGTGGTTCATTCCCATTTCGAACACGCCGAACCGGCTGCGCGCCGGCATGCGTGCGAGGCTGAGCGGCACGCCGACATGGTTGTTGTAGCTGCGGATCGAACGATGCGCCTGCCCCCGGCTCGAACGTTCGAGCGCGGCGAAAATCGCTTCTTTGACCCCGGTCTTGCCGACCGAGCCGGTTACCCCGACGATCGTCGTCTCGCCGCGATTGCGCGCAGCGGCGGCCAGCGCGTGGAGGGCGGCGGTCGTGTCCTCCACTAGAATATGCGGATAGGCCACCGGGCGGTCGACCAGTGCTGCGCTCGCGCCATTTGCGAACGCCGCATCGAGAAAGCGGTGCCCGTCCATGGCCTCGCCCTTGAGCGCGACGAAGAGATCGCCGTTGCGGACATCGCGCGAATCGGTCTCGACCCCCGAGACCTGGAACTCGCCGCTCGCCGCGCCGCCGGTCGCCTCGGCGATCGCGGCGGCGTCCCACAGCGCCAGCGGCAGCTGGTCGGAGGGAAAAATCGGCCAGGCCTTCATGGCCGGATGGCGGATCAGCGCTGCGCTCATGTATCGTTACCCCAATTGCCGTCGTTCGCCGCCGCCGCGCATTCGCGGGCCACTTCGACATCGTCGAAGGGCAGCACTCTCTCGTTCTCGCCCGATCCCACGATCTGGCCGCGTTCGTGTCCCTTGCCCGCGATCAGGACGATGTCGTCGCGCCCCGCCATGGCTACTGCTTCGGCGATGGCGGCGCGGCGTCCGGCGACCTCGTGCGCGTTGGCGCCGGTTCCCGCCATGACCTGCCGGCGGATTTCCCCGGCTTCCTCGCCGCGCGGATTGTCGTCGGTCACGATAACCACATCCGAAGCCCGCGATGCGACTTCGCCCATCGGCCCGCGCTTGCCATGGTCGCGATCCCCGCCCGCGCCGAACACGGTGATCAGCCGGCCCTTCACATGCGGGCGCAGCGCCACGATCGCCGCTTCGATGGCGTCGGGGGTGTGCGCATAATCGACATAGACCGGCGCGCCCTGCGGCGTGATGACCGCGCGTTCGAGCCGACCCCGCACCGGCTGGAGCCGCGCCACCGCGTCCCAGACCAGCGCCGGGTCGATCCCGCTCGCCAGCGCGAGGCCGGCGGCGGTGAGAGCGTTGGCGACCTGATAGGCCCCGATCAGCGGCAGGGTGATGCTGCGCGCGGTCCCGCCGTGCTCGATGGTGAGCGACTGGCCGAGCTGGCTGGCGCTGCGGTCGAGAAGCCGGATATCGGCGCCCGCCTCGCCTAAGGTCATGAGCGCAAGCCCGCGCCGCTGCGCATGGTCGAGCGCGCGCTGCGTCCATTCGCTCTCGCCCGAACCGACCCAGACCACGGCACGCGCATCGTCGCTGGCGACTTCGTCGAACAAGCGCATCTTGGCGGCGAAATACTCGTCCATGTCGGCATGGTAATCGAGATGGTCGCGGCTGAAATTGGTGAAGGCCACCGCCTCGACCGGCACGCCCTCGTTGCGGAACTGCGAAAGCCCGTGGCTCGAAGCCTCATAGGCGACATGGGTCACGCCTTCGCGCGCCAGCCCGCTCATATTGCTCAGGAAGGTGACGATGTCGGGGGTGGTCAAGCCCGTCGAAACGCTCTCGTCGGGGGTGGTGACGCCCAGGGTGCCGATGCTCGCCGCACGTTCGCCCGCCATCCGCCAGATCTGGCGGGTCATCTCGACGGTCGAGGTCTTGCCGTTGGTCCCCGTGACAGCAACGATGTGTTCGGGAACCGGGACGAAGAAGCGCGCCGCCAGCTGCGCGAAGGTCCGCCGGGGCTCGGCGCTGGTGATATGCTGCGCCCCCGCCACCTTCGCCTCGGGCCGCGCAACCACCGCCACCGCACCTGCCTTGACCGCGTCGGCGATGAAGTGCTCGCCATTGACCCGCGCGCCCTCGAAGGCGCCGAAGACGGTGCCCGGCGCAACCTTGCGGTGATCGATCGCGAAACCGGTGACGGTAGCGTCTGCCGCCACGACGTCGCGGGTGGCGTCATGACCGCAATCTAGCCCGGCGGCTGCGCAGAGTCTGGCTAGCTTCACCGGTCCGACGCCGGGATCAGGGGGCGGAGATCGGAAATATCGACATCGCGCGTTTCGTCGGGGAGCACGCCGAGCATCGGGCCGATGCGGGGTACGAGACGCCCGACGATCGGGGCGGCGTTCCAGGCGGCAGTGCGCTGGAAACTGCTCGCCACGGTGCCGCGCGGTTCGTCGAGCATGGTGACCACCACGAAGCGCGGCTTGTCCATCGGGAAGGCGGCGGCGAAGGTCGAGATCAGCGAGGTGCGCTGATAGCCGCCCGCGCCGGGCTTCTCGGCCGAGCCGGTCTTGCCGCCGACGCGAAAGCCCGGCGCATCGGCGTTGCGCCCCGTCCCGAAGATCGAGATCATCCGCATCAGCTGGCGCATCCGGGCGCTGGTGCTGGCCTTGAACACCCGGCGCCCCTGCGGCACGTCGCCCGCGCCCAGCTTGTGCAGCGTGGCCGGGCGCATGATTCCGCCGTTGACCATCGCCGCATAGGCGGAAGCGAGATGCAGCGGGGTCACCGCTATGCCGTGCCCGAAACCGACGTTCATATTGCGCAGGCGCGGCCAGTTGTCGCCCGGCCAGATCGGAAAACCCTTGGCAGGAAGTTCGATAGGGGGCCGCGCGTTCATCCCGAGATCGATCATGGCCTGACGCATCCGCTTCGGCCCGAGCTCGTCGGCGATCCGCGCGCTGACGGTGTTCGACGAATGGATCAGCGTTTCGGGGACGTTGAGCGTCGACCCAAGGAAATGGCTGTCCCGGATCGTGTAGCGGCCCATCGTCACGGGCGAGGCATCCCAACGTGCGGCAAAATCGCGAACGATGCCTGCGTCGATGGCGGCCGCCACGGTCAGCGGCTTGAAGGTCGAGCCCAGCTCGTAGACCTGGTTGGTCACCCGGTTAAACATGCGATCCTGACCGACCGCGTCGATCTTGTTGGGATCGAATTCGGGGAGGCTGGCCAGCGCCATCACCTCGCCGCTGTCCACGTCGAGCACGATGCCGGCCGCACCCTTGGCATCGACCAGCTTCATGCCGCGGCGCAATTCGTCCTCGAGGGCGCCCTGGACGCGCACATCGATGCTCAGCGCCATCGGCGCGCCGCGGCGCGACGGGTCGAGAAGGCGCTCGTCGAGCACCTGCTCCATCCCCACGCGGCCATGGCCGTCGGCGGCGACATAGCCGAGGATATGCGCCGCCATCGAGCCTTGCGGATAATGGCGATCGGTTTCCTGCGGCATTTCGAGCGCCAGTTCGCCCAATTCCTGCACCCGGTTGGCCTCTTCGGGGAGCACCCGGCGGCGCAGATAGCCCGGCTTGCCCGAGGCGAGCGCCCGGGTCACTCGAGCCAGATCGAGCTCGGGAAAGATCGCCTTGAGATCCTGCGCCACTTCGGCCGCCGGGCGGACCAGCGGCGAGCCGTCCTCGCCCAGCGCATCGGGGTTGAACCACAGCGCGTAGGCGGGAAAGGCGCGCGCCAGCGGCACGCCGTTGCGGTCGACGATCTCGCCGCGATCGGGGAGCAGGGCGTCCTCGAGCGAGGTCGCGGCCACTGCGCGGTCCGACATCCCGAGAAAGCCGATCCGCATCACCGCCAGCAATGCGACGAAGGCGAAGGCCAGGACGATCCACAGCACCCGCAGCTTGGCTACCGCGAGCGAATGCTGGCGGATGGAAACCAGCTGGATACGGGCGGAGGGAACGGCGGTACCGATCGGCGGGAAACCGGTCATCGCGTTCATTGGCCGTCGTCCGGCAGGCCGGAGCGCACGGTGGAGGATCGAGCGAGCCGCTGCCCGAGGGTCGCGCCCGTGTCGGACAGGTCCGCCGCAAGCGCCGTTCCGCCCTCGCCGGACCTGTCGTCGGCGGGTTGGCTATCAAGTTCGGCTGCCGCAACGGGCGAAACCCAGTCGGCGAACAGTCCTTCGTCCTCGACCACCGGTTCGCTGCGCGCGACGCGGATCGGGTCGGGAGCGTTGAGACCGCGCGGCAGGCCGAGACCGGCAAGCTGGCGTTCGCTTTCGAGGAAGTGGCGCGCGCTCGGCGCGACATAGCCGAATTCGACCGCGTTCCAGGCGGCGAGCTGGCGCTGGCTCGAACGGGTCTGGAACTCGGTTTCGAGCATCAGTGCCTCGCGCTCCATGGCGATGATCTGCCGCTCGGTGAGCCGTACTTCGCTTTTGACCGCGTTGACCTTGAAGGTCAGCGCGAGGAAAATCGCCACGCACAGGCCGAGCACCAGCGCCCAGCCGATCTGGCGGATACGGCTGCCCGGACGGACCTGGGTGGGGCGGCTGGCCATCAGGCGGCCTCCCTCGCCGGAGTGGCGGTGCGCACCGCTGAACGCAGCACCGAGGAGCGCGAGCGCGGATTGCGCGCGATCTCGGCCTCGGAGGGGCGGATTGCCTTGCTTACGCGGGTGAATACCGGCTCGGGCGCATCGAGCTGGGGGAGATGGCGCGACCCGGCTTCGGCCTGCGAGGCGTCGCGCAGGAAGCGCTTGACGATCCGGTCCTCGAGACTGTGGAAGCACACCACCGCGAGCCTGCCGCCCTCGCCCAGCAGCCGTTCGGCAGCCGCTAGGCCCTCGGTCAGCTCGTCGAGCTCGCCGTTCACATGGATGCGGATCGCCTGGAAGCTGCGGGTCGCGGGATCCTTGGGCGCACCGGGACGGTGGCCGAGCGCCTTGCGGACGATCCGGGCCAGCTCGCCGGTGGTCTCGATCGGGCGGGCGGCGACGATGGCGCGGGCGACGCGGCGCGACTGGCGCTCCTCGCCATAGTGATAAAGCACGTCGGCGATCGCGGCTTCGTCGGCATTGTTGACGAAATCCGCGGCGCTTTCGCCGTCCTGGCTCATCCGCATGTCGAGCGGGCCATCGGTCGAAAAGGCGAAGCCGCGCCCGGGCTGGTCGAGCTGCATCGAAGAGACCCCGATATCCATCACCACACCATCGACGCGGGCGACGCCAGCCGCCTTCAGCGTATCGACCATCTCGGAAAAGCGCCGCGGGTGGAGCGTCAGCCGCCCGGCGAATTGGGCTTCCATCGCCGCGCCGGCAGCGATGGCGTCGGGATCGCGGTCGAAGGCATGCACCTGCGCCCCGCGATCGAGGATCGCACGCGTATAGCCGCCCGCGCCGAAAGTGGCGTCGACGATGACATCACCCTCGCCCGGGTTCAGTGCTTCGATCACCTCGTCGAGCAGAACGGGAATGTGCGGGGCAGCGCTCACTTGGTGCGCCCCTTGGCCTGGGCTTCGTCGACCAGCGCCTTGCAGGCCGCCTTCGCCGCGGCCCAGGCGTCGTCCATCCGCAGCAGTTCCTCGGGGTTCCATAGCGTGAAGAACCGCCCGCCACCCTGGAAGAACAGGCCTTCCGCGACATTGCCGAGATCGCGCAGATATTCGGGCATCACGAAGCGGCCGCTGTCGTCGAAGGGCAGCTCGACGAAACCGTTGAGCTGGCTCGAGCGCACCTCACGGTCGAATTCGCGGTTGAGCCTGAGCGCCATCTCTTCCTCGCGGTCGAGCTGCTGTTCGAGCTCGAGCTTGCGCGAGAGGCCGAAGCCGACGAGGCAGTTCCAGCGATCGTGCTTGGCGAGACAGAGGACGCGGGCCTCGCTGCTTTCCTTGACGGCCTTGCGGAACAGCGGCGGCAGGACGTAGCGACCCTTGTCGCCAGCCGGCGTAAACGCCTGTCCGCTGTAACCCCCGAAAAGCACCTGTTCCGTCCCCAATTGGCCTGCCTGCGCGAGCATCTCCTCCCCGGACAGACCTTCTCCGCTCCGCCCCGCGCAATGGCAGGCGGCTCGCATCGCAGGCGCGATACGCAGCACGGCATGGTCTGTCCGATGGGTTTGCGGTTTACAGCGGGAGTGAGCGGGATGAAAGGGAAAATTACGGGATTATTGGGGATGAAGCGGTAAGGCCCTGTTTTATGGTGGTTATGTCACACCCAGGCACGCGGAAATCCTTAACAGAATTTGAAAGAAGCGGCTGTTTTAGCTCGACTCGCACGTCGGCGAAGGGCGCAGCACCCGCCGCGTCCCCGATAATCCCCACTTTGTGCCACTGAGGCTCAGTGAAGGAGCGATTGGTCCAACAGGCCATCGAGCATGGCCTGACGGCGCGGCAGGTCGGAATCCTCTTCCCCATCCAGCAGCGCTGCATCGGCGAGCAGCACGACCTGCCCCTCCCCGATCCGGCAGCGCGCCGCAATGCCGGTTGCGGAGATCGCGCACTCGCCCGGAGCCTCGCTTGTCACGGGCAAGAAGGCCCCCGCCAGATCGACGGGTATTGCCATCCCGAAGGCCTCTTCGATCCGCTCACCTTGCGGTTGCGCGGTGTCGAAGGTCAGCTCCAGCCCCCAGCGCGCCAGGATCGGCGAGAGCAGCACGACATCCTGCGGGCGCCGCGGATCGCCGATCGCAAATTGCGAATGGCTCGTCAGCATCGGGTCGGCGAATAGCAGGAGCTGGCCGCCGGCTCGCACCCAGTCGTCGAGCGCGACGTTCTCGGCAGGCGACAGCGCCCGCGGCTGCGCCAGCAGCAGATGGTCGAGCGGCGCAAGCGCCTCGGCGCTCAGCACATCGAGGGGGACCAGATCGAAGCGGGTCTCCAGGGTCTGCCGCACCCAGCCGGGCTCGCCCTCCTCCTTCAGTATGGTCGCGAAATTGGGACTTTCCTGCCAGTAGATCGGCAGCGTGCTCGAGAGGCCGAGCGGGATCCTTTGCACTTCGGCCGCCCCGCCGCCCGGATCGGGAGAAGCGCCGCAGGCGCTGCAGGCCAGCAGCGCGCTCGCCAGCAGCAGCCGCATGCTAGCGCCCGTTCGCCGGGGCCGAGGTCCCTTGCTCGGGCATGACCGGCGCGGTCGCCGCCGAGCCCGTGGGTGCCGGAGTGGGCGTCGCGGGAAGATCGGGGACGACACCCGCTTCGACCAGCGGGTCGGCGCTCTTGGTCCGGGGTTCGGGGACGTTGGTCGAGGCGGCCTCGGGGACCGCATTGCGCTCGACCTCGTCGGCCTGGTTCTGGATCACGCTCGCCAGACCCACCAGCATCAGCACGCCGAGCACGCCGCCGATACCGACCTGAAGCCGGTTCATCGCCTGCTGGCGCGTTCCTCCGAGTGGGATGGGGGGCAGATCGTCCGAAGGCGCCCTCGCCTTGCTGTCGAAGAAGCGGGCCATGCCCTTAGGTAGGACGGGCAGGGCCACCGGGTCAATCCTGCGCGGTTCCGGCGGACAGCCACGGAAAGACCGGCAGGCCCTTCGCCTTCAGCCATTCGGGGTCGTAGAGCGAAGACAGATAGCGGAAACCGGTGTCGCACAGGATCGTGACCACGCGCGGCGCGGCGCGGCCTTGCGCGCGCAATTGCTTGCCGAGCGCGACCGCTCCGGCAACGTTGATCCCGCTCGACAGGCCGAGGCACAGCCCTTCTTCGCGCAGCAGCCGGGCGACCCATTCGAGCCCTTCCTCATCCGAAATGCGGAACTGGGTGTCGATCGGCGCGCCTTCGAGATTGCCCGTGATGCGCCCCTGTCCGATCCCCTCGGCAACCGAGGAACCTTCGCTCTTGAGCTCGCCATGGGCGTAGTAATTGTAGAGTGCCGCGCCGTGCGGATCGGTGAGCGCGATCACGACATCTTCGTCGAATTCCTTGAGCCCCATCCCTACGCCCGCAATCGTCCCGCCGGTCCCGGCAGCGCAGGTGAAGCCGTCCACCCGGCCCTCCAGCTGCTCCCAGATTTCGCGCGCGGTGCCCTCGATATGCGCCTTGCGGTTGGCGGTGTTGTCGAACTGGTTGGCCCAGACCGCGTTCTCGGTCTCCTCGGCCAGCCGACGGCTGGTGTGGACGAAATGGTTGCAGTCGGAATATTTGGTCGGCGGCACGGTGACCAGCTCGGCGCCGAGCGCGCGCAGCGTGTCCATCTTCTCGCGCGACTGGTTGTCGGGCATCACGATGATCGTGCGGTATCCCAGCGCGTTGCACACCAGCGCCATGCCGATCCCGGTGTTGCCCGCGGTGCCCTCGACCACGCAGCCGCCGGGCTTGAGCTCGCCGCGCGCCTCGGCGTCACGGACGATGTAGAGCGCCGCGCGATCCTTCACGCTGGCGCCGGGATTGGCGAATTCGCATTTGCCGTAGATGTCGCAGCCCGCCGCCTCGCTGGGGCCGGCGAGCCGGACCAGAGGGGTGTTGCCGATAAGATCGAGCGGACTGGCGCGGGTGGTAATGGCGGTCATTCTCGCGAGCTAGGCGCGCGTCCGCCCAGCCGCAACCAAGATCAATCTTCAGGCGCGATAGTTACCTTCAGCCCGTCGAGTTCCGCCGTGAAGGGGATCTGGCAACCCAGCCGCGAGGTCTCATTGCGGTGCTCGGTGGATTCGAGCAGATCGTCCTCGTCCTCGCTCATCGCGGGCAGATGCTCGGCGAAGGCGGGATCGATATGCACGTGGCAAGTTGCGCAGGAGCAGCAGCCGCCGCACAGCGCGAGCAATTCGTCGAAACCGTTGTCGCGGATCGCTTCCATCACGGTGAGGCCTTCCTCGACCTCGATCTCGGAGGTTTCGCCTTCGCGGGTGGTGACGATCAGCTTGGGCATGGGTCTCTTCGCTCCTGGCGCTGTGGCTTCGGTTCGGGGGCGCTGCTAGGGCTGGCGGCGCGGTTTGGCAAGGCAGGGCCGCGGGAGGATGTATGGGTCTCACGGCGGAACAATTGCACCACGCGCTCGGCGTACTGGCGCGGCGCGAACCGGCGGTTGCGGGCGCGCTCGAGCGCTGCGGCCATCCCGAACCGCGCATCCGCCCGACCGGCTACATGACCCTGCTGCGCACTATCGTCGGCCAGCAGGTCTCGGTCGCCTCAGCCGCAGCAGTGTGGCGCAAGCTCGAGACCGAGCTGGGCGAAGGCTTCACCCCCGAAAGCCTGCTGGCTCGCGATTTCGACACGCTGCGCGCCTGCGGCCTGTCGCGCCAGAAGCAGGGCTATGCGCGCAGCCTGTGCGAACTGGTCGCGGCGGGCGAACTCGATCTCGACGATCTTCCGGAGGACGACGGGGAGGCAATCGCCGAACTCGTGCGGATCAAGGGGATCGGTCGCTGGTCGGCCGAAATCTATCTGCTGTTCGCCGAGGGGCGCCCCGATATCTGGCCTGCGGGCGATCTCGCGGTGCAGGTCGGGGTCGCCGGGCTGCTCGGGCTCAGCGAGCGTCCGAGCGAGAAGGCGGTCCGCGAGTTGGCCGAGCCCTGGCGCCCGCATCGCGGCGCGATGGCGATCTTCACCTGGCATGTTTACGACAATCCGGCGCTGTAATGATGGCGCCTTGCACCAGTCTCGCGTTGTAATACGTTCGTCGAATTGAGATCATGTTGCGGCCCGCCGGGCCTATGGTCGAGTCGGCTTAAGCCACAACAGGGGACAGGATCATGATCAAATTGACCACTGCGCTGCTTGCAGCGACTTCGCTTGCGCTGCCATCGGCAGCCGCGGCAGACAATCATCGCCAGCAGGCCAGTGCGACCGGCGAAGCGGCTCCGCTGATCCCGCGCGAAAACCTGTTCGGCAACCCCACCCGCGCTTCCGGCCAGATCAGCCCCGACGGCAATTGGCTCAGCTGGCGCGCTCCCAAGGACGGCGTCATGAACGTCTGGGTCGCTCCGGTCAGCGATCCCGCTGCGGCGCGAGCAATCACCTCCTCTACCGATCGACCGATCCCGCAGTATTTCTGGGCCCCCGACAGCCGCAGCGTGCTCTATGTCCAAGACAAGGGCGGCGACGAAAATTACCTGCTCTACGGTGTCGACATCGCGTCCGGCGCCGAGCGCACGCTCACCCCGTTCGAAAATACCCGGGTCGAGCTCATCGGCACGTCGAACCGGATCAAGGACAAGGTGCTGGTCGGGGTCAACAACCGCGATCCGCGCTTCCACGATGTCCATATGCTCGATCTCAACAGCGGCGAGCTGACGCTGGTGCAGCAGAACGACGCCTATGCCGGCTTCCTTGCCGACGACAATCTCGACCTGCGCATGGCGGTAAGACCCAATGCATCGGGCGGAATGGACTTCTTTCCCGTCGCCAACGGTGAGATCTCCGCCGAGCCGAGCGACAGCACCGAGCTGGAAGATTCGCTGACCACGCAGCCCGCCGGCTTCACCACCGACGGCAAGACGATGTACTGGATCGACAGTCGCGGCCGCAACACCGCTGCGCTGGTTGCACAGAATGTCGCCACCGGCGAGAAAACGGTGATCGCCCAGAACGACAAGGCCGATATCGGCGGGGCGATGACCGATCCACGGACCGGCGAGATCGAGGCCTACAGCTTCACCTATCTGACCACCGAATGGACCGCTACCGACCCCGAGATCAAGGCTTCGCTCGACTGGCTCGATGACCGTCTCGAAGGCAATTATGGCGTTCAATCGCGGACCGAGGACGACAGCAAATGGGTCGTCTGGAACGACCCGCTGACTGCTCCGACCAAGGCCTATATCTACGACCGCGGCGCGAAGACGCTGACCGAATTCTACACTGCCCGGCCCGAGCTGGAAGGCGCTCCGCTGCAGACCATGCACCCGCTCGAACTGACCTCGCGCGACGGGCTCACCCTGCCCTCCTATCTCACCCTGCCACCCGGCAGCGACGCCGATGGCGACGGCACGCCCGAAGCCTCGGTACCGATGGTGCTGATGGTTCATGGCGGGCCCTGGGCGCGCGACGGTTACGGCTACAATTCCTATCACCAATGGCTCGCCAACCGCGGCTATGCGGTGCTCAGCGTCAACTTCCGCGGCTCGACCGGCTTCGGCAAGGAATTCATCTCCGCCGGCGACCTCGAATGGGGCCGCAAGATGCACGACGACCTCGTCGATGCGGTCGAGTGGGCGGTGGCCGAGGGTATCACCGATGCCGACAAGGTGGCAATCATGGGCGGATCCTATGGCGGCTACGCAACGCTTGCCGGGCTCGCCTTCACCCCCGAGACATTCGCCTGCGGGATCGACATCGTTGGGCCGTCAAATCTCGAAACCCTGCTCGAGACGATCCCCCCCTATTGGGAGCCGCTGATCGCGCAGTTCCACGAGCGGATGGGCAACCCCAACACGCCCGAGGGCCTAGCCATGCTGAAGGAGCGCAGTCCGCTCCATTCCGCCGACAGGATCGTCAAGCCGCTCCTGATCGGCCAGGGTGCCAACGATCCGCGCGTCAAGCAGGCCGAGAGCGACCAGATCGTGGCGGCAATGCAGGCGAAGGACATCCCGGTCACCTATGTGCTGTTCCCCGACGAGGGCCATGGCTTCGCCAAGCCAACCAACAACATCGCCTTCAACGCGGTGACCGAGAACTTCCTCGCCTCCTGTCTCGGCGGCCGCGCCGAGCCGATCGGCGACACGGTCAAGGGATCGACCGCGCAGATCGTCGAGGGCGAGGAATACGTTCAGGGCCTGGCCGAAGCTCTGGGCGGTTGACGCCCGGATAAATCGGATCGACAAGCGGGCCGCGCGGAGACACCCTCTGCGCGGCTTGTCTTTTGGGAGAATTGGGTTGGGCGCGAGAAGGGCGATTTTCGTCACCGGGGGCGGTTCCGGAATCGGGCGCGCCATTGCCCAGCATTTCGGCAGGCAGGGCTGGTTCGTCGGCCTCGGCGATATTGACGAACACGGCATGGAAGTCACCGCCGACGGCCTGCCCGGCGGGCACCATTACCTCCACCGGCTCGATGTGCGCGACCGCGCGGAATGGGATGTCGCGCTCAATGCCTTCTCGATGGCCTCGGGCGGGCGGATCAACGTGGTGGTCAACAACGCGGGCATTCCGCTGGGCGGCTCGCTGGTCGAGAACAGCGCGGAGGAAATCGAGCGCTGCCTCGACATCAACCTCAAGGGTGTGCTGTTCGGTGCGCAAGCCGCCCACCCGCATCTCAAGAAAACGGCGCCGGGCTCCTGCCTGCTCAACACCGCCAGCGCGGCGGGCATCTTCGGCTCGCCCGGCGCCAGCGTCTACAGCGCGACCAAATTCGCCGTGCGCGGGCTGACCGAGAGCCTCGACGGCGAATGGCACGAGGACGGGATCAGAGTCCGCTCGCTGTGTCCCGGCTTCATCGAAACCCCGCTGCTCGACAAGACCCCCAACCACGGCGCCAACGAAGCGATCCGCGACCGGGTCAACGCGGCGGGTTTGGAAATCACCCCGGTCGAGGATGTCGCGCTTGCGGCCTGGGAGGCGGTCCATGGCGACAGGGTCCACACGCTGGTCGGAAAAACCGCGCGCAAGCTCGCCTTTGCGGTGCGCTGGATGCCCGGCCGGCTGCGCAAGATGTCGCGCAGCAGCTCGCGTGCGCTTGGTCGCTAGCCACGCCGGCCTAGACCCCTGCTAAACCAGCGCGTCGATATCCTTGGCCATGTTGACGTCGCGCAGGCTCAGCCCGTCGGCGTCATGCGTGGTCAGCGTAATCTCCACCTTGTTGTAGACGTTGGACCACTCCGGATGATGGTCGCGCTTCTCGGCAATCAACGCGACGCGGGCCATGAAAGCGAAGGCCTCGCTGAAATCCTTGAACTCGAAACTGCGCTGGATGGCCTTGCCCTCGCGCGCCAGCGTCCAGCGGCGCAGCGCCCCAAGCCAGCTCGCGCGTTCGTCCTCGTTCAACTCTCGAACCGGCATGAGCCATCTCCTTCGCTTGTCGGTTCGCGCGCTTTTGCCTATCGGCCCTAGTCATGCAAGCCCGTCTCGCCGCGAAGGATATCGCCTGCCGCCGCGGCGACCGGCTGCTGTTCCGCGGTGTGTCCTGCGCGCTCGGCCCCGGCGAGGCGCTGCATTTCGCGGGCGCCAACGGTATCGGCAAGTCGAGCCTGATCCGCATCCTTGCCGGCTTACTGCGCCCCTTTGCCGGGGAGGTTGTGCGCGGCGGCGGGATCGGCTTGCTTGACGAACGCCCTGCACTCGACCCGCAGGCGAGCCTGCAGGCGGCACTGGGCTTCTGGGCCGCGCTCGACGGGACCAAACCGATAGCGCTCACCGACCATGCCGATGCGCTGGGGCTCTACGATCTGCTCGACGTCCCGGTGCGCTATCTCTCCACCGGCCAGACCAAGCGTGCGGCGCTGGCACGATTGCTGGGCCAGGCGGTACCGATCTGGCTGCTCGACGAGCCGCTCAACGGGCTCGACACCAAGGGCGTCGCGCTGGTCGAGGATCTGGTCGCACGTCACCTCGCAACCGGCGGGATCGCGGTGATCGCCTCGCACCAGCGCTTCGCCGTCTCCGCCGCCACGCTGACCCTCGCGGAGTTCGCCGCGTGATCGGCGCTCTGCTGCGGCGCGATCTGGCGGTGCTGCTCCCCGGCGGAAGGCGCGGCGGCTCGCTGCTGCCGCTGCTGTTCTTCCTCGCGGTGGCGATGCTCTACCCCTTCGCGGTCGGTCCCGAACCCGAATTGCTCGCACGCACCGGTGGCGGGGTGATCTGGGTCGCCGCGCTGCTGGCGGCAATCCTCCCGCTCGAACGGCTGGTGAGTGCCGATCTGGAAGCCGGCGTGTTCGACCAGCTTCATCTGCGCGGTGTGTCGGAGGAACTGGCAATGGCGAGCCGGCTGCTCGCGCATTGGCTGGCCTTCGCCCCGCTGCTGCTGCTCGCCGCCCTGCCCGCCGCGGCCCTGCTCAACCTCACCTCCGAAACGCTGCGCACCCTGCTGCTCGGGCTGCTCGCGGGCACGCCGGGACTCGCCGCGATCGGGCTTGCGATCGCCGCGCTCACCGCCTCGCTGCGCGGCGGTGCGGCGCTGTCCGGGCTGATGGTGATCCCCCTGGCGGTGCCGATCCTGATCTTCGGCGCGGGCTCGCTGGCGCGTCCCGATGGAGCGGCGCTGGCGCTGACCGCCGCGATCAGCCTCGGCCTCTGCGCGCTCGCCCCCTTCGCCGCCGGCGCCGCGATCCGCGCCGCGCGCGAGGGCTAGGCGATGAAGGGCCTGCGCGACCCGATCCGGCTGATCCCGCTGCTGTTTGCCGCTGCGATCGCGATCGGTACGCTGCTGCTCAGCCTGCCCTTCGCCACGCAGGAAGGCGTCCGCGCGCCCTTGCTCACCGCGCTGTTCACCGCGACCTCGGCTGTCTCGGTGACCGGGCTGATCGTGGTCGACACCCCCACCTACTGGTCGTTCTTCGGTCAGGCGGTGATCCTGCTGATGTTTCAGATCGGGGGCTTCGGGATCATGACCGCGGCGACGCTGTTCGGGCTGATGGCGGGGCGCGGCTTCGGCCTGCGCCAGCGGATGGCGACGCAGGTCGAGCGCAACCGGCTGGAAACCGGCGATGCGGCCGCGGTGCTCAGGCTGGTCTTGGCGATCACACTCGCGGTCGAGGCGCTCGTAGCGCTGGTGCTCGCGGTGCGGATGATGACCTTCTATTCGATGCCCTTGGGCGAAGCGCTGTGGCACGGCGTCTTCCATTCGGTCAGCGCCTTCAACAACGCCGGTTTCTCGACCCATTCGGACAGCGTGATCGGCTACCAGACCGATCCGGTGATCTTGATGCCGATCATGCTGGCGGTGGTGCTGACCGCGCTCGGTTTCCCCGTGATGCAGGATATCCGCGCCAACCGGCTGCGCTGGCGGCGCTGGTCGCTCCACACCAAGATCACCGTCGGCGGAACCATCGGGCTGCTGCTGGCAGGGTTCTTGGCGATCCTCGCGATGGAATGGAGCAATCCCGCGACGCTCGGTCCGATGGGGATCGGCGCCAAGCTGCTCAACGCCGCCTTCCACTCGGTGATGCCGCGGACCGCTGGGTTCAACAGCCTCGATGTCGGCGCCTTCCATGACGAGACGCTGATGGTGAACTTCATCCTGATGTTCATCGGCGGGGGCAGCGCGGGCACTGCCGGCGGGATCAAGGTGACCACCTTCTTCGTCCTTTTCGCCATCGTGCTGTCCGAGATTCTCGGCCGCCGCGACGCCGGGCTGTTCCAGCGCCGTTTCGGCCGCGCGGTCGAGCGCCAAGCGCTGTCGGTGACCATGCTGGCCGCCTCGCTGATTTTCGTCGCCACCACCTATATCGCCTCGATCTCCACCCTGCCGCTAGGCGACATCCTGTTCGAGGCCATCTCTGCCTTCTCGACCGTGGGGCTCTCGACCGGTATCACCGCGGATCTGCCTCCCACCGGCCAGCTCGTGATCGCCGCGCTGATGTTCGTCGGGCGGGTGGGAACCATCACCGTGGCGACCGCGCTTGCGCTGGGCGGACGCGAACGACCCTATCGCTATCCCGAGGAGAACCTCATTGTCGGCTGACAAACGCAAACCCGTCGTGGTCATCGGTCTGGGCCGCTTCGGCGGCGCTGTCGCGCGGACACTCGAGCGGATGGGGCACGAGGTGCTCGGAGCCGACACCGATCCGCGGCCGGTGCAGGAATTCGCGCCCGATTTGACCAAAGTAGTCGAGGCCGATTGCACCGAGATGGCGACGCTGGAGCGGCTCGGGATCGCCGATTTCGAGGCGGCGGTGGTCGCCATCGGCACCGATATCGAAGCCAGCGTGCTGACAGTGCTCGCGCTTTCCGATCTGGGCCTGAAGAATATCTGGGCCAAGGCCACCAACGAGAAACACGCGCGTATCCTCGAGCGTACCGGCGCGCATCACGTCGTGTTTCCCGAACAGCGGATGGGCGAGCGGGTCGCGCATCTGCTCAACGAACGGTTGCTCGACTTCATCTCCTTCGGCGACGAATTCGCCATCGCCCGGCTGGCGGCGCCCGAACCGATCGTCGGCCTACCGCTGGTGACCAGCGCCTGCCGCCGGAAATACGACGTCACCGTGGTCGGCGTGAAGCGCGAGGGGGAGGATTTCATCCACGCGGTTCCCGATACGATCATCTTCCCGCACGACGAACTGGTCGTCTCGGGCCGGATCAAGGATATCGAGCGCTTCTCCGCGATCTGACGGCAGACCCGCCGCCCACGGGCGTCAGGCCTTCGAGGCCGGCTCGGCGAGCGGTTCCGCTACCCCCTCCATCCCCTTGCGCACCACGCGCCCGCCGATCCCCAGCCGCGCGGCCATCCAGTTGATGCTCGGCCCCTGGATCACGCTCGATACCAGCACCACGAAGAACACCACGTTGAAGATCGTGAAGGCGCCGGGGATCCCGGCCACCATCGGGAAGGTCGCGAGCACGATCGGCACCGCGCCGCGCAGGCCCGCCCAGGACACGAACAACTTGGCGCGCCAGCCGAAGCGGCGGAAGGGCGCGAGGCAGATGAACACGCTCAGCGGGCGGGCGACGAACATCAGGATGAAGGCGATCGCCAGCCCCGGCAGCGCGACGTCGAGCAGGTTGGTGGGCGCCACCAGCAGGCCGAGCGTGAGGAACATCACCACCTGCGCCAGCCAGGCCATCCCGTCCTGGAAGGTCGAGACGATCAGCCGGGCCTTGTAGGTGCGGTTGCCCGCGACCAGCCCCGCCAGATAGGCGGCGAGAAAGCCGTTGCCCCCGAGCAGCTGCGCCAGGCCATAGGCGATCAGCGCGCCGGCGATCGAGATCACGAAGGCCAGCCCGCCGTGGTAGAAATTGGAGCGCTTGAGCACTTCGGGAAGCAGATAGCCCACTCCGAGCCCGATGACCGCGCCCATCGCCATCTGCACCGCGAAATCGGGCACCAGCGACAGCGGCGAGGCCCCCGGGGTGGCGATGAACAGGATCGCGGCGCCGACGAGGAAGATCGCCATCGGGTCGTTGGAGCCCGATTCCACCTCGATCAGCGCGGGCACCTCGCCGTGCAAGTCGAGCCCGCTGGAGCGCAGGATGGCGAAGACCGCAGCGGCATCGGTCGAGGCGACCACCGCGCCGAGCAGAAAGCCCTGCAGCGCCTCGAGCCCGAGCAGATAGACCGCCGCTCCAGCAGTGATCCCCGCGCTCAGCAGCACCCCCAGCGTCGCCAGAACCAATGCTGGCGACAGCACGCGCTTGACGTCGCGCCAATCGGTGTCGAGCCCGCCCGAAAACAGGATGAAGATCAGGCAGGCAACGCCGATGCCTTGCGTCAGCGCGTAGTCGCTAAAGGCGATGCCGCCAGGCCCGTCCACTCCGGCCAGCATCCCCAGCGCGAGAAAGCCGATCAGCGCCGGCAGGCCGAACCGGCTCGACAACGACCCGGCGAAAACCGTGGTGAGCAGCAGGATGCCGAGGATCAGAAGCGCGACATCGGGAGTGACGGACAGCATGCCGCCCTGAAAGCCGCCCGCGCGGGCGATGGCAAGGTGGAAAGCGGCGAAGCGGCGATGGGTTCAGCGGGTGCGTTTGGTCACAGCGCCTTGATTGCGTCGCCGCGACAGGCCGTGAACAGTCGTCAGGCGCGTCGACGCGCGACCGGCTCTCCCCAAGCCGTTGTATCCGGTCGCGATGCTTCGCCGCGCAGGCTGGCTAGCTGCGCGCTCAATTCGCGTGCGGTCAGCGGCCGGTCGAGGCGCACCCCGGCGATGCCCGAATGCACCCAACAAATGCGACCGGCTAGTTCCATCCCCTCGCATACGACGGCCACCGCGTCGCCGGGCGCAAGGCCGCAGCCCCCGAGCCCGCTGATCCGGCATCCCTCGCTCGACAATTCGATCATCAACCCGCTGCGACGATTGCCGTCGAGCGCGCCGAGCAGCTCGACGACGTGTCGAACCGAATACCGCTTGTGCGCACGGATCGTGAGTATCATCGTCAAGTTCGCCCCTCTGCAACCAATTCAGCGCAGACATCGCGCGAATTGATTAAGAAGGTGTTCCTGAGGCAGATATCCTCCGGACAGAGCGCGTCTTCCAAATTCGAATAGGGTTATTGTCGACTGACCAAGATCAATGAAAAGACTGCCGCACGCCGTTTGGCACCTCCTGCCCCCAAGCCGGCCTCAGCCCTTTTCACGGGGCTAATCTTCACCATGAATTTCTGTCAACCGGATCGTCCGCGGTCATTCTAGCGCAATCATTCTGGCGCGTAGGTCACCGGGAACAATGGTCGGCGACCCGACGAGGGTCGTTGGAGCTCTAAACGCTCTCCATCGTGGCGGTTCTGCCCAGCCATTCTGCGCTCTCGACCGCATTGGCGAGCACGAAGGCGACATCGCCTCGTGCGGCCTTGCCTTGCGGGTCGACGTCCTCACCGAAGCGGATGTCGCGGTTGCCATCCACCTCGGTCAGGGCAACCGGCCGGACGATCGCGTAGTCCAGTCCCGAGGCCTTGAGGTGCTCGTCCGCCTCGTGCTTCGCCTGGAGGTAATGCGCCAGCTCGCCGTCTTCCGGCGGATCGTCGGTGCCGATGCTGCTCAGCATCACGAAGCGCTTCACCCCGGACTTCGCCGCGATGTCGATCAGGTGCTTGGCTCCGTCGCGGTCGACCTTGTCGGTCATGTCGGCGCCGGTATCCCCGCCCGAGCCCGCCGCGAAGACGACCGCATCGCAGCCGGCGCAGACATCGTCCTGCAGATCGGTGAGATCGCCGTTTCGCTGCTGGGTGCCCTCGGGCAGAGGGTCCGTGTCCGAGCTTTCGCGGACCAGCGCCACCGGTTCGTGCCCGCGCGCGGCGAGTTCGCCGACGAGCCGCAACCCGGTTTTGCCGGTCGCTCCGGCGACGAGAACTTTCATAGCAAACTCCAGTAAACCCAGAAATCGCCTTCTCGGTTCGAAGGCGGATAGCGGCGTGCGGGTTGCACCCGCGCGGCGATGCTCGCGCAATAGATAATCCGCCATGCGTCTCTTTCAACCGGATCGCCTGCGCGTGCCGCCGAGCGCTCTATAATGCCGATATCGAAGTTCTATTGGAGCGAAGGGTCTTGAATTCGCGTAGCATCGGGCGGGCGGAGGAAGCGGCATGACGCTGAGACGCATCCCAAGCGAACAGCTGCGGGTGGGCATGTATATCCATGCCTTCGACGGATCGTGGTTCGATCACCCGTTCTGGAGCCGCAATTTCCTGCTCCAGCGCGAAAGCGACCTGGCGACCGTGCTGCGCAGCGACATCTCCACGCTGCTGATCGATACCTCGAAAGGTGCCGATCTGCCGCTCCCGGCGCAGACTTGGACCGAGAGCCCGGCCGAAGACACCCGCACGCCGAACGAGAAGACAGCCGCCGCGACGCAGGTCGTCAACCGGGCCCGCGACGTGGTCCGCGGGGTGTTCGATTCCGCCCGGCTGGGCAAGGCGATCGAATCCCGCGCGGTCACGAGCGTCGTCGAGGAGGTCGTCACCTCGATCGAGAACAATCGCCACGCTTTGCTCAAGGTCCTGCGGCTCAAGAAGAAGGACGAATACACCTATCTGCACTCGGTCGCGGTCTGCGCGCTGATGGTCAATCTGGCCCGTCAGCTCGGGATCGACGAGCAGTCTGCCGCCGATCTGGGCACTGCGGGCCTGCTCCACGACATCGGCAAGGTGATGGTCCCGGCAGAAGTGCTCAACAAGCCGGGCAAGCTGACAGAGGAAGAATACGTCCTAGCCAAGACGCATGCGCTGGAGGGCTATCGCCTGCTCGGCGAGGTCGACAATCTTCCGGCAACCGCACTGGATGTCTGCCAGCATCACCACGAAAAGATCGACGGGACCGGCTACCCTCACGGGCTTCGCGGCGCGCAGGTCAGCCGCGCGGCCAGAATGGGCGCGATCTGCGATGTCTACGACGCGGTGACCTCCAACCGCCCCTACAAGGACGCCTGGACGCCGCTGGATGCGATCACGCGGATGCGGCAATGGGCGGGGCATTTCGACCCGCAGATCCTCTCGGCCTTCATGGTGAGCATTGGTGTGTTCCCGCTCGGCACCGTGGTGCAGTTATGCGACGACCGGCTCGGGGTCGTGATCGAAGGCGGCCGCAATTCGACCCGGCCGAAGGTGCTGGCCTTCTACTCGATCCCCCAGCGCAAGTTCACACGCAACGAGCTGGTCGTCGCGGGCGACGGACGTTCGGGCAGTGCCATCGTCGCCGAAGTCGATCCTGCGGCATGGGGCATTACGCGCGAGAAGATCGACCGGCTCGTGCGGCTGGGAGTGCCTTGGGTTTAGGGTCGTCAGGTCTGAAAACCCTGCCGACCGCCCGAGAACGGCCCGTCCGTTAACGACCCACTGTCAGTCTTTGGCGAAGTCGTCACTTTCGCTTGAAAGCTGTCGTTGCAAAATTCTGGCTCAAGTCCGACCATCCGGCATTCGGCCCGACGAGACACCGAAGGCATTTGCGCGAGGCTGGACCGCACGACGACAAAAATGGTATCTTGGCGAATTGCGTCGCGTGAGACATGATTCGGGAGGCGTGGGTGCATGCTCGCGAGCCTAGCATGAATAAGCATAGCTCTGCTTTTCTCGCAGCTTTGATCTCGACGGTGCTCGCTCCCGTTTGCGCGTTTGCCCAGGAGGTTGACGGGATCGCAATCATGGTCACCGGCGAACGCCCGCTCGAGCCCGCTGCGATCCACGAGGCAGTCCGAGATATGGCGGACGAGCAGCGCTTCGACGAACCGCTGCTGCGATTTCACGATCCCATATGCCTGTCAGTCAGCGGGCTTGGCCGCGCCGCTAGCTCGCAAGTGCGTGATCGCGTGCTGGCAAACGCGCGCGCGGCGAGCGTGCCGGTTGCCGACGACGGATGCCGTGCCAATGCTCTGATTCTCGTGGTGGATGATCCGGCGTCGCTCGTCGTGCGGATCGAGGAAGAGCAGCCTCGGCTGATTTCGCCGGCCGAGCGTAGGCGGATCGATGCGGCACTGGCGAGTGGTGAAAAGGTGCTCGTCTGGCACAACGAGGAAACGCGCGGAGCTGAGGGAGAGGCGCTGAGAATCAGCACGACCGCACCGGGCATGCCGGTTACGGGCCCGTTCTCGGAATTAGGCGCCGAAACGCGCATAAACAGCCCTGGGCGAGCAAAGCGGGTCGGCGCGACTAGTAGCCGCGCCATCGTCAACGGTGTGGTGATCCTTGATATCGAGCACCTCGTCGGCATGGACCTTGAACGAGTCGCCGATTTCGCCACAATGCGTTTGCTGGCCCCTGGCATGCGCGACGTTTCAGTAGTGTCAAATGGCACAGGCGAGCGCGACGTCGACAAGCCACGAAGCATCCTCGCTCAGTTCATGGCCGGACGCGGTGCCGAGCGAATGACCCTCTTTGATCGCGCTTGGCTGGGCGCCCTTTATGATCTTGCACCCAACGCCGCGTCCACCCGTCTCGCCGGGGCTGTTGCGCAAATCTATGCAAGCGATGGACAGTAGGCAAGCCTCCTACGGAGCGCGCAGAGATCGAGCATGTTTGGGGTCAGGCGCAGGGAATTCGACGCGAACCATTTCGGCGATAGCCATAGTTCGTCGGGCGCTCGAAAAATGCGGACTGCAACCATGGCGGTTCATGATTCACTGGCCGTACCGCTCGCAGAACACATCGCAAGATCGGCCCAAGCTCGCTGCGTTGTCGAGCATCCCAGAAGCCTCCTGCCGGCGACCGCTTTCCAACTAGCTACCGCAGAACTTGTCTGTCCGCTTCCCACCCAATACCAGACGCTACGCCGCCACCCACTTCCCGACCAAACCCGCCGCTACATAATGCAACCAAGCCCTCACGCGTAAGGCGGCTGGTGCAGGCCCTTGGCGCTCTGGGTGAAGATCTCGTTGCCGGTCTCGGTGATGCCCAGCGAGTGCTCGAACTGCGCCGAAAGGCTCTTGTCGCGGGTCACCGCGGTCCAGCCGTCGTTGAGCAGCTTGGCGTGCGGGCGGCCGAGGTTGATCATCGGCTCGATGGTGAAGAACATCCCCGACTTGAGCACCGGCCCGGTGCCTGCCCTGGCGGCGTGGATCACCTCGGGAGCGTCGTGGAACAGGCGGCCCAGCCCGTGGCCGCAGAATTCGCGCACCACGCCGTAGCGGTACTGGCTGGCATGCGCCTCGATCGCTGCGCCTATGTCGCCAAGCCGGGCGCCGGGCTGCGCCGCCGCGATCCCCAGCATCAGGCATTCATAGGTCACCTCGACCAGCCGCCGCGCCTTCAGCGGCGGTTCGCCGGCGAAGAACATCCGGCTGGTGTCGCCGTGCCAGCCGTCGAGCAGCGGGGTGACGTCGATATTGACGATGTCGCCCTCCTTCAGCAGCTTCTCGCTCGGGATGCCGTGGCAGATGACGTGGTTGATCGAGATGCAGCAGCTGTGCGCATAGCCGCGGTAGCCCATCGTCGCGGGCACCGCGCCGCCGTCGAGCGTGAGCTCGCGCACCCTGTCGTCGATCGCCGCGGTGGAAACACCCGGCTGCACCATGGGGGCGATCTCGTCGAGAATGGATGCCGCAAGCTGACCCGCGCGGCGCATGCCGGCGAAGCCCTCCTCGCCATGGAGCTTGATCGTGCCGTCGCGAAGGACGGTCTCGGTGCCGTCGATGGTCTGATATTCGGTCATGGCGGCGATGTAGCGATAAGTGCGCCGAATTGCGAGGTTTTGATGCGCGGGCTAGCCCTGCGGTCCCAGCGAGAAGGCTTTCTCATAGCCAGGCTTCACCGCATCGAGCAGCGCGGTGTCCACCGGCAGGTCGAATTCATACGAGCCTTCGGCATAGGGTCCGGCGACATAGGGCATCACCCAGATGCTCACGCGGTCGAAGGTTTCGCCATCGGACGAGCCCAGCAGTATGGTGAGTCCCTCCACTCCGGGACAGGCGCTGAAATAATCGTCCGAATCGGGATCGACCGGTTCGCCGCGCCGCTCGGCGCGCTCGGCATCGAGCAGGGTGCAGAACCGCCGTGCGATCGCGTTCTGGAAATTCTGCGGGCTGCGGAACAGATCGAGCGGCTCGCGCGCCACCCCCGCGCGCTTGTCCCACAGCAGACTGTCGAAGCCGGTGTTGGGATGCGCGCCGCCCGCATAGGTCGAGATGGTGCCCGACAGGCTCAGCCAGCCGGGAATATCCGCTACCAGCTGCCAATCGCCCGAATAGCTGTGCGGGCGGAAAGGATAGTCGGCCTCGGCTGCCGCCGCGCGGTCATCGCGCACCGCGCCAACCAGTTCGGCGCGCGCCTTGTCCGCGCGGCCCTCTAACAGCGTCGCGAGCATGGGGATCGAATTGGCCTCGACCGGCCAGGAATATTCGAATTCGTAGTCGTCGGTGCTTTCCACGATGGTGCGGCCCTCCCCCGCCCCGGTGCCCGGCGGAAGCGGCGGCGTGGCCGGGGCACTCGCCTCAGCCGAGGGGCTGAGCCGCTCCTCGATCTCGCTGGCATCGGAGCACGCGGCACTCGACAGCAGCGCCGCAATCAGGAACAGGCGCGGGTTCATTCACATTCCTTTGCCATATGCAAAACCAGAAACAGGGACAGCAGACCCATGGCCGATACCACCGACTTGATCCAGCCGGATCGCGGACAGGACGCGATTTCCATCCATCTCGTCGCCCGCGACGGGTTCGAGGCCTGGGCGAAGCAGCTCTCCACCGGGCAGCGTAGCGCGCTCGGGGCGCAGAAATTCGAAGGCGGCGGCTACCAGACCGCGATCGTCCCCGACGGCGACGGCTGGTTCGCGGTGGGCGGCGTGGCCAACCCGGCCGAACTGTCGAGCTGGTGCATGGCCAAGCTCGCAGAGGACCTGCCTGCGGGCACCTATCGCCGCGCCGAGGGCGAGCCGGGTCCGGCGCTCCACGGCTGGCAGACCGCGCAATACACGTTCGAGCGCTACAAGCAGCCCGAGCGCCCCACCGGTCCGCGCGTTTTGCTGACGAAGGAAGCGGGCAGGATCGACGCCGCAATCGCCGAGGCGCGCGCGGTCGGCGTGGTCCGCGATCTGGTCAACACGCCTGCCGAGGACATGGGGCCCGCCGCGCTCGAGGAACACGCCGAGCGTCTCGTGAAGTCGCACCAGGGCGAATTGACCGTGGTGCGCGGCGATGCGCTGGAGCAGGACTATCCGATGATCCATGCGGTGGGCCGCGCGGCGGCGCGCAAGCATGCGCCGCGATTGATCCATCTCACCTGGGGCAGCGAAAGCGATCCGGTTCTCGCCATCGTCGGCAAGGGCGTGTGCTTCGATTCGGGCGGGCTCGATGTCAAATCGGCCAGCGGCATGAAGCTGATGAAGAAGGACATGGGCGGCGCGGCGCACGCGCTGGCGCTGGCCGGGCTGATCATGGGCGGCGGGCTCAAGGTGCGGCTGCACTGCCTCGTCCCCGCGGTCGAGAACGCGATCTCGAGCAATTCCTTCCGCCCCGGCGATGTGCTCGCCTCGCGCAAGGGGCTGACCGTCGAGATCGGCAACACCGATGCCGAAGGGCGGCTGGTGCTGGGCGATGCGCTCACCCGCGTCAGCGAGGAGAACCCCGATCTGATCATCGATTTCGCTACGCTGACCGGCGCCGCGCGCGTCGCGCTGGGACCGGAATACCCTGCGTTGATGACGCGCCGCGATGCCACCGCGGAAGCGCTGATCGCGGCGGGCCGCGCGCATGACGACGAACCCTGGCGGCTGCCGCTGCCCGAAGCCTATGGCGAATGGCTCAATTCGGACATCGCCGACACCAACAACGCGCATGTCAACGGTTTTGCCGGCGCCAGCGTGGCAGGGCTGTTCCTCGACAAATTCGTCGGCGAGGGGCTCGAATGGGCGCATTTCGACACCTTCGCCTGGCGCCCGGCGCCCAAGCCGGGGCGGCCCAAGGGCGGCGAGGCCTATGGCCTGCGCGCCGCCTGGCACATGCTGCAGGAGCGCTACGGCAGCGCCTAGCGCGGGTGCGCCGAGCCTCGCGTCGTGCGTAACAAAGGCGTCATGCTTGCCGCAGGGCCTCCGCGCGGCTAAGCGGCCGCCATGCCCTCGACGAGGATCCCAAACGCGCTGTGAGCCAGGCTGCACCCTATGACCTGCCCGACGGGATCGTCGGCCTGACCGGTGCTGTCGAACGTCCCGAACCCGGGACGCTGCCGCTGCGCGCCGATCTGGCGCATATCGCGCTCGCGCAGCGCTTTCTCGCGGTTCATTATGTGATCCCGCAAACCCGCACGATCGGCGCTGCGGACACGCCGCTGATGCTGGCGCCGCGCGCTGACTCCGCAGAATTGGTGACGCTTCCCGCTGGCAGCGCGATCGAAGCGCTCGACTGTGCGGGCGGCTGGTGCTGGGTGTGCCGCGGCCCCGAGGGGCCGAGCGGCTATATCCCCGCCGAGAGCCTGATCCCCGACGACGATCATGCAGCATAGCGTCTTCGTCGACGGTGCGGCGGGCACCACCGGGCTCGAGATCCTCGAGCGGCTGACGGGGCGCGGCGGCGTCACGCTGGTCGAGCTCGACGAGAGCCGCCGCAAGGACGAGGCCGCGCGCCGCGAGGCGCTCAACGAGGCCGATTTCGCCATCCTCTGCCTGCCCGACGAGGCCGCACGGCAGGCGATGGAACTGCTCGATCCCGCCGCGGGAACGCGCGTCATCGACGCGTCTTCCGCGCACCGTGTTACCGAGGGCTGGTGCTATGGCTTTCCCGAGCTGGTCGGACGCAAGCGTGTCGCCGAAGCGCGCCGGGTCAGCAATCCGGGCTGCTATCCCACCGGCTTTCTCGCGCTGGTGGCGCCGCTGGTGCGCGCCGGGCTGCTGCCTGCCGACTGGCCCTATACGGTCAACGCCGTCAGCGGCTATTCGGGCGGCGGAAAGAGCCTGATCGAGCGCTTCGAGACGCAAGGGGCGCCGGCCTTCCGTGCCTATGGCTACGAGATGGCGCATAAGCACGGGCCCGAAATGAAAACGCATGCGGGGCTGGAGCACGGCGTGATCTTCGCGCCCTCGGTCGTCCCTGCCTACCGCGGCATGATCGTCGAGGTTCCGCTCCATCTCGGAGCGATGGCGGGCGAGCCGACCACCGACGCGCTGCGCGACGCGCTCGGCGCATTCTACGCGGATTCGCCGGTCGTCACGGTGCGCGGCGGGGACGTGCCGAGCGAGCTGATCCTGGAACAGAACGCGCCGCCGTCCGACGAGCTCGAGCTTTTCGTCTTTTCCAATCCCGGCGGTTGGCATGCGCGGCTGGTCGCGCGGCTCGACAACCTCGGCAAGGGGGCCAGCGGCGCCGCGATCCAGTCGCTCAACCTGATGTGCGGCCTGCCCGAGACCACCGGGCTGAGACTGCCTGCTGCCTGAATTGCAGGCAGCCGCTGCCCAGATCTTGGGCAGCCCCCTCGCCCGTCGCAATGCCCTTGCAATCGGCACCGCTCCGCTTTTCGAAACTTGCCCGAAACCGGCCTTGCGCGCCCGCTTCGATGCTCTAGGCTCGCCTTTGTGGCTGGCACGATTCTTGGAACATATATCCGAGGGCGATCGTAGCCAGGTCACAGACGGGGACGACCAACACGTGAAAAAGATCGAGGCGATCATCAAGCCGTTCAAGCTGGACGAGGTGAAGGAGGCGCTGCACGAAGTCGGCGTCTCGGGCATCACCGTGACCGAGGCGAAGGGTTTCGGCCGCCAGAAGGGCCATACCGAGCTCTATCGCGGCGCCGAATATGTGGTCGATTTCCTGCCCAAGGTGAAGCTCGAGGTGGTCGTCGCCGACGCCATTGCCGAGCGCACCGTCGAGGCGATCGCCAACGCCGCGCAGACCGGGCGGATCGGCGATGGCAAGATCTTCGTCTCGCCGATCGAGTCCGCGCTGCGCATCCGCACCGGCGAGCGCGACGACGACGCGATCTGAACCGAACCATTCCGGGTCCCCGCGCCCGACACGCAATTCAATCGATACGGAGAACACGACGATGGCAAGTGCAAGCGAGATCCTCAAACGGCTGACCGACGAAGACATCGACTGGCTCGACCTGCGCTTCACCGATCCCAAGGGCAAGTGGCACCATCTGACCATGGTCGCGCGCGCGCTCGACGAAGACATGCTCGAGGACGGGCTGATGTTCGACGGTTCTTCGATCGCCGGCTGGAAGGTGATCAACGAGAGCGACATGATCCTCAAACCCGATCTCGAGCGGGTCTATCTCGATCCCTTCGCCGCCGAGGCGACCATGATCGTATTCTGCGACATCGTCGAACCCTCGACCGGCGACTGGTATTCGCGCGACCCGCGCACCACCGCCAAGCGCGCCGAAGCCTATCTCGGCAATTCGGGCATCGGCGACACGATCTATGTCGGACCCGAGGCCGAATTCTTCATGTTCGACGACGTCCGCTTCGAGGATGGCTACGCCGGTTCGGGATTCTCGCTCGACGACATCGAGCTTCCGACCAATTCGGGCAAGGAATACGAGAGCGGCAACATGGGCCACCGCCCGCGCGCCAAGGGTGGCTATTTCCCCGTCGCCCCGGTCGACTCCGCCACCGACATCCGCGGCGAGATGGTCGCCACCATGCTCGAGATGGGGCTGCCCTGCGACAAGCACCACCATGAGGTGGCGGCCGCGCAGCACGAGCTGGGCCTGACCTATTCGACGCTAGTCGAAACCGCCGACAACATGCAGATCTACAAATACGTCGTCCACCAGGTCGCGCATGCCTACGGCAAGACCGCGACCTTCATGCCCAAGCCGATCAAGGACGACAACGGCTCGGGGATGCACACGCATATGTCGATCTGGTCGGGCGGCAAGCCGACCTTCGCGGGCAATGAATACGCCGGCCTGTCCGAGAACTGCCTGTTCTTCATCGCCGGCGTTATCAAGCACGCCAAGGCGCTGAACGCCTTCACCAACCCCACTACCAACAGCTACAAGCGGCTGGTGCCGGGGTTCGAGGCGCCGGTGCTGCTCGCCTATTCGGCGCGCAACCGCTCGGCCTCGTGCCGCATCCCCTATGGCGCGGGCGAGAAAGCCAAGCGGGTCGAGTTCCGCTTCCCCGATGCGATGGCCAATCCCTATCTCGCCTATGCCGCGTTGCTGATGGCGGGTCTCGACGGGATCCAGAACAAGCTCCACCCGGGCGAGGCGATGGACAAGAACCTCTACGATCTGCCGCCCGCCGAACTGGCCGACGTGCCGACCGTCTGCGGCTCCTTGCGCGAAGCGCTCGAGGCGCTCGAGGCGGATCACGAATTCCTGCTCAAGGGCGATGTCTTCACCAAGGACCAGATCGACGCCTATGCCGAGCTGAAATGGGAAGAGGTCATTCGTATGGAGACCACGCCCTGTGCGGTAGAGTTCGACATGTACTACAGCGCCTGATAGACGCGAGACTTCACCGAGGGGGGCGTCCGGAGCGATCCGGGCGCCCCTTCGGTTTTGGGGAGGAGCTCCCCGGCACCCTGGATCGCTAGTTCGGCGTCGCCATCCCGCGCCGACCGACCGCGACGAAGCACGCCAGCAGCAAACCGCCGAAGGTAAGCGACAGCAGGTCGAGCGGCTGGGGACCGCCGACCAGGCCTCCCGCGGTCGCCCCGCCCCATAGCGACAGCACCACGATCAGGAATTGGCCCGTCAGCGCATAGGCATCCATGGTGAGCTGGCGCCAAAGCTCGTCGAAGCCGCGCCACATGATCGCCGAGAGAACGCCGAGAAACGCAGACGCCGCGAGGAAAATCCAGAAGGCGGTGTCAGGCGCGACCGGGGAACGCGGATCTCCCGAGCCTGCGAAAGCGAACAGCGCGAGGCTGATACCCAGGGTTAGGCACCCCATCGAACTGTAGAGAAACATCGAGCGCCCTTCCTCCAGTTCCTCGACATCGGAGACGTTGAGCATTCGCTGGCCGATCGAGCCAGGGGCGAGCGTGCCGACACCGACCAGCAAACCCATCAGGACATAGATCAGCCCCACTCCCGCGAGGACAACATGCGAAGGCTCCCACAGGGGCGCTTCGGGGACAAAGGTCAGCTCCATCAGCGCGATCATGCTCCCGGCACCGAAGGCGGCCCCGAAGACCGCCTGCAGGCCGAACTTGCGCCAATTGTTCGCGCTGCGCGGTGTCTCGCTCAGTCGTTCAGTCATTCTGCGGCTCCCAATGATCGATGAACAGGTCGGGCACCGCCACGCCGAACAGGCAGGCCATGCGCAGCGCAAGCGGCAGCGAGGGATCGTATTTGTCGGTCTCGACCGCGTTGATGGTCTGGCGGGAGACGCCCAGCCGCCGGGCCAGTTCGCCCTGGCTCCAGCCCTGCTCCTCGCGATAGCCTTTCAAACGGTTTTCCAACGACACACCTCCTGCCTGACAAGAGTTCTTTACTGTAAAGAGGTCTTGTCAGTCAAGATCTCTTGTCACCTCAACGTTCGACGTATCGAGCGGAGTGGGCGGTGGGTCTAATTTCCGTCATTGCGAGCGGAGCGCGGCAATCCATGAACCTGCGCAGTGGATTGCCGCGTCGCCTGCGGCTCCTCGCAATGACGAGATGTTCGCGGGTGTGACGCCCCGTTCGTGTCGAGCGCAGTCGAGACACGCCGCCAACGCCTCTCGATTCCCTGCGACGCACCGATTGCGCAGAAACCATTTTCCTACACGCCCGCGTCCTGCCTACTTGTCCGACCTCGATTCGGCTTGGAATGAGGTGACAGCATGCAGCGCAAGACGGTTTTCGACGCGGTAAGGCGGATGCTCGGGCGCGGGTTCCGGCGAGCGGAGGTGGCGGCGCTCGACCGCGCCATCGATTCTGCGCTTGGCGATGGAGGTGGGGATACTCCCCCCAAGCCGCACACCGTAAGCCCCGAAGGGACCGCGCTGATCAAGCGTTTCGAGGGCTGCGCCCGCCGACGCAGCGACGGGCTGATCGAGGCCTATCCCGATCCCGGCACCGGCAGCCACCCCTGGACCATCGGCTGGGGCGCGACCGGAGCGGGGATCGGCCCGGGCACGATCTGGTCGCAGGCGGAATGCGACGCCAGGCTTGCCCGCGATCTGGACCGCTTTGCCAGCGGCGTGGCGCATGCCATCGGGGACGCGCCGACCAGCCAGAACCAGTTCGATGCGCTTGCCAGCTTCCACTACAACACCGGCGCGCTGCCCCGCTCGACATTGCTCCGCCGCCACCTTGCAGGCGATTTCGCGGGAGCGGCGAGCGAGTTCGCGCGGTGGAAGCATGCCGGCGGGCGGGTCATGGCGGGGCTGGTCCGCCGCCGGGCAGCGGAAGCGCGGCTCTACCTTGCGGGCAGATGAACCGCGGATTCTTGCGGGTTTGCGCGATCGAATGCATGGCCGCTCCGTGGAACCCGCTGGCCTGCGCGCCGTTGAAAATCCAACCAGGAGTTAACCGATGTGTAGATTCAGTATGGGCGTGGCCGCGCTTGCGCTGGCCGCGTCGGGTGCACTCGCCCAGAATAGCGATCAGCCCGCAGCGGACCAGGCCGCGCCGCAAAATGCCGAACAGCGCGGCGTGTCCCCCGGCGCGGACCGACCGGGCAATGGTCGCAACCAGCGCGGGCAAGCAGCACGCTCGGACAATGTCGCGCCACCCGCCGCAGAACGGCGTCCGCTACGCGACACCGAATCCGATGCGCAGCAGCTTGAAAACGATAACCTGATGAGCCGCGACCGCCGGGAGACGAGGAGTCTGCCGCAGCCCCCCACCGACCCGCCCGCCAATCGCCGACCCGAAAACCCTTTCGATCGCATCGAGCCCGCCGAGCGGAGCGAAGCGGGCCTTCGCGGCCTCCCTTCGCGCGGCGGCGACAAACGGGTTCGCAAAAGGATGTTCACGGGCCCGCTCGACCGAAGCGTCCGGCTGCTCGCCGACTGCCCGCGCGGTCTTGCCAAGTCGGACGGCTGTGCCTCCCCCGGCCCCGCGCAATCCCGCGCCACCAAGGGCAAAAGCACACTCGGCTTTGCCTATTCGCCGCGGCTGTTCGGGCTCACCGGTTTCGACGCGGGGCGCTATCTCTACCGCGACGGCTATCTGCTCCGGCTCGCCGATACCTCTACGAAGGGCGCCGGAATCGCGGGCTATATCCCGCTGCTTAGCGGCGCGCTGGCGAGCGGCAACATCTGGCCTGGCTCCTACGGCAGCCGGAACGTGCCCGCCTATCTGGTCGATTTCTACAATCTCGGCGAACCCGGCAGCTATCGCTACGCCGACAACACGCTCTACCGCGTCGATCCGCAAAGCGCCGCAATCCAGTCGGTCGCCGCGCTGCTCACCGATGATGCGATCGCGCTCGGCGAGCCGATGCCTGCCGGCTACGAGGTGTACAACATCCCCCAACCCTATCGCGAACGCTACGCCGATACGGCCCGGACGGCCTATCGCTACGCCGACGGCTATGTGTACCGATTCGATCCCGAAACTCGGGTGGTCACCGCCGCGATCGACCTCCTGACATGAACCGGGAGCGCACGATACGCCCCGCGCTCCGGGCCTGGCTTGGCGCGGCGCTGGTGCCGCTGGCGCTCGCCACCGCCGCCTGCGGCTCGGGAGAAGACGCCGAACCCGCTCTGCTGTCCACCGATGGCGAGACGCTCTATCAGGCGATCGCCCGGCATCGGGATTTGGGCGTCGTTTCCGAGGCGCTCTCGATAGCCCAGCTCAACGAAGTGTTCGACGGCGCGGGCAGCTACACCGTGCTTGCCCCAAACGACGCCGCCTTCGACGCGCTGGGCACGACCGGAGCGCAACTGCTGACGGTCGAGGAACGCCCGCTGCTGATTGGCCTGCTGCGCGAACACGTTCTGCCCGGCCATGTCACACCCGAGGCGATCCTCACGGCAATCGAGACGGGGGGCGGCAGCGCGACCATGACCACCCTGGGCACCGGCACGGTCCGCTTCGCGCTCGACGGGGAGACCATTGTTGCGACCCACAGCAATGGTGCGTCCGCGCGCTTTGCAGACGAGGCGGTCGAATCGGGCAATGGCGTGGCGATCCCGATCGACGCGATGCTGACGGCGCCGGATACTGTTCAGGGCACCGACGCGGACCCTGTGGATCAGTAGTCGCGGCTGACTTCGGCCAGCACACTTTCGCGCCCGATCGTCGAAATCGAGGCCAGCAGCGAGAGCCAGCTGGTCACCCGGAATTCCACCTCGGTCGCGGAATAGCCCTGCCCGTCGGTGATGATTTCGATATAGAACCGGCGGCCGAAATTCTTGCCCAGCGCCACCGCGGTGCCGCGGTTGAGCGCCGGATCGGCGCCGACAATGCGCAGCCGGTCGAGCCCGATCGCGCTTCGCAGCTGGTTGATCGGATCGAGCCCGCCCCCGCCGCGCAGGCTCGCCAGCGCCGCGCCGAGCTGAAGCGCATCGGTCGCCGAGAGCGTGGTGATCGAGCCCCCGAACAGCAGCCGCGCGAGAATTTCCTCCTCGGGCAGCGAAGGGTTCGACGAGAAGGTGATTTCGGGCTGCATTGCGTTGCCCGCCACCTGAACCTCTACGTCGATACCATTGGCCTCAGACACGGCGGCGATGTCGATCCGCGGATCGATTGGCCCGTTGACGTCGAATTCGATCACGCCGCGCTCGAGCTCGAAGCGGGTGCCCGCAAAGCTGTAGCTCCCGCGCACGACCCGCGCCTCGCCGCCGATCCGAGGCTCGTCGGTGGTTCCGCGCAGAATGATGTCCGCGCCCCATTCGCTGTCGAGGCCCATGCCGTCGACATCGATCCGGCTCGGGCCGCGCGCATTGATGAGATAGCGCCACGGACGGCCCGCAGCGACCCGTGGGCCGGTGTCCGAGGGCAGGTTGATCTCGCGGGTGCTGATCCGCGGGAGAGCCACATCCTCGGAGGCGGCGGTGCCGAGGCCCCAGCTCGCGCGGTCGATGGTCACGCGCCCGGCGATAGTCCCGCCCAGCCCGTCCGAGACGATCCGCAGCGGTCCGGTGATCGTGGCATCGATGCCGTTGGCGTTGAGCAGCCGCGCGTTGGTGGCGGCAGCTCTGAGGTCCAGCGTCGGCCCGCGAACTTCGAGGAAGCGGCCCTCGACCCGCTCGCCCAGCCCCGCAAGATCGACGATCCCGCTGCCGCTGACGGTACCGTCGCCGGCCCGGCCCGAGAAGCTGGTAAGCCGCAGCCGTGATCCCGTGAACCGGCCGCGGGCGCTGACGTCGCGGATATCGGTCCCCGACAGCGAACTGCGCACCCGCAGATCGTCGCTGCTGAGCGAGCCGCGGACCTGCGGATCGGCCAGCGTGCCGCTGGCATCGGCGGCGATCGCGACCGGACCAGTCAGGTCGAAGGCATCGATCGCAGCGAGTCGCCACAGGCTCTCGGCCGCGCCCTCGTAGCGCAATTGCGCGAAAAGCTGCCCCGCGCGGATCCGCTCCAGCAGCATGCCCGTCTGCGGCAGCTGCGTGATCAGCGCCTGCAGCCGACCCCGGCGGATCTCCTCGTTGCGGAGCACTGCGCGAGCCTGCAATTTGTCGGCGGTCAGCGCCGCCACCAGCGAGAGATCGACCGGGCGGCTCGAGAGCACCAGCCCGGAGCGGGTCAGGTCGTCGACCTTCACCCGCGCCTGCGCGCGCGGCAGACCGTCCGGCCCGAGCGAATAGTCGACCGCCCCCGAGATCGTCCCGCCGAGCCCAAGATCGGTTACCACGATATCGGCCAGCGACAGCGGCATGCCCGCCAGCTTGAGTTCGAAGCTGAGCTCGTCGCCGCCGAAACGTCCGGCGGCCACCACCGCGCCATCGCCGTAGTCGAGGCGGGTCTGCTGCAGCTGCCAGCCGCCATCGTCCAGCCGGGTCAGCACCGCACGGCCAGGCATGGCGATCCTCTTGCCCGCGAACTCGCCGCGTGCGGCCAGCGTTACCCGCTCGGGCGTGATGCCCGCCTGGAGATCGAGCCTGAGGCTCCCCCCGCGGCGTCCGGCCACCGAGGCGTCGATGCGTCCGGTGCCATCGGTCACCTCACCCTGCGCGGCGAAGCGACCGAGGAAGAGCGTGCCATAGGTCAGCCCCGCGCCCCGGGCGCTGCCCGAGAAGGTCGAGCTGCCATCGGCGATGAGCCCCTGTGCCTGAATGTCGGCGCGGGCGATGCGGATCGGAGTGGCGCCACCGAAACTGGCGCGGCGCGCCCTCACATCGATATCGAAGCCTTGCCCGCCCCCGCGCGGAGCCAGCGCGATCGTCCCGTCGAGGCCCCCGCCGCTCAGCGTAAGATCGCCGGCTATCCCGGCGTCGAGCAGGGTGAGGTCGCCCGTCACCTGCGAGTCCGAGACGGTCAGCCGTTCGATCGAAATGCGGGTCGGCCCGCCTGCGGGAGCAAAGAGGTTGAGCACGCCATCGAACGGCCCGAGCGTCGAACCGCCTTCGGTCTCGATCCGGAACCCGTCTTCGATCGGCGCGATGGCGACCCTGACTTCGGTCAGCCCCGCCGCGGGCAGCGGGTTGGCGAACACCAGCACCGCTACGGGCCCGGCGTCGGTCAGCCGCGCTTCGACGGTGAAGGGGCCGTAATCGACATGGCGTCCGCTGCCCGCGACAGTCGTCCCGTTCTCGGCCACGCGCCCGTTGAGCCGCGCGGTGAGCTTGGCCGCGTCGATCCGCACGTCCTGGAAAACGAAGGGGGCATCGGCGCCGATGCGCACCCCGCCGCGCACCCGGATCGGGTCGCCCGCGAGATTGGCCAGCGTGGCATTGGCAACCGGCGCGATCCGCGCATCGATATTCGCCGCGACATTCCAGGTGCTCGGGCCGATCGCCGCCGTAAACCGTGCGCCGCCATTGACCCCGCCGATATCGTCGAAGGTCAACTGCCGCGCGCGCAGGTCGCCCATCAGATTGTAGGTGCCCGCGCCCAGATCGCCCTGCAGCGCAAGCCGCGCATCGGCGGTGGGGAAGGAGAGTTCGAGATTGTCGGAGAGCAGCCGGTCGCCCAGCAGCACCAGCGTGCCGGCCGCGCGCCCGCGCACCAGCCGCGGATCGAGCAGTTCGTTGCCCGTCGCGATCCGCTCGACCGCGGCATCGAGCGGCACGGTCCAGCGGGTGCCGTCATAGGTTGCAAGGCCGCGCTGGATCAGGCCGTCGATGCGGATCTCGCCTGCCGTCAACCGCCCGACCTCGAGTGTGTGTTCGATGGCAAGGTCGTTGAAGGCGCCATCGAGAGTGGTGATCACGCGCGTATCGTCGAGCCGCAGGTCTTCGCTGAACACGGTCGGATCCAGGAGCCGCGCGTCGAGCGAGAAATCCGAGATGCGGTTTTCCGCCAAATCGACCACGCCGCGCGCGCTCCCCGCCAGCGCATCGCTGCGAATTGCGTAGCTACCCGCGATCCGGCGGTCTTCGATGGTCGCGACTGCTTTGAGCGACACGGTGCCCCCCGCCAGCCGCGCGGGCAGGCCCTCGAGCAGGCCTTCCGGCCGCGCCTGTCCCACCAGCGTGAAGCGCCCGCCGCGGTTGGTCAGCTTGAACGCGCCGAGGCTCTCTTCCTCGCGGCGCACCACGAGCGCGCCTTCCCAGCGATCCCAGCTACCCTCGCCTGCGATCCGGGCACGATAGGCATCATTCGTCCCGAGCAGACGCGAGATCGTGCCTCCCTGCGGTGCGCGGTAGTCGAGCCCGAGATCGAAAACACCGTTATCGGGTGCCGCATCGACCAGAGCGGCAAAGCGATCGGTGCCGAGACCGCCCTTGGCCGCCACCTTCAGCCGCCGGTCGCGGACCTGCACTTCGGCGAGCAGGCTGAGCGTCTCGGCGCGATCGCCGACGATTCCCTCGGCCAGCGTCAGGCGGTCGATCTCGAACCGATCGATGGCGATATCGAAGCCCGGCAGGATCGGCCCTTCCTCTTCGCTCGGGAGAAACTCGGGAATTCGCATGAGCGTGGCACGGCGCGCCGCGAAAGAGTCGATGTCGAGCGTATTCCTGAGCCAGCCGCCGGGGTTCCAGTCGACCTCGGCGCGCGGAATGGTCATGAAGACTCCCTCCGGATCCGACAGCACCACATCGTGCAGGACCGCCGCGCCGTAGAGATTGCCGTCGATCCGCCCGATCCGGATATTGAGCCCGTTGGGCAGCGTCTGCTGCGCGATCCGGTCGGCCAGGAAACGCTCGCCGATCGGGGTGTTGAGCAGCAGCACGGCGCCGACGATTGCCAGTACCAGCGCGCCGAGAATGCCCAGCGCCCATTTGCTCACCCGCTTGCGCCGCGTCCACGGCCGGCGCGCGGCCGGCACCTGCGTCGCTTCCGGTTCTGTTGCCGGCCCGGTGGTCACCTCATTCTCGTCGGCCATCAGAACGCCTGTCCGAGCGAGACATAGACCGCGACCGGCGCATCGCCTTCTTCGGGGTTGAGCGGCACGCCGACATCGACGCGGATCGGACCGAACCCGGTATAGTAGCGCACCCCGATGCCCGCACCGATTTTGATCTCGGAGAAGTCGGGAACGGTCGAAGTGCTGACCGAACCGGCATCGATGAAGGGCACGACCGCGACCGCGCCGTCCATGAAGCCGGTACGGATGCGCGCCTCGAGCCCGACCTCGACCACGCTGCGCCCGCCGCTGGGTTCGCCGAGCTCGTCGCGCGGGCCAATCTCGCGGAAGCCGTAGCCGCGCACCGAGCCGCCGCCGCCGGCGTAATAGCGGCGCGAGGGCGCGATGTTCTGAAGATCGGTTCCCACGATCGAGCCGTAGGCCCCGCGCGCGGCGATCACGAAACCTTCGCGCAATTCCTGATAGTAGCTCGCATCGGCGCGGCCGCGCAGGTAGAAGCTCTGCACTCCGCGGTTGCGCGAAACTTCGGGCGAGAGCCGACCCGAAAGCCGGAACCCCTCGCTCGGATCGAGCAGGTCGTCGGTGGTGTCGATCTGCGCGTAGGCCGGGATGGCGGCGATGAAATAGGTCTCTCGGGGCTGGACCACGTCACCGGTGGCCGGGGGTCGTTCCTGCGTTGCCACCAGCTCGCCGCCGATCGACCAGCTCAGCGGCTTCTGGAACAGCAGCGTCGAGATCCGCTCGTAGGTCGCGACCAGCGCCGCGGTGCGCGCCTCGAAGGCGGGGCTGTCGATCGTGCTGGCATAGGCATCGATATTGAGGATCCGGTCGCGCCCGCCGAAATTGTTCTTGCGCACGGTGATGCCCGCCAGCTGTTCCTGTGTGCCGGCGATCCCGCGCACCCGCAGCATGCCCTCGGGCGGGAAGAAATTGCGGTGTTCCCAGCTCGCCTGGATGCGGAAACCTTCTTCAGAACCGTAACCGATCGCACCCGCGATCGTGCGCAGCTCGGCCTGCTCGAGCGCGACGTCGATATCGACCACGCCGGGTTGGCCATCGCTCGGCGGAGTCACTTCGCGCGGAGTGATCGCAACCGAGGATACCAGCCCGGTGGCGGTGACCGCACGGCGCAGATCGAGCTCGAGGCTGCGCTGATAGACATCACCCGGCTCGAACCGGGCGATGGTGTCCAGGTGGCGGCTGGAAAGGAAATCCGGATCGCTGCTGACGACATCGCCGAAGACATATTTACCATTGGGCCTCACCGGCAGAGTGAAATCGCCCTCCCCGCGGGCGTGATCGATCAGCAATTCGGGCGCATCGATCTCGGCAAAGGGATAGCCGGTCTCGCCCAGCGCAATATCGAGATCGAGCTGTTCCTCCACGATCTTGTCGCTCTGGAGAAAGTCTCCGCTCTGGATTTCGAAAGCGGCACGCAATTCCGCGGCGTCGGGAGCTGTCGAAAGCGCACCGAGGTCGACCGCCCCGAAGCGATAGCGTTCGCCCGGAATGATATCGAATCGCACGATCGGGCGCTCGCTCGCTTGGTCCTCGCCCGCAGCGCGCGAACCGATCGAGCGGATGATACGTCCATCGTAATAGCCGTAAACGCGCAGCAGATTTTCGAGCAGCTCCTCGTCCTCGCGCGCACGCGCCGACAACAGCGCGATATTCTCCTCGTCGCTATCGAGTTCTTCGATCGTCGAGAGCGCCTCGAACCGGTCGATAAAATCGATCTGCCCGCCGAATGGCGGCTCGCGCTGCGGGAAGCCGAGCACCAGATCCTCCGAAATCTCGACGACCTCCGCGTCGGTGAAGGCGACCTGCGGCCCGGCGATCTCGAGGTCGGCGAATTCGACCTCTTCCGTCACCTCGGGATCCTCGAGCGGAAGCAGTTCGATGTCCTCGGGCCAGGCAAGGTCCAACCCGGGCGGATCGGCCATCGGCGTATCGGGATCGACCACTGCCTCGTCGGGCAGGTCTTCGCCTTCGGCGCCGCGATCGGCCCAGGCCTCCGGATTTTCGACTGCGCTGTCGGGAATCAGTTCCTCGAGCGTCGGCGGGACGTCTTGATCCTGCGCGGCAAGCGGTGCGGCCAGCGCCATCGCGCAGACCGCCGCCAGCAAGCGTCCTCCGACCGAAGGGCCGTTAGCCGACCAGGTCGTAAGCGGCAGGAAGCGCATCCTTTTGCGGCCGTCCAGCGGCTGGCTTGCGTCCACTATCGGCATCGCGCGAACGGGGCGCGGTAGCCGCGGCGATAAGCCGTCCGTGCTCCTCATCGGAAATGCGCTCCCATCCGCCACGGGTCAGTCGCTCCAGCGGCCGGAACCGGACCTTGTACTGCATGCGCTCGGCGCCCTCGACCCAATAGCCCAGATAGACATAGGGCAGGCCGCGCGCGGCTGCGCGCCGCATATGGTCGAGGATGATGAAAGTGCCAAGCCCAGAACGGTCCTCATGCTCCGGGTCGTAGAAACTGTAGATCATCGACAGGCCGTCACCCTGCTCGTCGGTGAGGCACGCGCCGATCAGGCGACCCGGTTGCGACCCTACACCCGGCTCCCTGTATTCGATCACATAGCTCGAAACGGGGGTGTGTTCCACCATATCCGCAAAATCGGATTCTTCCATCTGCGTCATGCCGCCACCGGGATGCCGGACCGCGAGATATTTTTGCAGGAGTTCGTATTGTTCGGGGGTCGCCCAGGGGCGGCATTCGGTGGTCACGATGTCGCTGTTGCGCTTCATCAGCCGCTTCTGCGAACTCGAGGGGCTGAACTCCTGCGCCGCCACGCGGACCGAGACGCAGGCCTGACAGTCGAGGCAGCTGGGACGGTAGGCGACGGTCTGGCTGCGGCGGAAACCGATCCGGCCGAGCGCCTCGTTGAGCTCGTCCGCGTTCTCGGTGCGCAGCTCGGTGAAGACCTTGCGTTCGCTGCGACCCGGCAGATAGGGGCACGGCGCGGGCGAGGTCACGAAGAAGCGGGGGAAGCGGATCGGGGCGGTCACTGTCGGCTCTTTCCTCTCGCGGGATCGGGCTGGTTAGCCTGCTTGAGCCAATTTATGCATCTTTCGGCCCGCCGTTAAAAGCTTCTTAACCACGAAAGTGAGATTTCCGCACCGCATGCGCTTCGGTGCTCGGCCTTTGGGCAGGCTCGGGGCGAGCGCCGCTTGCCGACCGATGCTTCAGTCGAGCTCGACCGCTCCGACCGAATAGCCCTTGGCCCGCAGCGCCTCGACCAGCCCGTCGAGCTGCGCCGCGTCGCGCGCCTCGCACTCGATTTCGGTGAACAGACCTTTCGCCGGGAGCGAGGTAAAGATCCGCTGGTGGTGGATCTCGAGGATATTGACGTTGTGCTCGTCGAACACGCCCATCACCGCATAGAGCGCGCCGGGGCGGTCCTGCAGCTGAATCTTGAGCCGCGCGATCCGCCCGGCGCGCGCGAGGTCGCGCAGCAGCACATTGGCTAGCAGCCGCGTGTCGATATTGCCCCCGCACAGCACCAGGCCGATTTTCTTGCCCTTGAACCGCTCGGGATTGGCCAGCACCGCGGCAAGACCCGCCGCGCCCGCGCCTTCGACCACGGTTTTTTCGATCTGCAGCAGCAGCGCTACCGCGTGCTCGAGCGCGGGTTCGCTGACCAGCAGGATCTCGTCCACCAGCGCGGAGATGATCTGCGAGGTGAATTCTCCCGGCGCCTTGACCGCGATCCCCTCGGCCAGCGTGTCACCCCCGCAGATTGCTTCCTCGCCGCGCAGCTTGGCGAACATGGACGGATAAAGCTGCGCCTGGACGCCGACCATCTCGATCGCGGGGTTGATCGCCTTGGCGACCGTAGCCATCCCGCTCATCAGCCCGCCGCCGCCGATCGGCACCACGAGGCAATCGAGATCGGGCTGCGCCTCGAGCATCTCGAGCGCCACTGTCCCCTGCCCCGCCGCGACGTCGGGATGATCGAAGGGATGAACGAAGGTCAGCCCCCGCTCTTTCTCCAGCTCGCGCGCATGCGCATAGGCCTCATCGAAGGTCTCGCCGAACAATTCCACCTGCCCGCCCACGCTTTCAGTCTGCATCACCTTCACCGTCGGCGTGGTCTTGGGCATCACGATGGTGACCGGCACGCCGAGCCGCGTGCCGTGATAGGACAGGCCTTGGCTGTGATTGCCCGCCGAGGCGGCGATCACGCCGCGCGAACGGCGGGTCTCGTCGAGCAGCAGCAGTGCGTTGAGCGCACCGCGCTCTTTATAGGCGGCGGTGAACTGCAGATTCTCGAACTTGAGCCAGATATCGGCGCCCGCGATCTGCGACAGCGTGCGCGAGTGGAGCATCGGTGTTTCGACCACCTGCCCCGCGATTCGCGCCGCGGCAGCGCGCACGTCTGCCAGCGTCAATTGCTGGATGGCGAAGGTGTCATCGGAGCGGCTCATGCCCGCCGCCCTAGTGCGGGTGCCCCCGCCGCGCAATCGTGGAAAGGTCTTGCGGCATTCCCGCTATGCCGCCACTCCGGCGCTTCGCCATTCGCCAGCTATACAAGATTTCGGTACCCAAAGCATGATCCGCAGAACTCTACTCGCCTGTGCCGCCGCTCTTCTCGCCACTCCCGCAGCCGCCGACCAGCTCATCGAGAACGTCGATGGCGTGCGGATCGACGAGGACGGCAGGATCGATCGCTTCAGCGCTCTGCTGATCGACGACGGCGGCCGGGTAAAAGCGTTCTACGACCGCGACGACGAGCGCCCGCGCGATATCGACTACCTGCTCGACGGCGAAGGCCGGGTGATGCTCCCGGGCATGATCGACGCGCATCTTCACGTCATGGGGCTCGGGCTGGCGCAGCTGACGCTCGATCTGTCGGACACCAATTCGCTCGACGAAGCGCTGGCCAAAATCCGCCAGTTCGCCGAGGACAATCCCGGCCGTCCGTGGATCCTGGGCCGCGGCTGGAACCAGGAAAAATGGGGTCTGGGCCGGTTTCCCACCGCCGCCGAACTCGACACCGCAGTGTCCGACCGACCGGTTTGGCTGCAGCGGGTCGACGGCCACGCCGCCTGGGGCAACAGCCGGGCGCTCGAGGCGGCGCAGATCACCGCGGCGACGCAGGATCCCGAAGGCGGGCGGGTCGAGCGGCTCCCAAGCTCGCGCACCCCATCGGGTGTCTTCGTCGATGCGGCAGAAGCGCTGGTGCAACGCGTCGTTCCCGCACCGCGCCCGGCGGAACGCGACCTTGCCTTTCAGCGCGCGCAGGAGGTGCTGCATTCGATGGGCGTTACCGCCGCCGCCGACATGGGCACCACGATCGAGGACTGGCAGACCTTCCGCCGCGCCGGCGATAACGGTCGGCTGAGCTTGCGGATCATGTCCTATGCCAGCAGCGCGGACACGATGGAACTGATCGCCGGAGCGCGGCCGACCCCTTGGCTCTACGACGACAAGTTGAAGCTCAACGGGGTGAAGCTCTATCTTGACGGGGCGCTCGGCTCGCGCGGCGCCTGGCTCAAGCAGCCCTACGCCGACGATCCGGGTAACACCGGCCTGCCGCTGATGAGCTCGGCGCAATTGCGCAACATCCTCGTCCGTGCGTCCAACGGCGGATTCCAGGTTGCAATTCACGCCATCGGCACCGCCGCCAATGCCGATGCGCTCAGCGCCGTACATGAAATCGCCGACAGCTTTCCGGGCGACAGGCGCTGGCGGATCGAACACGCGCAGATCGTCGATCCAGCGGATATCCCGCTGTTCGGCGAACATGGCATCATCGCCTCGATGCAACCGGTGCACCAGACCAGCGACCGGACGATGGCCGAAGCGCGGCTGGGTCCGGACCGTCTGGGCGGCGCCTATGCCTGGCGCAGTATTGCCGCCACCGGCGCACCGCTCGCTTTCGGATCCGACGCGCCGGTCGAATCGCCCGATCCCTTCGCCGGCCTGGCCGCGGCCTTCACCCGAACTGATGCCGCGGGTCAGCCGTTCGGCGGCTGGCGCGCCGAGGAAAGCGTCAGTCGCGAGGACGCGCTGGCAGCCTTCACCAGGGATGCTGCGTTCGCGGGCTTTGCCGAGGGGCGCTTCGGCCAATTGGTCGTCGGCGAACGCGCGGATTTCGTACTGGTCGACCGCGACCCTCTGCTGGCGACCCCCGAGCAATTGCGGGCCACGCGCGTTCTGCAGACATGGATCGGCGGCAGGCAGGTGTATAAGGCGGACTAATTGCGCCATTGCCTCTAGCCCGTCCGGATTCCCTCCGATAAAGAGCGGTTTGCGCGCGATTAAGGTTTTGGCAACCCAACTCCTCTAGCCGCTCGCTAACGACGCGAGGATCATGTCCGATGATGCTTCGTTTCGCAAAATCTTCGGAACGCGGCGCCGAACCGCTCCCGAAAAACTCGTAATGGCAAAGGTTCGTTGCATGGTTCGTAAGCTACTGATGGCCGGAGCCGCGGCTTCTTTGGTCGCCGCGCCAATTGCCGCTCAGGAAGCAGCGGTCAACGCACGCCAAAGCGCCCCCGCTTCGGGCGAAAGCGCGCTTGGTGGCGATTCTGCCCTAATCTACCTCCTCGGCATTGCCGTTGTGGCCGCTTCGATCGTCTTTCTTTCGGAAGACGATGATCCGGTAAGCCCCTGATTCGGCAACCCGGCCTGTCCGGGGTGTTCGTTTCGCCCGGTCCGCGAGTTTGCCTCTGGGGCGCTACTTGCCGGTCCGATTTGATGTTGCACTGGCCCTAGAGTTCGCTTAAGGCCCCCTGTAATCGAGACAGGTATAGTTCTCGCAAGGAGATTTAAGAATGAAGTTCCGTTTTCTCGCTGCAGCCGCTGCTGCCGTTACCATGGCCGCAACTCCGGCGATCGCCGCCGACCGCTTTTCGGCTCCCGTCGAAGGTGAATCCGAAATCGGTGGTGGCGTTTCGGTCATCGTTGCTCTGCTCGCCGCTGCTGCGGTTATCGGTGGCATCTTCATCGCCGTCGACAATGGCGACGACGACGCCGTCAGCCCGTAAGCTGCTGCGACATTCCGAATAACGAAACGGGGCCTTCGGGCCCCGTTTTTGTTGTGTCTGGAGTTTGGGACAAGTCCGGCAATGGTCGGCAGCGGCAATCGAGGATCGCCTTCGAGCCCTTCTCATGCCGAACTCAGTAATGAGCCACCGGAATCGAACGGGTCTATTCGGCCGCCGCGTCCTCGGCTGCGAGCTTGCGATCGAATATTCGCATCAGCAGCAGCGACCCCTCGAACAGCAGCAGCAGCGGAACGGCGAGCAGCAGCTGCGAGCCCGGGTCGGGCGGCGTGATGATCGCCGAGACCGCCAGGACGAGCACGATGATGTAGCGCCGTGCGCCGACCAATTGCGCGCGGGTGACGATCCCGGCGCGGTGGAGCAGGAGCAGCAGCACCGGGAGCAGGAAGCTGATCCCGAAGGCGAGAATGAACTGCATCACCAGGCTGAGATAATCGTTAGCGCTGGGCAGCGCCTGGATGGTCAGCCCTCCCGCCTCTCCTTCGAAGGCCAGAAACCAGCGGAAGGCGGTCGGCATGACCACGAAATATGCCAGCGACGCACCCGCGGTGAACAGGATCGGCGTGGCCAGCAGGAAAGGCAGAAAAGCGCGCTTCTCCTTGGCGTAGAGCCCCGGTGCAATGAAGGCCCACAACTGGTTGGCGATGACGGGGAAGCTCAAGCAAAAGGCCGCGAAGAGCGAGACTTTCAACTCGACGAAAAACACTTCGTACAGCTTGGTGAAGATCAACTGGCCCTGATCGCCCTGGAACGCGCCCTTCAGCGGCTGAATCAGGAAGCCCAGAATGTCATCGGCGAAATAGAGACATACGCCGAATGCCACTGCCAGTGCCAGAACGCTGCGAACCAGCCGCGCCCGCAGTTCGACCAGATGGTCGAGCAGCGGCGCCTGACTTTCGTCGATATCCTTCATCACGATTGGTCAGCCGTCCTTCTTCGGAACTGCGGGCTTCGGGCCTGCCGGGTCGAGCGGCAGCGAGGGCTGGTCGTCGTCCGCCAGGTTGCCCGGGCTGCCGTCTGCGGCGGGATTCTGGGGCTTGGCCCGGGCAATGGCGGCTTCCGCGCGGGCATCGTAATCGTCGCTTTCCGCCGGGTCCTTGAGCGGCGCTTGCGACTCCGGCAGCGGCTCCATCGCGGGCGTGTCGTTGCCTGAGGTTTCGGCCATAATGCGGGCGTTGCGCTCGCGCCATTCCTTCTCGGCATCCTCGAGTTCGGCTTCGCGGATCATCGTGTCGATTCCGCTGCGGAAATGCGCGGACATCCGCCGCATCTTGCCGATCCAGCGCCCGGCGGTCCGCAAGGCGCGCGGCATTTCCTTCGGGCCGATGACGAGGATCGCAACGATCACGATCACCAGCAGTTCGCTGGCGCCGATGTCGAACATGGCGCTAGTCCTCTAGACCGGGTTTCAACGCCGGGTTTCGGTCGGGTCGGCGGACTTGGTCTCGGTGACGGTCTCGCCGGCCGGCTTGGCCTCGTGGGCCGGGCCCTCGATGCGCGGCGAAGGGCCGTCCGAAGCCTGCTCTTCCTCGGTCATCCCCTTCTTGAAGCTCTTGATGCCCTTACCGAAATCTCCCATCATTTCGGAGATCCGCCCGCGTCCGAACAGGACCAGGATAACCAGGGCGATAATGATGAGCTGCCAGGGACCGAGCGACATGGGATTACCTTTTTCGTAGCGTTGTGCCCCATATAGACATCCCGGCACGTTCGCGCCAGTCAGGCCTGATCGAGGTCGTCGTCTTCCTCGTCGGATTTGTCCCCGTCATCCCCCGTCAGTGCGTCATAGGCATCTTCGACCGGATCGAGCAGCCCGGTGGCGCGCAATTCCTCGATCCCGGGCAGGTCGCGGCGGCTGCTCAGTCCGAAATGATCGAGGAAGCCGGCCGTGGTGGCGTAGATCGTCGGGCGCCCTGGCACCTCGCGGCGGCCCGCGATCGCCACCCAGCCCGCCTCCATCAGCACGTCGAGAGTCCCGCCCGAGGTCTGTACCCCGCGGATCGATTCGATCTCGGCGCGGCTGACCGGCTCGTGATAGGCGATGATCGCCAGCACTTCGGTGGCGGCGCGGCTGAGTTTGCGGCTCTGTTCGCGCTCGCGCCGGAGCAGATGCGCGAGATCGGGCGCGGTCTCGAAATGCCAGCGCTTGCCGCGCTCGACCAGCCTGATGCCCCGCTCGTCGTAATGCTCCGCCAGTTCGCGCAGGCTGGAGCGGATCTCGCCCAGCGGCGCGTCGCCCAGGAATCCCGCCAGCGCCTCCGCGCTCATCGGCTCCTCGGCGGCGAACAGCGCCGCCTCCACACCCCGAGCCAGATCGTCCATGCTCATGCCTTGATCCGTCGCAGCCGCAGCGGCCCGAACACCTCGTCCTGCGCCAGTTCGGCCTTGCCCATCTTGGCCAGTTCGAGCGCGGCGACGAAGCTCGAGGCCAGCGCCGAGCGGCGCAGCCGCGGCTCAGCATGCGGCGGCAGGAATTCGCGCAATTCCATCCAGTCGAGCGTCACCCCGAGCATCGCCGAGACCCGGCCGAGCGCGCTCTCGAGCGACATCACCGGACGGTCGCGAACCATGTGGACCGCCGGGGCGGTGCGTGCCTTGACCTGGCCATAGGCCTCGATCAGCGCGTATTGGTCGCATTTCCAGCGTGTCAGCTTCTCGATCCGCAGCCCCTCGGGCGCGCCGCGCAGGAATACGTCGCGGTCGATCCGGTCGCGACCCATCAGCCGCGCCGCCGCCTCGCGCATCGCGCCCAGCCGCTGCAGCCGCAATTGCAGCTTGAGCGCCAGCTCCTCAGGCGACGGCTCCTCCTGCTCTTCCCTGGGGAGCAGCAGCGAGGATTTGAGATAGGCGAGCCAGGCCGCCATCACGAGATAATCGGCCGCGAGCTCGAGTCTCAGCGCCTCGGCCTGTTCTATATAGTCGAGATATTGATCGACCAGCGCGAGGATCGAAATCTGGCGCAGATCGACCTTCTGCCGCCGCGCGAGGTCGAGCAGCAGGTGGAGCGGCCCCGCCCAGACATCTAGGTCGAGATAGAGCGCGTCCTCGTCCTGCTCGCGCCGATCCGCCGCGCGTTCTTCCCAGTCTTCGTCCTCGGCCGTCCGCGATCCGTCCTCATGCGGCAGATCGAGCAGCAGGCCGTCCTGGCTCACGCAGCCTGTCCGGCGATCGCCAGCAGCGCGTCTCGCTTGGCGATCAGCTCGCCGTGATCGAAACTCTCGGGCACAGCGCCCATCGCGGCGAGCGCCCGGTCGAGCCGAGCCATGCCGGGCACGCTCAGGGAGCCGCAACGCTGCGCGATGCCGATCATGTCGTCCATCCTCGCCCAGCAATTGAGCACCACATCGCAGCCGGCGGCGATCGCCCGCTCCGCGCGTTCGGGGATGGTCCCGTCGAGCGCCTCCATGTCGATATCGTCGGTCAGCAGCAATCCGTCGAAACCGATCCGCCTGCGGATGATCTGTTCGATCACGATCGGCGACAGCGTGGACGGCCGCTCGGCATCCCAGGCGGTGAAGAGCAGGTGCCCGGTCATTCCCACCGGAACCTGATTGAGTCGGATGAAGGGGGCGAGATCCTGCGCTAGCTCCTCCTCGCTGGCGGTGACGGTGGGCATTTCCTTGTGGGTGTCGACCACCGAGCGCCCGTGCCCGGGCATGTGCTTGATGCAGCCCAGCACGCCCGCTCTGGCAAAGCCGTCGAGGATCGCCCGCCCCAGCGCCGCAACCTGCATCGGTTCGTGGCCGAGCGCGCGGTCGCCGATGATATCGTGGGCGCCGGGCTGCGGAAGGTCCAGCGGCGGATGGAAATCGACCGTGATCCCGACTTCGCCCAGTTCGAGCGCGAGTGCATGGGCATTGAGCCGCGCCGCCTCGATCGCGCTGGCCGGCGCGATCTGGTAGAGCCGGTCGAACACCGCTCCGGGGGGAAAGGCGCTCCATTCGGGGGGCTTCAACCGCGCGACCCGCCCGCCTTCCTGATCGACGCCGATGAAGAGCCGGTCGCGGCCATGGAGCGCGCGCAGCTCGTCGGTCAGCGCGCGCAATTGAGCGCGGCTCTGGCAATTGCGTCCGAACAGGATGTAGCCGACCGGGTCGGCCTCGGTGAAGAAGGCGCGCTCATCCGCGGTCAGGCTTGGGCCGGCAATGCCGAAGATCGCTGGTGTCATCGCACGGGAATCGCAGCTTCGCGCGGCTTTCGCAAGCAAGCCCTCGAGCCGCATGTGGAAATCGCGCGGGCCACGTCAGCCGCGCTCCCCCGCCCTCGCCTATTTGACCGTGCAGGGCAGCCCGTCGCCCTTGAGCGCCTGACACATCCGCCGCGCATTCGCGACATCGCCCGCCGCGGCCTGGAGCCGGAACACGGTGCCGATATCGGCGCGGCCCTCCACGATGCGGTAGTCGACGCCCGAAAGGACTTCTGTTTGCCGGATCAGCGTGCTCCAGCCGGTCTCGGCATCCGCACGGCTGGAATAGGCGCCGACCTGCACTGCGGTCCCCGCCGGAAGCGCGCCCGACCGCGCCGGCGCCGGCTGGCTGGGGGCATCGTCCTCGGGCTCCGCTGCAGGCTCGGTGGCCACCGGTGTCGGCGCCAAGCGGCCCTCGCGGGTCTGGCCCTCGCCCACCGCGAAGCTGGTGTCGCCGGTCCCGGCGAAGGTTTTGCCGCCTTCGTCCTCGGGTCGCACGCGATAGGGCTCGGCGGGCGCTTCGATCAGCGAGCCGTCCGGCTCCGGGCTGCCGCCCGCGGCGCGGTTGGTGAACCACCAGATCGCGCCGACGATCAGCCCCAGCGCCGCAAGCATAAGCAGGCCGATGCCGATCAGCCTGGCGGTGTCGAAACCCTGATCGCCGCTCTCGTCGTCGTCGACCGATTCCAGCCACGGCAGGCTCTCGCCGTCCCGGCCCAGATCGAGCTCTTCGCCCGGATAGGTCTGGCTGTGTCCGTCTTCGCCCGCAATCACCCCGAAGCCCCTTACATTTCCTCGACGGCCTCGACGCCCAGAATGGCAAGGCCGTTGCGTATCACCTGCCCCACCTGCGTGGCCAGGAACAGCCGCGCGGAGGTGAGTGTCTCATTGTCGGACTGGATCATCCGCAGCGAGGAATCGTCATTACCCGCGTTCCAGAAGCTGTGGAAGGCGCTGGCGAGGTCGTTGAGATAGAAAGCGATTCGGTGCGGCTCGCGCGCCTGCGCGGCGGCCTCGACCATCCGCGGGAACTGCGCCGCCTCGCGAATGAGCGCCAGATCCGCCTCGCCCAGCAGTTCGAGCGAGCCCGCAGCCGGTGCCAGCCCCTGCTCGGCCGCCTTACGAAGCGTCGAGTGGATCCGCGCATGCGCGTATTGCACGTAGAACACCGGGTTGTCCTTCGAGGCCTCGACCACCTTGGCGAAGTCGAACTCCATCTGCGCATCGGGCTTGCGGGTCAGCATCGTGAAGCGCACCACGTCCTTGCCCACCTCCTCGACCACATCGGCGATGGTGATGAAATTACCGCTGCGCTTGGACATCTTGACCGGCTCGCCGCCGCGCATCAGCTTGACCATCTGGACCAGCTTGACGTCGAAGGGCACATCGCGCCCCGCACCCTGCGTCAGCGCGGTAACGGCAGCGGTGATCCGCTTGACGGTGCCGGCATGGTCCGCCCCCCAGATGTCGATCAGCGCATCGGCGGTCTCGGCCTTCTGGAAGTGATAGGCCAGATCGGCGCCGAAATAGGTCCATTTGCCGTCGGACTTGCGGATCGGGCGATCCTGGTCGTCGCCGAATTTCGTCGAGCGGAACAGCGGCAGCTCGACCGGTTCCCAGTCCTCGGGCGGGGCCTTGCCCTTGGGCGCCTCGAGCTCGCCGTCGTAGACGAGGTCCTGCGCGCGCAGCCACGCTTCGGCCTCCTCGGGCTTGCCCGCCGCCTGAAGTGCGGCTTCGGAGGAAAACACGTCGTGCTCGATGCCCAGCTTGGCGAGATCGGCGCGGATCATTTCCATCATCGCCTCGACCGAGGCTGCGCGGAAGAGCGCCAGCCACTCGGCCTCGGGAGCGTCGAGATAGCGGTCGCCATATTCGCCCGCCAGCCGCTCGCCGACCGGCTTGAGATAATCCCCCGGATAGAGACCCTCGGGAATGGTGCCGATGTCCTGCCCCAGCGCCTCGCGGTAGCGAAGATGCGCGGAGCGGGCGAGGACATCGACCTGGCCCCCGGCGTCGTTGACGTAATATTCGCGGATCACGTCATGGCCCGCGAAGGCGAGCAGATCGCACAGCGCATCGCCCACCACCGCGCCGCGACAATGGCCCATATGCATCGGCCCGGTCGGGTTGGCCGAGACGAATTCGACATTGACCCGCGTGCCATTGCCCCTGGCGGAGCGGCCGTAATCGTCGCCGAGCGCGGCGATGGTCGCGAGCTCGCGCAGCCAGACCGACTGGTCGAGGCGGATGTTGATGAAGCCCGGCCCGGCGATATCGGCCGCGGTGATGTCCGGATCGCGCGTCAGATGCGCGACGATCTTCTCCGCCAGCGCGCGCGGATTGCTCTTGGCCTGCTTGGCCAGCACCATCGCGGCGTTGGTCGCCAGATCGCCATGCGCCGGATCGCGCGGCGGTTCGACCGCGACGCTGGAGCGGTCGCTGCCCGGCGGCAGATCGCCTTCCATCTCGAGCGCGTTGAGCACCGCATCGATCTTGGCGGCGTAATGGGCGTGGAGGGTCTGCGTATCGGTCATGTCTCGGCCAAGCTGCGCGCCCGCGGGGAACGCGTACGGATCGAACCGTGGAATGCGAAGGCGCCGCCGAGGCGGCGGCGCCATGCGGTTTAGCGCGTCGCGTTGTAGGCGAGCTGCTCTTCGGTCAGTTGGAAGCCGACCAGCAGTTCGAAGGTGGCGCGCTCGATGGCGGCGCGAACTGTCGGATCGGCCAGCGGATCGAGTGCGGCATCGGGGTCGCCCGGTTCGCGTCGGCGGGTGATCTGCTCGCGGATCTCGGCGGGCAGCGTCGCTTCGGCGCGATCGACAAAGGCGCCTGCAGTAGCGCGGGCGCTCGCCCGGGCTTCACCGTCCGCGAAGGCGAAGGTTACCTCGCCGACCCGTTTTGTCACCACGGCACTGCCGCCGCGCAGGACGGTAGAGAAATAGGGTAAGGTTACCTGGCGCGCGCCCCGGGTGTCGCTGCGGCGAGCGAGCACGTCGAAACTGGCCTCCGAATAGATCCGGTCGCCGGTTTCGTTGCAGGTGGCGCGGACATTGGTGATCGTCGCCGTCACATCGATATCGCTCGCCAGCCGCGATTGCGGATCGCGGAACACGGTCACGTCGCCGGTATAGTCGGGAACGCCGACCGCGGGACACACGCTTCGCACGGCGGTGATGCCGACACCCTGATCGACCACGAGATCGCCTTCGCTGGCACAGGCGGCGAGACCCAGCGCGAGGGCGATCGCAGGAAGCTGGCGGAAGCGGAAAGTCATGCGTGTCGTATCCCTCGAATTCCTATGGCCGCATCCCCTAGCGAGGGCGCGTGCAAAGCGCTAGGGGGAGGCTTATGAATGCTCCCTTGCAACCCGCCGAACTCAAACCCGCGCTCACGCTGCTGATCGCGGCGCCGCGCGGCTTCTGCGCCGGCGTCGACCGCGCAATCGAGATCGTCGAGCGCGCGCTCGAGAAATACGGTGCCCCGGTCTATGTCCGGCACGAGATCGTCCACAACCGCTATGTGGTCGAGGCGCTCAAGGCCAAGGGCGCGATCTTCGTCGAGGAACTCGACGAGGTCCCCGACGACATGCCCGTGGTGTTCAGCGCCCACGGCGTCCCCAAGGCGGTCCCCGCCGAGGCCGAGCGCCGCAAGCTGCTCTATGTCGACGCGACCTGTCCGCTGGTCAGCAAGGTCCACCGCCAGGCCGAACGCCTGATTGAAAAGCAGCGCCACATCCTGTTTATCGGTCATTCGGGTCATCCCGAGGTGATCGGGACGATGGGCCAGGTCGCCGATGGCGAGATGACGCTGGTCGAGTCGCTCGAAGACGTCGCAACGCTGCCCTTCGGCGCAGAGGACGAGCTTTCCTATTTGACGCAGACCACGCTTTCGGTGGACGACACCGCCGAGATCATCGCCGCGCTGAAGGCGCGCTTCCCGCATATCCAGGGGCCAAAGGCGGAGGATATCTGCTACGCGACCAGCAACCGGCAGGCGGCTGTCAAGCAAATCGCCCCGGCCAGCGATCTGGTGCTAGTGATCGGCTCGCCCAATTCCTCGAACTCGCTCCGGCTGGTCGAAGTCGCCGAACGGCTGGGCGCCAATTCGCGGCTGATCCAGCGCGCCGACGAGATCGAGCCCGAATGGCTCGAAGGCGTGGGCACGCTCGGGCTCACTGCCGGGGCTTCGGCACCCGAAATCCTGGTCCGCGAAGTGGTTGAGCGGATCTCGCAATGGCGCGACGTTCACGAACAGACCATCAAGGCGGCGGAAGAGAAGATGGTCTTCAAGCTCCCGCGACAACTCACCGACCCGGACTGACCTGCCCTCTTGGCGGTCTACACCCATCTCGCATCGGAAGACCTGGCCGCGCTGATCGCGGCCTATGACGTCGGCGAACTGATCTCGGCCAAGGGCATCGCCGAGGGCGTGTCCAACAGCAATTGGCTGATCGAAACCAATGGCAAGGATGGCGCTGGCACCGGCGGCGGGGGCGCACGCTTCATCCTGACGATGTATGAGAAGCGCACCGATGCGGACGAACTTCCGTTCTTCCTCGGCCTGCTCGACCATCTTGCGGGCCGAGGCTGTGCGGTTCCCGCGACGATCCACGACCGCGACGGGGCGGCGTTTCGCACCCTTGATGGCAAGGCGCTCGCGCTGATCGAATATCTTCCCGGCATCTCGCCCGACACGCCCACCCGCGCGCAAGCCAATGCGGTCGGCGCGGCGCTTGCGCAGGTTCATATGGCGGCTGCCGATTGCGACCGCACCCGCGCCAACGATCTCGATGTCGGCGCCTGCGCGGCGATCCTCGATCGCTGCGGTGAGACCCGCCTGGCGCGGATCGATCCCGAACTGCCGCAATGGCTGCCCGCGGCGCGCGAACTGGCCGCGCGCTGGCCGCAGGACCTTCCGCGTTCGATCATCCATTCCGATCTCTTCCCCGACAACGTCCTGATGCTGGGCGAGCGGGTGACCGGGCTGATCGACTTCTATTTCGCCTGTGAGGACATGATGGCCTACGATCTCGCCATCGCCCACGCCGCCTGGTGCTTCGATCGCAGCGGCACGAAATTCGCAGCCGATGTCGGGCAGGCACTGGTCGCAGGCTACGAATCGGTGCGCCCGCTGGAGCGCAGCGAACGCGAAGCGCTGCCGCTGCTGGCGCAAGGGGCGTGCCTGCGCTTCACCGCCAGCCGGGCGCAGGACTGGCTCGACACCCCGCCCGACGCGCTGGTGACCCGCAAGGACCCGATGGATTTCACCCGGCGCTGGAAATATTACGCCGAGCACAGGAATCGGGTCTTCGCGTGAGCTTGCACCCGCGCTAGGGATTCCGCCCATGAAACGCGTCGAATTGTTCACCGATGGAGCCTGCAAGGGCAATCCCGGCCCCGGCGGCTGGGGCGCGCTGCTGCGGCTCGGGCCGCACGAGAAGGAATTGTCGGGCGCGGACCCAGCCACCACCAACAACCGCATGGAGATGATGGCGGCGATCAAAGGGCTGAGCGCGCTGATCGAGCCCTGCGAGGTCGATATCTACTCCGACAGCAAATATCTGATCGACGGCATCACCAAATGGGTCGCAGGCTGGCAGAAGCGCGGCTGGATCAACGCCAGCAAGAAGCCCGTGCGCAACGAGGATCTGTGGCACGAGCTGATCGCCCAGACTGCGAGACACACAGTTAACTGGCACTGGGTCAAGGGACACTCGGGGCACCCCGAGAACGACCGCGTCGATCAGCTCGCCAGCGACGAGGCAGACCGCATCGCCGCCGAGCGCTAGGCGGCCCTAACCGAATCGACCGGGCGTATAGAGCGCGGCATCGAGACCTGCGGTCATGGTGTCGCGTTTATGGCCCAGCAGCAATTGCGCAGTCAGCCGCGCCGCGGCGGGCGCGGTCTGGATGCCGTAGCCGCCCTGCCCCGCGAACCATGCAAACCCTTCGACCTGCGGATCAAAGCCATAGACCGGCAAACGGTCGGGCGCGAAGCTGCGCAGGCCGGCCCAGCGGTGCTCCACCGCCTCGACCCGCCAGTCGACCACCTGCGACAAGCGCTCGATCGCTTCGGCCACGTCCAATTCCTCGGGCGCGGCGTCGCATGGGGCGCTGGGCACCTCGTCATTGGGGCTCAGCCACAGCCGCCCCGCCTCGGGCTTGAAATAGAACCCCCCGGCGATGTCCAGCACCAGCGGAATATCCGCTGCCAGTTCGGGAGCGGTGCGCAGCTGGACGACGGTGCGCCGGAGCGGGGTAATTCCCAGTGGGCGGGCTCCGGCCAGTCGCGCGAGCTCGTCCGCCCAGGCCCCGGCCGCGTTGACCAGCGTCCCGGCGACGAAAGTCTCGCCGCGTTCGGTCCGCAGCGCCCAGCCGCCATCGTGCTGCGCCGCGGCGGTCAGGCGAGCGCGGGTTTCCAACCGGACACCGCGTTCGCGTCCCAGTGCCAGGTAATGCGCGTGCAGCCCGGCGACATCGATATCGGAGCAGGCCGGCTCCCATATCGCCGCCTGCCATTGCGCCTGCAGGTCGGGAGCCTTGGCCACCAACGCCTCGCGATCGAGAAGCTCGATGGTCGCCCCAGTCGCGGAGAAGCGATCGAGAAACCCGCGAAGCAGCGGGGCGTCCTCGTCGCGCCCGATATAGAGCGCCCCGCGCTGCGTCAGGAACCCGCGCTCGCGCAGATACGGACCCGATGCCAGAGTCAGCGGCACGATCTCGGGCCCGCCATAGCATTCGTCCCAGAACGCCGCCGAGCGCCCCGTCGCGTGATAGCCCGGCCGCTCCTCCGCCTCGAGCAGCAAAACCGAGGCGTGCAGCGCAAGCTCCGCGGCGAGGCTCGCTCCGGCCATTCCGGCCCCGACAATGGCGAAGTCGAACGTGTTCATGCGGTTTGCGGCGGCGCGGTCCGATCGAGGAAATCGGCAATCGCCGCCATCGCGCGATCCCGCACCGGATCGACCTCGCGCAGAATCTCGTGGCGCGCCTCCTTGCCGAAGGCGAGCAGTTCGCCCCGCGGCAGGCGCTCCGCCGCGCGGACCACCGCATCGTGGCTGACGAGCCTGTCGTTCGCGGTCGAGACGAGCAGCACCGGAGCCTGCACCGCCTCCATCGCGCCAGTCGCATCGAGCACGCGGCGCGAGGCATAGGCGCGCTCGACCCAGCCCCAGCTGCCCGGCCCCATCACCAGTTCGGGCCGCGCCTCGCGCCACCACAATTCATCGCCATAGCGCTCGTCGTCATGCGTCAGCAGCGACTGGCGCGAGGCGGGCATCTCGCCGGGCTTCTCGCTCCATTTCCACGCTGCCCGCGTCGGCACGCCAATCCTGGTCATCAGCTTTGCAACCCAGTGCTGCACCGGCAGCGGTAGCGGCGGCCCCGCCATGCCGAGCATCGGCGCGGTCAGCACCGCCGCATCCGGATCGACCCGCCGCTCAACCAGCGCACGAAGCACGAGATGCCCGCCCATGGAGTGCCCCGCAAGGACGTGCGGCCCCGGAGTCTCGGCCTTCCATGCGGCCCAGAACCCCGCCAGATCGTCCACCCAGATGCCGAAATCGGCGATATGGCCGGTTACCTCATCGGTCCCGAGCCGGCCGGACCCGGCCTGACCGCGCCAGTCGGCCGCGGTCACCCGCCAGCCGGCGCGGCGCCATTGCTCGAGCGTCTCGAGGTATTTCTCATAGGCATCGCCGCGGCCCGGCAGGAACAGGATCGACCCGCGCGGACTGGCCGCGTCGCCGGGCCAGTCGATCCGCCGCAACGGATGGCCGTCTGCGGCCGTCCAGTGCGATTCGCGCGCCGAAGCCGGGATTTCTCGGCGATTGATAGCGTTTCGAAGGTCTCCGCGACCCCCGGCCTCTTGCTGTTGGTCCGCCGCGATGGTCGCCTCCCGATGGTTACCGTTTGGTAAGCACGTTCCTGTAGCACGCTCCCAAAGGACGATCCTCAGGGACGAAATGCACGCAATTTTCACCTACGTATTGCTCGCCGGGTTGGCAATCGCACTGCTGGTGGCGGTCGTCACCGATCTGCGCAGCCGGACCATCGGCAATTGGCTCAATGCAGGCATCGCGCTCGCCGCGCCGCTGTTCTGGTGGGCGAGCGAACTGGCACTGTGGCCCGGTGTCGCGATCCAGCTCGGCATTGCCGCTCTGACCTTCGCTGTATGTTGCCTGTTCTTCGCGCTGCGACAGATGGGCGGCGGCGACGTCAAGCTGCTGACCGCGCTGGCGCTGTGGATACCGCCGGCCGCCTTTCTCGACCTGCTCGTCATCATGGTGCTGGTCGGCTGGGTACTGACGCTTGTCATGGGGACTTGGCAGGTTGCCCGCTCCGGGAGCGCCGGTGCCGCCCCGCGGCGGGATCTCGGAGTGCTAATCGGTTGCACGCTGATTGCGGCGGCTTTCGCCAGCGCCGTTTTGGGCGGACCGAGCCTCCGACTGCCCTCCGTGCTGGCCGAGGTCGCCTCCGGAGGTCTGGTCGCGACGCTCGTGCTCGCGCTGCTGCCGGTTCTGATTCTGGTCGCCGTGACATTGGCCTCGCTGCGCGTGCTGCGCCGCCAGGAGGAGCAAATCCGGGTACCCTACGGGCTCGCCATTGCCACCGGGGGCATCTGGATCCTTGCCACCCGCGACCTTGTCTCCGCCGTGCCCACGGCGGCTTTCGGTTGAAAACGCGATCTTAACCAATCGGGCTCTATGCCCTGAAACCATAGTCGTCCGCCGCGTCTTGCAGGCGGACAAACAAGGGGCCTTGTAAGCCATGGATAGGAAGAAGCTGGTTCTGCTGGTTGGCGCGCTGGTCATTGCGATCGGTACGGCACTGATCGCCCGGAGCATGTTCGCAGGTGCCGCCGCGCCGCAGGTCGAAGCGGCTCAGGTCGTCCCGCAGGGCCCCAAGGTTCTGGTCGCGCAACGCGCATTGCCGGTGGGCACGATCATTACCGCCGACGCCATCGGCTTTCAGCTGTGGCCGGGCGAAATGGTGGCCGACGCCTATTTCGTCGAAGGCGAATCCGACATGACCCAGTTGCTGGGAACGGTGGTGCGCCATCCGATCACCGCCGGCCAGCCGGTGACGCAAGGCTCGCTCGTGAGTCCCGGCGACAGCGGCTTCCTCGCCGCAGCGCTCGGGCCGGGCATGCGCGCCGTGACCGTACCCGTATCCGCCAAGACCGGCGTCGCCGGCTTCGTCTTCCCGGGTGACCGTGTGGACATCGTGCTGACCCAGACCGTTAGCGGCACTCAGGGACAGCCGCTGAACGCCTCGGAAACCATTCTGCGTAACCTTCGCGTTCTGGCGACCGACCAGTCGACCACCCAGGAAGTTGTCGAAGGCAAGACGGTCGTCAAAGAGACGCGCACCGTTACGCTCGAAGTGACCCCCAAGATCGCCGAAAAGATCGCGGTGGCTGAAACCATCGGCCAGCTCAGCCTCTCGCTGCGCTCGCTGGCGGATAGCCAGAGCGAACTCGAGCAGGTCCTCGCGCGCGGCGATATCGTCATTCCCGACGATGCGACGCCCGAAGAAGAAGAGAAGCTGCTGCGTGCAGCCATGGCACGGCCGAATGACGCACGTGGCTCGTTCGCAACAGGTGGGGATGTATCGCGCTTCCAGCGCTCCTCGGTTCCGCCGCAAACTGCGCCGCAAACCGCGGATCGTTCGATGGATATCTCGCAGTCCGGACCGGGCTCTCCGGCGCCTGCGGCCGAGACCCGGACCGTTCCGCGGGGGCCGGTCGTTCGCGTGACCCGCGGTCAGGAAACGTCCGAAGTCGCCGTGGGAAAAGCGCGATGATCGGCAAGCTACACGCAGGACGGGATAACCCGGTGGTGCTGGACATGACTGCGGTCGACCCAATCGAAGCCATCAGGGGGCTTAAACCAATGAAACGTCGTCTCACTGCCAAAATGCTGCTCGCCAGCCTGGCGCTCGCGCCGCTGGCCGGCATTCCGGCAAGCGTCGCCACGGCGCAGAGCTCCACCCAGCCATCGCAAAGCATCGTCATCTCGATCGGCAAGGGCGAGCTCATCAACGTCCCCGGCAGCATGACCGACATCTTCGTCGCCGACGATACGATCGCCGACGTCCAGGTGAAATCGCAGCGCCAGCTCTATGTCTTCGGGCGTGCGGGCGGCGAGACAACGATCTACGCCAGCAACGCAGCGGGCGACATCATCTGGTCGGCCAACGTCCGGGTCGGTTCCAACATCGGCAGCATCGACCAGATGCTCGCACTGGCGATGCCCGAAGCCAAGATTTCGGTCGCCACCATGGGTACCAATACTGTCCTGCTGACCGGCACCGTGGCGGCGCCCGAAGATGCCGCGGAAGCGCAGACTCTGGTCGAGGCCTTCTTGGGCGAAGAATCGAACGTCATCAGCCGGCTGCGTATGGCAACGCCGCTGCAGGTGAACCTTCAGGTGCGCTTCGCCGAAGTCAGCCGTTCGCTGGTGCGTACACTCGGGGCTAATCTCACCACCATCGATAGCACCGGCGGCTTCCAATTCGGCGTTGGCAACGGCAACAAACCCGCCGTTTTTGCGCCAGGTCGTTCACTGGGTGTCGGGTCGACGGTGACCGACACGGTCATCAATCCGGTGACCGGCGAATTGCAGTCGCTGCCAGGGACCAGCATTCCGAACGCGGGCATCGGATCGACACTCGGCTTCGCGGGTCAGTTGCTCGGCCTCGACATCGGGGCAGCGCTCGATCTTGCCGAAACGCAAGGTCTGGTGACCACCCTATCGCAGCCCAATCTGACGGCTCTGTCGGGCGAAACGGCTCAGTTCCTGGCGGGTGGTGAGTTTCCAATCCCGCTTGCTCAGGGGCTCGGCACGACCACGATCGAATACAAGAATTACGGCGTCAGCCTCGCCTATACCCCCACGGTTCTGGCGAACGGACGGATTTCGATCCGGGTCCGGCCGGAAGTGTCCGAGCTGTCAACCCAGGGCGCGATCATTCTCGACGGCTTCCAGGTCCCCGCGCTCATCACCCGGCGCGCGGAAACGACGGTGGAACTGGGCTCGGGACAGAGCTTCATGATCGCGGGTCTGCTGTCGACCAATGCGCAGAACTCGATCGAGAAGGCTCCCGGTCTTGGCGATGTGCCCATCCTAGGCAATCTGTTCCGCTCGACGGATTTCCGGCGCGGCGAGACCGAACTGGTCATCGTGGTAACGCCCTATCTGGTCAAGCCGATCGACGGCAACCGCATCGCGCTGCCGACCGACGGGTATCAGTCGCCCAACACGGCGCAGGCTCTGTTCGGCTATCAAGAGAACGACGGCATATCGGGTGCGAGCCGTCCCGGACCAACGGTTTCCGACGCGATTCAGGTCGCACCGCAGGTATTGCGCGCTCCTAATGCGCAGGCCGCCACCCAGCCCACGGCTCCGCGCCGCCAGGAACGTGGCGGCGACGTCGCCGCCGCTCCCGGCTTCAGCTTCAAGTGAGGGGACCAAGACCCATGCGTATCAGTTTCAATCGCAAGCTCGCCGGGGCCGTCGCCCTTTCGCTTGGCGTGGCACTCGCCGGCTGCGGGACCATGGCAGATAATCGTTCGCTTTACAGCGTCAAACAGCCCGTCGTCGAACGCGCCAATTACACGCTCGACATCACCGCTCCGCAGGGGGGGCTGCCGATCAGCGAACAGCAGCGGCTGGCCGGCTGGTTCGAGGCGATGGACCTGCGCTATGGCGACCGCATCTCGATCGACGACCCGGCCAATTCCCTCGCCACGCGCGAAGCGGTTGCCGCGCTCGCCGGGCGCTACGGCCTGATGGTCACGGACGGCTCGCCGGTTACCGAGGGCTATGTCGCCCCGGGCCAGGCGCGTGTCGTCATCACCCGGTCGACCGCTTCGGTCCCGGGCTGCCCGGACTGGTCGGTGAAGACCGAAGCGAATTACAACAACGCCGCCTCTCCGGGCTTCGGTTGCGGCGTGAATTCGAACTTGGCGGCCATGATCGCCAATCCGGAAGATCTGATCGCGGGTCAGACTGGCACCGGCGAAACCGTCGTGACCACTTCGACCAAGGCGATCAACGCCTATCGCGCGGCCGAGCCGACCGGGGCCGGCGGGCTCACCGCAGTTGATACCGGAGGGAACTAGGCCATGAATGCACCTTGGAAATCTGGCACGCCCGGCAACAACCGCGATCCCTTCGCCGCATACATTTGCGACGAGAACGCGCTCGATGTGCTGCGTCCGGTCGTCATCGAACTCGGCTGGGCGCCGGAGAAGTGCAACAAGGGCGGATTGCGCAACGCCATCCAGTCGCTTTCGGTCAGCGCAAGCCCAAATATCCTGCTGGTCGATCTGTCGGAAAGCGGAGATCCGCTCAACGACATCAACTCGCTCGCCGAGGTTTGCGAACCGGGTACCGTCGTGATTGCCATCGGCCAGGTCAACGACGTGCGGCTCTACCGCGATCTGCTCGCAAGCGGCATCCACGATTACCTGCTCAAGCCGCTGTCGGCCACGGCGCTGCGCGATTCGCTAAACCAGGCGCAGACCGTCTTCAGCGCGCCGCGCACCGGGGAAGTCGAAGCGGTCAAGAGCCATGTATCAACCGCGATCGTGGGCACCCGCGGCGGTGTCGGCGCCTCTACGCTGGCGACCTCGCTCAGCTGGTATTTCGCCTCGAACAAGCACCTCTCCACCGCCCTGCTCGATCTCGACATCCATTTCGGCACCGGCGCTCTGGCGCTGGATCTGGAGCCGGGCCGCGGCCTGACCGACGCGATCGACAATCCCAGCCGGATCGACGGTCTGTTCATCGAACGCGCCATGATCCGGGCGCACGACAATCTGGCCATCCTGTCGGCCGAGGCGCCGATCAATTCGCCGCTGATGACTGATGGCGCGGCCTTCCTCCAGCTCGAGGAAGAGTTCCGCCAGGCGTTCGAGATGACGGTCATCGATCTGCCGCGCAACATGCTGATCAATTTCCCGCATCTGCTCAACGACGTGAACATCGTGGTGCTGGCGACCGAGATGACGCTCGCCTCGGCGCGCGATTCGATCCGGTTGCTGTCGTGGCTCAAGACCAATGCCAGCCACGCAGTTCCGATCGTCGTCGCCAACAAGGTCCAAGCCGGCACCGCCGAAATCAGCAGATCCGATTTCGAAGCCTCGATCGAGCGCAAGATCGATTTCACCGTCCCCTTCGATCAGAAGGGCGCCGCCACCGCGGCCAAGCTGGGTCAGCCCTTCATCGAAGCGAATGTCCAGAGCAAGGCTGCCTCGGCGATCAAATCGCTCGGCGAGCGCATCATCAGCGGGATCGCGGAACAGGGCGAAGACGCTAGCGATCTCGGCAAGAAGTCCTTGCTCGGCAGCTTCGATCTCAAATCGCTGCTGGCCAAGAAGCCCAGGGCCAATTCCCCGGCTGCAGCAGGCGCAGACTGACGCTCGGCGAGCGGAAGCGGACATGATGGAATGAAGATGGTCGGAGAGACAACATGAGCACGATCCAGTTCCTGCTCGTCATCGTCGGCACCCTGGCGGTGCTGGTGCTTGGCTATGCCATGCTCTCCGGGCCGTCACCTGCCAAGGCCGGACAGCGCCGGCTGCAGCAGGTCCGTTTCCGCCATTCCGAAAGCACCGACACCAAGGTCGAATCGCAGTTCAAGAAGGCGATCGCCGCGCGCAAGCCCAAGCTTCAGCGCGTCGCCGGCTCGACTTCGCGGCTCGAAGCTCTGGCTATCCGGCTCGACCGAACCGGCAAAGGCTGGAGCCTGTCGCAATACGCCTACACTTCGCTCGGTCTGGCGCTGGTGTTGACGGTGCTGTTGTTCTTGCGGACCGGCGCACTTCCCCTGGCGCTCTGCGTCGGCGTATTTGCAGGCGCGGGTCTGCCGCATATGGTGGTGGGCCATCTGGTCAAGAAACGGACCAACCAGTTCAACGCCAAATTCCCCGATGCGATCGAACTGCTGGTGCGCGGTCTGCGCTCCGGCCTTCCCGTCACCGAAACGCTGGCGGTCGTGGCGCAAGAGGTTTCCGGCCCGGTTGGCGAGGAGTTCAAGTCCATCGTCGAACGCATCAAGATCGGCCGCACGATGGAAGAAGCGCTTCAGGTCACGGCCGATCGGCTGGGCATCCCCGAGTTCAACTTCTTCTGTATCACGCTCGCCATTCAGCGCGAAACCGGCGGCAATCTGGCTGAGACGCTCTCCAACCTCTCCGACGTGCTGCGCAAACGCGGGCAGATGAAGCTCAAGATCCGCGCGATGAGCTCGGAATCCAAGGCTTCGGCCTATATCGTCGGCGCCCTGCCCTTCATCGTGTTCGGCATGATCTGGTGGATCAACCCCGAATATATCGGCGGCTTCTTCACCGAAGACCGCCTGATCGTCGCCGGACTCGGCGGTATGGTCTGGATGGGTATCGGGGTCTTCATCATGGCCCAGATGGTCAGCTTCGAAATCTAAGGGACGGAGAGAGCACAATGAATTCGCCCGCCGGACCCACGCTTCTCGGCTTCGACGTCATCATGGTCGGCTCGATCCTCGCCGGGATCGCCGCCTTTGCGGTGATCTTCGCGATCTACACCGCAGTAACGATCAGGGACCCGATGGCCCGGCGGGTAAAGGCGCTCAACGAGCGGCGCGACGAACTCAAGGCCGGGATCGTCACCAACAATGCCAAGAAGCGGCAGAGCCTGGTGCGCAATTCCGACACCACCGACCGGGTCAAGGACACGCTCGACAGCATGAAAGTGCTGCAGCAGAGCCAGATCGAGGATATCCAGCAAAAGCTCGCCCACGCCGGCTATCGCAACAAGGAACTGGCGGTTCTCATCATCGGCCTGCGCCTGGCGGTGCCGTTGATCCTGGGCGGACTGGTGTTCCTTTACGTCTATCTGCTCAACAGCTTCCCCGAATGGGGCGACATGAAGAAGCTCGCCGCGCTGACCGCGGCGGTCGGTCTGGGCTACAAGGGTCCGGAAATCTACCTCAAGAACAAGGCCAAGAAGCGCACCGACGCAATCCGAAAGGGTCTGCCAGACGCGCTCGACCTGCTGGTCATCTGCGCCGAGGCCGGCCTCACCGTCGATGCCGCCTTCAACCGCGTCGCCAAGGAACTGGGCCGCGCCTATCCCGAGCTGGGCGACGAATTCGCGCTCACCGCGATCGAGCTGTCCTTCCTCAACGAACGCCGCAAGGCCTTCAACAATCTCGCCTATCGCGTCGATCTGGAAGACATCAAGGGCGTGGTCACGACCATGGTGCAGACCGAAAAATACGGCACCCCGCTGGCCTCCGCGCTGCGTGTGCTCTCGGCCGAGTTCCGCAACTCGCGCATGATGCGCGCCGAGGAAAAGGCTGCGCGCCTGCCCGCGATCATGACGATCCCGCTGATCCTGTTCATCCTGCCGGTGCTGTTCATCGTCATTCTCGGCCCGGCGGCCTGTTCGATCTCCGATGCGTTCTCGGGCGGGATAGGATGAGCATTCTGCGATGACCGCGGGGAAAGTCAGTCGGCTCTAGCCCACGAGGCTCTCCGCGTCGAAGTCGCCCGCGGCTTCACGCAATCGCACCAACATGTTCCGCAACTGGTCGCGCTCGCTCGCGTCGAGAACGGAAAACAGCTCGGCCTCGATCTTCTTGGCCAGCGGCATGATCCCGGCATGGACCCCCCGTCCCTCGGTGGTGAGCTGCAGCAGATGCGAACGACCGTCGGCCTCGTTGGGGGTGCGTTCCGCCAGGCCGCGCTGTTCCAGTTCCTTGCAGGCGCGGCTGACCGGCACCTTGTCCATCAGCGTGAGCTGGGTGAGCTGGCGCTGGGTCAGCGGCCCGCTGTCGCCCAGCACCGCCATGATCCGCCATTCGGTGGTGCGCAGCGCGAAGCGCCGGCGATACTGCTCGGCGATGCGGGTCGAAACCGCGTTGGACGCGATCGAGAGCTGATACGGCAGGAAGTCCGCAAGACGCTGCGAAGGCTGGCGGGCAGGCTGGGGTTTCGACATGGCCGCAACCCTAACCCTCCTGCCCGCCTTGGCAAGACCGTTTCAACCGCAACTACTTGTAGCCGGGTTCGTCCCACCAGGGATAGAAATCGGGCATCTCGCCGCTGACTGTATCGGGATAGGCGGGCGGGCGTTTCTCGAGGAAGCTGGCGATCCCCTCCTGCGCATCTGCGCTGCGGCTGAGGCGATAGATCGCGCGGCTGTCGATCCTGTGTGCCATCATCGGATGCTCGGTCGCCGACAGCCGCCACAGCATGGCGCGGGTCATCGCGACAGAAACCGCCGAGGTGTTGTCGGCAATCTCGCGCGCGATCGTGCGCGCCGCATCCAGCAATTCGCCGCGGGGGTGAAGCGAGCGCACCAGCCCGCGATCCAGCGCCTCCTGCGCCGAGAATATCCGCCCGGTCATGCACCATTCGAGCGCGGTCTGCATTCCCACCAGCCGCGGCAGGAACCAGCTCGACGCCGCCTCGGGGGTGATCCCCCGGCGAGCGAAGACGAAGCCGAAGCGCGCATCCTCGGCGGCGAGGCGGATATCCATCGGCAGTTGCATGGTCGCGCCGACCCCGACCGCGACCCCGTTGCAGGCCGAGATCAGCGGCTTCTTGGAATTGAACAGCCGCAGCACCAGCCGCCCGCCCCCGTCGCGCACGCGCTCGTCCGAGAGATCCTCGACCGGGTTGGGGTCGGAGAAGACATGACCGCCGCCCTCGGGCGTCAGATCGGCTCCGGCGCAGAAGGCGCGCTCGCCGTGCCCGGTAAAGATCACCGCGCGCACGCTGTCGTCGGCATCGGTGACGTCGATCGCATCGATGATCTCGGCCATCATGACCCGGGTGAAGGCGTTCATCTTCTCGGGGCGATGCAGCGTCAGCGTGGCGATGCCATCGGCGATGTCGAGCTTGATCTGCGTGTATTCGGCCATGTCTCTCTCCTCGTTCCCTCGGCCATATGAAAAGGGCGGCCCGCGAGCCGCCCTTCCCCTGTCCTGGTTCCTAACGCGGTGCCATCCGGATCGCGCCGTCGAGGCGGACATCCTCGCCGTTGAAATAGCCGGTCTCGATCATGCACATCGCCAGCTTGGCGTATTCCTCGGGGTTGCCGAGCCGCTTGGGGAAGGGAACGCTGGCGGCCAGCGCTTCCTTCACCTGCGGGGGCGCGGCGTTCATCAGCGGGGTGTTGAAGATGCCCGGCAGGATCGTGTTCACGCGGATGCCCTCGCGCATCAGATCCCGCGCGATCGGCAGGGTCATGCCCACGACGCCGCCCTTGGAGGCGGAGTACGCAGCCTGGCCCATCTGGCCGTCCTCGGCCGCGACCGAGGCTGTGTTGACGATCGCGCCGCGGTCGCCGTCTTCGCTCAGCGGTTCGAGCGTCATCATCCCGGCGGCCGATTTGGCGATGCAGCGGAACGTGCCGATCAGATTGACCTGGATCACGAAGTCGAAGGCCGAAATCGGGAAGATCTTGATCTCGCCCGACTGCTTGTCGCGGCTGACGGTCTTGATCGCATTGCCGATGCCCGCGCAATTGACGAGGATCCGCTCCTGGCCATGCGCTTCGCGCGCTTTGGCGAAGCCGGCGTCGACCTCCTCGTCGCTGGTGACGTTGACCTTGCAGAACACGCCGCCCACTTCCTGGGCGAGCGCGGTGCCCTTCTCCTCGTTCATGTCGAAGATCGCGACCTTGCCGCCCTTCGCCGCAATGGCGCGGGCGGTGGCGGCTCCGAGGCCCGAGGCGCCGCCGGTGACGACTGCGGGGGTATTGGCAGAAACTTCCATTTGATCTCTCCTGATATTTCGAATTCGTCCCAGCCCATGCCGGGACGCAATGCAATGATTTGTCTGCGGATGGCAGCGGCCCCGGCTCCCGCCGAGATGGCGATGTCAGCTAGACGATTTCGACGATGGTGACATTGGCGACGCCGCCGCCCTCGCACATCGTCTGCAGGCCGAACTTCTTGCCGTTGCGGCGCAGCGCGTGGATCAGCGTGGCCATCAGCTTGGTGCCGCTCGCCCCCAGCGGATGGCCCAGCGCGATCGCGCCGCCATGGACATTGAGCCGCTCGGGATCCGCCCCGGTGTGCTTGAGCCAGGCCAGCGGCACCGGCGCGAAGGCCTCGTTGACCTCGTAGAGATCGATATCCTCGATCTTCATCCCGGCGCGCTCAAGCGCGCGGTCGGTGGCGAACAGCGGCTCCTCGAGCATGATCACCGGATCGCCCGCGGTCACGGTGAGGTTGCGGATCCTCGCCAGCGGGGTGAGCCCGTGCTCCTTCAGCATGCGTTCGGACACCACCAGCACCGCGCTCGATCCGTCGCAGATCTGGCTGCTCGAGGCGGCGGTGATCTTGCCGTCCTCGGAGAGTTTCTTGACCGACTGGATGCCTTCGAGCGTCGCATCGAAGCGGATGCCCTCGTCGACAGTGTGCCAGGCCTCGCCCTCGGCGGTCTCGATGGCGATCGGGACGATCTCGTTCTCGAAGGCGCCCGCTTCGGTGGCCCGCTTCGCCTTCAGGTGGCTCTGCAGCGCGAAATTGTCGAGATCGTCCTTCGAGAAGCCGTGCTTCTGCGCGATCATCTCCGCGCCGGCGAATTGCGACCACTGGATGCCGGGGTATTTCTCTTCCAGACCGGCGGATTTGTAATGCCCCAGCCCTTCCTTCATGTGCAGCATCGCGGTCGAGCCCATCGGCACCCGGCTCATGCTCTCGACCCCTGCGGCGATCACGCAATCCTGCGTCCCGCTCATCACCGCCTGCGCGGCGAACTGGATCGCCTGCTGGCTCGATCCGCACTGGCGGTCGATGGTGACCGCGGGCGTGCCCTCGCCCAGATGCTTGGTCGCCAGCACCGCATTGCGCCCGACCTGCATCGCCTGCTCGCCACCTTGGCTGACGCAGCCCATGATTACATCGTCCACCGCCTTGGGATCGATCCCGCTGCGCTCGATGATCGCATCGAGCGATCGCGCGGCGAGATCGACCGGGTGGATGCCCGCAAGCCGGCCTCCCCGTTTGCCCCCGGCGGTGCGGACGGCTTCGACGATATAGGCTTCGGGCATTGCGGCTCTCTCCGGTTTTGTTTTGCTACTCGTTTTTCGATTGCGTAAGGTGCCGCGCCGGAGCGGTCAAGCCGCTGAACCGCGGTGCCGGCCCCCTACCTTGCCAAGGGACGCCTGGCGCGGCAGAAGTGGCGGCGCACCATGGAAAAAGCGCTCTTCGAAATAAACCCGCGGCTCGACCGCCCCGCCCTCGCCCGCCGCTTCGCCGAGCGCACGCGGGTGCAGATCCGCGATGTGCTGACGCCCGGGACCGCCCGCGAGATCCAGTCGATCCTCCAGGCGACCCGCTGGAGCCTGGCGATGCGCGGCGGCGATTCCGCGGGCACCCCGCCGCAATCGATCGCCAATGCCGAACTGGCGACGCCCGCCGGGGCCGAGAAGGCCAATCGCCTCGCACGGCAGGCGCACGAAGCTACGGCGCGCGGCGATTACGGCTTTCGCTACGCGCATTACCCGATCATTGAGGCGCTCAACCAGGGGTGGGACCCGGGCGGACCCTACGAATTGCTGCTCGAATATCTCAACGCTCCCGACTTTCTCGACCTCGCGCGCGAGGTGACCGGCATTCCCGAACTCTTCCGCGCCGACGGGCAGGCGACGCTCTACACCGCGCAGCATTATCTGGGCCGCCATATCGACAGCCATGTCGCCGAGGGCTGGCGCGTGGCCTATGTGCTCAATCTCGCGCGCGAGGACTGGCATCCCGACTGGGGCGGCTACCTCGCCTTTCTCGACGAGGAGGGCGATATAATCGAGGGTTTCAGGCCGCGCTTCAACGCGCTCAACCTGTTCGCCGTGCCGCAAAGCCATGCGGTGACCTATGTGCCGCCCTTCGCGCCGGTCGGGCGCTATGCGATCACCGGTTGGCTGCGCGACCGGTGACCAGGCAGGCGCCGCGGCAATGGCACGAGCGCGCCATCGCGGCCGAACGCGCCGGCGATCCGGCGCAGGCCCGCGCGATCCTCGGTCTGGGCCTGGCGCAATGGCCCGGCGATGCGGACCTCCACAACGAAGCCGGTTCACTGGCGCTGCGCGCCGGCGACGCCGCGCAGGCCGAGACGCTGTTCGGCCGGGCCTGCTCGCTCGATCCCGGCAATCCCGATTTCGCCATCAACCGCGCCATCGCGCTCGGCAGGCTGGATCGCCAAGAGCAGGCCTGCGATCTGCTCGCGGCTATCGAAGGCGCGGCGCAGGCCCTGCCGCGCTACTGGTCCACGCGCGGCAATGCCGCGCGCGCGGCGCGGCGGATGGCGGACGCCGCGCGCTCCTACGACCGCTGTCTGGCGCTCGACCCGCGCCACCCGCGCGGGCTCCACGGCCGCGCGCGGGTGGCGATCGAACGCGGTGAAGCGGAGGCCGAAGCGCGCTTCGATGCCGCGCTCGCGCTCAATTCGCGCGAACCCGATCTCTGGCTAGGCAAGGCGCAGGCGCTCGATGTCGCCGGGCAGAGCCAGGCGGCGAGGCAGATCATGGAACGGGCGACCGCGCAGGCCCCCGGCTGGCTCGAAGGCCTGAAGTTCCTCGCCCAGCTCAAGCTGGCCGCGGGGGAAAGCGATTTTGCCGGCCACTACCGCGACGCGGCAAACCTTCAACCCACAGAACCGAGTATTCTCTTTGCCCACGCCGAGATCCTGGCAGGACTCGATTTTGCCGTTGAGGCTGCGGAGGTCGCTGCCGAGGCGCGCGCCCGCTTCCCGCAACAGCCCGGTTTCGCGCTCCTCGAAGCCGCCCACGCGGGGTGTGCCGGCGACGATGAGCGTGCCGAAGCGGTTTTCGCGAAGCTCGCTCTTCGAACCCCGCCGCGCTGGATCCAGGAAGCCCGTCATCGAATTCGGAGGGGCGAATTCGAACGAGCGGAGCGGCTGCTGGACCGGGCCTTGGAAGGCGACCCTTGGAACATCGCCGCCTGGGCCCTGCGCGGCGTCGTCTGGCGGCTGACCGGCGATCCGCGCGCCGAGTGGCTGCATGAACAAGAAGGCCTGGTTCAGTGCCTGCCGCTGCAGGGAAGCGAGGACCTGCTCGGCAGCATCGTCGCGCAACTGCGCAAGTTGCACGCGAATTCGCCGCTTCCGCTCGGACAGTCGCTGCGCGGAGGGACGCAGACGCGGGGTATCCTCTTCGAGCGGACCGAACCGGTTCTGGCGGAACTGCATGCGGCGATCCTAGCAACGATCGGGGATTACCGGGCCGGTCTTCCAGCCTTGGACGGGAAGCACCCCCTGCTTCGCCATGCCGGTGCCAACCTGCAGCTTGCGGGGTCCTGGTCGGTGAGGCTGACCGGCGGTGGCGACTATCACACCGCCCACATCCACCCGCAAGGCATCCTTTCTTCCGCGCTGTATTTGATTGTCCCTGAGGATGCACGGGGCGAGGAACAATGTGGCTGGCTCGAGCTCGGTCGCCCGCCGCCCGATCTGCGATGCGGTCTTGCCCCCCTGGCGACCATCACGCCCGAACCGGGCCACCTCGCGCTGTTTCCCAGCACGCTCTATCACGGCACCACGCCGTTCGGCGATGCCGAGCGAATGACGCTGGCCTTCGATGTCGTTCCGGGGGTGGGGCGCTAGAGATGAGCCCGGACCGCCCCGACGTCGGTCCTTGGGCGGAGTTCTGGTCGGATGCGGCGCGCGGGGGCAAATCAACAATGGAGGGGGGCTGCCTGCCGCATCATTCGGCCGCGCTCGAAGCTGCGCAAAAGACCGCATGGCACCGGTTCGCACAGACCATGCCTCGGTCCGCGAGGCTGCTCGACCTCGCCACGGGCGACGGCCGGGTGCTCAAATGGATGCTCGCGCGGCGTCGCGACCTCAAGCTGACGGGCGTCGATCTGGCGCCGCGGCTTCCCGACGCGCCGCGCGGCACCAAGCTGCGCGGGGGAATAGCTATGGAGGCGCTGCCCTTCCCCGATGACGGGTTTCACGCTGTAACGAGCCAATTCGGGATGGAATACAGCGAGCTGGAGAGGTCTGCCGCCGAGACCGCCAGGGTGCTGCGGGGCGGCGGCCGGGTAGCGCTTCTGGTCCATCGTTGCGATGGACCAATCCTCGAGCACAATCGGCGCCGTGCCATGGCGATCCAGTGGGCGCTCGACGACGCGCGGGTGATCGCCCGCGCGGAAACCGCTCTCACCCTGGGGCCGAACGGGCTGCGGGACGCGCTCGGCATCGCAACGGATGCCGCCCGGGACGGGGCAAAGTTGCTCGGCCAGACCTCGCCGGGCTGGGAAATCTCCGAGGCCGTTCGCCGGACACTACTCATGGGCACACCGAAGGATATACAGCCGATGCTGGCAACCCTGCGAAGCATCGCACGCAAGGCGCGCAACGAGCTCGCACGGATCGATGCTCTCGATCGGGCTTGCACCACGGCGGACGACCAGGAGCGCTTTGTCCTCGCCTTCGCCGGATCCGGACTACGGCTGCGATCCGCCCAAGAAGTGTGCGAGCCCTCCGGCAGAGCCTTCGCGAACTTCCTCACCTTCTCCTAGGACGGAGCCAACGCCCGGGCTGGTGGCCTTCCCGTCATGCGACCATCCGGACGTTCTTCAAACTCCGGCCGCGCGGCCGGCCCATGAAAAGAGCATAGAAAAAGGGCGGCGGACCGAGGTCCACCGCCCTTCATTCTTTCGCCTTGCGGCAGACGCGTTCTTAGAACTTGAACGTGCCCGACACGAAGTAACGGCGTCCCAGCACGTCGTAGGTGCTCGGGTAGGTGTTGGCCTGATCCTGGTTGTCGCCCAGCAGCAGCGAGTTCGGACGACCAACGACGTTGCCGTTCGCGTCGAACACCGGAGTGTCCGGCAGCGTGTTAAACAGGTTGTTCACGCCGAGGTTCATGCTGAAGTTCTCGTAGATGTCAAAACCGAACGACAGGTCGATCAGGTCGTAGGCTTCAATCGTCTCGACACCGTTCCGCGCAGCATAGTTCCGGCCATCATCGTCATCGCCGACGGCGCTCACGTGGCGCCAGGCGATCGAAGTCGTCACCGGACCATCGATGAACGAAGCACGGCTCGTCCACTTGAATTCCGGGGTCGGCTCGCCGCAAGCCGCCACACCGAACTGGCCCGAGCATTCATCAATGATGTCAGGTTCGGCGACATCCGCAATGAAGTAAGAGCTTTCAGTCCAGGTTCCGAGGAACGACAGGTTCACCCGCTGTTCGCCGGTGTCGGTGAAGAGCGAGAAGGGGAGCGAAGAGGTGTAGTTCACCTCAAGATCGACGCCCGACACGCCGATTTCGGCGATGTTGGCTCCGCCGAGCAGCGGTCCACCCTGACGATCAAAAGCACCCGTGGCATCACGCGTTCCGATGAACGCCTCGCAATTCGGATCCGCAAGGCTCCCGGCTGGGGCGCGATTTTCATCCCCGAAGCACAGTGCCAAGGCAGAGTTAAGCCCCAGCGTGGAGATGGCGTTCTCGACCGTGATGTCGAAATAGTCGGCCGTGATCGTCAGACCGGGGACGAACACGGGCTGGAGTACCACACCGACGGTGAAGCTGTCCGAGGTTTCCTCTTCGAGATCGGGATTACCGCCAAAGAGCGCGGCGATCTGTACGTCGGGGTCAAGGATACCCGCATTTCCGAGGTTAGCAGCCGGAACACCATTCGCGATACACAGGTCACGCAAGGCGCCCGCGGCAACGGCAGCCGAAGTGCCACAGGGGTCGGTCGCAGCCGGGAACCCGATTGCCGAACCCTGATAGAGTTCGGCAATGTTGGGCGCACGAATGGCACGCTGGTACTGAGCACGGAATGTCACGTCCGGGATCGGAGAGAACTGGACGCCACCTGCATAGGTAAAGGCATCGCCGACGTTCTCGAGCGAATACTGCGAATACCGTGCCGCACCGTTCAGCTCAAGACGAGCGGAGCCGAATTCAACCGGGATATTCAACTCGCCGAAGGCTTCCTTCACATCGTAGGTGCCTTCGGTCGCCTGACCGGCGTTGAAGCCGATCACATCGCCCGAGGACAGCGCGGTGTCGGGAAGGAATTCCGAAGCCACCTTGCGGTATTCGGTACCGACCGCGAAACCGATGGGCGCCGCTGTACCGAGAGCAAAATCGCCGAACGTACCGGAGATCGTGGCGTTGACCACTTCAAGAGTGGAGATGTCGCCATTCTGCGCCTGGATGGTGATCGAGTCCACCATTTCGGGCGTCAGCGTGTTCAGACCGAAGATATTGAGCGGGATCTCACCCGTGCCATCAAGGCCGGCAACAAATGCGGAGGAAGAGATATTGCCGCTCTGAATGTTGGCATTCCGGGTACGCGCATAGAAGTAGTTTGCGTCATACTGGAGATAATCGCCGATGGGCCCGCGAACGCCGCCAAGAACGCGGAAGGCGTTGCGCTCGTCGAGCGAATTGCGTGGACCGGTCTCGGTGATGCGACGACGAACCGTCAGATTGACGATCCCGTCATTGCCAGCGGTGCCGGTTTCGGTGGCGTCAAGCTGCTGCAGCTGGGCAAAATCGCCAGGCGTGAGGAAACCCTGAACGCTTGCGAGATCGACGGCAACGCCAATCCCGACCGGAGTGGCAGCCAATTCGGTTGCCACGCGGTTGTTCACGAAGGTGACTTCGGTGTAGAACGTGTGCCCACCACCGATATCGTAATCCGCATAGCCCCCCATCAGGTACCGCTCCTGCGGGATCTGCAGGTAGTTCACGGGAGCATAGTTGTAGGCGTCGCCATCCAGCGGCCGGAAATCGCCGGGGGCGTCGAAGACGACCCCGCCATTGCTGGCAAAGTCTGTGCCAGCCCGATTGCCGGTACCGCTATAGTTCAGTCGACCTTGTGGCAGGAGCGATGAACCGCCCTGCGTCAGCGGCGGACCAAAGGTGAACTCGCTCAGCGCGAAGCGCGAGAAGCCGCGATCGCCCTGGAAGACCGAAGAGCGGTTGTAGTATTCGGCGAAGACAGTGGCATTACCGCGGCCATCGGCAAATGCCGTGCCGATAGCGCCATGGATCTCATAGGTCTCGCCGTCGCCTTCTTCGGTCAGACCGTACTGGCCGCCGAATTCGACGCCTTCGACATCGCGAAGACGGAAGTTGACGACGCCTGCGAGCGCGTCCGAACCGTATACGGCCGAAGCACCGCCGGTCACGACATCGACCGAGTCGATCAGGAACGAGGGGATGGTGTTAAGATCGACGACCTGGGTGGTATCGAAGAACATCCAGCGGCGACCGTTGACCAGCACGAGGTTACGGTTGGTGCCGAGACCGCGAAGGTTGAGCGTCGCGGTGCCGTTGCCGGGGTTGTTCGAGAAAGACGTGGTGCCGGGAATGACCTGCGGCAGGGTGTTGATGACGTTCTCGACGTTCACCGTGCCCGAAAGCTGGAACTCTTCGTCGCCGACGACGGCAACGGGAGCAGCGGTCTCGACGTTCCGGCGCGCAATGCGCGAACCGGTAACAATGATCGGTTCGCTAAATCCGACGGTCTCGGGGTTGTCTGGCGCAGCCTGCAGCGCAGGCTCCTGATCGGTCGCGTCGTCAGTGTTGCCGGTGGCGGTCTGCGCGTGCAGCGGAGCCGCGAACATGGCGCCAGCCATGATCGTGCCCGTAAGCAGCGAAGCCTTAGTGAAGCGATAAGACATTGCTATCCCCTTTGTAACGGGAAGCGACCACCGCCCCCCATTTGTAAAAGATTTGAGTCCGGAACCTAGTCCGAATGGCAATCGTCTAAGGCAATCAGGACGCCCGCAGCAATGGAAGTCGTGCCAACATGCGCCGGAACTTCACCGGTGTGACATTGCGGTTACAGTTGACACCAGCCCCGGGAAACGGCGCATAGCGGGGAAATTGCCAGGGCAAGGGATACCACCGATGTTCGAAGATTCAATTCCGATCCGCCATGCGAATCCTGGGCGCAGCAGTGCCCGAGCCTGGAAACGGGTCCCCGGTGCATCACTGGGGTTGGCGCTGGCGGTCGCTGTGTCGCCGGCGGGGGCGCAGGCTCAAGACGCAGACTCAACACCTTCGGCCGATTATGTCGCCCAGCTCAAATCCTGCCGCAGCATCGCCGAGGGAGCCGAACGGCTCACCTGCTTCGACAAGGCTGCGGGAGAGATCGTCGCGGCGACCGAGAGCGGAGAGGTGAGCATCGTCGACCGCGAACAGGTGCGCGAGACCCGCCGAAGCCTGTTCGGCTTTACGATGCCCAAATCAGGCATTTTCGGAAGCAGCGATGACGAGGACGACAGCTCGATGCTTGAATCCACTATCACCGATGTCCGGCGATTGCAGGGCGACACCTATGTGATCACTATCGCCGAGGGGAGCAAGTGGCAGATGAGCAATGTACCCATGCGCCTCCGGACCCCGCGCGAAGGCGACGCGGTGGTGTTCAAGAAGGCGGCGCTGGGTTCGTATTTTATCCGCATCGCGGGGCAGAACGGGGTCAAGGGGCGACGCATCGAATAAGCGTCTTCCGTGTGCTGCCGCAATGAACCTTCCAAAAAAGAAAACCCCCGCAACCCTCAAGGGCTGCGGGGGTTCTTTGTCAGAAGCTCTGAACCCTAGAGCCCGCCGGGCCCGCAATCATTGGCGAGGAAGTCGAGCATCTTGGTGAAGAACGCCTCCTGATGCTCGTACATGAGCGTGTTGTAGAAGTGGTCCGCGCCTTCGAGCGTCAGGAACTGGGCATCGGTCTTGCCGGCCCGCTCCATCGCCTTCTTGTAGTCGGTGAAGTTGAAATACATCACCCGCGCATCGACGTCGCCATGTACCATCAGCACCGGGACATTGACCTTGGATACCTCGTTGATCGGATTGATGCCGATCATGCCGCGGCGTTTGGCCCACTCGTCGATCGCCTTGGGCGTATAGGCGTTGCTGCGCATCTTGTAGACCTTTTCGGGGTCGGCCACCGCCGCGCCGGCAATGACGCACTGGTACAGGTTCGGCTCGCGCGAAGCGGCAACCAGGGCGGCATAGCCGCCGTAGGACCAGCCGAACATCGCCATCCGGTCGGGATCGACGAGACCCTGGTCGACGAGATATTGCGCCCCGTCGTCCTTGTCGTCCTGCATGGCCAGGCCGTGCTGTCCATAGGCGGAATCGAAGTGATCCTGACCCCAGCCCACCGACATGCGGTATTGCGGCTGAAGCACCATGTAGCCGGCGTTGGCGAGGAGCTGGCCCCATTCGTCATAGGTGATGACCTCGTTCACGTGCGGACCGCCGTGAGGCAGAACGATCAGCGGAAACGGCCCTTCGCCATTTGGCTTGGTCACATAGGCGGGGATCATCTTGCCGTCGCGCGCGGGGTAGCGAATGAACTCGACATCGGCGAGTTGCTCGGGCTTGAGCAGCGGATTGCGGCTACCAAGCTTGGCCATGCGGCCGTCTTTCACCAGCCAGTAGGAGCCTGGGTCGCGTGGGCCGCGGTTGGTCACGATCATGGTATTGCCATCGCGCGAGCGGCTGGAAATGCTCACCTGATGGGCATTGGGGATCTGCTGTTCGAGGGCCTCGTAGAGCGCCTTTTCCTCGTCGTCGAACCACACCCTCTCCATCTTAGCCCATGGGTAGCGGGCCGCGACGAGCGTATCCTTGCCTGGAATGGAGTGGGTCTGGATGCCCATGATGTCGGCGGCGTTGGTGCCGGCGAGCTTCTCGCCGAACTGGCCGGTCGAGACGTTGAACTCCCACAGTGCCGCTTTGTCTTCGCCGCGATTGTCGATGATGTAGGCGATGTTGGGATCGTCCGCCTTGAAGCCGACCGGACCCATGAAACCGCCCAGCACGCGGTAGAGGTTCTCGTGCTCGTTCTGGCTGTAGCGCTCGCCGAACTCCTTCCACGATCCGTCGCCGGGCGCGCGATAATACGTGACGAGCTCGTTTGAACCCGGCTCGACCGAGCTGGTGAACCGCGGGTTGCCGTCATTGTCGAAAATCGCCGTCGGGAACTTCTCGTTCCCCTTCAATACCAGCGAGCGAGCACCGGTATTGAGATTGAAACGATAGTAGGACCGCGGACGGAATGCCGCAAAAGGATCGACACCGGTGCCATCGGCAACCGCATTGCCAGATCCGATCAGGATCGTGTCCGGCTCCTTGGGAAGCAGGTTCACCAGCGCGAAATTGCCCGGCAAATCCTTGAACTTGTTGGTTTCCAGATTGTAGGAAAACGCCTTGTAATCGTAGGTCCCTTCTTCGGGACCTTTGACCGAGCTGCGGTTCTGTTGCCATGCGGTACCGAACAGATACTTGTCGCTGACCCACTGGACCCCGATGATTTCCATCGGATCCGCGTTCAGCCGCTTTATCGGCTTGCTCATGTCATCGGTGTTATAGATCTCGAGCAGGTAGTCGCCTTCCTTGCTTTCGACCTTGTGGACGAGGACATGCTTGCCATCGGGCGACACCTGCACTGCATTGATGACGTCACGCAGCGCCCAGACCTCGACGGGGATCGAGGGTTGACCGGCGGACTGCGCCAAAATTGGCGCCGAAGGCAATGCAAGGCCAAGAGTGCCTGCAGCAGCCGCCAAAAGGGCTGATTTCAAAAGTTTCATAATGCGACTCTCACAAGATTTCCGAACTCGGGGAATTGAAGCGAAAAAGGCGACCCCATGCAAGCATGAAGTCGCCCCTTTCATGGTCGATGCCGGATGAACGGCCTCAGAAGTCGTAACGAACCGAAGCAAAGAACTCGCGGCCGTCGTAATCATAGCCGTTGCCGATCGCGGTGTTGGCGATGGAAAGCACTTCGTTGCCATCGACTAGCGGCGGCGCCGTGTTGAACACGTTGTCCACGCCCGCGATGATCGTCATGCGATCGTCGCGGAAACGCAGCGAAACGGTGTGCAGGAACTGTTCGTCGGCAAAGCCGATATCGCGGCAGAAGCGACCGTCACCTGCCACTACGCCACTCGGCGAACCATTGCCGAGGCAAGTATCGCTGAAGAAGCCGGTCTCTTCGCCATCGGGACCGAAGCCGAACGCATCCGAGAATTCGTCGAGACCCGCTTCGTCCTGCTGGACAGAACCAGTATACCGGGTTGCCCAGGTAAACCGGAACTTGTCGATGTCCGCAGTGAACTGAGCGCTACCAGTCCACTTCGGAAAACCGAACTCACCCGTATCGTCTTCGAATACACGATCGCCCTGAGCAGAGATAAACAGAGAACTGCGTTCGACGAGATGGTTCGCACGGAGCGTCAGGCCGAAATCGACGAATTTGCCAAAGACATTGAGCTCTTTCCCAAGGAAGGCGTTGAAGTCGATGCCGCGGACACTTTCCTGGTCCTGGTTGACGAAGGTCGGCTGGACATCCGTAATCAGACCCCGGCTTGTCGGTGTCACACCATAAGACAGGAGGTCGCAGAACGAACTGCGTTGGCCATCATCTCGGGTGAAGCAATCATTGATGATGAACTGGGATCCCAGTTCGATGATGGCATCCTTGACCTTGATGTCGAAGTAGCTTGCGCCGAGTGACACGTCGAAACCTTCGCCGAAGGTTTCTTCGAAAGCGAAGCCGGCTGTTATTGACCGCGAGGTTTCGGGATCGATGTCAAAGCTGCCAGCCGTCTCGACCTCGATACTGGTGGTATTCACCGTGCTCGCACCATTCGTGCCAACCGTGAAGGGATCGCGTCCTTCACGCTGACAGGCCGCGATAACATTTGGGTCGCGGGTGTCCTGATCTGCCTGATAGCCCCCGTTCAGCGGTTCATATGCGGCGCCCGGGACCGCACAGGGATCGGCCAAAGTCAGGAAACCGGACTGCCCAAGCAGGAAGTTCTCACGCAGGTTCGGCGCACGGAACGAGGTACCATAGCTCATCTTCAGCAGCAGCGAATCGATCGGCCGCCAGCCACCCTTAATCGAATAGGTGTAATTGGTGCCGTAGAACTCGTCATCGGTGAGGCGACCGGAAAGGTTGAGGCTGAGTTCGCGAACCCAAGGCTTGTTGGCCTCGAGGGGAATGTCGATTTCGGCGAATGCCTCCTTCGTGACCTTGCTGCCGACCGCACCGCGGTCGCGGAAGAAGCCGAAGAACAGGCCGTTCGCCGCCACGTCATTCGGCTTGGAGTCGATGCTGTCTTTGCGGAACTCGACGCCGAGCACCGCCCCGACAGGACCGGCCGGAAGCGTGAAGAGATCGCCAGTGATGAAGGCGTTGCCAATGATTTGCTCATAGGTCGTGTCGAAACGACGGACGCCGAAGACGTAGTCACGCTCCGCCTGAGTGGCAAAATCCCCGATTGCGCCGGTCAGAAGGCTCGGCGCAAAAAGGTTCACCGGTACACAACCCTGGAGAAGATCCGGCATGGCCAGGCCGGGGTTGGCAAGACCGGCAGCGTTACATGCACCGATATTCTGCGGATCTCCCGCGAAAAGATCGAGATTGGAATCGTAGTTGTCTGCAATACCATCGCCGGCATTGTCCGGGATTCCATCACCGTCGGCATCGGTGTCGCTATCGGCGATGCCATTTCCGCTGAAGTCAGCGGTCGGATCGATACCAAGCGCGAAGGCAAGTTTGTCTTCACGAATACCGGAACGGATCGAGACACCTTCCGAACGCGAATAGACGCCCGAGACTTCGAAAGTCCAACTGGGAGCAAGGAAGGGAAGGTCGCCGCGAACACCAACGACACCGCGATAGAGTTCCTGCGTGACGTCGGTGTTGTTGCGATCTCCGCGTACCGCGATGATCGGGCTGACGGGCAGACTGAAGCCATAGTTGCCGCGGGGGTTACCCGGAACACCGGGAGGGTTGTAGACCGGGAAATTGTTGATCGCGTTATCGATCTGGCGGCAATCGACCCCGTTCGGATTGATCCGGCTGCCATCGGCGTTGGTATCGATGTTGCACGGATTGAACTGATTGTCGGACGGCACATAGGGGAAGACCTGCGCAACGCCGGTATTGTCGGCGAAGATTTCCGCGCGGCTGTAATTGGCCTCGAAGAACGGCGTGATGTTGCCGGCGCCCGGGAAAGTGTATTCGCCGTATGCCATCACGTTGTAGAGCTTTTGCTCGCTCAGGAACACCTGATCGCGATTGGCACCGTTGGTGTTGACGTCCTGGAAGTCGACATCGCGGATACCGTCCCCATTGCTGTCGATCGGATCCCCGAAGGCATTGGTCGAATCCGCATAAGGGAAGTTTGGATAGCCGGGGAAGTTGCCGTTGCCATCGGGCTGGAAATAGATCGAGCCCGAGAAGTTGTACGGGTTGAAGATACGCCCCGAGATCCCATCGACCTTGCACTCATTCTCCGAGACCGAAATCGCCCCACCAGATGCGTCCAGAACCAGGGCGTTGTCGTACTTGCCAACCGTGTAAATATTGCCGTCTTGGTCGACTTCGTAGTGCTTGTCGCAACCGCGGAAGAAGCCGCGATCATTCAGGCGAACGGTATCGCGATAATCGTATTCCGCGCCGATACCGATGAAGCCGCGGTCGAAATTCACGCCGTAAGCTGCGCTGACCGTGTAGTCTTCACCAGCGCCCTGCGGATTGACCTCGCCACGAGCATAGAGCTCAAGTCCATCGAAGTCCTTGCGCAGGATGATGTTGCCGACGCCGGCCACAGCGTCCGAGCCGTAGACAGAGGATGCACCGTCGAGCAGGAGGTCGTAGCGATCGACCAGCGAGCCGGGAAACAGGTTGATTGAGGGATTGGTCGGAGCGCCTTCAACACCAGCCGGCGCGAGGCGACGGCCATTGAGGAGAAGCAGCGTTCGGTTCGCACCCAGCCCGCGCAGGTTCAGGGTCTGCGAACCGGGACCATTGTCGAGCACGAAACCCTGGAAGGTTGCGTCGATCTGCTGACCGGAAGCGGATTCGGACCGCTGGAGAATCTGGGAGGGGTCGAACAGCCCCGCCTCGTTGGAAGCTTCAGTGGTGATAACTTGCAGCGGCGAAATGCTGGAGTAAGTATCGCGCTTGATGCGTGAGCCGGTCACGACGATCGCGCCTGGCGCCTGCGCGCCGGTAGCACCAGTATCCGTCACATCGACAGCATCATCCGCGCCCGGTGCGTTGCTCGAAACACCGTCCGGCGTGTCGGACTGAATGACGCATTCGCCGTTCACCTCTTCCTGACCGACGGGACATTCGATTTCATCCCCCGCCTGCGCCCACGCGGGGGCGGCGGAAACGAGAGCGAGGACCGAAGCGGATACCGCCAGGCCCTTGAGTGAATTCTGGTGCAATTTTGTCATTGAGAACTCCAGTCGCGACAACTGGGTCTGGCGACCCCCACATCCCTCAACACTCCATCATTTGGAGCCTGCCGTTTCCCCAACGGCAGGTTCCGAGATGTTGATGGTGTAGAATTCCAGCCCCTTCGATGGGTTCATTAATTGCGCCAGGATGAACGCCTTGTCAAAGCGCCAAAGCGAGTTTTGGCGCAGCTGTGGCTGGAATCACACAATTGTAACATTGCAACAAAAAGCTGGTTTTTTGTTGCGGGAGCATCCGTTCGTTGCGTCAACCAATCTCCATCCGCAGCTCTCCATCGCCCTCGTCGATCCTGACCGTCGCACCATCGGGCACCTCGCCCTTGAGAATCCGGTCCGCCAGCGGGTCCTGAACGTAGCGCTGGACAGCTCGTTTCAGCGGCCTTGCGCCGTAGACCGGATCGTAGCCGACCCGCCCCAGCCAGCGCAGTGCGGCATCGGTCAGCTCGAGCGTGATCTTGCGGTCGGCAAGCAGTTTCTGCACCCTTCCGATCTGGATCGCGACGATCGGCGCCATGTCCTCCATCCCCAGCCGGTGGAACAGGATGATCTCGTCGAGCCGGTTGAGGAATTCGGGGCGGAAATGCCCGCGCACCACATCCATCACCTGCGGCTCGACATCCGCGACCTGCTGGTCGTCGGTCATATTGGCGAGATACTGGCTGCCCAGGTTCGAGGTGAGGATGATCAGCGTGTTGGAGAAATCGACCCGCCGGCCCTGCCCGTCCGTCAAGCGCCCGTCGTCGAGCACCTGAAGCAGCACGTTGAACACATCGGGGTGCGCCTTTTCGACCTCGTCGAACAGCACCACCTGATAGGGACGACGCCGCACCGCCTCGGTGAGCACCCCGCCCTCCTCGTAGCCGACATAGCCCGGAGGCGCGCCGATCAGCCGGGCGACCGCGTGCTTCTCCATGAATTCGCTCATGTCGATGCGGACCATGGCGTCGTCGTCGTCGAACAGGAAGGTGGCGAGCGCCTTGGTCAGCTCGGTCTTGCCGACGCCCGTGGGGCCCAGGAACAGGAAGCTGCCCAGCGGCCGATTGGGATCCTGCAGGCCCGCACGCGCACGGCGCACCGCCTTGGAGACCGCGTCGATCGCCTGGCGCTGGCCGATCACCCGCTTGCCGAGCAGCTCCTCCATCTGGAGCAGCTTCTCGCGCTCGCCCTCGAGCATCCGGTCGACCGGAATGCCGGTCCAGCGGCTGACCACGCCGGCGATGTCTTCCTCGGTCACCTCCTCGCGCAGCAGCGCGTTCTCAGTGTGGCCCGAGGCTTCCTTGAGCTGCTTTTCGAGCGCGGGGATGCGCCCGTAGGACAGCTCGCCCGCCTTGGCGAGATCGCCCGCACGCTGCGCCTGTTCCAGCTCCAGCCGCGCGGCGTCGAGGTCTTCCTTGAGCCGGCTTTCGGCGTGGATCTTGTCGCGCTCGTTCTGCCAGCGGGTGGTCAGCTCGCTCGATTGCTGCTCGAGCTCGGAGAGCTCTTTGCGCAGCGCCTCGAGCCGGTCCTTCGAGGCGCGGTCGCTCTCCTTCTGGAGCGCCTGTTCCTCGATCTTGAGCTGGATGATCCGCCGGTCGAGCCCTTCGATCTCCTCGGGCTTGCTCTCGACCTCCATGCGGATCCGGCTCGCGGCCTCGTCCATAAGGTCGATCGCCTTGTCGGGCAGGAAGCGGTTCTGGATGTAGCGGTTCGACAGCTGCGCCGCAGCCACGATTGCGCCATCGGTGATCCGCACGCCGTGGTGCAGCTCGTATTTGTCCTTGATGCCGCGCAGAATCGAGATCGTGTCCTCGACGCTAGGCTCGTCGATATAGACCGACTGGAACCGGCGTTGCAGCGCCGGGTCCTTCTCGACGTATTTCTGGTATTCGTCGAGCGTGGTCGCGCCGATGCAATGCAGCTCGCCGCGGCTGAGCGCGGGTTTGAGCAGGTTGGAGGCATCCATCGAGCCCTCGCTCGCGCCCGCCCCGATCAGCGTGTGCATCTCGTCGATGAAGAGAATGATCTGGCCGTCGGCGTTCTTGACCTCGTCGAGCACCGCTTTCAGCCGCTCCTCGAACTCGCCGCGGTACTTCGCGCCCGCGATCAGCGAGCCCATGTCGAGGCTCATCAGCGTGCGCCCCTTGAGGCTGTCGGGCACGTCGCCATTGGCGATCCGCAGCGCCAGCCCCTCGGCGATCGCGGTCTTGCCGGTGCCGGGCTCGCCGATCAGCGCTGGGTTGTTCTTCGTCCGCCGGGCGAGAATCTGGACAGTGCGGCGGATTTCCTCGTCGCGGCCGATGACCGGGTCGAGCTTGCCGTCGCGCGCCGCCTGGGTGAGGTCGCGGGCGTACTTCTCCATCGCGTCGTAGGATTCCTCGGCGCTCGCCGAAGTGGCCCGGCGCCCGCCGCGCAGTTCGGTTATCGCCGCCTCGAGCTTTGCGGGATCGAGGTTAGCCGCCTTGAGCGCCTGCCCGGCCGAGGTGGTGCTGGCGAGAGACAGCGCCACCAGCAGCCGTTCGACGGTGACATAAGCATCGCCCGATTTCTCGGCGACCTGTTCGGCCTGGTCGAGCACCCGCACAGCATCATTGTCGAGCCCGGGGGTCGCCTGCGCGCCGCTGCCCGATACCGCGGGAACCTTCGCCAGCGCCGCATCGACCTCGTCCTCCACCATCCGCGGATTGCCGCCGGCGCGCGCGATGAGCCCCGAGGCCATTCCTTCGGAATCCTCGATCATCGCCTTGAGCAGGTGAGCGGGTGAAATCCGCTGGTGGTTCATGCGGATCGCGACGGTCTGCGCGGCCTGCAGGAAACCCTTTGCGCGGTCGGTGAATTTTTCCAGATTCATAGAACAGCCCCTCTATGGATGACCCAGCGTATATGGTGTTGCCAATTCGCAACACAAGGTCGCGCTTTCCAAATATCTTCACCTGCTCGCAGTGTCCTACCCGAACATAGGGGTGCTTACCGGCGGAGACAGGGGCTCTGCGCAAATTTTCTTCGTTTGCGGGCTTGTCCCGGGACGCGAGGCGGCTACTCCCTTGCGCCAAGAGAGGAATTTCATGACCAAATGGCTTTCGCGCATGGGCTTCGCCCTGCTTCTTGTCGTGCTGCTCGCCTTTGTCGCGCTGGCGACCTGGGAGCCGTTCTGGGCCAAGCGCGATGGCGTGTCGCCGCCTACGCGCGAATACACCGCCGAGATCGTCCGCGACGAGTTCGGCGTGCCGCATATCTATGGCGAGACCGATGCCGATGTCGCCTACGGCGTCGCCATCGCTCACGCGGAGGATGATTTCTTCACCCTGCAGGATGTCGCCGCGATGAGCGTCGGCCGCTATGGCGCGATCGCCGGACAGGACGGCGCGGCGGTCGATTACGTCTACCATCTGCTCGGCGCGCGCGCGACGGCCGAGCGGCATTACCCGACGCTGCCTGCCGACACCCGGGCGCTGTTCGAAGCCTATGCCAGCGGGCTCAACCAGTATGCCCGCGAGCACCCGGACGAGATCAAGCTCGCCAATCTCTTCCCCGTTGACGGAACGGATATTGCCGCCGGTTTCGCGCTGCGTCAGCCGTTCTTCTTCGGGCTCAACAACATCATCGAGCCGCTCGTCGCCAATGAACCGATGCGGGCCGAATTCGGCCCGGCGATCACGCCCGATGCCGAAGCGTCCGACGACGGGATCCCGCCCGCACGCGTCATCCGCGCCGGGGAGGAGCCCGAGACCTCCGCCCGCGCCTTCCCCATTCCCATGGGCGATGACGGCGCGCTCGCCGGCTCCAACGCCTTCGCCGTCGCGCCCGAGAAGTCCGGCGGCCCGACCATGCTGATCTCCAACGCCCATCAGCCCTGGCGCGGCGGAGTGGCATGGTACGAGCTGGTGGTCGAGAGCGGCGAAGGCTGGCACTATGCCGGGGCCAATTTCCCCGGCAGCCCCTTCCCCTTCCTCGGCCACAACGAGAATCTCGGCTGGACCAACACGGTCAACCGTCCGGACATGGTCGATGTCTACAAGCTCGTCCTCGACGACAGCGGCACGCGTTACAAATTGGGCGACCGCTGGCTCGAGCTGGAAGAAGAGACCGTGACCCTGCCCGTCCGCATCGGCCCGATCACGCTGCCGATCCGCCGCACGGTCCATCGCAGCGTCCACGGTCCGGTGATCGTCAACGACAGCGGCGCCTTCGCCATCCGCTATGGCGGGATCGACGATCTTGGCCAGCTCGACGCCTATTACCGGCTCAACAAGGCCGAAAATCTGGAGCAGTTCGAGAGCATTCTGGCGCGGATGGACATCCCCAGCACCAATTTCATCTATGGCGATCAGGAAGGCAACATCGCCTATGTCTACAACGCCGCGCTGCCCGACCGGAAGCCGGGCGTGAACTGGCGCGGCATCCTCCCGGGCGACGATCCCTCGCTGATCTGGACCGGGCCGGTCGCCTACGAACGTCTGCCGCGCTATGTGAACCCGGCCAGCGGCTGGCTCTACAACGCCAACAACACGCCCTTCACCGCAGCGGGCGAGGGTAGCGATCTGTCGCCGGAGGATTTCGCGCCAGAACTCGGCGTCGAGATGAAGCAGACCAATCGCTCGCGCCGTGCGTGGGAGCTGTTGAGCGCCAGCGACCGGATCGACCGCGATCGGCTCGCGGCAATCAAATACGATACCGTCTACGCCCGCTCGGGCTATGTCGCGCGGCTGTGGAATGCGCTCGACGCCATCGACCTGTCGGACGATGCCGAACTCGACCGTGCGCGAAACCTGCTACTCGGCTGGGACTTCAACGCCGACAATATCGGACCGGCGGATTCGCTGGCGCTGCTGGTGATCCGCGACTTCATGTCGTCCGAGTATCAGAACAAGCCGGAGCCCGATCTGCGCGAGGAACTGCGCGAAGCGGTCGATCATCTCGAGGAGCATTTCGGGCGGATCGATCCGCCGATGGGCGACCTGCTGAGACTGCGGCAGGGCGATGTAGATCTTCCGCTCGACGGCGGGTCCGACACTCTGCGCGCCTCGACGAGCTGGGATGTCGCCGACGACGGACGGCTGTCGGTCCGCCATGGCGACAGCTTCATCCAATGGGTCGAATGGGCGCAGGGTGAGCGCGTCTCCTCGCGTTCGATCCAGCCCTTCGGCGCGGCGACCACGCGGCCCCGAAGCAAGCACTACGCCGATCAGGCCCCGCTGTTCGTCCAGCACCGCTTGAAACCGGTCCATTTCTGGCGCGAGGACGTGCTCGCCAATGCCGCCAGCCGTAAAACCGTGACCAACCGCCAATAAGCATTTACGCCAGTGCAGCACTTCCAAGGGGATTCGCAATGATACGCATTCTTTCGACCAGCCTGATCGCGCTGAGCGTCGCCGCCTGTTCGACCGCCTATGACGAACCGATTGCCAGCGCTTCTGCCAACACTGCTGCGGATCGCCCCGCAACTGCCGCTGCCCCCGTCGCTGGGACGCAGGCGGAACAGTTCGAACCCGCGCCGCTGTCCGAGCTGGTGGCGGAAGTGGACCTCCCCTTCGACAAGTTCACGCTCGACAATGGCCTGACCGTGATCGTCCACGAGGACCGCAAGGCACCGCTGGTCGGTGTGTCGGTGTGGTACGATGTCGGCTCCAAGCACGAACCTGCGGGCAAGACCGGCTTCGCGCATCTGTTCGAGCATCTGATGTTCAACGGCACCGAGAACGCCCCCGCCGACTGGTTCGAATATATCCAGCAGATGGGCGGCACCGACGTCAACGGCACCACCAGCCCCGATCGCACCAATTACTTCCAGACCGTGCCCACCGGCGCGCTCGACCGCGTCCTGATGCTCGAAAGCGACCGGATGGGCCATCTGCTCGATGCGGTGACGCAGGAGAAGCTCGATAATCAGCGCGGCGTCGTCCAGAACGAGAAGCGCCAGGGCGACAACAGCCCGTTCGGCCTGCTGCGCTACGAGATCTTCGAGAACCTCTTCCCCAAGGGTCATCGCTATCACCACTCGACCATCGGCTCGATGGGCGATCTCAACGCCGCTTCGATGGAGGACGTGAAGAACTGGTTCCGCGATCACTACGGCCCCAACAATGCGGTGCTGGTGCTGGCGGGCGACATCGACACCGCCACCGCCCGCGCCAAAGTGCAGCAGTGGTTCGGCGACATCCCCGCCGGGCCCGAGGTGGAACACCCCGAGGTGACCGTGCCCACTCTCCCGGCGGAGAAGACCAAGGTCACCACCGACAACATTGCGACCACCCGGCTTTTCCGCATGTGGACCGTACCTGGTTCGAACGCGCCCGAGGCGGTGCCGCTCAATCTCGCCTCGGCGGTGCTCGGCGGTCTGTCGAGCTCGCGGCTCGACAATGCGCTGGTGCGCGACGATCCGGTGGCGGTCTCGGTCTCGAGCTTCAACTATTCGCTCGAGGATGCCGGCGTCTTCATCGTCCAGGCCGATGTGAAGCCCGGCGTCGATCCGGCGGAAGTCGCCACCAAGCTCGATGCTCAGATCACCGAGTTTCTCGCCACCGGCCCGACCGCCGACGAACTGGAGCGGGCCAAGGTCAGCACCATGGCGGGTGTGATCCGCGGGTTGGAATCGGTCGGCGGCTTCGGCGGCAAGGCCCCGCAGCTGGCCGCAGGCGAATTGTACATGGGCGATCCCGGCCAGGTCGAGAAGGAGCTCGCGGCCATGGCCGCAGCCACCCCCGAGCAGGTCCACGCGCTCGCCCGCACCTGGCTCTCGCGCCCGGTGTTCAACCTCGTGTTCAACCCCGGCGAGCGCACCGAGGGCGGCGAGAACCGCGGCGGCGCGGTGACCAATCCCGAGGGCCCCGCCAGCCTCGCCGATCTCACCCAGGCCAATTACTGCCAGTCCGAGTTCTGCGACCTCGAAGCGCTCGCCGTCTTCGCGCAGGCTGATCGTGCCACGCTGCCCGAGATCGGCACGCTCTCCGATCTCGACTTCCCCGAGATCGAGCGGGCCACGCTGTCCAATGGGATGGAAGTCTATTTCGCCCGCCGCGACGCGGTCCCGACCGTGTCGGTCATGGTCGAATTCGACGCGGGCCGCGCTGCGGAAACCCGCGCCGATCTGGGCACCCAGCGGCTGATGCTGCGGGCGATGGACGAAGGCACCGAGCGGCTCAACTCGACCGAATTCGCCATCGCGCAGGAACGTCTGGCCGCCAATATCTCGGCCGGTTTCGACGCCGACTGGACGAGCTTCTCGCTAGACGGCCTCTCGCCCAATCTCGCACCCTCGCTCGAGCTGCTGGCCGAATTCATCCGCCAGCCTGGCTTCCGCACCGGCGATATCGAGCGCAGCCGCGCGCAACTGCTCAACGCGCTGACCGCCGAGCTCAAGGAGCCCAACCAACTCGCCGACCGGGCGCTGCGGCGCACGCTTTACGGCGATCACCCCTATGGGCTGCCCTCGTCGGGCCTCGGCACCCCCGAACGGCTGCAGGCGATCACCGAGACCGATCTGCAGGCCTTCCACGACCGCTGGCTGCGCCCCGACAATGCGCGCATCTATGTCGTCGGCGACACGACACTGGCCGAGGCCACAAGGCTGCTCGAAGCCAGCTTCGGCGACTGGCGGGCTCCGGCGGGCGCCGCTCCCGAACGCCGCTACGATGCCCCGATCCCCGAACCGCGCCAGCGGATCGTCCTGCTCGACCGGCCCAATTCGCCGCAGTCGGTGATCTATGGCGGACTGGTGCTCGACGCGCGCGGCGGGACCGACGACCTCACCCGGCTCAGCGCCTCCAACGAAGCGCTGAGCGGCGGCTTCCTTTCGCGGATCAACATGAACCTGCGCGAGACCAAGGGCTGGTCCTATGGTGCGGGCGGCGGGGTCGGCACCGTGCTCGACCGCGTGTTCTACGGAGTGCGCGCGCCGGTCCAGGCCGACCGGACCGCAGATTCCATCGCCGAGGTCCAGCACGAAATCGACGAATTCGTCGCCACCCGCGGGGTCCAACCCAACGAGCTCGAGCGGATCATCAACAGCAACATGCGCGAGCTTCCCGGCCAGTTCGAAACCGCCGGCGACGTGCTAAGCGGGCTGGTGACGATCGTGCGCTACAATCGCGACGACGATTATTACGAGGATCTCGCCGAGACCTATCGCAATCTCACCGCCGCCGAGCTCGACGAGATCGCGCGGGCCAATTTCGTCGAGGACGACATCGTCTATGTCGTGGTCGGCGATGCCAGCGTGGTTCGTCCGCAGCTCGAGGCGCTCGATCTTGAAGTCGAACTCATCAGCCTCGAAGAGTAGCGTCCTCGTATTGACATCGATGTAAGCGAAGTCGATGTCGCACTGAGTTTCAAACCGCGGCCCGCAGCGGCGGACCGCCCGACAGGAGAGCATATATGTCCGTAGCCGGTACGTACGACACCGTAGTCAAGAGCCCGATGGGCGACCAGAAGGGCACCTTCACCGTGGTCCCGGGCGATGATGGCAAGACCTTCACCGGCTCGATGGCCGGTGGCATGGGTTCGATGGACGTCAAGGACGGCACCATCGACGGCGACACGCTCAAGTGGAAGATGGACATGACCGTCCCCATGCCGATGACGCTCGACTGCACCGCCGACGTCAATGGCGACCAGCTGACCGGCAAGGTCAATGCCGGCGCCTTCGGCGACATGGCGCTGACCGGCGAACGCCAGGGCTGAGCCCGCCAGTTCGGTAAAATAGAAGGGGCGCCGGAGGATCACTCCGGCGCCCCTTTTTCATGTCCGCTGACTCAACGCGGTTACTCGACGATATCCATCTCGCGGATCAGCGCATCGGCGCCATCGACCTTGTCCATCACCCACAGCATGTAGCGCGTGTCGACATGGATGGTGCGCGTGGTGCGCGGGTCGAAATCCCAGTCCGAATTGACGCTCTCGAAGGTGCCGTCGAACAGCAGCCCGACCAGCTCGGCGCGCGCATTGAGCGTGGCCGAACCCGAATTGCCGCCGGTGGAATCGAGATCGGAGAGGAAGTTCACCGGCACCGAACCGATCGCGTCGAGCGCATAGGGTCCGTAATCGCGCTTGCGGATCGCTTCGAGCTGCTTCTCGGGCGCGTTGAACGGCTCCACCCCGGTGTCCTTCTCGGTGATCCCTTCGAGCGTGGTGAAGGGCAGATAGGCCATGCCGTCGCGCGGCACCCCGCCCAGCACCTTGCCATAAGTGACCCGCAGCGTGCTGTTGGCATCGGGGTAGGTGGTCACGCCCTGCGAGCGCTGCCAGTCCGTGATCGCTTCCATATAGGTCGGTCGCACCGCCAGCATGCGGCCGGCCCGCTCCTCGCCCTGCGTCTCGAGCTGCCGCTCGTAATCGTACAGCGCCACCGCGAGCTGCATGAAGGGATCGCCGCTCGCCTCGAGCTGCGCCGGTGTGGCCTCCATCAGCGCCAGCCGCTGCTGCGCCTCGTCGAGATCGGTCTGCGCGTAATAGCCGTCCAGCCGCCGCTCGAGCGCCGCCCGGTCGACGGTGCCGGACAGTCCCAGCGCCCGGTCGAGCGCCGGCACCCGCGAGGCGGCGGGCTGATCGAGATATTTGTCCAGGAACAGCAGCCATTCGGCCTTGTCCACCGAGGCGTCGTAGCGCCGGTCGAGCGCCTCGAGGCCTTGGCGGAAGAAGGTCATGTCGCGTTGCTGAAAGCCCGGGTCGCGCTCGGCATCGGGCTTCTGGCGTTCCTTCGCGAGCCGGTAGAGCCGCTCGGCGGTCGACAGCATCTGCGAATTGGTGGCGTAATTGTACCAGAAGTTCTGCCGCGTCGCCGCGGCTTCCTCTGCGCTCAGCGCTTGCAGATCGCGCGTCGCGATGGCGTATTCGGCGCGCGAGCGGTCGGCGCCGATCCAGTCGGCCAGCGAGGTTTCGCGCGCCCGGCGACGGTCGACCAGACCCACTCGCCGCGCGCCTTCGATCTGGCCGCGCAGGTTCTTCTCGTAATTGTTGAGCCCCGCCAGCCGCGCTTCGTACTTCACCCGCGCGTCCGATCCCGCGGCGGCGGTCTCCTCGATCGTGTCGATCCATTCGTTGAGCAGGCCCACGAAGGTCGGGTACTGCCAGCCGAAGGTGTTCTCCACTTCGGTGAGGGTGGCATAGCGCGAGGTCGAACCGGGGTAACCCGCCGCCATCACGAAATCGCCGTCCTCGAGACCAGCGCGGCTGACCTTGAGGTGATGCTCGGGCTCGAAGGGCACGTTGGTGGTGGAATAATCCGCCGCCGACCCGTCGGGGGCGACATAGGCGCGGTAGAAGGCGAAATCGCCGGTGTGACGCGGCCACATCCAGTTGTCGACGTCGCCGCCGTATTTGCCGATCGAATCCGCGGGCGCATAGACCAGCCGGACGTCGCGCACCTCGAGCCTCTTGATCAGCTTGTACTGGTCGCCGCCGTAGAAGCTGGCCACGAGGCAGCGATGGCCGGCGTCCTGTTCGCACTCGGCGACGATGTCCTTCATGCGCTGCTCGATCGTGTCGTAGCGGGCGTTGGGCGCAAGCCGCTCGGTCCCGGCACGCATCCGCTCGGTGACGTCGCTTTCGGCCACGGTCACATAGATGCGCGAACCCGGCGCCGCCTGGAGCTCGTCGCGCTTGGCCTTGGCGAGAAAGCCGTTCTCGAGATAGTTGTTCTCGGCGGTGGAATTGTACTGCACCGATCCGCGCGCGCAGTGGTGGTTGGTGACCACCAGCCCCGCCGGCGAGACGAAACTGGCCGAACACCCGCCCAGCGAGACGATCGCGCCCATCGGGAAACCGGTCAGATCGGACAGCGCCTCGGGCGAGATTTCCAGACCCGTATCGCGCAGATCGGCGGCGATCTCGGGCAGCTGGTCGGGGGTGAACATGCCCTCCTTTGCGGCAAGCGGCGCGGTCGGCGACAGGGCGGTTGCGGCGACCCCGGCTAGCAGCGTGGCGGTCAGAGCGGATTTCAGCATGATACGAAGGATCCTTTCCCCGGCACGCTCCCCGGCGCGCCTCGCGCTTGCGCTAGGACGCTTGGCAAGCGCGTTCAAGCACTTGTGAAAAGCCCTACTGACGGGAGCGCTCCGCCCTCCCGCCGCATCTCAGCCGGTCGCCGGCACTACGGCTCGCAACCGGTAGCTTCCGGGGGGAAGCATGAGCGGAATATCTTCGCCGGGCTCGAGATAGACGCGGTCCATCGGCACGGCGTCGAACGGCTCGCCCGCCACGAAGGCTTCGACGATCAGCGGCTGGTTAGTGCGCCGCAATTCGTCCGGGATCGGAACGGCAATGGCACCCGCCTCGCGGCGCCATAGGGGACGACCGTCCCGGAACCTTGTCACCGGCTGCGACAGAACGATATCGACCATTCCGGCGGGCCGGTCCTCCGGAAGGAGGGCCAGGAACGGCTCCCCGCCTTCGCTCGAACACAGGGTCTGCGATACCGTAAGCGGATCGACGCCGGTCGCCGTCTTGAGCCGCGCGGCCATCCACAGATCGCCGTGCTGCCCGAGAGGGGTTTCCGCGGCGTGCGAATAGCCGACATGGACCAGCAGCTTCTCCTCTGGCGCCATGCCGGCGAGGATCGCAGCGAGATTTGCCGCCTGCGCAGTTTCGCGCGCTGCAATACTCGTCGCCCGGTCGGCGCCCTCGGGTGCGGACTGCGACGGCGTTTGCTCGTAGGCAACCAGCCGGTAGCCAAGCCGCTTGGCCTCGCGGACGGTGCTGCCGAACACCGGTTCGCGGCTGTAGTAACCGTCGAGCAGATGCGGCCAGGCAAGAACGGAATGCTGCGCAACGGGGTCCGCTTCGTCCTCGGCGTTCGAGAAGGTCTCTGCGGCATAGACCGAAAAGCCAAGCGGCCTCAGCGCGCCGAGCAACTGCCGCACGGTGTCCCGGTGACGGGTGACCGTGTGGCTTTCGTTGACGATCACGATCCTGCTCGTCGCCGCCTGCGCCGCGATTTCCGCGATGACGCTTTGACGGCCTTTGGGCGTGTCGGGTGCGGGAGTGCAGGGTTGCGGCAGATATTCGGAATCGCCGGTCATCGCCGCGCGATCCTCGCGGCCCAGCATCGACCATGTCTGCGCCGCGATGCCCGCGGGATCGTCGGGTCCGGGCACCCGGTACAAGAACGCCTGCCCTGTTTCCTCGGCGCTCAGCGGCGCGCCTGCGATTTCGAGCGTGACCGCAGGGCCCGGCGGCGGAACGGATGTGCAGGCGGACGCGAGAACGGCAATTCCCGCAACCGCCTGCCGCCAGTTCACCCCAACTTGGCCTTGAGCAGGTCGTTGACCACCGCCGGATTGGCCCTGCCCTGCATCGCCTTCATTGTCTGGCCGACGAAGAAGCCGAACAGCTTGTCCTTGCCGCCGCGGTATTGTTCGACCTTGTCGCCATTCGCCGCAATGATCTCGTCGATCGCCGCCTCGATCGCTCCGGTATCGCTGACCTGTTTGAGGCCTTCGGTCTCGGCGATCTCGCCCGGTTCGCGCCCGGTCCTGAGCACGATCTCGTAGATCTCCTTGGCCTGCCCGCCGCTGATCTCTCCCGCGGCCTGCAGCTTGAGGATCGCGGCCTGCGCCTGCGCGGTGGCGTGCGCGGGATCGGCCTCGTCGCCCAGCGACTTGAGCACGCCCGGCGCCACCGACAGCGCCCAATTGGCGACCTGGGTGGCGACCTCGGGCTCGGGTTTGCCGGCGCGGCGCGCGGTCTCGGCGAGCAGCGTCTCGTATCGTGCGAAGGTCTCGACCTCGGCGGTCAGCTCGCGCGCATTATAGGGGGTGAGCCCGAGCACCTCGGTGTAGCGCCGCCGCTTGGCATCGGGCAGTTCGGGCAGGCTCGCGCGGCACTCGGCGAGGAAATCCTCCTCCAGTTCCAGCGGCAGCAGGTCGGGATCGGGGAAGTAGCGATAGTCGTGCGCGTCTTCCTTGCTGCGCATCGAGCGGGTCTCGTTGCGGTCAGGATCGTAGAGCCGGGTTTCCTGGACCACCGTGCCGCCATCCTCGATGAGATCGACCTGGCGGCGCGCTTCCTGCTCGATCACCGCCATGACGAAGCGCACCGAATTGACGTTCTTGGTCTCGGTCCGCATTCCCAGCTCGGGATCGCCCACCTTGCGCACCGAGACGTTGACGTCGGCGCGCATCGAACCTTCTTCCATATTGCCGTCGCACGATCCGACATAGCGCAGGATGCTGCGCAGCTTGCGCACATAGGCCCCGGCCTCGGCGGGCGAGGTCATGTCGGGACGGCTGACGATCTCCATCAGCGCCACGCCGGTGCGGTTCAAATCGACATAGGACATGGTGGGATGCTGGTCGTGCATCAGCTTGCCCGCATCCTGTTCGATATGGATCCGTTCGACCCCGATCACCTTGTCCTGCGGGATCCCCGCCTTCTCGTCGGCATCGATCGTCAGCGAGCCCTCGCCCACGATCGGGTGATAGAGCTGGCTGATCTGATAGCCCTGCGGCAGATCGGCGTAGAAGTAGTTCTTGCGGTCGAACCGGCTCCATTTGTTGATCTGCGCCTCGATCGCCATGCCGGTGCGCACCGCCTGGCGGATGCATTCGGCATTGGGCACGGGCAGCATGCCGGGCATCGCCGCATCGACGAGGCTGACCTGCGTGTTGGGCTCGGCTCCGAAGGCGGTGCTGGCGCCGGAGAACAGCTTGGCGTTGGACGTGACCTGCGCATGGACCTCGAGGCCGATCACGACCTCCCATTCGCCCGTGGCGCCGTGGATGCGGTAGTTGCTCATAGTCTCAATCCCGTCATCCCAGCGAAAGCTGGGATCGCTCTCAATATCGTCGGCCCAGATGGCCCGAGATCCCAGCTTTCGCTGGGATGACGTTCAGGGCCAAATATTCTCAGCGATGCTGTGGCATCAAGCACAAGAACACTGGCCCATGCGCCACTCACCACCGCTTCTCCGGCTTGGCTGAAAAGCCGCTGCCCTTGATGCGGTAGTTACTCATCGTCGATTACCTTGCCGTCCTTGTCGAAGCGCGCTTCGCCCGTCTTGCCGCGGCTCGCGACCCATACGGGGACGACGAACATCGTGATCGCCACCGCGATCGAGGCGATCCATTCGATGGGGCCGAAGCTCAGCACCACCACTTCTCCGGCTGCGCGGTGAAGCCCGCGCGCTGCTCGATCGCCAGACCCGCATTGAGCACGCCCTGCTCGTCGAAGGGCTTGCCGACCAGCTGCAGCCCGAGCGGCAACCCGTCGGAATTCTGCATCGCGGGGACGCTCATCGCAGGCAGGCCGGCGAGGCTGGCGGGGACCGCGAAGACGTCGTTGAGATACATCGCCAGCGGGTCGTCGCTCTTGTCGCCCAGCGGGAAGCTGGCGGTCGGCGTGGTCGGCGCGAGGATCAGGTCGCACTGCGCAAAGGCCTGCTCGAAATCGCGCGCCACCAGCGTGCGGACCTTCTGCGCCTGCGTGTAATAGGCGTCGTAGAAGCCCGCGCTGAGCACATAGGTGCCGATCAGGATGCGCCGCTTGACCTCGTCGCCGAAGCCCGCCTCGCGGGTCTCGGCATACATGTCCTGCAGCCCCGCGCCCTCGGGCAGATCGCGCAACCCGTAACGCACGCCGTCGTAGCGCGCGAGGTTGGACGAGGCTTCGGCGGGCGCGATGATGTAATAGGCCGGCAGCGCGTATTGGGTGTGCGGCAGCGAGATATCGACGATCTTCGCGCCCGCGTCGCGCAGCCATTGCTTGCCGCGCTCCCAGCTCTCGAGGATCGCCGCATCGGTGCCCTCCATCCGGTATTCCTTGGGGATGCCCACGGTCTTGCCCGCGAGGTTCGCGTCGAGCCCCGCGGCCCAGTCGGGCACGTCCATCTTCAGGCTGGTGGCGTCCTTGGGGTCGAAGCCCGCCATCGCGCCGAGCATGATCGCGCAATCCTCGACCGAGCGCGCCATCGGCCCCGCCTGGTCGAGGCTGCTGGCGAAAGCGACCACGCCCCAGCGCGAGCAGCGGCCATAGGTCGGCTTGATGCCGCAGATGCCGGTGAAGGCGGCGGGCTGGCGGATCGAGCCGCCGGTGTCGGTCCCGGTGGCGGCGGGCGCGATTCGCGCGGCGACCGCGGCGGAGGAACCGCCCGAGGAGCCGCCCGGACTCATCGGCGCATTGGTGCCTTCGCGGCGCCAGGGCGAGGAGACATTGCCGAAATGGCTGGTCTCGTTGGACGAACCCATCGCGAACTGGTCGAGGTTGAGCTTGCCCAGCATGCCCGCGCCCGCATCCCACAGCTTCTGGCTGACGGTGCTCTCGTAGCGCGGCACGAAGCCTTCGAGGATATGGCTCGCAGCGGTGGTCTGGACGCCGTCGGTGCAGAACAGGTCCTTCATCCCGATCGGCACGCCCGCCATCGGCCCAAGCGGCTTGCCCGCGGCGCGGTCGGAATCGACCCGGTCCGCCGCGCCCAGCGCGTGCTCAGGGGTAGTGACGATGAAGGCGTTGAGCGCCTCGGCGCCGGCGACCGCGGCATTGAACGCCTCGGCGACCTCGCGCGCGGTGAATTCGCCGGAGGCCACTCCGTCACGAAGCGGCTTGATGCCAAGCTGGGTCAGGTCGGTCATGATTGTGCGTCCCCGCGAAGTCGGGGACCTCGGGCCACCGGCGCTCCGCCAGATTGATGGAGATCCCCGCCTGCGCAGGGATGATCGAATGACGATCGGGCGATCGTCATTCGATCACCTTGGGTACGCCGAAAAAGCCGTGTTCGGCCGCGGGGGCGTTGGCGAGGATGTCCTCGCGCCGCCCGCCGCCGGTCAGCGGATCGGCATCGACGACATCGTCGCGCAGCCGCAGGCTGTTGGGGATCACCGCGGTCATCGGCTCGACCCCGGAGGTATCGACCTCGCCCAGCTGTTCGACCCAGTCGAGGATCTGATTGAGCTCGGGAGCCATGCGCTCGAGTTCGCCATCGCTCATGCGGATGCGCGCGAGCGAGGCGATCTTGGTGACGGTAGCTTTATCGACGGACATCGACGCGCCCTTTTACTGGACCGGAACCGGAGCGGGCTGGACGCCGTCCTGCGGGACGGGCTGACCCTGAGGAGCCGAGGGATCGCCGGTCATGCCGCCCGGCCCGCCCATCTGCAGCGCCTGCTGCAGCGTCGCCAGCCGGCGCTCGAAATCCTCCATGCTCATGAAATCGACCAGTTCGACCTCGAAGGTCAGATCCTCGTTGGGCGGGATCACGACATTGCCCTGCGGATCGGTCCGCCCTTCGGCGCCGTAACCCTGGCTGGCGGGGATCGTGATGCGGTAGGTACCGCCCTTCTGCATCTGCTGCGCACCCTCGGCGAAGCCGGGGACCATGCGGTCGAGCGGGAGCGGATTGCCTTCGGGGAAGATGCCCTCGATCGGCAGCGGAATGTCCTGCGACTGGTCGAACACCGAGCCGTCTTCCAGCGTCCCGGTGTAGCGCACGAACACGACGTCGGTGGCGGCAGGGGTCGGCCCGCTGCCCGCAGTCACAGTCTCGACGTCGACGCCCCTGGGCGCGGCGTACCAGGCCAGCGCGGCCGCCGCCAGCACCGCCAGAACAATGCCGATCCACAGCTTGGTGAGCGAACCCTCGGCGATGGGCTGCAACGGTACGCGGGTGACTTCGGTCATGATGGATCCCGGAAAAACGAGAGGAAAACAGGAATGCGCCAAAAATGCCAAAGGGCGCGGATAGCGATCCGCGCCCTCATGGCTTAGCTTGGCAATTGCTTCAAGTCCGGCACATGACGCACCGGATCATTTTCAGCCGTCGCGTTCCATCCGCTTGCGATCCATCTTGCGCGCGCGGCGCACGGCGGCAGCCTTTTCGCGGGCGCGCTTCTCGCTGGGCTTCTCGTAATGGCGGCGCAGCTTCATCTCGCGATAGACGCCTTCGCGCTGCAGCTTCTTCTTGAGCGCGCGCAACGCTTGATCGACATTGTTATCGCGAACCATGATCTGCATAAATTCAAACACCTTGCTAAGCGGGCCAGAGCCCGCCGCGGCGGGGTATGCCTCCTTGAAAACCGGGTCGGGAAGACCGTATCGCCGAATCAACGGCGACAGCGCCGAATCCGTTCCGGACCGGCAATAACGCTCGCCTCATAACCCCGCCCCCATGCGAATGCAAGCGCCCCCGCGCCCGCCGCGACAACCCGAGCCGTTCGCGCCGCTGCGGCTTTCCACGCGCCCTGCGCGCCGCTAAGGCAGCAGCCATGTCCTCTCTCTCCCCAATAGCCGCAACCGTCAACGTCGCCATCGGCGGCGCCTTCGGTGCCGCGCTCCGCTATCAGGCGGGGCGCGCGATGACCGGCTGGCTCGGCGCTCCCGCCATGTCGGTCTTCCCCTGGGCGACGCTGGCAGTCAACGCATTGGGCAGCCTGTTGATCGGGCTGCTGTTCGGCTGGCTGGCGCGGTCGGGGGAAGGCGGCGATCAGCTACGCCTGCTGCTCGGCGTCGGCCTGCTCGGCGGCTTCACAACCTTCAGCGCCTTCAGCCTCGAACTGGTGATGCTGGTCGAACGCGGCCAGTTCACCATCGCCGCACTCTACGCCTTTCTCTCCATCGCGCTGGGGGTCACCGGCCTGTTCTTCGGCCTCACCCTGACGAGGCTCGTCGCATGACCACTCCCGATGCCCCCCAGCTCGAAGTCCGCCAGTTCACCGTCGGCCCCGACGACGCCGGCATCCGGCTCGACCGCTGGTTCAAGCGCCATCTCCCGCAGATCGGCTTTGCCACCGTCAGCCGCTGGGCGCGCACCGGCCAGATCCGCGTCGACGGCAAGCGCGCCAAGCCCGACGACCGGCTCGAGACCGGACAGCAATTGCGCGTTCCGCCGGGCGGCGAAAGCGAGACCCGCAAGCCGCGCGAAAAGCCCGAGCTGAGCGCCGAGGACATCGAGCAGGCCGAAAGCATGGTCATCATGCAGGACGAATCCGCGATCGTACTCAACAAGCCGCCCGGTCTCGCGACGCAAGGAGGCACCAAGACCACCCGCCATGTCGACGGGCTGCTCGATGCCTTCGTCGAAGGCGATGGACCGCGCCCGCGGCTAGTCCACCGGCTCGACAAGGACACCAGCGGTGTGCTGCTGATCGCGCGCACCCCGGGCAGCGCGGCGCATTTCTCGCGCCGTTTCTCCGGGCGCAGCGCGCGGAAAGTCTATTGGGCGCTGGTGGTCGGGGTTCCCGATGTCCGCGAGGGCACGATCGAGGCGCCGCTCGCCAAGCAGCCGGGGACCGGCGGCGAGAAGATGCATGTCGACGAGGAAAACGGCCAGATCGCCAAGACCCGCTACCGCGTGGTCGAGACCGCGGGGCGCCGGGCCTCTTGGCTCGAACTCGAACCGCTGACCGGGCGCACCCACCAGCTGCGCGTCCATTGCGCGGCGATGGGCAACCCGATCGTCGGCGACGGCAAATATGGCGGGCAGGATGCCTTCCTGACCGGCAGCATCAGCCGCAAGATGCACCTCCATGCGCGGCGGCTGGTGATCGGCTCGCCCGGCGGCGGCAAGATCGACGCGGTGGCCGAACTGCCCGAGCATTTCGCCGCGACGATGGAGCAGATGGGCTTCGACCTCACGCTCACCAACGCCGAACCGCTGCGCGACGAGCCCCCGCCCAAGTCGCGCGAGGAGAAGAAGCAGGCCGCGCGCCAGCACGCCAAGTCAATCCGCAAGGACCGCCGCGGCGAACGGCGCGGGCGCCGCGATACGTCCGATGCGAAGGGGCCCGTTAAGGGAGCGGGCAAGGCGGCTGGCAAGGGCACCGGCAAGCCGTCCGCAAAGGGCCCCCGCGCCGGGACCGGCAAACCGGCCCGTGTGAGGCGCCCCAGCCCGAAGAAGCCACGAGATCAGGGATGACCCGGGTGGGGGTGACGCAGACTGGGGCGACGCGGCTCGCGGTATTCGATTGCGACGGGACGCTGGTCGATGGCCAGGCCTCGATCTGCGAGGCGATGGAATCCGCCTTCGCCGGAGCCGACCTGCCCTGCCCGCCGCGCGCGCAGGTCCGCCGGATCGTCGGGCTGAGCCTGCCGCAGGCGTTGGTCCGGCTCGCCCCGAAGGCCAGCGAGGAACAGCGCGCGCAGATCGTCGGGGGCTACAAGAGCGCCTTCTTCAACGCCCGGACCGAAGGGCGATTGAGCGAGCCGCTGTTCGAGGGGATGCGCGAACTGCTTCATCGGCTGCACCAAGCCGGATGGCTGCTCGGCGTCGCCACCGGCAAGAGCGACCGCGGGCTGACCTCCTGTCTTGCCGGGCACGAGATTTCCGAGCTTTTCGTCACGCTCCAGACCGCCGACCGCCACCCTTCAAAGCCGCATCCCGCGATGCTCGAGGCGGCGCTGTTCGAAGCCGGGGTCGAGGCGGGCGCAGCGGTGATGATCGGCGACACCAGCTTCGACATGGAAATGGCGCGCGCTGCCGGCGTACGCGCGATCGGGGTCGACTGGGGCTATCATGCCCCCGACGAACTGCTCGCCACCGGCGCGAGCGGGGTGGCGAGCGACATGGCGGCGCTTGAGGCGCTGCTGCAGGAGCCAGCGCATGGCTGAACGCGAACCCGGCCCCGATCCCTCCCGCGATCCGGCCCCCGACTCTGGCTCGGCCCGCGATCCGGCAATGGGGCGCTACATGGCGCTCCATCTGGTGCGGCTGGGCTGCATCTTCGTGGTGATGCTCGGCCTGCTGATCCAGGAGAACCGCATCGAGGGTCCGGCGATGCTGGGCTTCGCGATGCTGGTCGGCGGCGCGGCGGGATTCTTCTTCCTGCCGCACACGCTCGCCAAGCGCTGGAAGAGCCGCGACGAATGAAGCGGTTCTATTCCGAAGTCGGCATCGCCGAGGAGACCGGAGGCTGGACCGTCCGGCTCGACACCCGGCCGCTCAAGACCCAGGGCGGGCAGCCGCAGCGCGTGCCGACCGAGGCGCTGGCCCGGCTGCTCGGCGCGGAATGGCGCGATCAGGGCGAGACGCTCGACCCGAAGCGCTTCGTCCACCGCGATCTGGCGGATTACGCGATCGACATGGTGGCGCGCGATCCCGCGCCGGTGCGCGCCAATCTGCTCGCCTATGCCGAGACCGATACGCTGTGCTACCGCGCCGATCCCGACGAGCCGTTCTGGCGCCGCCAGCAGCAGTTGTGGGAGCCGCTGGTCGCCGAATTCGAGACGCGCGAGGGCGTGGTGCTCGAACGCGTGAGCGGGGTAATCCACCGCCCGCAGCGGCCCGAGACGCTGGCCGCCCTGAGCGAGCGGCTCGGCACATTCACGCCCTTCGAGCTCGCCGCGCTCGAAACGCTGACCTCGCTCGCCGCCTCGCTCTGCGTCGGCCTGTCGGTGCTCGACCCCGAAGCCGATGCGCAGGCGCTGTGGGATGCCGCCAACCTCGAAGAGGACTGGCAGATCGAGCAATGGGGCGCGGACGAGGAAGCGCAGGAGAGGCGCGATCTGCGCACGAAGCAATTTCTCGCGGCGCTGGACTTCGCCCGCGCCGCCGCGACCAGCTAGTCCGGAATCACATAGACTGAAATTTCTCCCCTCCCCGCGGGGAGGGGTCGGGGGTGGGGGAGCGCGCTGCAAGCGCGCGTCCAGGCCATCGGCGTGGTACACCCCCACCCGGCCTCCCCCTCAAGGGGGAGGAGCAGGTCGGGTCGATCAAAGGTCAGCTTGTTGCGGCTCAGCCGATCCATTCCGCGACCTGGCCGGCGACGTCGTTCGCCGCCTGGTTGAGCGCGACGCCCACCGGGCCCGCCTCGGCGGGAACCCCCGGGACCACCGCCTCGAAGCGCCGCGTGGTCACCGCAGTGCCCTCGCCGTTGCGGACCGCGTCGAAGCTGATCACCACCGAACCCGTCGCCGCGTCGTAGCCGAATTCGCGCAAGGTGCCGCTGAGCCGCGAATTGGCGAGCACGCCGGGATCGTCGCCGTCGATCACCACCCGTCCGCTGCGCGTGCGGATGGTCTCGGCCAGCAGGCGGCGGAACAGCCGCGCGGGCCGCTCGACCCATACCGCTTCCTTGAGATAGGCAATCTCGCTCGCGGTCACCTGCACCGGAACGCGGGTGACGTTGAGCCGCGCGGGCGCTTCGAACTCGCTCAGGACCAGCGCGGTTTCCGCGTTGCCGCTCGCGCCCACGCCGGCGGCGGCCGAGGCGGTCGAGGTCAGCGTGAGCAGGCTGGGCGGTGCGTCGGGCCCGAAGCTGACGCATCCCGCCAGCGCGAGCGCCGGCGCCAGGCCAGCAAGGATTTTGGCGCGGTTAGAGATACGGATCATGGTGTGTCTCACGGTTCGTAATCGGGCAGGGGCGGCCCACCCACCAGGGCGCCGGCGCCCTCATCCTGGATCGTCTCGGTGATATCGCGCAGCGACTGGCTGGTGGCGCGCAGGTCGCGAAGCGTGGCTTCGGCGGCGGGCAGCGTGCTTTCGGTCAGCTGGCGGGTGACGGGGCGCGCTTCGCCGAGCGTCTGCTCGAGCGCCGCCGCCGCGCCGCTGGCGGAAGCGAGCGTCTCGCGCAATTGCTCCGAGATCGCGACGCCTTCCTGGTTGATCAGCCGGTCGGTGGTGGCGGTCACCTGCTCGAACTGGTCGAGCGCCTCGGAGGATTCGCGCAAGGTCACCTGCAGCTCCATCAGCGTCCGCTCGATCTGCGGGGTCGCGCGGGCGAAATCCGCGGAGATCGCATTGGTGTTCGCGAGAATGCCCGAGATCTCGCCCTGGTTCTCGTCCGAAAGCAGCCCGGTCAGCCGCTCGGTCAGCGTCGCCAGCCGTTCGAGCAGCAGCGGGGCGTTGGCGAGGATCTCGCCGAAGCCGCCCGCCTTGGGGGGAATGATCGGCACGCCTTCGGTGCAGGCTGTCGTCTCGCAGGTGATCGGCGGCTGACCGCTGCGCGCGCCGTCGAGCAGGATGGTCGAGACGCCGGTGAAGCTGGACTGGATGGTCGCGGTGGTCCCCACCAGGATCGGCACCTCGTCCTTGACCTTGATCCGCACGCGGACGAATTCGGGGTCTTTTTCCCACAGCACGATCTGGCTGACCTGGCCCACCGGAACGCCCGCGAAGGAGACCTGCGAGCCCGTGGCGAGACCCGCCACCGAGGTCTTGAAGAAGATGTCGTATTCGTCCTGGTCGCCCTCGCCCAGCCGCGCGATCCAGACGATGGCCAGCGCCAGCGCAGCCAGCAGCAGCAGCGTCACCGCCCCTACCCATACATGATTGGCCCGCGTTTCCATTGCCTTGCCTATGCCTTCCTATCCGGCGCATTGTCCAACGCTTTGAGGGTTTGCGCAGCGATGGGCATGTCCATGTGCTTGCGCAATTCCTCGAGCGCCTGCGCGCTGAGCGCCGCGCGTCCGCGCGGGCCGTTGAAATATTCCTGAATCCATTCGTGATCGAGCGCCATCAGATTGGGCACGGTATCGACCGCGATCACCCGCTTGTCCGCCAGCACCGCCACCCGGTCGCAGATCGCGTGGAGCGTGTCGAGATCGTGGGTGATCAGGAACACGGTCAGCCCCAGCGTCTCCTTCAGTTCCAGCGTCAGCCGGTCGAAGGCCGCGGCGCCGATCGGGTCGAGCCCGGCGGTCGGCTCGTCGAGGAACAGCAGCTCGGGGTCGAGCGCCAGCGCCCGCGCCAGCCCGGCGCGCTTGCGCATGCCCCCTGACAGCTCCGACGGATACTGGTTCACCGCCTCCTCGGGCAGCCCCGAGAGCAGCACCTTGAAGCTGGCGATTTCCTTGCGCAATTTGTCCGAAAGCTCGGGATAGAACTGCTTGAGCGGCACCTCGACATTCTCGCCTACGGTCAGCGTCGAGAACAGCGCCCCGCCCTGGAACAGCACGCCCCAGCGGTCGCGCACCCCCAGCACCTCGTCGGGCTCGGCATTGGTGAGCGAGCGGCCGAACACCTCGACCTCGCCCTCGCTGGGCGGCTGCAACCCGATGATCGAGCGCATCAGCACCGATTTGCCCGACCCCGAGCCGCCGACCACGCCGAGGATCTCGCCGCGCCGCACCTCGAGATCGAGGTTCTCGTGGACGACATTGTCGCCGAAGCGGTTGACCAGTCCCTTGACCACCACGGGATATTCGCCGCGGTAGCGCTCGTGGCGGCCGAGCGGCTTGCTGTCCTCGTCCATCACGCCCAGCCCAGCTTGGTGAAGAACACCGCGAAGAAGGCGTCGAGCACGATCACCGCGAAGATCGCCGAGACCACCGCGAGTGTGGTGCGCAGGCCGACCTGTTCGGAATCGCCCTTGACCTGCATGCCGTGATAGCAGCCCGCCAGCCCGACGATCAGCCCGAACACCGGCGCCTTGATCAGCCCGACCCACAGATCGTAGATCGGCACCACGTCCTGGATCCGCTCGAGGAAGTTGAAGAACGGAATGCCGAGCGCGAAATTGGAGATGGTCGCGCCGCCGACGATCGCCATGACCGAAGCGTAGAAGCCCAGCAGCGGCATCATCAGGATCGCCGCCAGAATGCGCGGAATCACCAGCGCCTCCATCGGCGCGATGCCGATGGTGCGCATGGCGTCGACTTCCTCGGTCAGCTTCATGGTGCCGATCTGCGCGGCGAAGGCCGAGCCCGAGCGGCCCGCCACCATGATCGCGGTCATCAGCACGCCCAGTTCGCGCAAGGTGATCCGGCCGACCAGATTGACGGTCAGCGTCTCGGCACCGAATTGCGACAGCTGCACCGCACCCTGCTGGGCGATGACGATGCCGATCAGGAAGCTCATCAGCCCGACGATGGGCAGCGCAGCCACGCCGACCAGTTCCATCTGCCGCACCAGCGCCTTGCCGCGGAATTGCCCGGGGTGACGGATCAGCGTCGCCGAAGCGGACATGATTGCGCCGAGAAAGCCGAGCACGCCGTAGATGCCTGCGCGCGCACCATAGACCTTGTCGCCGGTGCTCGCGGCGATGCGCGTCCACACCGCATCGCGCGGCGCGGCCAGCTTCATCCCGCCGCCCAGATCGCAGACCGCTTCCATCAAACGGGTGGCGCGGTCGCTGGCGCCGACCACCTCGGCCTCGAGCCGTTCGGCGAGGTCGCAGGCGACCCAGGCGCCCACAGTGTCGATCTCGCTGACCTCGCTCAGATCGATCCGCGCCACCGGCCCCTCGATGCGGGCGAGATCGCGCTCCATCGCCCCGATTGAAGACACCAGCCAGGGACCCGACAGCGCCAGCGTGCCGTGCCCTTCTCCTTCATCGGAGATCGTGAATCCGGCTTCGCTGCTCATAGGCGGGTGCCTATGCGTTGAAATCGCGCCCGCCACAAGGCGCACTCTGCTTGCATAGGTTGCTCGCGGGGATGGTTTGTTGCGGGCAGTCGGTGCCGCCGTTGTTGCCTAGGGGCAGACCCGCTGGCAAAGGCGCGAAGATGAGCACCGATCTTCCGACGACTTTCGACCCCGCCGATATCGAGGCGCGCTGGTATTCCCACTGGGAGGAGAACGGGCTGTTCCGCCCGGCCCGCCCCGGCGCCGCGCCCTACACCATCGTCAACCCGCCGCCCAACGTCACCGGCTCGCTGCATATCGGCCATGCGCTCGACAACACGCTGCAGGACATCATGATCCGCTACGAGCGGCTGCGCGGCAAGGATGCGCTGTGGGTGGTCGGCACCGACCACGCCGGGATCGCCACCCAGATGGTGGTCGAGCGCCAGCTCGAGGCGGCGCAGGACAAGCGCAGCAATTACAGCCGCGAGGATTTCATCGCCAAGGTGTGGGAGTGGAAGCACGAGAGCGGCGGCCAGATCACCCGCCAGCTGCGCCGGCTGGGCTGTTCGATGGACTGGTCCAGAGAACAGTTCACCATGGACGAGCATTTCTCGAAGGCCGTGCTCAAGACCTTCGTCGATCTGCACAAGGACGGGCTGATCTACCGCGACAAGCGGCTGGTCAATTGGGACCCCAAGCTCAAGACCGCGATTTCCGATCTCGAGGTGGAGACGCAGGATGTGAAGGGCCAGTTCTGGCACTTCCGTTATCCGCTCGCCGACGGGGTCACGCTGGATAGCGGTGCGGACCATATCGTCGTCGCCACCACCAGGCCCGAAACCATGCTCGCCGATATGGCCGTCGCGGTGCATCCCGACGACACCCGCTATGCCAGCGTGGTCGGCAAATATGTCGTCCTGCCGATCACCGGCCGCCGCGTTCCGATCGTCGCCGACGAACACGCGGATCCCGAACTGGGCAGCGGCGCGGTGAAGATCACCCCGGGCCACGATTTCAACGATTTCGAGGTCGGCAAGCGCGCCGGGATCGCTGCGAGCGACATGCTCAACATGCTCGATGGCGAGGCCGATGTCTGCCAGACCGCCGACGGGCTGGTGCCGCAAGAATTCCTCGGCCTGCACCGCTTCAAACGCGACGGCGTGAACGGCGCGCGCGAGCTGGTCGTCGAGCGGATGAAGGAGCAGGGCTTCCTCATCCCGCATGTGGTCAAGACCAAGGACGGCGAGGAGCAGAGCCTCGATTCCGAACCGCGCACCATCGCCACTCCCTTCGGCGACCGCGGCGGCGTGGTGATCGAACCCTGGCTGACCGACCAATGGTATGTCGACGCCGCCGAGCTCGCCAGGGCGCCGCTCGCGGCGGTGAAGAACGGCGAAGTCGAGATCGTCCCCAAGTCCTGGGAGAAGACCTTCTTCAACTGGATGGAGAACATCCAGCCCTGGTGCGTCTCGCGCCAGCTGTGGTGGGGACACCGGATCCCCGCGTGGTACGACGCGGACGGCAAGGCCTATGTCGCGCTCACCGAGGCCGAAGCGCGCGCGCAGGCGGGCGAAGGCGTCGAACTGACCCGCGACGAAGACGTCCTCGACACCTGGTTCTCCAGCGCGCTGTGGCCCTTCGCCACGCTCGGCTGGCCCGAGAACGATACCCCTCCACCGCCTGCGGCGGTCCCCCTCCCCGGCATAGCCGGGGAGGATGATCTTTCCTCCCCATCTTCCGATGGGGAGGGGGACCATGCGCAGCATGGTGGAGGGGTCCGCTACAAGCTCCCCACCAAGACCAATGCCGCAGTCCTGCGCGCCAAGGCGATGCGCCGCGCCATGCCGCCGTCCGAGACCGCGCTGTGGAACGCGCTCAAGGATCGCCCGGGCGGCTTCAAGTTCCGCCGCCAGCATCCCGCAGGCGATTACGTCCTCGATTTCTTCTGCCCGGCGGCGGGTCTGGCGATCGAGATCGACGGCGAAGCGCATGACCGCGGCGACCGCCCGGAGCGCGACGCTGCTCGCGACGACATCGTGCGCGGATGGGGCGTGGAGACCCTGCGGATTCCGGCGCGCGACGTGTTCGGCGATCTGGATGCGGTCGTCGCCGGGATCGTCGAGCGGGTGCGCGAAAGAATACCCCTCCACCAGCCTGCGGCTGGTCCCCCTCCCCGGCAAGCCGGGGAGGAAAGCCTGCTCCAGAAACACTACCCCAACGACCTGCTGATCTCGGGCTTCGACATCCTATTCTTCTGGGATGCGCGGATGATGATGATGGGCCGCCATCTGACCGGGCAGAACCCCTGGCCCCGGCTCTATCTGCACGGTCTGGTGCGCGCCGCCGACGGGCAGAAGATGTCCAAGTCCAAGGGCAACGTGGTCGATCCGCTGGGGCTGATCGAGCGCTACGGCGCCGATGCGCTGCGCTTCTTCATGGCGGCGATGGAGAGCCAGGGCCGCGACATCAAGATGGATGACAAGCGCGTCGAGGGTTACCGCAATTTCGCGACCAAGCTGTGGAACGCGACCCGCTTTTGCCAGGCCAACGGCATCGGCGCGAGCACGCAGATCGCCGCGCCCGAAGCCACGCTGGCGGTCAACAAATGGATCATCGGCGAGGTGGTGGAGACGCAAGCCGCGCTCGACCGCGCCCTCGCCGAGCTGCGCTTCGATGCGGCGGCGAACACGATCTACCACTTCGTCTGGGACCGGTTCTGCGACTGGTATCTGGAGCTGATCAAGCCTGTCCTCTCCCCCCTCCCGCCTGCGGGAGGGGTCGGGGGTGGGCCCGAGGGGGACGACCAGGCCTCGCCCCCCCCTAGCCCCTCCCGCGAGCGGGAGGGGGACTTGGCGGCGCTCGAGACCCGCGCCGTCGCCGGCTGGGCGCTCGACCAGATCTTCGTCATGCTCCATCCGTTTATGCCCTTCATCACCGAGGAGCTGTGGAGCAAGCAGGGCGAGCGGCCCGATCACCCGCTAATCACCGCGCGCTGGCCCGAGCCTGCGGCCGCGGTCGATGCCGAAGCCAAGGCCGAGATCGACTGGCTAATCGCGCTGACCGGCGCGGTGCGCGCGGCCAAGAACGAGCTCGGGATCGCGCCCGGCGCCAAGCTGGCCGCCTATTGCGCATCGCCGAGCGCGCTGGCGAGGACCGTGGTCGAGGGCAATGCGGCGGCGATCGAGCGGCTCGCGCGGCTGACCCCGGTGCATTTCGCCGAGGCGCCCGCGGGCCCCGCGATGCAGATCGCCGCGGGCGAGGACGCCTTCGTCATCCCGCTCGAAGGCGTGATCGACATCGCCGCGGAACAGGCGCGGCTGGAAAAGGCGCTGGCGGTTTCGCGCAAGGAAGCGGGCTCGCTCTCGGGCCGGCTCGGCAACGCCAGCTTCGTCGAACGCGCCAAGCCCGAGGCGGTCGAGAAGGCGCGCGCCGATCTGGCGCATCACAGCGCCGAGGTCGAACGGCTGGAGGCGGCGCTGGCGCGGCTGGGCTGACCTCTGCGCTTCGCGTTTTCCTACAGCGCCGTTTTCTGCCATAGGGCGGCTGCGAGGCGGGCTCCCCCGCCATGCGTCACTCTGACTGAATTTATCCTTTTGGAAACAATGGGTTAGTGAGTTTGGCAGGGTGGCGCCCCTGTCACCCTGTGTCACCCTCCCGGGATATTTCTGGAAAGCCGTGTGAAACTAACGCTCGCGACCGACGATACCGGGGGGCCGGAGATCTTCTCCTCGCTGCAGGGCGAAGGCCCCTCCGCCGGAATGCCGGTCGCCTTCCTGCGGCTGTCGCGCTGCAACCTCGCCTGCGTCTGGTGCGACACCGCCTACACCTGGCACTTCACCGGCGATGAGCGCCCGCACCGCTCGGGGGAGACACACGACCGCCGCGCCAACCAGGTCGCCCTGCCCGTCGCCGAAGTGGCCGGGCTGATCGCGGAGCACGGGCAGAAGCGGCTGGTGGTGACCGGCGGCGAGCCGCTGCTCCAGGCCGCGGCGCTGGCCGAGCTGCTCGAGCTGCTGCCCGACGTGGCGGTGGAGATCGAGACCAACGGCACCACCACCGCCCCGCCGCGGCTCGATATCCGGATCGACCAGTACAATGTCAGCCCCAAGCTTTCGCACAGCGGCAATCCGCCCGAACTCGCGCTGATCGCCGAGCGGCTCCACGCCTATGCAGGCGACCCGCGCGCCTGGTTCAAATTCGTGGTGGCCGGGCCCGAGGACGTGGCCGAGGCGGCGGCGCTGGTCCGCAGCCATGCGATCCCGCCCGCCCGGGTCTTCCTGATGCCCGAGGGCACCGACAGCGCCACCCTGCGTGAGCGAGAGCGCTGGCTGGTGCCGCTATGCCTCGAGCACGGCTTCCGCATGAGCGACCGCCTGCATATCCACCTGTTCGGCGATACCCGCGGGACTTAGGCCTAAACTTTCCCTAAACTTTGCCCTGAACCTACCCCTGCGAGCGCCAGCGCTGGACCACCCGCTGGACCGCTTCTTCCTCGCCGCCGCTGCTGTTCCACAATTCGACGAAGCTGGGATCGTCCGACGCCGGCCGCTTGGATTCCTCGAGCGTGTCGAAGCGCACCCGGATCGGGATCGTGACGCCCTCGCCGCAGATGATGCACTCGCGGTTGCGCAGCGCCGGGATCGCATCGAGAAACCCGCGCGCGCCCTCGGGCATCGCGGCCTTGACGAAGGCCTGGTCGCGGTCGTTGTTGAGCCGCATCGCGATGATCGTGCCGCATTGCGACAGCACGCCTTCGGCCAGATCGGAGGGGCGCTGGGTGATGAGGCCCAGGCTGATGCCGTATTTGCGGCCCTCCTTGGCGATCCGGCTGAGCACCCGGCCCACGCTCGAACCGTCGGCGTTCTTCTCGTTGGGAACGTAGCGATGCGCCTCCTCGCACACCAGCAGCACCGGGCGGGTCTTCTCCTCGCGGCCCCAGATCGCGAAGTCGAACACCAGCCGGCTGAGCACCGCGACCACCGTAGCGGTGATGTCGGAGGGCACGCCCGAGACGTCGATGATCGAGATCGGTTTGCCGCCGCCGGGCATGCGGAAGATCTTGCAGATGAAGTCTGCCATCGTGTCGGCGACCAGCATGCCCGAGAACATGAACTGGTAGCGCGGATCGGATTTGATCTCGTCCAGCTTGTTCTTGATCCGCATATAGGGCGCCGAATTGGTCGCCTTGTCGAGCCTGCCCATCGCATCCTGCAATGCGGTCGAGAGATCGGACAGCAGGTAGGGGATCGGCGAATCCACCGTGATCTTGCCCATCTGCTCGGCGAGCCGGCTCTTGCCGCGGGCATGCAGCAGACAGCGGGCGAGGATGTCGGCATCGACCTGCCGCTCGTTGCCGGCGCTGGTCAGAAGCACTTCGCAATGCTCTTCGAAATTCATCAGCCAATAGGGCATCTGGAGGTTCGACACGTCGAGGATCACGCCGGTGTGGCGGAAGGCCGCCGCATATTCGCCATGCGGATCGATCATCACGATATGACCCTCGGGCGCCGCCTCGCAGATGCGGTGGAGGATCAGCGCGGCGCTGGTCGACTTGCCGGTGCCGGTCGATCCCAGCAGCGCGAAATGCTTGCCCAGCATGGCGTCGATATAAAGCCCGGCGCGAATGTCCTTGGTCGGGTAGACCCTGCCGATGGACACCGAACTGCGGCCATCGCTGGCGTAGACCTGCTTGAGATCCTGGGTGGTGGCCGGAAATATCTTCGCGCCGGGCACCGGATAGCGGGTAACCCCGCGTTTGAAGCCGTGCAGCTTGCCGGTGAGCCGTTCCTCCGCGCCTTCGCCGAGGAAATCGATATTGGCGACGACCGAGCCGCTGATGTGGCGATCCTGCTTCTGATTGCGGACATTGGCGAGCAGCCAGCCATCGCCGACGCGGATCTTGATCTGGCTCCCGACCTGGCCCGCCATGGCGATCGACGGGTCCTGGTCGAGCATGCATTCGTTGAGACGCTTCAGGTCGATCGCGATACGCGATCCCGACCCGGCGATCTCCAGCACCTCGCCGATCGGCAGCACAGCGTTGTCCACGCCTTCGCCTTCGCCGCCACTGCCGCCGCCGCGGCGCTCGGCCTGGCCGACTTCCTTCGGATCTGCTTGCCTAGGGTGCGCCGCCGCAGGGCGCGAGCGGGTAGCATCGCCATGCGCGGGGGTATCGCGAACGTGCTCGGAGGCCGGACGCACCGGCGCTGGACGACGCAGTTCGGGCTCGGGAGCGCGCCGGTCCGGCGCGGTGGGCGGCGGGGGAGCCGTCTGCCGGATCGCCGCCGGGCGCGGCGCCTCTGGCTGATACCGCGCACGCTCCGGCACTGCGGTCGAGGCGGTGGGTGCAGCAGCCACAGGGCGAGCATCCTGCGAAGCCGGAGCCGCGCCGCCGCGACGGATCCGGTCGCGCAGCGCGTTTCGCTGCGGCGGTTCCGCCTCGCCCTCGCCGGAGGAGTCGGGAGTGCGGAAATTGTGATGAGACATATCGGTCATGAAGCTTCCGCTGGCTCGGCTGTTGTATAAATTGGCCTAAGCGCTGACGGTTAAAATGTCGTAACGACCGCGCTGCACAGCCGGCACAAGCTCCGGAAAAATCTGCTAGATCATCGCGTAGAAGCGGCCTGCGGCCCAGCCCATCCCGATCGAGAGCAGCACCGCGGCGAGGCCGTAGTAGAGCCCCCACTCATTGGCGGAATTCTCGATGAAGCGTTCGAACCCGACCTTGCGCACCGCGACCTCGGCCATGGCCGATGCGATCACGCGCCCGTCGGTGACGGCGAAGGTCTCGGCGGTGTAGATCCCGGTGCTGACGTTGGAGGGCAGCGAGATGCGGGCCTGATAGAGCACCTGCTCGCGCAATTCGACGCCGCCGACCAGTTCCTGATAGAGGTTCTGCCGCGTCTTGAGATCGACCAGCCCGGCGGTAAAGCGCGCCTGCTCCGCCGGGTCGATGATTCCGGTCGGCGAGAGCTGGATATAGTCGGTCCCGAATTCGTAGATTGCGGCGGTCTTCTGGTCGACGATTTCGTCGATCGGCCGCGAGGAAGCCACCGCGAAGAAGGACGGGACCGAGCGGAAATCGGTGTTCTCGGCATTGACCCAGACGCCCGCGAAGCGCGCCTTCTCGCGCAGCCGGATCGGTTCGGGCGGGCCCTTGAGCACGACGACGATGTCGTATTCGCCGCCTACCCCTCGCCCCGCAGGATCGATGATCGCCCCGAACAATAGGAGTTCGGTGCCGGTGAAGCCCTGACGGACCTGAACTTCGTGCTGCGACACTTCGGGCACCAGGATCGGATCGCGCTGGCCCGACAGCATTAGGGCAAAAAGCAGCAGGAGCAGCACCCTCACAGCGGCGCGACCGTGTAGATTTCGTCGGGTTGCACGAACAGGCCGAAGAACATCCGCAGCGCGATCGCGAGCACGATCGAGGCGAGAATGAGCCGGAGGATTTCCGGCTTCACCTTGGAGGCAACCTGCGTGCCCATCTGCGCCCCGGTGACCGAACCGATCAGCAGCAGCCCGACCAGCACGATATCGACCGCTCTGGTTGTCAGCGAATGCATCATGGTGGTGGCGATGGTGACGAAGAGGATGTTGAACAGACTGGTGCCGACCACGACATTGGCGCTCATGCCGAGGATATAGAGCATGGCCGGGACGAGGATGAAGCCCCCGCCCACGCCCATCAGCATCGTCAGGATGCCGACCAGAATGCCCAGGATCAGCGGTGCCAGCGGCGATATGTACAGGCCCGAGCGATAGAAGCGCCAGCGCATCGGCAGCGAGGCGACCAGCGGATGGTGGCGGCGCCGTTTCGCGACCGAACCGGAGGATTTGCCGCGCAGCGCCCGGATCGCCTCGCGCGCCATCATCATCCCGATCGAGCCGAGCAGGATGACGTAGAGCGCGCTGATCACCACGTCGATCTGCCCCATCGCGCGCAGCCAGCGGAACAGCAGCGAACCGATGCCTGCGCCGATCATCCCCCCGACGACCATCACTCCGCCCATCCGGTAGTCCACCCCGGCGCGCTTGGAATGCGCCAGCACGCCCGAGACGCTGGCGCCGGTGACCTGGGTCGAGGCGGAGGCGGCGGCCACCGTCGGGGGCACACCGTAGAAGATCAGCAATGGCGTGGTCAGGAACCCGCCGCCAACGCCGAACAGGCCCGAGAGCAGGCCGGTCACCAGCCCGAGCGCGACGATCCAGAGCCCGTTCACGGACAGGTTCGCGATGGGCAGGTAGACGTCCATGTCCGCGCCCTATCCCAGCCTGCCCGCCGATCATAGCCGCCGGGGTCAGAAAGAGGTCGAAAGCGTCAGCGCCGCTCCCGAGGACGGTTCCGCATCCCCCGCGACCCGGAAGCGGTAGTCGGCCGCCAGCCGGATGCTGCCCTGTCCGAGACGCAGCGCCATGCTTGCGGTCGGTCCGACATCGAGCCGCTCGGTCCCCTTCTGCGCCCCGCCCCAGGCACCGCCACCCACCGCGAGCGCGCCGCGCTCGAAGCGCTTCGCATCGCGCTCGACCACCAGGCTGCCATCGGCGAAACCGGTCGCGAATTTGCCGCCGACATAGCCCGCCTGCGCATAGCCGCGGACCCGCGCGTCGAGCGGAAGCGCCCGTTCCACGCCGAATGTAACGAAGGCCGAGGGGCGCAGTTCGACCCGGTCGCCCAGCCGCGACGCACGCACCTCGCCATGCGCGCGGAGCGGGAGCGCCGCCACGGGCCGGATGCTGATCCCCGCTGCCAGATCCGCCTCGCGCGAATCGATCGCCCCGGTGGCGCGCAGATAGGCCTGCGGGGGGTGCGTCCGCGAGCCCAGATCATAACGCAGAACGGCGCCGAACTGACTTGCGCCATAGGTCGGCGCCAGCGGCGCCGCACCGGCCTCGCCGGCGCTGCCCTCGCGCAGGAACAGCCAGCCGTCGATCGAAAGCCGCTTGCGACCGCTCGCCCCGGCTGCCGGCGGGGCGAGCGAGAAGCCGACCCGCTGCAGCGTAGCGGGCCCGGGCGCAGGTCCGTGGCTCTGCCGGGCCAACTCAGGCTCAGCCGCCCCGAAAGTGGGCGGCATATCCGAGCCGCTGTCCAACTGCTCGCGGATTGGCGGCCCCAGCGCCGGCGCCGCAATCCAGGCGCGAAGCGGGACTGCGGCGGCGGCGGCCCCGAGGCGCATAAACGGCGGCGCCGTGAGGTCGGTTGGCCCGGTCCGCCAAGGCGCGGGCGATCCGTCCCGCACGGTCGTGTCCGCTCTGGCAATCGCTTCCGCCCCCCGCGCGGGCCGCGCGAGAAGCTCCGGTTTTCCGGGCTCCGACACCGGCGCCAGCAGGCTGGCTCTCAACCCGAACCAGATTGCGACCACCGCCAGCATGATCGCCAGCGGCTGGCCGCGGAAGGATCGGGAGTTCGGCAGGGACCCGAGGGTCGGCCGGACGATCATGCCGTGTGGGGGGCCATGGCGAGGGAGGCGGGATGATCGTCGTGGTCGGTTTTGTCCCAGCGCGCCTCCGCGCCGCGCAGCGTCGCGACATAGGCGGCGATCGCGCGCCGCCCTGCCATAATCGCGATGACGTTCGAGACCGGAATGCGCAGGACCGCCAGCAGCCCCTCGCGCCAGCCGAATTCGCGCGTGGTGAAGGCAGCGCGGACCAGCGCCCGCCAGACGAAGGCAAAGCTGCAGATGGCCAGCATCGCGGTCAGCAGCGGCGAGGCCTTGACCGGCAGCAACACCCCGAACAGCGCCGCGATGCCCAGCAAGCCCGTCGACAGCAGCAGCAGATAGGCCATGGCGAGCAGCAGCGCCGCGAACGGGCCCCGGCGGTCGCGCAGCTTCATCCACAACCGCACGATCCCGCCGTTCCACCCCAGCCGGTCGAAGCCCTGCAGCGCGATCCCGTGGATCCAGCGCGTCTTCTGCCGGACTGCGGTGTCGATCCGCGAGGGGAAATAGGCGCGCGTTGCGATCAGGCGGCCTTCGCGGGTGCGCAGCCGCAGGAAGCGATCGCGCCCGCCGATCGAGCCGACATTGAGCCCGAATTCGTAATCCTCGGTCAACGACTTCGCCGCGAATGGGCCGTTGCCGCCCGAGAGCTGGGCGAGGCGTTCGAGCGTCTCGCGTTCCACCGCGCTGCCCACCCCGGCGCCGGGGATCCCCGCACCCAGCGCGCTGCGGACCACCATCACCTTGCCGTGGGCTTCGGCGAATTCGTCGCTGTAATGGCCAGCCACGAAGCGCGATCCGGGTTGCGGCAGGGCGAGCACCGGCAGTTGGACGAATTCGGCGTGGTCGAGCGCCGCGTCGAGCGCGGCGAGCGCGGCCGGGTCGACCATGTCCTCGGCATCGTGCAGCACCACCATCCGCGCCCGCTCGCCGCTGCGCGACTCGTCCGCCTGCAGTGCCGCATAGAGCGCGTTGAGGCAGTCTGCCTTGCAGGTCGGGCCGTCGCGATCGTGCACGATCACGCGGACCCGCGAATCCTCGCGAGCGACGATCGAGGCTTCGGCCAGGGTGGCGGCATCGTTGCGATAGCAGCCGATGTAGAAGCGCGCCTCGGCCTGCGGCCAGGCCAGCCGGGCGTGGGTCAGCATCGCGCGGATGACCCGTACCTCGTCCCACGCCGGGACGAAGATTGCCGCGATCCCCGACAGCGGGCGCGCGCGCAATTGTCCTTCATCGACGAGCGGGGTCGCGACCTTGCCGCGCAGCCGCAGCCAGCCATAGGCCAGATCCACGATTAGTTCGTCCAGCGCCCCGAGGATGAAAAAAAAGGTCGCGAAAAGGAACAGCTCGTGCTGGACCAGCGCAAGCCATTCGGCAGCGTCAAGCTGAGGCAGTATCCCCATCGCGAATCCCCCCGCGACGCATGTATAGGCAGGAGCCTTTACTTGCAACGATTTCGGATACGATTGAAGGCGGGCGAGCTAGGAGCGAAGCCTATTGCCGGCGAAGAAGATTGCTCCGGTTCGGAGCCAAAAGCGCCAAGGAAAGCGGATACCGTTTGGGCTGCCCGATTGGCCGGGCCCCAGAGCCGCAGCCCCAGGACCATATTCGGGCCGGAAACGATGAGGGGGCGGATTTGAGCCCGCCCCCGCTCGAAACCATGCCTGGGTTCAGAAGCTCGCGCTGAGCGTAACCACAATTGCGTCGTCGACGAAATCATAGGCTCCAGCCGGAATGTCGCCTTCGGCGCCGACATAGGCGGCGCTGATCGACAGCGGCCCATAGAGTGCCGTCTCCGCGCCGATCGACCAGTCGAAAGCCTTGCTGTCGGTGGTGTAGGTCAGGAAGCCATCGGTGTAGCCGACATGCCCGGTCAGGCTTACCGGAGTGCCGGGGATGCCCACTCCCACATCGGTATAGACGTAGAAATTGTCGGTCCCGCCGAGCGAATCCTGCTCGGGAGCGTAGGCGACGCCGACGGTGGCTTCGGCGGGTCCCATGGCGAAGCCTACCGAGCCATAGACTTCGACGTAATCGAAATCGCCCGGCCCGGCATCGGGGTAGAGGTAGCCGATGACGCCGACATCGGCGGAAAGGCCGCTGGCGAATTCGCCGCTCCAGCCGCCGTAAATATCCAGCTCGGTCGAACCGTAGCCGACCGTGGTCTCGTCGAGCGACGACGCCCAGGTGCCGACATAGAAGCCCGAATTGGTTGCCAGATCGAACCCGCCCTGGACGGCGATCTCGCCCCCGGACAGGTCAACACCGCGGAAACGATATTCGCTCGCGATCGCGGCATTGGCCGAGATCGTGATCGGCCCCTGGGTGTCTTCCTCGACTTCGTCGGCGGGGTTGACGACCTGCGCGAAGGCAGGGGCGGATAGGGTAAAACTCGCCAAGACGAGCGATGCGGCGAGGCCGCGCGAGGACGTTAGCATGACAGACTCCTGATGGTTGTCGCTTCGTCCCACCTGCAAACGACGTCGGGCCCGTGTTTTGGTTCGGGTTCCTCTTACGTGTTCGCAACCATATTTCACAAACGAAGCCATGAAAGCAAGTTTCGCAGCGAATATTACCAATTGACGACCGAGAGCGTGGTTTTTGTGCAACTGCGAAAGCCGCGGCTGGATGCAATCCCGCCATCGCGCGGTTGCCCGCCGGCCCGCTCGCGACTATGCGCCTTGCAGCGCTTGGTTTCGGCGCCATCTTAACGCCCATGCTCAATTCCCTCCGCCAGATCTTCCGCAGGCCCAAGGCGCCGGTCAAGCTTTCGGCGGTGCCCGAAGGCGAACGCTATTACGTCGTCGGCGATGTCCACGGCCGGCTCGATCTGTTCGATGCGCTGCGCCGGGCGATCGAGGAGGACGATGGCGCTTCCCCGCAGGCGAGCTCGACCGTGGTCCTGCTGGGCGATCTGGTCGACCGCGGCCCCCACAGCGCGGGCGTCATCGCCGCCGCGCGCGAATGGCAGGGCCTGCGCCGGCTGCGCTGTCTGGCCGGCAATCACGAGGAAATGTTCCTCGACAGCTTCGAGGACAAGGACGTGCTGCGCCACTTCCTCAAGCATGGCGGCCGCGAGACCATCATGAGCTACGGCATCTCGCGCAAGGATCTCGACGCGCTGACGCTGGGCGAATTGCAGCGCGAACTCACGCGGCTGATTCCGGAAGGCGACCGCGCTTTCCTCCAGTCGCTCGACGAGATGATCGTGGCCGGAGACTACGTCTTCGTCCACGCAGGCGTCGATCCAACCCGCGCAATCGACGATCAGAGCCGCGGCGACCTGTTGTGGATCCGCGAGCGCTTCCTGCGCCATCCCGATCCGCTCAGCCATGTCATCGTCCACGGCCACACCATCTTCGAGGATATCGAGGATCGCGGCCACCGGATCGGGATCGACACCGGCGCCTTCCGCACCGGCGTGCTGACCGCGCTGGTGCTCGATGGCACGCAGCAACGTTACATCCAGGCTGTCGACACCGACGGCACGATCACCATTCGTCACACCGGAGGCATTTCATGAAGATCGCAATGGTAGGCTCGGGCTATGTCGGGCTGGTATCGGGCGCCTGCTTCGCCGATTTCGGCCACGAGGTGGTCTGCATCGACAAGGACGAAGCGAAGATCGCGCGGCTCTGCGACGGCCTCATGCCGATCTATGAACCCGGCCTGGAGAAACTGGTCGACGCCAACGTCAAGGCCGGCCGGCTGAGCTTTACCACCGATCTGGCCGGAGGCATCGCCGGGGCCGAGGCGATCTTCATCGCGGTGGGCACCCCCAGCCGCCGCGGCGACGGTCATGCCGATCTCTCCTTCGTCTATGCCGTCGCCGAGGAAATCGGCGCCAGCCTGTCGAACGACGCGGTGGTGGTGACCAAATCCACCGTACCCGTCGGCACCGGCGACGAGGTCGAGCGCATTCTCGCCGAAAGCGGCACCACTCACCGTTTCGCCGTGGTCTCCAACCCCGAATTCCTGCGCGAAGGCGCCGCGATCGGCGATTTCAAGCGCCCCGACCGGATCGTCATCGGGGCACAGGACGAGTTCGGCCGCGCGGTCATGCGCGAGGTCTATCGCCCGCTGTTCCTCAACGAATCGCCGATCCTGTTCACCGGGCGCCGCACCAGCGAGCTGATCAAATACGCCGCCAACGCCTTCCTCGCGACCAAGATCACCTTCATCAACGAGATCGCCGATCTGTGCGAGCGCGTCGGCGCGGATGTCCAGGATGTCAGCCGCGGGATCGGGATGGACAACCGCATCGGCTCGAAATTCCTCCACGCTGGCCCCGGCTATGGCGGCTCGTGCTTCCCCAAGGACACGCTGGCGCTGCTCAAGACCGCAGAGGATTACGACAGTCCGATGCGGATCGTCGGCGCCGTGGTCGAGGCCAACGACAGCCGCAAGCGGGCGATGGGGCGCAAGGTCCTCGATGCGCTGGGAGGCAAGGAGACCGCGCGCGGCAAGAAGGTCGCGCTGCTCGGACTGACCTTCAAGCCCAACACCGACGATATGCGCGATTCGCCCGCGATCGCGGTGGCGCAGACGCTCACCGATGCCGGGGTGGAAGTCTTCGCCTACGATCCCGAAGGCATGGAGGCGGCGGCCCCGCTGATGCCGCAAGTGACCATGTGCGACGATCCCTACACCACGATCGAGGGCGCCGACGCCATCGCCATCGTGACCGAATGGGACGCGTTCCGCGCGCTCGATCTCGACCGGGTCAAGGAAATCGCCAGGGCCCCGGTGCTGGTCGACCTGCGCAACATCTATCGCGCCGACGATTTGCGCGCGCGCGGCTTCGACTATGTCAGCGTCGGACGCGGTGAACCGCCCGCCGCCGCCCAGTAGAGGTTTGGCCCGCCCGCGGCTTGGTCCGCTAGCGGGCCGCCCGCGCAGGCACGCCTCTCAGGAGCCGCGCGCGGCAATCCAGCGGTCGATCTTCGCCTCCAGCACCGGCAGCGGCAGTCCGCCGGTGTTCAGCACCTGCGCATGGAAGGCCTTGATGTCGAAATCCTCGCCCAGCCGCTGCTCGGCGCGCTGCCGCAGTTCCTGGATCTTGAGCGCGCCGACCTTGTAGGCCAGCGCCTGGCTCGGGATGGCGATATAGCGTTCGACCTCGGCCACCACCTCGGTGCGCGTCATTCCCGAATTCGCCAGCATGAAATCGATCGCCTGCTCGCGGGTCCAGCCCTTGGAATGCAGCCCGGTATCGACCACCAGCCGCATCGCGCGCAACTGCTCGTCCTGAAGCGTGCCGTAGCGGTTCCAGGGATCCTCGAAGAAGCCCATCTCCTCGCCCAGCGTCTCCGCATAGAGCGCCCAGCCCTCGACGAAGGCGGTAGTGCCGCCGAAGCGCATGAAGGCGGGCAGCGCCTCGTTCTCCTGCGCCAGGCTGATCTGGAAGTGATGCCCCGGCGCGCCCTCGTGGAGATAGAGCGTGACATTGCCCGTCGTCAGCCGGCTGGGGAGGTCGTAGGCGTTGAAATAGAACACCCCGGGCCGCGACCCGTCGGGCGCACCCGATTCATAGGACCCGCCCGCCGAGAATTCTTCGCGGAAGGTTTCGTAGGGCCGGATTTCGAGCGGCGCCGCAGGGGTCAGCGAGAACAGCTCGTCGATCTTGGCATCGACCTGCTTGCCGATGTCGTAATAGCTCTGCGTCAGCGCCTCGCGGCTTTCGGGCTTGAACTGCGGATCGGTGCGGACGTAGTCGAAGAATTCGTCGAGCGTGCCCTCGAAGCCGACCTCGGCCTTGATTTCTTCCAGCCCGGTCTTGATCCGCGCCACCTCGCTCAGCCCCAGTTCGTGCAGGTAGTCGGGTTCGAGCGGCAGCGTGGTCGTGCTCTCGATCAGCTGGCGATAGAGCGCCTCGCCGCCCTTCATCTGCGACAGCCCCACGCTCGTCCGCGCGCGCGCCAGATATTCGTCGCGCAGGAAATCGCGCATCCGCTCGTGCGCCGCATAGATGTCCTGCGTCGCGGCGCGATAGTCCTCGGTCAGCCGGGCCTTGTCGGCAGCCGAAAAGCTGTCGGGGAAGTTCTTCACCGGCATCCAGAAGGGCGAATCCTCCAGGGGCATCGCGATCTGCGTGTCGAGCTGTTCGATCACATTGCCGATCGTCAGTCTGGTTTCGAGCACACCGCTCTCGAGCCCGTCGCGAAACAGCGCGATCGCGCGGTCGTTGAGCTCGATATAGTTCTCATGCCGGCTGAGATTGTTCTCGTAATCCTCGACCGTCTTGAACGGGGCGGCGCTCTGGCCGCTGGCAAAGGTCGGGTAGAACGTATGGAAGCCCGAGAAATGGTTCACCGGGCGCACCTCGGTGACGGCGATGATTTCGTCGGTCAGGCCCTTGAGCGCCTGCTGCTGGTTGTAGGCGAACACATCATAGGCAAGCCGGTCGGTCTCATCGAGCGCAGACCGGTCGATGGCGCGCAGCAGCTCCAGATTGCTCTGCGCATCGACGCGGCTCGCGTCGTTGTATTCGTCGGTCAGGAAGTCGCCGATCCGGTCGGCGTAACGCATGTCGCCGCGAAACAGCGCGCTGATCGGATTGAGCTTGAGCTCGCGTTCGTCGGCATCGGCGAACAGCGCGAAGAGCCGGTCGTGTTCCGACTGCGTCGTCGCGGCGCTCCCGGCGCTCTCGGCGCTCTCGACACGGGGTGGAGCGGTCTCGGGCGCAGTGGTGGCGCAGGCGGCGAGCGAAAGCCCGGCACTCGCAAGCAACGCGATGCGGATCGTTTTCATACTTGGTTTCTCCCCTAACTCGTCATCGCGAGGAGCCCACTTGGGCGACGCGGCGATCCATGGATTGCCGCGCCTTGCTGGCACAAGGCCCGCAATGACGAAACCGCTAACCCGATTTCAATCGACCAGCGTCGGTGCACATTCTGCGAAGGCTACTCGGCGATCCGCCCGCGCACCATCACCCAGTTTACATCCTCGAGCACGGTGACATCCTCGAGCGGATTGCCCGCGACCGCGATCATGTCGGCGGAATAGCCGGGCGCGAGCCGTCCGATCTCGTCTTCCATCTGCAGCACCTGCGCCGCGACGGTGGTGGCGCTGGCGAAGGCTTCGCGGTGCGGCATGCCCTGCGCCACCATCAGCGCGAATTCCTCGGCGTTGCGGCCATGGTCGAACACCCCGGCATCGGTCCCGAAGGCGATCGGCACGCCCCAGCGATAGGCCCGCCCCATGAACACCTTGGCGGTTTCGGCGACCGCACGGATCTTGTCCTCGACCACGGGGGTATAGATGCCCTGGCCCAGCCGTTCGGTGACGCCCTGGAACGCCATCAGCGTCGGCACCAGCACGGTGCCGTTGGCTTTCATCGCCTCGGCCGCAGCCTCGTCGAGATAGGTCGCGTGCTCAATGCTGTCGATGCCGGCGCGCGCCGCCGCCTCGATCCCGCGTGCACCATGCGCATGCGCCATCACCTGCAGCCCGAGCGAATGCGCGGTGTCGGCGATGCTGGTCATTTCGGCATCGGAGAAATGCGCCTCGAGCCCGCGGCCCTGCTGGCTCAGCACACCGCCGGTGGCGGTGATCTTGATCACGTCCGCGCCGTTCTGGCTCGCCCGGCGGACCTTCTCGGCGCATTCGACCGCGCCGGTGCAGGTGTAACCCGAGGTGAGCACCGCATTGACCTCGGGCCGGAAGCCCGAGACGTCGCCATGCCCGCCGACGATGGCCAGCGCCGGCCCGGCGGCGACGATCCGCGGCCCCTCGATCAGGCCTTCCTCTGTCCCGCGCCGCAGCGAGAATCCGCTCTGCTGCGCGCTCCCCGCCTCGCGCACCGTGGTGAAACCGGCGCGCAGCGTCTTGGCGGCGTTCTTCGCGCCCACGACCACGCCCCATTCCTCGGGCTCGACCGAATCCTTCCAGAAATCGCCGCCGGGATCGCCGGTCAGATGGACATGCAGGTCGATCAGGCCCGGTACCACGGTCATGCCCTCGAGCCGCACCGTCTCGGCGCCCGCGGGTGCGGGGTTCCAGCCCGATTCGATGCTCACGATCCGTCCATCGGTGACCGTGATCGTCGCCGGGCCCATCGGCTGGCTGTCGGCGTCGGCGATGACATTGCCGGCATGGACCACCGTGGTGTCGGCCAGAGCGGGCGTGGCGGCCAAGGCGACGGGCAGTGCGGCGGCCAGCGCCAGCGGATAGGTGAAACGCATGATAACTCTCCCTTTGCGCGGCGTGATGCCTTGCCCGGCGCGCGCGCACAAGCGCCGGTTTGCCAAGTGCGCCTGCCTCGTTATGAAAGCGGCATCCGCAAATTCCCACGATCGAGAGAGAGGATCGCCCCGCCATGACCCGCCGGACACTCGCCACCCTGCTGTTCGCCTCCAGCGCGCTCGCCGCCACCGCTGCCTCGGCGCGCCCGATGACGCCGGAAGACGTCGCCAGGCTCGAAAGCGTCGGCGCGATCGCGGTCGGACCCGACGGCAGCCGCATCGCCTACACCACGGTCAGCCTGCCCGATGTCACCGCAGGCGAGGAAAACGGCGGCCCCCGCCAGCAGCTCCGGCTGGCCTACGGGCCGGGCAATGTCCGCGATTTCCTGCCCGAGGACATGAACGTCGGCTCGATCGCCTTCTCGCCCGACGGCCGCTGGGTGAGCTTCCTGTGGACCAGGGAAGACGAGAAACGCGCGGTCTGGGGCATTCCGGTGGATGGCGGCGCGCAGCGCAAGCTCGCCGAGGTGGAAGGCGCTGCGGTGCGCAGCTACGCCTGGAGCCCCGACGGCAGCCACATGCACCTGCTCGCGGGCGCCGCCGAGGACAAGGCGCGGACCAGCCAGAGCGAGGCCGGGTTCGACGCGATCGTCTATGAGGAAGAAGCGCGGCTCAATCGCCTGTTCCGCGCCGCCATCGGCGCGGCGCCGGATGCCCAGCCGCAAGCGATCGCGGTCCCCGGCTACGTCAGCGATTTCAAGATCGCGCCGGACGCGCGCTACGGGATCATCAAAAGCGCGCCGACCCCGCAGGTCGACGACAGCTACACGTCCAAGCGAGTCCACGTACTCGATCTCGCTACCGGCCGCATCAGCGCGGTGGTCGAAACGCCAGGCAAGATCGGCGATGTCGAGATCTCGCCCGACGGTTCGCGGCTGTCGCTGATCGCCGGGATCGACATCAACGATCCCGCCGCGACGACGCTGCATTTCGTCGATGTCGAGACAGGAGAGTATCGCGCGCTCAACCAGGGTGCTCCCGAGGCGGCGGTGGACGCCGAATGGCTCGCGGATGGGCGGCTTGCAGCTGTGATCCACAAGGGCGCGCAGTCGGCTCTGCGGATCTACAATGCCGACGGAAGTGTCGATGTCGAACACGATAATGACGAATTGATCCTGACCGCGGTCGAGGCGGCCGGAAACCGGATCGCTGTGACGGCCAATTCTCCCAGCCATCCCAGCGAGTTGTTCGTCTGGGACGACGGCGCCTTCGAGCGCTGGACTTCGCACAATCCGTGGCTGTCGCAGATCGACATGGGCGAGCAGCGCACCGTCACCTACACCGCCCGCGACGGGCAACAAGTAGAAGGCGTTCTGGTCGAACCGGTCGGCGGCGCTCCGGCCGGCGGCGCGCCCCTGATCCTCGATGTTCATGGCGGCCCCGAAGCGCATGATTCCAATGGCTGGGTCACCAATTACAGCGGCCCGGGACAGGTCGCGGCGGGTCAGGGCTATGCGGTGTTCCTGCCCAATTATCGCGGCTCGACCGGCTATGGCACCGCCTTCTCCAAGCAGCACCAAGGCCGCTACACCGACCCCGAATTCACCGATCTGGTCGATGCCAAGCGAGCGCTGGTCGAGATGGGCGTGGCCGATGCCGACCGGGTCGGAGTGACCGGCGGATCCTATGGCGGCTACGCCACCGGCTGGGCCTCGACCTATTTCAGCGACGAGTTCGCTGCGGGGGTGATGTTCGTCGGGATCTCCAATCAGATCAGCAAGTTCGGCACCACCGACATCCCCTACGAGATGTACAATGTCCACAGCCTCGCCTGGCCGTGGGACGATTGGCAGAAGATGCTCGAGGTCAGCCCCATCTATCACACCGACAAGGCCGAAACCCCGCTGCTGATCATGCACGGCGCCGAGGATACGCGGGTCTCGCCGTCGCAGAGCTACGAGCTATACCGCTCGATCAAGGTGCGCAAACCCGAAACCTCGGTGCGGCTGGTGCTCTACCCCGGCGAAGGCCATGGCAACAACCGGGCGGCGGCGCGCTACGACTACAATCTACGAATGATGCGCTGGTTCGAGACCTATCTCAAGACCGGCGACCGCGATGCTCAGCTGCCCGCCCCGCGGCCGATCCTGGCGCCGGGAACGGTCGGCACGGTTTCCGCCACCAGCGACTGATACGGAAAGGGCGGCTCGATGAGCCGCCCTTTCTTCGTTCGACGCTGCTCGACAGGGTCAGAAGGTGTAGCCGATCCCGATCGCGCCGAGGAACTGGTCCGCTTCGCCGCGAATGCTGGTGAAGGGCGAATCCTTGGCGTCGCCGAGCATCCGCGAATAGCCGCCCAGCCCGATCAGCGCGAGCCCGCCATCGGTGACATCGCCATTGAGGTCGTAGGCCAGCAGCACATTGACGCCCGCGCTTTCGAACCCGCTATCGGCCTGGAAGCCGGGCAGGACATCGGCGGCGGGCAGCGCTGCGTTGGCGGCGGGGACAGAATAGTAATAATCGGCGTAATCGTCGTCGATATATTTGGTGCTCAGCGACAGCATTGCCGCGATCCCGCGGCTCAGCGGGGTGAAATAGGTAATCGAAGGGCTGACCGACATGCCCTCGTGAGCGCCCGCCACATCCCAGGCAGCATCCACCGAGAAGCTGAGGCTGTCGAAGGGGTTGAGCACCTGCGGGAAGCTGACCCCGACGCTGGGGCCGACCTCGATCGCGGTATCGAGTTCGCCGTAGGCCTCGACCACCGGATCCTTGATGCCGTCGAGATCGGCGCGGTCGCGGTTGAGCTTGATCACCGGGCCGAAGGAGAAGGACATGCCCTCGTCCGGATCGGGGATGAAATCGAGTGCAACACCCGCGGCGCGCGGACTGATATCGACCCCGGCCAGCGAACCCTGCACGATCGGCAGGACGAAGGTGCGGTAATCGTCCGAACCCGAATAGCTCGCGCCATAGCCGACGCCGATGCCGACAGTCAGGTAATCGCCGTCGAACACGGTGTCCTCGGGCAGGTCCGGCGCCGCGGCGCGCACACCGGGCGCAGCGGCATCCTGCGCGGCGAGCGGGGCGGCGACGAGCATGGTTCCTGCGGCCATCAGGCCAGCGGCGAATATTTTCATGATTTTCCTCGGATGACGTTTCGACGCAATAACGGACCGACTGCGCGCACGTTCCCTTGCATTCCTTTGCATTGCCCTAGTCCACGTTGCTGCCTAGGGCAAAGCGGCAATGAACGGGCGAACCCTCGATATTGCCGTGGTTGGCGGCGGACTGGCCGGCGGACTGATCGCCCTCGCCATCCATCGCGCGCAGCCGCAGCGCCGGATCGCGCTGATCGAGGCCGGCGGAAGCTATGGCGGTAATCACCGCTGGAGCTGGTTCACCGGCGATCTCGACCCCCAGGGCGAGGCACTGATGGAGCCCTTCCCTCAAACCGTATGGCCCGAGGGCAACATGGTCCGCTTCCCCGCGCATCAGCGCCAGCTCGCCGGCGAATACCGCTCGCTCGCCAGCGCAGACTTTGACCGCACGCTGCGCCGTCTGCTGCCGCAGCAGGCGATCATGGCGGGGACGCGGGTCGAAAGCCTGTCAGAGCATGGCGTCGAGCTCGAGACCGGCGAGCGGCTCGCGGCCGCCACGGTGATCGACTGCCGCGATGCCGGCCCCTCGGAGCACCTGACCGGGGGCTGGCAGGTGTTCATGGGGCGCCACCTGCGCTGCGACAGCCCGCACGGGGTCGTGCGCCCGATCATCATGGACGCCACCGTCGAACAGCACGGCGCCTACCGCTTCGTCTATGTCCTGCCGCTGGGGCCGCAGGACATCTTCGTCGAGGACACCTATTACGCCGACGAACCTCGGCTCGACCGGGCGGTGCTTTCCGAACGGATCGCCGCCTATTGCGCCGGCCATGGCTGGACAGGCGAGACGGTGGGAGAGGAAACCGGCGTGCTCCCGGTGATCACGGGGGGCGATTTCGCCGCCTATCGCGACAGTCTGGCTGTGCCCGGGGTGGTGCTGGCCGGCGCGCGCGGCGGTTTCACCCATCCGCTGACCAGCTACACCACCCCGATCGCGGTCGCCAACGCGCTCGCGATCGCCCGCCAGACCCATCTTGCGGGCGACGAACTCGCGCGCTTCGTCGACCGCCGCGCACGCGATCACTGGCGCGCGACCGGCTTCTACCGCATGCTCGGCAAGATGCTGTTCGACGCCGCCAAGCCCGAGCTTCGCTACAAGATCTTCGAGCGCTTCTACCGCCTCCCCGAACCGCTGATCGAACGGTTCTACGCCGCGCGCTCGACCCGGCTCGACCAATTGCGCACGCTCACGGGCAAGCCGCCCGTCCCCATCCCCCGCGCCATTGCCGCCCTGCTTGGCAAAGGCAGGCCTCTCGTCCAAGGATAGCAGCGATGAACGCGACACCTCCCCATATCACCGCCGCGCCCACCGATACCGCTACGGTGGAGACTTCGGCCACCGGCAAGACCGCCTGCGTGATCGGCTCGGGCTTCGGGGGGCTGGCGCTGGCCATCCGCCTCCAGTCCGCCGGGGTCGCCACCACGGTGATCGAATCGCGCGACAAGCCCGGCGGCCGCGCCTATGTCTTCGAGCGCGAGGGCTTCACCTTCGACGCCGGCCCGACCGTGATCACCGATCCCGACTGCCTGCGCGAATTGTGGGCGCTGTCGGGGCACGACATGGCCGCGGATGTCGATCTGATGAAGGTCATGCCCTTCTACCGGCTGACCTGGCCCGACGGGACGCAGTTCGACTATTCCAACGACGAGGACCAGCTGTTCGACGAGATCGCGCGGATCAACCCCGCCGATGTCGCGGGCTACCAGCGCTTCCTCAAATATTCCGCCGAGGTCTACGAGGAGGGCTACGTCAAGCTGGGGCATGTGCCCTTCCTCGACTTCAAATCCATGCTCAAGGCCGCGCCCGCGCTGGCGCGCAAGCAGGCCTGGCGCAGCGTCTATTCGATGGTCAGCCATTTCATCGAGGACGAGAAGCTGCGCGAGGCCTTCAGCTTCCACACGCTGCTGGTCGGCGGCAGCCCGATGAAGACCAGCGCGATCTACGCGCTGATCCACAAGTTGGAGAAAGACGGCGGCGTCTGGTGGGCGCGCGGCGGGACCAACCAGCTGATCGCAGGAATGGTGCGCCATTTCGAACGGATCGGAGGAACCGTCCGGCTGGACGACCCGGTGATCCAGGTCCACACGCTCGGCACCGTGGCGACCGAGGTCGAAACCAAATCGGGCTTCCGCCAGCGTTTCGACGCGGTCGCCAGCAACGCCGACATCATGCACAGCTACAAGGATTTGCTGAGCGGTTCGGGACGCGGCGCGAGCTATGCCAAGACGCTGGCGCGCAAGAAATTCTCGCCCAGCCTGTTCGTGGTCCATTTCGGGCTCGAGGGGACCTTCCCCCACATCCCGCACCACATGATCCTGTTCGGCCCGCGCTACAAAGGGCTGGTCGACGACATCTACAAGCATGGTGTGCTGCCCGCCGATTTCTCGGTCTATCTCCACCACCCCAGCGTGACCGACCCCAGCGTCGCGCCCGAAGGTAAAAGCACCTTCTACGCGCTGGTCCCGGTCGCGCATGCCGGCAAGCTGGCGGTCGACTGGGAAGAAACCGGTCCGCTGCTGGAAAAGCGCGTGCTCGACGAGGTCGGACGGCGGCTGGATATTCCCGATATCCACGAGCGGATCGTGACCAAGTTCCATTATAGCCCACGCGATTTCTCGCAGGATCTCAATGCGCATCTGGGCAGCGCCTTCAGCCTGGAGCCGCTGCTGACGCAGAGCGCCTGGTTCCGCGGTCACAACCGCGACGACGTGATCGGCAATTTCTACCTCGTCGGCGCCGGGACCCATCCGGGCGCGGGCATCCCCGGGGTGGTCGGCAGCGCCAAGGCGACCGCCGGGCTGATGATCGAAGATCTGGTCGGAGCGACGCACGCGTGAAGAGACTTGCCGTTTACTGCGGATCGGCGACGCCGAAGGACCCGCGCTATATGGAACTCGCCCGCGCCGTCGGCGAAGGGCTCGCGCTGCGCGGGATCGGCGTCGTCTATGGCGGCGGTCGGCTCGGGTTGATGGGCGCGGTCGCCAAGGGCGCGCTCGATGCCGGGGGCGAGGTGATCGGGATCATCCCCGAGGCGCTCGCCAGCTCCGAGGTCGCCAATCACGACTGCACCGAGTTGTATACGGTGTCGGGAATGCACGAGCGCAAGCAGCGCTTCACCGATCTGTCGGACGGTTTCGTCACCATCCCTGGCGGGGTGGGGACGATGGACGAATTGTGGGAAGCGATCAGCTGGGCGCAGCTGGGCTATCACGACAACCCGGTCGGGCTGCTCAACGCCTTCGGCTTCTTCGACCACCTGCTCGCCTTCAACCGCCACATGGCCGAGGTCGGTTTCATCCGCCCCGCGCATCAGGGGATCATGATCGCCGACGAGACGTTGGACGGTCTGCTCGACAGGATGGAGCGCTATCAGCCGCACACGCCGATCTTCCAGATGACCGCCGCCGATCTTTAGACAGAGCCAGGTTTTGAGCAAACAACGCCCTCTCGCTCCATCGAGCTATATGCGCAGCACCCCCGCAGTGGCCGGCGGCGGGCGCAATCGCGCCTCGCTGGTGCGGCAGGCGCGCCGCGCGATCGAGGAAGGCTCGCACAGCTTCGCCGCCGCCTCCAAGCTGTTCGACCGCCGCACCCGCGAGCGCGCCTGGCTGCTCTACGCCTGGTGCCGCCGCTGCGACGATATCGCCGACAATCAGGACATGGGCGGCCCGCTGGGCGATCAGGGCGACGCCAAGAGCGCCGAGGACCGCGTCCAGGCGATCCGCGTGCTGACCCGCCGCGCCTTCGAGGAACAGCCCACCGCCGACCCCGCCTTCGACGGCTTCGGCCTGGTGGCGGACGAGTGCAATCTTTCGCCAGAGATGGCGAGCGACGTGATCTCGGGTTTCGCGCTCGACGCGGGCGGCTTCACGCCCAAGAACGAGCGCGACATGCTGCGCTATTGCTACCACGTCGCCGGTGCGGTCGGGATCATGATGGCGCGGCTGATGGGCGTGCCCGAGGACGACGGCGAGACGCTCGACCGCGCCTGCGATCTCGGGCTCGCCTTCCAGATCGCCAATATCGCGCGCGATATCGTCGAGGATGACGCAGCGGGTCGCTGCTACCTCCCTGCCGAATGGCTGGCGGAGAAGGATTTCGCCCCCGGCGAACACGCCAAGCCGCACAACCGCTTCGTACTCGCCAGCCTGATGCCCCGGCTGATCGGGATGATGGAGGTCCACGAGGCGGCGGCGCGGCTGGGCGCGGCCAGGCTCGGCTTCCGCAAGCGCTGGGCGGTGCTCGCCGCGGCCAACATCTACGGAGCGATCGGGCGCAAGGTCCTGAACCGCGGACAATTGGCCTGGGACCGCCGCGTGGTGGTGCCGGGTTACGAGAAGCTGTGGCACGTCGCCCGCGCCTTCGGCCAGGCGCTGGTCAACCGCCCCGCCGGACCCGGTGTCCCCATCACCTGGACCCGGCACGACTTTCGCCCGGTCGCGGGCTGGTAGCTTGATGCGCGGTCATGGGGCGGCTAGCGCGCTTGCATGATCACCAAGCTCCTCATCGCCAATCGCGGCGAAATCGCCTGCCGCATCATCCGCACCGCGCGCGAGATGGGGATCACCACCGTCGCGGTCCATTCCGACGCCGATGCCAACGCGCTGCATGTCCGACAGGCCGACGAGGCGGTGCATATCGGCCCCTCCCCCGCCGCCGAGAGCTATCTGCGCGGCGAGACGATCATCGCGGCGGCCAAGGCGACCGGCGCTGAGGCGATCCATCCCGGCTACGGTTTCCTGTCGGAGAACGCCGCATTTGCGCAGGCGGTGATCGACGCCGGCCTCATCTGGGTTGGGCCAAAGCCCGCCAGCATCAGCGCCATGGGGCTCAAGGATGCCGCCAAGAAACTGATGCGCGCCGCCGGGGTCCCGGTGACCCCGGGCTACGAGGGCGAGGACCAGTCGGTCGAGCGGCTGGCGAAAGAGGCCGAGGCGATCGGCTACCCGGTGCTGATCAAGGCGGTCGCGGGCGGCGGCGGCAAGGGAATGCGCAAGGTCGACGATCCCGCCGCCTTCGCCGAACTGCTCGACAGCTGCCGCCGCGAGGCCAAGGCCAGCTTCTCCAACGACGAAGTCCTGCTCGAGAAATGGATCACCAGCCCGCGCCATATCGAGGTGCAGGTGTTCGGCGACAGCCACGGAAATGTGGTCCATCTGTTCGAGCGCGACTGCTCGCTCCAGCGGCGCCACCAGAAGGTGATCGAGGAAGCCCCCGCCCCCGGCATGGACGAGGACACCCGCGCCGCGATCTGCGCCGCCGCGGTTCGCGCCGCCAAGGCAGTGGATTACGAGGGTGCGGGCACGATCGAATTCATCGCCGATGCCAGCGAGGGCCTGCGCGCCGATCGCATCTTCTTCATGGAAATGAACACCCGCCTCCAGGTCGAGCATCCGGTGACCGAGGAGATCACCGGGGTCGATCTGGTCGAATGGCAGCTGCTGGTCGCGAGCGGCGAACCGATCCCGCTGGCGCAGGACGAGCTGGCCATTCAGGGCCATGCGATCGAGGCGCGGCTCTATGCCGAGGACCCGGCCAGGGGCTTCCTGCCGAGCACCGGACGGCTCGACCATCTCGATCTCGGCCGCGCGGGCCGGATCGAGACCGGGGTCGAACAGGGCGACACGATCTCGCCCTTCTACGATCCGATGGTCGCTAAGCTGGTCGCCTGGGGCGAGACCCGCGACGATGCCATCGACACGCTGCTGGCGATGGCCGACGGGGTCGAGATCTGGCCGGTGCGCACCAACGCCGCCTTTCTCGCCAACGCGCTGGGCGACGACGATTTCGCCGCCGCGCGGCTCGACACCGGTTTCATCGAGCGCAAGGGCGAGGCGCTGATCGCGGACGGCGAGCCCGACCCCTCGGTCCGCGCCGCCGCCGCCGAGCTCGTGCTGCTATCCGCCGGCGCCTATCGCGATCCGCTCGCGGGCTTCCGCCTCAACCGCGCGCCGCGGCTCTCGGTCGCGCTGAGCCGCGATGGCGCAAGCGAGGTCGTCGATCCCGCCGGACAAGCTCCCTTCGAACCGCTGACCGGTTTCGCCGATGCCGACCGGGTGGTGGTATTCCACGAAGGCCAGGCGCATGAATTTGGCCTCGCAACCCGCGGCTCCGGCGCAGCTGCGGCGGGCGACGGCGCGATCGTCGCGCCGATGCCGGGAAAGGTCATCGCGGTCGATGTCGCCGAAGGCGATGCGGTGAAGAAGGGCGACCGGCTGCTGGTGCTCGAGGCGATGAAGATGGAGCATGCGCTGACCGCGCCCTTCGATGGCACGGTTGCCACCCTGTCCGCCAGCGAAGGCGCGCAGGTGCAGGTCGATGCCGTGCTGGTGGTGGTCGAACCGGCGGAATAGCCCCCTCGCGCCCGGGTGCCGAATGCGCATAGACCGCTCACCGGTTCATGCTATGTTCCTCATGTCGCGATTCGCCGGGAGGATGGCATGGCCGAACTGATTTTCTACACCAACCCGATGTCGCGCGGGCAGATCGCCCGCTGGATGCTCGAGGAGACCGGCGCGCCCTATGAGCAGCGCCTGGTCGGCTATGGCGAAGCGATGAAGGGCCCCGAATATCTCGCGGTCAATCCGATGGGCAAGGTGCCCGCGATCGTCCACGACGGGCGGACCGTGACCGAATGCGCCGCGATCTGCGCCTATCTCGCCGAAGCCTTCCCCGAGGCGGAACTTGCCCCCGCCGCAGACGAACGCGCCGACTATTATCGCTGGCTGTTCTTCGCCGCGGGGCCTCTCGAACAGGCGATCATCAACCGCTCGATGGGCTGGGAAGCCCCCGCGGACAAGCAGCGGATGGTCGGCTATGGCCGGTTCGAGCTGGTGGTCGAGGTTCTGGCGGACTGGCTGGCGGACCGCAATTACGTCTGCGGCGAGCGCTTCACCGCGGCGGACGTCTATGTCGGTGCGCAGGTCGACTGGGGACTGGCCTTCGGCTCGCTGACTACCAACCCCGCCTTCGAAGCCTACGCGGCCCGCCTGCGCGAGCGCCCGGCCTACAGCCGCGCCAAGGCCATCGACAACGAACTAATCGCCGCGGCGCAGGCGGCCAACGCGGACGCCTGAGCACCGCCCGGCAAGCGCGGATCGGACCCCTGCCCCGCTCGTCGGACTGGGTGTCCCTTTCCGGCCGATCGGACCGATCCGGCCCTTCCTCTGCTGCCCCCAACCGGGCGACAAAAACAGTTGAAGCCAAAGCGGCGGTTTTGCTGTATAGGCCCGCCCCCAGAACAAGGCGATGGACCGCGCGGCGATGGCTGTGCTGGCCGAAGCCTGTGCGCTTCGCCGCGAAACCCCTCAATCCTGCCTGTCGCCCAGCGCGGCCTGGCCCTTCCCCGTGAGCATCATGACCTTTTCCGATCTTCCGCCAGTCCTGGCCACCGCGCTCGCCGAGCGCGGCTATGAAAAACCCACCGAAGTCCAGGCCGCCGTACTGGCGCCCGAGGCCGCGGGCCGCGATCTGGTGGTCTCCGCCCAGACCGGTTCGGGCAAGACCGTCGCCTTCGGGATTTCGCTCGCGGCGCAGCTGCTCGAGCGCTTCAACCAGGCGACCGAGCTGCCGCTAGCCCTGGTGATCGCGCCGACCCGCGAACTCGCGCTGCAGGTCAGCCGCGAGCTCGGCTGGCTCTACGCCGGGACCGGGGCGCGGATCGCGACCTGCGTCGGCGGGATGGACGCTTCCAAGGAACGCCGCGCGCTGCGCAACGGCGCGCATATCGTCGTCGGCACCCCCGGCCGCTTGCGCGATCACCTCGAGCGCGGCCCGCTCGACCTCTCGCAGCTCCACACCGCGGTGCTCGACGAAGCCGACGAGATGCTCGACATGGGCTTCCGCGAAGACCTCGAGGAAATCCTCGACGCGACCCCCGCCGGTCGCCGCACGCTGCTGTTCTCGGCGACCATGCCGCAGCAGATCGTGACGCTGGCCAAGCGCTACCAGCAGGACGCGCTGCGCATCGCCACCGCCGGCGACAAGCGCGGGCATGGCGACATCGCCTTCCAGGCGGTGACCGTCTCGCCCGCCGAGATCGAGGCCGCGACGATCAATCTGCTGCGCTTCCATGAAGCCGAAACCGCGATCCTGTTCTGCGCCACGCGCGACAGCGTCCGCCGCTTGCACGCCACGCTGCAGGAGCGCGGCTTCGGGGTGGTCGCGCTGTCGGGCGAGCATTCGCAATCCGAGCGCAACCAGGCGATGCAGGCATTGCGCGACCGCCGCGCGCGGGTCTGCGTGGCCACCGATGTCGCCTCGCGCGGGATCGATCTGCCCAGCGTGAGCCTCGTGATTCACGTCGAGATCCCGCGCGATGCCGAGACGCTCCAGCACCGTTCGGGCCGCACCGGGCGCGCAGGCAAGAAGGGCACCGCGGTGCTCATCGTGCCCTACCCGCGCCGCAAGCGTATCGAATCCATGCTCCGCGGCGCCAAGATCGACGCGCAGTGGATCGACGCCCCCACGCCCGAGAGCATCCGCGCGCAGGACCGTGAGCGGCTGATCGGGGCGCTGCTCGAACCCACCGAATTCGACGACGAGGATCGCGCGCTGGCTCAGCGGCTGATGAGCGAGCGTTCCCCCGAGGACATTGCCGCGGCGCTGGTCCGCGCGCATCGTGCCGCGATGCCGCAGCCCGAGGAAATGATCGAGAACACCCCCGAAGCGCGCCAGGCCGCGCAGAAGGAACGCCATCGTCCGGGCTTCGAGGACACTGTCTGGTTCAAGATGGACATCGGTCGCAGCCAGAACGCCGATCCGCGCTGGATCCTGCCGTTGCTGTGCCGCCGCGGGCATATCACCCGCAACGAGGTCGGCGCGATCCGCATCGGCGGCAACGAAACCCATTTCCAGGTCCCGCGCGCCATTTCCGAGCGCTTCGCCGAATCTATCCTGCGCACCGCCAATGGCGACAGCGAGGAGGACGGCGTCAACATCGAGCCTTCCGAGGCACCGCGCGAATCCGCGCGCGTCCACCGCACCGCGGGTGCCAAGCCCGCCAAGCCGCATCACCGCGGCAAGAAGCCCAATGCGGGCGGCTTCGGCGGCGGGGGTGGCTTCGGCGGCGGTGGCGGCGGTGGCGGCTACAAGGGCAAGAAGCCCGGCGGCGGCGGCTACAAGGGCAACAAGGGTCCACGCCCCAGCGGTCCGGTGAAGACGAGCGGCGGCGCCACCATCAAGCCGAAGGGCAATAAGGACTGACCTCGGTGAGCCTGCGCGTCCTGATCGATGCCGACGCCTGCCCGGTGAAGGACGAGATCTACCGGGTCGCGAAGCGGCATGGTGCGGGGGTGACGGTGGTCAGCAATGCCTGGCTGCGCATCCCCGAAGACCCATCGGTCGAGCGGGTGGTGGTGAGCGACGGTTTCGACGCCGCCGACGACTGGATCGCCGAGCATGCGAGCGCCGATAGCGTGGTCGTCACCTCGGACATCCTGCTCGCCGGCCGCTGCCTCGAAGCGGGTGCGGCGGTGCTCGCGCCCAATGGCAAGCCCTTCACCGCCAATTCGATCGGCGGCGCGATCGCGACCCGGGCGCTGATGGCGGATCTGCGCGCCGGGGGCGAGCAGCTCGGCGGTCCGCCGCCGTTCGGCAAGACCGACCGCTCGAACTTCCTTCAGGCGCTGGATCAGGTCCTCGTCCGGCTGAGCCGGCGCTGATCAAGCGGCGCCGATCATTCGTCGGTTTTCTTCGGCGTCACCCAGATATCGATCGGCGCCGCGAACTTGCCCGGCGCGGGCTTGCCGACATCGATCCGCTCGGCGGTGACCAACTCGCCGCTGGCAAGATTGAAGCTGGCCCACGGCTTGGGCATCCGCCCGAAGCTCATGGTCTGAATGGGACGCCCGGTGGCGGAGTTCATGATGGTTGCGGTGATGGCCATGCGGGAGCCTGTGCAAGCGCCAGCGCGGCCTGTCCATCGCCGGTTCGACATCTTCAACAGTGTAGGTCGAAGTCGGGGTTCGACAGTTTACGACTGCGGAGTGTCGGTCGAATCAATTCGCTTCGAGCGACTCCGGATCCCGGCCGTAACCCTCCGACCCCACCGCCGCGTGGAATGCCACGAAGGAGCTCGACAGCGCCGCCTCGCTGTCGATCAGCGACTGACGACTGGCGATCAGCTGGCGCTGGGCATCGAGTACATCGAACAGCGAGGCCAGCCCTTCGCGGTATAGCGCGTTGGATTGCGACAGCGCGGTCTCGCTCTGCTCGATCGCCTCGACCAGCGCTTCGTTGCGCTGGCGGTAGGCCTCGATCGCGACCAGCGCATTCTCGACCTCGCCCAGCGCATCGAGGAACACTGCGCGGTATTCGGCCATCCGCGCATCGGCGAGCGCTTCCGCCGCCTCGATCTCCGCGCGGCGGCGCCCGCCGTCGAACAGCGGCAGATCGATCGCCGCGCCCAGCGTCAGCAGGAAATCAGAGAACAGCCCGCCCAGCGAGCCGTCGCCGACCGCCAGGCTGCCCGGAATGCTCAGCGAAGGCCGCAGATCGGCGCGCTCGATCCCGATCTCGGCGGCGGCGCGCACCAGCCGCGCCTCGGCGGCGAGAATGTCAGTCCGGCGGCGCAGCAGGTCGGCCGGAGTGCCCGCGCCGGGGCCCATAGCGTAGTCGGGGATCCGCCTCTCGTCGCGCGGCGGTGGCGGCGCAGACGTGCCCGGCGGCTCGGCCACCAGTACCGCCAGCGCATTGGCCGCATTGGCGCGTGCGATGGTGACGAGGCCGCGCCGCGCCCGGGTCTGCGCCAGATCGGCGGCGGCCCGCCGGACATCGAGATTGGCTGAGAGACCCGCTTCGAAGCGCAACGTGACGATCCGCAGCGTCTGCTCCTGCAGGTCGGTGGATTCGTCGACAAGCTCGAGCTGCGCCCCGGTGCGGCGGTATTCGAGATACTGGCTGGCGATTGCCGCTGCGACCAGCCGGCGCTGATCGGCCACCAGATAGTCGGCCTCGGCGTAATCCGCCGCCGCGGCGCGGATTTCCGCTGCCAGCCGGCCGTTGAGATCGAGATCGAGCACGCCGAACAGCCCGCCCGAAATCAGCGCGTCGTTGTCGGTGCCCAGCACCACTCCGGCATCCCCTGCACCGTCGAGCGAGGGCAGCCGGTCCGAACGTTCTGCGCGCAGCAAGGCCTCCGCAGCGCGCAAGCGGCCGGCAGCCGCCTCGACATCGAGATTGGCGGCCAGCCCGCGCTCGATCAGCCGGTCGAGAACCGGGTCGTTGAAGCCCATCCACCAGTCCTGCTCCAGTCCGGAAGGCGGCAGGTCGGTGGCGTAGCTCGCAGGCGCGAACACCGGCGGCGCGGCCGGCTGCGGCGCGACCGTCGCGCAGCCGCCAAGCAACGCCGCACAGGCCATTAGCGGAGCGAGCCGCATCACGCGGGCGCCATCGTCATGTCTTCGTCGACGCCCTCGATCTCTTCGCGCAGCCGCTCCAGGTCGACCGTCCGAGGCTTGCCGAATTTCGCCACCGCCAGATAGATCACCGGGGTCAGGAACAGGGTGAAGACCCCGGCCAGACCGAGACCCCCGAAGATCACCCAGCCGATCGATTGGCGCGCCTCGGAGCCCGCCCCGCTCGCCAGGATCAAAGGCACCGCGCCGAGCACCGTCGAGATCAGCGTCATCGCGATCGGGCGCAGGCGGATCGCCGCGGCCTCTTCCGCCGCCTCCCGAACGCTGCGGCCTTGGTGGCGCAACTGATCGGCGAACTCGACCATCAAAATGCCGTTCTTCGCCATCAACCCGATCAGCATGACCAGCCCGATCTGCGAATAGATGTTGAGCGAGATCCCCGACAGGAACAGCGCGAACACCGCCGCCGCCAGCGCGAAGGGTACGGTCATCAGCACTACCAGCGCGCTGGTCAGGCTCTCGAATTGCGCGACCAGCACGAGGAAGACGATCACCAGCGCGAACAGATAGGTCAGCAGCAGGTCGTTGGATGTTTCCTCGAGACTCTCGGCATCGCCTTGCAACAGCATGTCGATATCTTCCGCGACGCTATCGGCGGCCAGCCGCTCGATCTCGTCCACCGCGTCGCGCAGCGGGGTCCCGGCCTCGATACTGGCGCTGACTTCGATCGCCCGGCGCTGTTCGGTCCGATCGAGTTCGGCGGCTATTCCCTGTTCCTCGATTGCGGTCACGCTCGAGAGGGGGATCAGCGCATTGCCCGAACCGCGGACGTAGAGATTGCGCAGATCGTTGGGATTGGTGACGGCGACCGCCTGCGCAGTGAGGAAGATCGGCACCGCCTGATCGCCGACGTTGAGGTCGATCAGATCGTCGCCGCCCACCATCGCCCGCAAGGTCTGGGCGATATCGTCGAGAGCAACCCCTAGGTCGGACGCCCGCTGGCGATCGACCCGCACCGAGAGCTGCGGCTGGGTCGGCTGGTAGGAAATCTCGGCGTTGGAAAAGATGTCCGATTGCGTATCGATCGCCGAGGCGAGCGCCTGTGCCGATTCGAAGATATTGTCGTAATCCGCCCCGGTCAGCGCGACCTCGATCCCCTCGCCGCCGCCGCCGAAGCTGAGGGTGCCGCGCCCGCGGGCGTTGGTGCGCGAACCGGGAATTTCCTGCAGCGGGGGGTTCAGCTCCTCGACCAGCGCCGTCTGGCTGCGGTCGCGTTCGTCCCAGCCGGCGAGCTGCGCGGTGACGCGGACGCGGTTGGGATCGTAGCGTCCGACGATCGAGAAGGTGCTCTCGATCTCGCCGCTGTCGAGATAGGGTTGCAGCACCCGTTCGACCTCGTCGAGTTCGCCATCCATGAAGGCGATACCCACACCGTCCGGCCCGGTCGCATCGACGGTGATCACGCCGCGATCCTCGTCGGGCACGAGTTCGTTGTCGAGCTGGAAGTAGAGTGTCCCAGCCAGTCCGGCGAGCACCACCGAGACGATCCCGACCAGACGCGGGCGGTCGAGGCAGCGGCGCAATTGCTCGGAATACCAGCCGCTCGCCTTGCCGCCCCATTGCGCTAGCCGGCCCGAATCCTGCTTTTCGCTGGTCAGATCGAAACGCGCCGCCAGCGCGGGCACCAGCGACAACGCGACGAAGGAGGAGATGATTACCGCGATCGCCAGCACCAGCCCGAATTCGCGGAACAGCCTCCCCACTTCGGAGGGCAGGAACCCGATCGGCACGAACACCGAGACCAGTACCGCGGTGGTCGCGACGACCGCGAAGAACACCTGCCTTGTACCCACCACCGCAGCGGCGCGGCGGCCCAGCCCCTTGTTCTGCAAGCGCTGCGCGTTCTCGAGCACGACGATGGCGTCATCGACGATCAGCCCGGTGGCTAGCACCAGCGCCAGCAGCGTGAGCAGATTGACCGAAAAGCCCATCGCCCAGATCGCCGCCACCACCCCGACCAGCGCCACCGGGATTGTCGCGCTGGGGACGATGGTCGGGCGCAGCGCGCGGAAGAACACCAGCATGGTCCCGATCACCACCGCGATGGTAAAGCCCAGGGTGATCAACACCTCGCGAACCGAAATGCGGATGAATTCGGCGTCGTCGGAGACGACTTCGATGCGAAGGTCGTCGAAGCGCTCGTTGATGCGATCGACCCCGTCGCGGATCGAATTCGAAATTTCGATCGTGTTGGAGCTCGCCTGGCGCACCACGCCGAGCCCGATGATCGGCTGCCCGTCGAGGCGCACGAAATTGGTCGCATTGGCGGGTGCGAAGCCGGCGCGGGCGACATCGCCCACGCGGGTGTTACCCGAAACAATGACGTTCTCGATGAGCTCGGGGCTGATCGCGCTCGCCTCGGCGCGGACCACCAGCTCCTGCGCGTCCGAGCGGAACGACCCGACCGGAACATCGTAGGGCGCGCTCTGGAGCGCATCGGCGACATCGGTAATGGTCAGCCCGAAACGGTTGAGCCGGGCGGGATCGACCGAAACCCGCATCTGCCGGGCTCTGGTGCCGAACTCCTCGATACTGGCAACGCCTTCGGCGGTCAGCAGTTCGGGGACGATGTCGTTCTCCACGATCCGGGTCAGCTCCGCCTGATCGTAGCGGGTGGAGAGCACCGCCAGCGTCATGATCGGCTGCGCGTCCTGATCCGCCTTGACCACGGTCACCTGCTCGACCCGGTCGGGCAGTTCGCGGGTGACCCGGCTGACCGCCTCGCGCACGTCCGAAGCAGCGGTGTCGAGATCGATGCCGGGATTGAACTCGACCCGGATCCGCGAATTGTTCTCCTCGCTGGAGGCGCTGATCTGGCGCACGCCCGAAACCCGCGCGACTGCATCCTCGAGCAGGCTGGTCACTTCGGAATCCATGGTTTCCGGCGCTGCGCCCGGCAGGCTGGCGGTCACCGACACGATCGGGCGATCGACATTGGGTAGCTCGCGTACTTCTACTCCCATGAGCGCGGCAATGCCCGCGATCACGATCAGCAGGTTGAGCACGCCGATCAGCAGCGGCCGCTTGACCGCAAGCATCGGAAGATCGGTTCTATTCTCCATCCGTTGCCGGCCCGGCCTGACGAACGCGGACCTCCTGCGGCGCAGCGCCGCGGGGCTGGACCAGCCGGATATCCTGCCCCTCGCGGACCTTCTGAACCCCTTCAACGATCACGCGGTCGCTGCCGCTCACCCGTCCATCGACGAACACCAGCCCTTCGCGGCGCGCGGTGATGGTAACGGGGACGCGGCTTGCCTTGCCCTCGCGCACGACGAACAGATGCGACCCCTCACCGCCCCAGACGATCGCCTGTTCGGGCACAGCGGCGCGGGTTTCGCCATTGCGGCTAAAGACGACGCGAAAGCTCATTCCCGGCCGCAACTGGTCGTCGGAATTGGGGATCGCGGTGCGAACGATGAAATCGCGGCTGTCCTGCGAGATGCGATTGTCGGTGGTCACCACCCGCGCATCAATGGTGCGCGTGGGATCGGAAAAGGGAGTGACCTGCACCACCTGCCCCGGGCGCAGCGCGTTGAACACTGCCTCGGGCGCGGGGAAGTCGACATAGAGCGTGCCGCGCTGATCGATCTGGGTGATAGGAGTGGAATCGTTCACCCGGTCGCCGCGATCGATCTCGGTCAGGCCCACGTGGCCCGAGAACGGCGCGCGCACGACGCGGTCGGCCAGCGCGGTCTGCGCCTGTTCGAGCGCGATCCGGGCCGAAGCGAGCGCGGTCTCGCCCGCCTCGATCTGGCTTTCGGAAATCGCTCCGGTATCCTCGATCCGGCGGTAGCGGCCCAGCAACTGGTCGGCTTCGCGCACCTGTACCCGCGCCGCATCGACCGCTAGCTGTTCCTCGCGCGCATCGAGCCGCAGCAGCGGCGCACCTTCGCGGATATAGTCGCCCGCAGAGAACAGCACCGCGGTGACACGGCCCGCGGTCTCGGGGAAGATCTCCGCCGAAGTCGCAGCGCGCGCGGAACCGATCGCCTCGATTTCGAGCACCTCGGGAAGCATGCGGATCTGCTGCGCGACGACCGGGACGGGATCGCGCTCGGCTTCCGGCTCGGAATCCGAGCACGCAATCATTGCAAAACAGGAGAGGACCGCCGCGATGCGAGCAAGGGGTAGCGCCATGACGGGTCGTCTATCGGACAAGACCCGAAGGACAAAGGGATATTCACCTGCCCTTTGGGGCAGATGTCAGAAGGAATACTCGATCCCCACGAGCGGGGCATGCCCGACCTCGTCGGGTCCGGCATCCTCGAAATCGTGCTGGCGCAGATAGGTCAGGCTGAGCGCGAGATTGTCGCTGGCAGCATAACTCACGCCGATCTGGGTCCGCAGCCCGGTGAGCCCATCGTCGCCCCCGGCCGAAGTGCTCTTAAGGGTGAAGAACAGCTCAGCGTTGGAGTAAAAGCCCCAGCGGTCGTCCAGCCGCATAGCCACGCCGAGCCGCGGCTGAAGCCGCAGGCCCATCCTCCCGGTGCCGTCGACGAAACGCTCCTCGAGCCGCAGCCGGGTCCGCAGCAGACCGTGCCTGGTCGACAATTGCTGCATCAGACGGGTTTCGTCGCTGCCCCCGTCGTTGATCCGCCGCTCGACCGCGCCGCCCAGCGTGACGTCTTCGGACAGTGCCTGGTTGAGCCACAGCCTGGCGAAATAGGTATCGACCCTGCCATCGGCAGCGCTGCGGAAACGCTGCGCGGTCTCCAGTTCGACGCCTGTGTCGTGGTCGAGATCGACCGAAACCGATGGGTTGAGCCAGAATTCGAACGCCTCGTCCGCGGCATGGGCCGGAACAGCCGCAACCATCGCAGCGGCCGTCAAGCCTGCGCTCACGATATATTTCATTTTCATGACATCCGCCTAAAGCCGGAAGCGCGGCCGGTCAAACGGCCCGATCTGGCAGGCCCGATCCGGCAGACGCAGTTCGCGTCTGCCGGATCGATTCCGAAGCGCCATTCAAGTGGTTGGCAGATCGAAGAAATCGACTTCGCCGGTGTCCAACTTGTAATAAGCGCCGACGACCCAGAGCCGCCCGTCGCGCTGGGGATCAAGCATGATGGGATCGGTCTGCTCGCGCAATTGCCGCACCACGCGGCGCACATTGGCACGCACCGAATTGTCGACCAGATCGCCTTGCTCGTCCTGCGCCATGAGCACCGCGGGAATGATCGGTTCGACCATCCGGCCGATCGAGCCTGGGAAGGTCGCATTGTCGGTCACGACCTTGGCAGCCGCGGCAACTGCGCCGCAGCTTTCGTGGCCCATCACCACCACCAGCGGCGTCTCCAGCACCGCAACCGCATATTCAATCGATCCCAGCGCAACCGTATCGACGGTGTTGCCGGCGTTGCGGATGATGAACAGTTCGCCGAGCCCGCGCCCGAACAGCAATTCCGGCGGCACCCGGCTGTCCGAACAGGTGACATAGGCGGCGAACGGTGCCTGCCCGCGCGCCAGCTCGAGCCGCCGCTGGGCATTGCTGATCCCGCTGGGCTGCTCGCCGCGCAGGAAGGAGGCATTGCCTTCGCGCAGCAGCTGGAGCGCCTCCGCCGGGGTCAGTTCGCTCGCCGGAGGAGCGGGTGGCAAGACCGTCCCTCCAGCCGGTGCGGCGGCCAGGCTCGAGCCGCCACCGACCAGCGCCGCCGCTCCAAGCGCACCGGTACCGCCGAGTATCTGTCGTCTGGTATTCATGTCGTTCTCCTTGGGCTTGCTGAAACTTCTAGGATCGAGGAACGGGGGCTATCCGCTGGTCACCAGCATCGCCATGAAGCCGGCGTAGCCCAGCAGCAGCGCGACGCCCGCGATGCGGGTCACGCCTGAGACGAACCACGCCAGCGCCATCACTGCGACCGCCGAGAGCGCCATGATGCCGATGTCGAACGGCAATAGGTCGGCGGGAATGGCGTCGGGTGCGACCATCATGGTCACCCCGCCGATGCCCAGCACATTGTAGATGTTGGAGCCGATCACATTGCCGAAGGCGACCTCGGGCTCGCCCTTGCGCGCGGCGATGACAGAGGTGACGAGTTCGGGGAGCGAGGTGCCGATCGCCACGATGGTCAGACCGATCAAGGTTTCGCTGAGCCCCGCCATCTGCGCGAGGTCGATCGCGCCGGTCACCAGCAGCCGGCCGCCGATGATGAGAACTAGAAGCCCGGCCAGCGTCAGCAGCACCGGCCGCAGCCATCCGGGACTGGCAGGCTGATGCAGCGTGGGATCGGTCATCTCGAGCGCGAGCGAACGGTCGTAGGGCGCATTGTGCACGATTGAGGGCGCCTGGGTGCGCTCCTCGCGGTAGCAATAGGCGACATAGGCGATCAGGGCCGCGAGCAGCAGCACCCCCAAGCCAAATCCCGACAGGCCGGCCCAGGCGATACCGGCCAGCGCCAGCGTCGCGACCAGCGCCACGCCGGTGTCGCGCAGCGCCGCACCCTGACGAATCGCGATCGGCGCGAGCACTGCCGCGGCGCCGAGAATGAGCAGGGTGTTGGCGATGTTGGAGCCGACGATATTGCCCCAGGCGATCGCCGGCGAACCCGCCATGGCGGCCTCGACGCTGGTCACCAGCTCGGGCATCGAAGTGCCGAAACCGACGATCACCAGCCCGATCACCAGCGGGGTAACCCCCAAGCGCTCGGCCAGCGCGACCGCGCCGCGCACGAGCAATTCGCCGCCGACGACCAGCAGCACCAGCCCGCCGATCACCATCAGGGAGGTGACGATCATGCTTGGGTCTCGGTTGTAATGGAATTTGGCATACGGGCCGTCATCGAAAGTCTCCTTGGTCGAGGCTTAGGTGATCGGATGCCGGTGCAGCGTTGGTCTGGGTATGCGAGCCCGGGTCTTGCGTGCATCGGTTGTCCGATGCGGTCCGACATCACGCGTGCTGTTGAAGCACACGCCAGAGGGGCCCGGTCCGCTCCCGCCAGATACACAGATGCGACGCGGATTTCAAGTTCGGGGGGTTGCCGAGGGTGCGCCGCAGACCGCGGGATGCCCCGGCCAAGGGAAACGGGCCAAACCGTCAGGCGGCCTTGGCGCCTTCCATGGCTTCGGACGCTGCGATCCAGCGCGCCTCGGCGGCCTCGATCCCGGCGACGGTATCGGCGCGCAGTTTCATCAGTTCGGTCATGCTGCGATTCGCGTCCTGTTTCGAGGCCGAGCCGGGGTCGAACATCGCGCGGTCGAGCTCGGTCTTGCGCGCCTCGAGCTTCGCGATCTCGGCCTCGGCGGTCTTGATGGTCTTGCGCAGGCCTTGCGTCTGCTCGCGCGCTTCGGCGGCGGCGCGGCGCGCGTCCTTGCGATTTCCCTGCGGCGCGGAGGCGGGCTTGCCGGCTTTCTTCGGGTCGCGCCCGAGGATCATGTCGGTGTAATCCGCCAGGCTGCCATCGAACTCTGTCGCTGTGCCGCCATCCACCAGCATCAGCCGGTCGGCGGTGAGTTCGAGCATGTGGCGGTCGTGGCTGACCACCACCACCGCGCCCTCATAGGCGCCCAGCGCCTGGACCAGCGCCTCGCGCGCATCGACGTCGAGGTGGTTGGTCGGCTCGTCGAGGATCAGCATGTGCGGCGCGTCGCGGGTGACCAGCGCCAGCGCCAGCCGCGCCCGCTCGCCGCCCGACATCTTGCCGACCTCGCGCATCGCGCGCTCGCCCGAGAAGCCGAAGCGGCCGAGCTGCGCACGCACGATCTTGGGCGGCGCATCGGGCATCAGCCGCGCCATGTGCTGCAGCGGCGTGTCGCTGCCGTCGAGCTCCTCGACCTGGTACTGGGTGAAATAGCCCACCCGCAGCTTGCCGCCGGCCATGATCTCGCCCGCCATCGGCTCGAGCTGCCCGGCGAGCAGCCGCGCCAGCGTGGTCTTGCCATTGCCGTTGCGCCCCAGCAGCGCGATGCGGTCGTCGGGGTCGATCCGCATATCGAGCCCGCGCAGGATCGGCTCGCCCTCGACATAGCCGACCGCCGCGCCTTCGAGCACCATCAGCGGCGGGCGCATCTCGTTGGGGCTGGGAAAATCGAACGACAGGCTGGGATCCTCCAGCGCCGCCGCCACCGGTTCCATCCGCGCCAGCGCCTTCATTCGGCTCTGCGCCTGGCGCGCGGTGTGCGCCTTGGCGCCCCAGCGATCGACGAAGCTCTGCAGCTTGGCGCGCTGCGCCATCTGCTTCTCGCGCGTCGCCTCGGCCTGCGCCATCCGTTCGGAGCGCTGGCGCTCGAAGGCATCGTAGCCGCCCTGATAGAGCGTGGTCTGCCCATGATCGAGATGCAGCACGTGATCGACGACATTGTTGAGCAGGTCGCGCTCGTGGCTGACCACCAGCATGGTGCCGCGATAGGCCTTGAGGAAGCTTTCGAGCCACAGCGTCGCCTCGAGATCGAGGTGGTTCGAAGGCTCGTCGAGCAGCAGCAGGTCGGGATCGGAGAACAGCAACGCGGCGAGCGCCACACGCATCCGCCAGCCGCCCGAGAAACTGTCGAGCGGGCGCGCCTGCATCTCCTCGTCGAACCCGAGCCCGACCAGGATCTTGGCAACCCGTGCCGGCGCGGCATGGGCGTCGATCGCGTTGAGCCGCTCGTGGATATCGGCAAGCCGCTCGGCGTCGGTCAGCCCTTCGGCCTCGGCCAGCAGCCGGGTCCGCTCGAGATCGGCATTGAGCACAGTCTCGAACGGAGTTTCGGCGCCAGCCGGCGCTTCCTGCGCCAGATAGCCCAGCCGCGCCTTCTTGGGCATCTCGATCTCGCCATCGTCGGGATCGATCTCGCCGGTCAGAACCCGCATCAGCGTGGACTTGCCCGCGCCGTTGCGGCCGACCAGCCCGACGCGTGCGCCGGTGGGCAGCGCCGCGCTGGCGCCGTCGAGGATCGCATTGCCGCCGAGGCGGACCGTAATACCGTTCAGATTGAGCATGGCGGCCCGATAGCAATGCCCAGGGCTCTTGTCATGCGAGCGCTTGTCATGCGGACGCTTGCGGCTCGGCCTGTCTCGCGCATACGCGGCGTGCAGCCCAGGCGAGGCCCGTGGTAGCCAGCGCGCTCCACCCCGCCATCCAGAACAATTGCTGGGGCAGGTCCACGCCGCGGTCGATCAGCGCGCCGGTGATTCCCGGGCCTAGTGCGGTGGCAAAGACCATGGCGGACACCACCACCGCACGGATCGCGCCGAGATTGCGGACTCCGTAGATCTCGGGCCACAGCGCGCCGAACATGGTCGAGGTCAGCCCGTAGCTCACCCCGAAGAGCACCATGAAGACGTAGATGCCGCAGACCGGCTCGATCAGCGCCGCGGCCAGCGTCGCGGCGATCAGCGGCAGCAGGAAGTAGGGCAGGATCCGGACCGCGCCGAAGCGGTCGATCAGCTGGCCTGCCACGAGCCCGAACACGATGGTCGTCAGCGCCATTAGCGAGAAGGCTTCGGCAAAGGCCAACGGCGGATAGCCGCGGACCTCGGAGAGATGCGCCTGGTGGAAGAAGATCGTGGTGCCGATGAAGGCGGGCGCGAGTACGCCGAGCAGCATGACATGGAACACCCGGTCGCGCATCACCTCCTGGCGGGTCCACTGGCGCCCGAAGCTCGCCGCCGAGGCCCGTTCGCCATGATGCGCCGGGACGCGGTCGATCTTGATCAGCCAATGGATGAGCGGCAGTGCGACGAACAGGATCAGCGCCGCCGAGGCGGCCCAGGCCATGCTCCAGCCGAGGCTGAGCGTAATCCAGGCGAACAGGATCGGCAGCAGCGCCTCGCCGACCTGGTGGCCGGGCACGATCAGCGACATCGCCCGGCCGCGGCTGGCATCGAACCAGCGGCTGGCTTCGGTCAGCGCGATATGCGTCATCATCCCCTGACCGAACAGGCGCAGCAGGTAGATCGCCAGCAGCAACAGCAGCACATTGGGACCGGACAGGTTGGGCGCGAGCGCCATCAGCGCGCAGGCGCCCGCCAGCATCGGCATGACCAGGAGGATCATCCGCGCGCCGTTGTGGCGGTCGATAAACTGCCCAAGCCAGGGCAGCGTCGCCGCGCTGGCGAGCGTGCAGCCCATGTAGATCAGCCCGAATTCGCCATCGGAGAGCCTGAACTCCTCCAGGATGTAGCTGCCTGACAGGCCGATAAAGAAGGTCTGTCCGAAGGACGAAAACAGCGTGAGCAGCAGCCCTCCCATCAGCCATCGGGCGTTGCGTCTGTAGAAGGCGAGCATGCCGCGCGTTAGGCGCGGGATCGGCCGCGCGCAATTCGCCTGTTGCCGATCGCCCTGCGCAATCGCCGCCCTCGACGAGACGTCGCAAATCGCCAATTCGCGACTCGATGCGGATGCTAGAGCTTGGAAATTCACGGGGGATTCATGCGCAACGAGAAGATCGAAATGAGGGGAAGCGCACCACCTGCCCCGCGGCGCTCGCGCCGCGCGCCGCACGGGGACTGGTCGCGCGCCGCCACGACCGCAATCCTCGTTGCGCTCGTGGGCTTTTCCACATTGATTGTGCTGTTCGGCCCCTCGCCCGCGCTCGCGGTGTCGGTGATCCTGCTCGCCGGTATTGCCGGCCTGCTCAACGAGGCGAGGACCGCGCGCCTGTTGGGTAGCGCGGTGGCGCTGTGTCTGGTGATCGGGGTGCTGCGGACCCAGCCCGAGCTGTCCGATGCGGTGCTGGCGCCCATGGCGCTGCTGTTCTGCGAGGGGATGATCGGCGTTCGCCGCCGGCTGGTCGCGGCCGAGCGTGCGGCCAATGTCGACAGCCTGACCGGGGCGCTCACTCCGCGCGGCTTCGCCCGGATGCTCCGCAGCGAGCTACCTCAGGCGCGCCAGGACGGCCGCACAACCGCGCTGATCTTCATCGATCTCGACCACTTCAAATCGGTCAACGACGATCACGGTCACGCCGCTGGCGACGCGGTGCTGTGCCAACTCGTCGCCAATCTCAAGGCGCGGTTGCTGAGCGAGGATCACATTGCGCGGATCGGCGGCGACGAATTCCTCGTCTTCCTGCGCTACGCCGATGGCTGCGACCGGATCGATGGCTTTCAGGCCAAGATGCTCGGCGCCGTCGACGAGCTGTCCTATGAGTTGACCGCCAGCGCCGGCGGCCTGATCCTCCCCCCCGCCGACTACCCCGATACAGCCGCCATCATCCACTCCGCCGACCGGCTGATGTATGAGGTGAAACACGCAGGCCGCGGACGGGTCCAGTTCGGCAGTCTGAGTTCGCTTGAGGCGCAAAGGGGCATCCGCGAGCCTGCACGGGCCGCGTCGTAGGGGTCGTCCCGCTACCGCGACCGCCTGCCGTTCCGGATCGCTGCTGACGCGCGGTCGACCTGCCGCTATGGGGCCGCTCATGGAAAGCCCTCCCTCCGAGATTCCCGCGCCGGTCAGTGTGGCTGCGCTCTACCGCTTCACCCGGTTCGAGAACTGCGAAGACCTGCGTGCAACGCTCCAGAGCCTGTGCGACCAGCACGGGATCCGCGGTACGCTGCTCCTCGCGCGCGAGGGGATCAACGGCACCATCGCCGGGGTGCCCGCCAGCATCGCGCAGGTGCTCGGTCATATCCGGACCCTGCCCGATTGCGCCGCGCTCGACGTCAAACTGTCTACCGCCGCCGCCATGCCCTTCGAGCGGATGAAGGTGCGGGTGAAGCCCGAGATTGTCACCATGGGCGAGCCGGGGATCGATCCCCGCGCCGCGGCGGGCACCTATGTCGCGCCGCAGGATTGGAACGCGCTGATCGCGGACCCCGACACCATCGTGATCGACACGCGCAATGATTACGAAGTGGCGATCGGCAGCTTCGAGGGCGCGATCGATCCCGAAACAAGAAGCTTTCGCGAGTTCCCAGCCTGGTTCCGCAGCAAGCGCGAGGAGTTGCTCGGTTCGGGCCGCCAGCCCAGAGTGGCGATGTTCTGCACCGGGGGGATCCGGTGCGAAAAATCGACCGCCTTTCTCAAGGGAGAAGGCGTCGACGAGGTCTATCACCTCAAGGGCGGGATCCTTGCCTATCTCGAGGCGGTGCCCGAGCGGGACAGCCTGTGGCAGGGCGAATGCTATGTGTTCGACCAGCGGGTGGCGATCGGCCACGGGCTAACGGCCGGCAGCCACGGCGCCTGCCTCGCCTGCGGCCGCCCGGTCAGCGCAAAGGATGAGGCCTCCCCGTTCTACGAGGCGGAGGTGAGTTGCGCCGCATGCCATGCCGAGCGGACCGAAGAGCAGCGCCTTGCATTGCGGGAACGGCGCCGCCAGGCCGCACTCGCGGCAGCCGCTCGCCCCCGTATGCGCGGGACAGGTAGCAAGCCGCGATGACAAGCGCGGCCGCCCCCGTGCTCTACAGCTTCCGCCGCTGCCCCTATGCCATGCGCGCCCGGCTGGCGCTGGCGGTGAGCGGCACGCGCTGCGAATTGCGCGAGGTGCTGCTGCGCGACAAGCCCCCGAGCCTGCTCGAAGCCTCGCCCAAGGGGACGGTGCCCGTGATGGTCCTCCCGGACGGATCGGTGCTCGAGGAAAGCCTCGATATCATGCGCTGGGCATTGGGGCAAAACGACCCCGAAGGCTGGCTGGCGCGCGGGGATGCCGAGCTGATCGCCATTTGCGACGGGCCCTTCAAGCGCTCCCTCGACAAATACAAATACGCCGAGCGCGACGGGACCGATGCGCTGGCCTATCGCGCAGAAGGAATGGCGTTTCTGGAAATACTCGACGACCGGCTGGCGGGGCAAAGCCAGCTATCCGGTCAGACGCGCGGTTTCACCGACGCCGCGATCCTGCCCTTTGTGCGGCAATTCGTCGCGGTCGACCGCGCTTGGTTCGACACGCAGCCGCTTGCGCATCTTCGCGACTGGCTCGACCTTCACCTCGCATCCACACTGTTCGGCGCGATCATGCTGCGCTCCGAACCGTGGGCGCCGGGCAACCCTGTGCTGTGGTTCGCGCCGTCGTCCCCGGAACTCCCCGATCCCTTGTGACGTTCACAAGAGTAGCGATCCGGTGCAAAATACCCTAACGGCCTCGCGGGCCGGTCCGGCGGGCACCTATTCGAAGATGAATACGGGCGCTGCAAGCGGACCGATTTCACCAACTGCACTCACACGATCTGCATTCAGGAGCGAATTTCGATGAAGGGTTTCAAGGATCCGGGGTTTCAGGACCGGGCAGCCGCCTCGGCCCGCGCGAAGAAAAGCGCGCTGGAAAAGCTGAAGGCCGCGCCCAAGCCCGACGAAGCCGAACTCGCCGCTGGTGCAGAGCGCCAAAAGGCGCGCGATGCCAAGGCTGCAGCCAAGCGCGAAGCTATCAAGGCGGAGCGCGAGGAAGCGCAGCGGATCGAGCAGGAAAAGCGCGACGCGGCCCGCGCCGAGCGCGAAAAGCCCGAGCCCACCGAAGCCGAGCGCAAAGCCGCCCGCGACGCGAAATACGCCGCGCGCAAGAAGCGCAAGGGCTGAGACTGGGCCTCCAGGCTCTCGTCCGCGTCGGCTCCTATCCCCGCCAGCCCCGGCATCACACGGTCAGCGGAGCGTGCGCCGCATAGCAACCGCTGAAATGCGGCTTCAGTAGCGGGCCAAGACCGAACTTCCGCCGAAGACGAGGTTCTGACGCCCTTCAGGCGTGAACAACCCGTAAATCATCGCCGTCTCGGGAGTGCTGGCAGCATCGAGCGCCGCGAGGTGCTGCGCCGGCAGGACAAGGGCCGTGGCGGCGATGTTGTCGTGCAATTGCGATACGCGGCTCACGCCCATGAGCGCAGTATCGACCCCGGGGCGCGACAACACCCAGGCCAGCGCAACCCGCGCGGGCGTCTCGCCGATCGCCTTGGCCACGCCGCGAAGCGCATCGACAATGCGCCAGTTGCGGTCCGTGAAGAGACTATCCCCAAAGGGGTTGGCACCATCGAGCCGATTGTCGTCGGCGGCGCGCGTTTCGCCGGTCCCCGCATCGCTGGGCAGCCCGCCGGATCTCGGGGCACCAGCCTCCACGGTCGCGCGGTTATATTTGCCGGTGAGAAGGCCATAGGCCAGCGGACTCCACGGCATCATCCCCATGCCCATGTCGCGGGCGAGCGGCAGATGTTCGGCCTCGACTTCGCGGCTGACCAGCGAGTAGAAATACTGCAGGGCAATCGGTCCGGGCAGTCCATGCACCGCGGCGAGCGTGGCGAGCCTGGCGACGTACCAGGCGGGCGCGTTGGACACGCCCCAGTAGCGGATCTTGCCTGCCCGCACGAGCGAGGCCATCGTTTCCAGCAGTTCCTCAGGTGGGGTGATCGAATCCCACACATGGACCCAGTACAGATCGATATAATCGGTACCGAGGCGGCGCAACGAGCCTTCCAGCGCGGCCTTTACCTGTTTGGCGCCGTTGCCGCCCGCTTGCGGACCCTTGCCTGCCGAAAAGCCGGACTTGGTGGCGACGACCAGACGATCCCTGATGCCGCGATCGGCGATGATCGCACCCAGCATCTCCTCGCCTTGACCGCCCGCATAGACATCGGCCGTGTCGACCAGATTTCCACCGGCTTCGACATAGGCATCGAAGACCGCTTCGGCGGCGGACCGCTCCATCCCCCATCGCGCCACCCCGAAGGTCATCGTTCCCAAAGCGAGCGGGCTGACGACGAGGCCGGACCGGCCAAGCGAGCGATAATCGGTAAGCGCCATAAGGTGATGTTCCGTAGTGATCGGTATGAAAGCCCATTGGGCCTGCTTGCCGATCGCGGTCAAGCATTATATATCGGTCGCTATGAAACCTGCGCAAGTCCTTCGCAAAACCGGCCGGCCGCTTTCCTTTGATCGCCACGCGGCCCTCGAGGCCGCCATGCATCTGTTCTGGAGGCATGGTTTCGAGGGCACGTCAATCTCCCAGCTGACCCGCGCAATGGGGATCACGCCGCCAAGTCTGTATGCCGCGTTCGGCGACAAGCGCCGCCTGTTTCTCGAATCCGTCGATCGGTATCTGGGAGGTGCAGATTCGATCCTTCAGGTGATCTCGGATGCTCCGTCGGCGCGGGTGGCCGCGCACGAACTGCTGATCGCTGGCGCAATCGGCAACACAGGAGAAACCACGCCTCCCGGCTGCTTGCTGGCCAGTTCAATCGTGTGCAGCTCGCAGGCTGCGGCCGGTGTCCGCGAGGATCTGGCCAATATCCGCCGGGACGTAGAGCTCGCCCTGCGAACGCGGATCGAGCGGGACGTTGAGGATGGGACAATGCCCGCGAACACCGATTCCGAGATGCTCGCGGGCCATGCATTTGCAGTCCTTCAGGGGATGTCGACTCTGGCCAAGGATGGTGCCGGTCGCGGCAAGCTGCTGCGCATCGTCGACAGTTTCATGGCCGCATGGCCGCAGTGAAACCAAGGGTCGCCGGAATTGTTTAGGCCACCCCTGAACGCTTCGCCGGGCACCAGCATGGCCGTCGGAATCGCGGTTCCATCCCAGCCGCGCCCTGTCCTCCGACTTCAGCCCGCAATGCTTACGGTGTTTCCGCAATAGCGGTCGTATTCCTCGTTGTAGCGCTCGAGTAGCCGGGCCTTTCGCTCTGCCGACATTTCCTCTGCGAGGTCCGGAAGCCAGCTGTCTTCTTCCTGGTAGATGTGCTGCGCCACTGCGCTTCGGATGTGCTCTAGCTTCTCGCCCCATTCCTTAGTGCCCGGCGGGAGGTCCTTCAGTTTGGCGAGCTGGATCTTGGTCATGGCATGTTCTTCATACGCCATCCCTGCATGGGTCTTGCTGCTCTGGTCGGCAATGTCGGGATAGAGGACGGCCTCCTCCGCATTCGCGTGTCCCGTGAGAATGGTGGAGAGCCGCTCGACAGCATCGACCGAAGGCGCGGCATGCGCCGCCTCGAAGCCGGCCTCTATCTCCTTGTGCTGGTCGACGATGGGCTTGATCCAGGGCTCTTTGATGGCGAGCACTTCTATGTCCCGCCGCGCGTTGGCGCGGGCTTCGTCGGAGGCGGCGGGGGTTACCGCGGCTGCGATGCGATCAAGAAATGACATGATTGTTCTACTTTCCGGCGGTCTCTCGACCATCCAATGGATTTGAACCAAGAGGAGCGAAGCGGATTATCCGAGCTCCGCCCTCAAATGCTCCATGTGAGTCAGATGGCGCTGCACCACGGGCGCAGTGCCCGCCGCAAAAGAGCGCAGCTGGGCGTTGTCGCCGGTATCCCGGAAGCCCGTCATCAGATCGACGGTTTCCTTGTGCGCCAGGATTTGCTGATCGAGATAGGTCACGTCGAACTTGTCGGCTGGCGCGGCCTCAAGATGGTCCAGCATCGTCTTGCGCCGTGCGTCGATCGAGTCCGGCAGCGGCGGCACACCCTTCGTCTCGTTCATCAGCATGGCCGAGCGCAACTGGTGGGTGCTGGTCGTATGGTCGTCGATCATCTTCATCGCGGCAGCTTTCACGCGATCGGACCGCGCATGGCGAAGCGCCAGCTTGCCCGCCGCGATCTCGTACATGTCTCCGATGGCGGCATTCTCGGCGAAGGCCCCTGCAGAGGTGGACCCGGCGGTATTGGCCGAGGCGCGCCCCACCATCCCGCCAAGCGCGTCGGAGGCCTTATCGACCGCCCGGTGAAGGCCGTCATGCTTCTCGTTGCGTTGGGTCATCATGCGTTCTCCATGTGGCGTTCGACTACTTGGGCGTAGGTGGTTCCCTCCGTGGTGCCGCTCTCCTGCAGCGAGGCGATCGGATGGCTCCCTTCAGTTGCGAAACGGTATTCGCCCCCGAACTCCTCGCGGTGCCGCCGGATGACGGATTCGCTGGGAACATCGCCCGCGTTGACGGTGGCCTGATAGTCGAAGAACCGGTGACCCGCCGGAAGCTGGTCGACGGGGACGAACTGCGAATCGCTGGCAGAATTGTCGACCGTGCGGGCCAGCACATCGCGGACATATTGCTTGTTCGGCTCGAAGGTCATCGGCGCATCGATTCCCTGCGCGGGGAAGACAGTGGCCGGATCGATGCCGTCGACCTCCTTCATCATTTCGCAAGCGAGGCGGAGATGCTCCAGCTCCATCGCGAGATGCGTCTCCCAGACCTGCTTAATGCGCGGGTCGGTCTCGGTCACCATGCACGACCAGTAGAGCCAGCATTCGTTATACTCGTGCAAGGCCAGGTTGAGCAGTTCGGGCGTCGTCGGATCCAGGATCGATTCGTAGTGGGAGACGTGCTGCTCCTCGACCATGGCGATCTCGAGATAGAGCGAACGCGCCATCGGGTCCTCCGGGCGGTTCCCGGCATTCATGTAGAAATTCATCGTCTGCTGTTCGGCAGACACAACCGTCAATGCGTTGAGGATCGACTGGAAGGAACTGGCCTCCACCGTCATCGGGCGCCGTAATTCGTCGTGCGGATGGCGATGATGAAAAATGGTCGGCCGGCCCGGGAGTATCTCGGTTAGATCGCCGGTGATCTCCTCGGCCTTCCGCCGCTCGCCCATCAGATCCATTAGATTGGCATAGCGATAGAGGTGATCGTAATCCTCGAGCACGCCAAACTCGTAGACCTGGTTGAGATAGGGATCGGGTTCGTGCCGCGCGATCCAGCTAGTCAGATCCACGGCGACTTGCTCGTAACCGATCGTATTTGCGATCGTGCTCTCGCTTCCCGGGATCAACCAGTTCACCGCCTTTTGCTGCTGCTGCTCCGCCTTTCGGACCAGCGCCAGCATCTGCTTGACGCCCGTATCGGCGATGCGGCGCGCTGCGTTGTGCGAATTGATAATGGCCTCGACCTCGATCCCGTTCATCAGGATCACCCGGCACCTTGTGTAAGGATGGACCTCGCGGGTGTCGTAGGGCTGGTAAGCCAGCTCCGACCAGCTTCGAAACTGGCGCTCGATCGGAATGCCTCTCTCGGTCAGCGGATTAAAAGCCATCGGTATCTCCTGCGGGGATCGGGTGAGCATCGTATAGATGCCCAAGTAATTCCCAATGATCAGAACTGTTCCGATGATCACGAATATAGCCTAACAACAAATGTAATGAACTATCATTTGTTATTATTGCCTTCTAAGCTGAAGATCGGGCTACTGAGAATCGTGGGCGGCTGCCCAGCAGGGCGTTTGGATTGTCCCGGCACTCGGTCGGCGCGGAAACCACCACCTCTGCCCGAATTGCTTCAGGAGTTGCGAGAAGCGCAAGGGAGGTTCCAAAACACCTGTCAAAAATCGCCGAAGCGAGGTTCGTGGCCGTATCGTTTGATAATGGATCGACTGGACAAACAGGGATTTTGGGGGAAATGCCGCGCGCCGACGACCTGCGCCTGGCGTAAGCGTTTGCAGCGCAGCGCCGTTCGCCGCACCATACCGCTCTCAGATCGAACGAGGCCGCTGCCGTCCGCGGACGCCAACTGCCTCATGCGTGCGCTGGGACCCGGGTCTTTTCAAGCGCTGCCGCCGCGCCAGCCTTCTTCGCTTGCGCCGTGGCGGCAGGCTCGACGGGGTTATACGACCGCTCGCAGCGCGGACTGACGGTGGCTCTACACCTGACTTGCATTGCCAGCGGTCACCACTGGCTCCGGCGCGCCGCTCACTTCGACCTGCCGCGCTCGCCAACCGGCGGTCAGGATCGCCAGCGCCAGCGCGATCCAGAATATCGCGGTAAACGGCGCATCATTGCCCAGCACGAAACGGGCGACCAGCGTCAACGCAAGGGCGGCAGGTGCTCCCCAGACGACGGCGTTCCAGACGGCGGTCAGTCGCGGCTCGTGGAGACCCCGACGCCGCCGTTTGCCGAGCCAGATGTAGATTCCCGTCGCGCACACTGCGGTCAGCGCCAGACCGAACAGGATGTAGGCCAGCTTCACGATCAGCCCGCCGAAGTTACCGAAATGGAGATTATAGGTCGAGGCAGCCGCCTGCTGGCCGATAGCGCCATCGGCGAGCCCCGCGGTGCCCATGAACTTGCCCGAAGCGTCGAAGGCGTAATACTCGCCGAAGATCAGCCGCCGATGATGCGCACCCACCATCTGCACATGCTGCCCTGCGGTCTGGGGGTCGTGCAGCACGGCATAGGTGACCGCTACATCCGGATATTCGCTCGCCATGTAGCGCATCGCCGCGGCGACATCGGGGGCCGAGGCAGGCGCCTCGTCTGCCTCCGGCTCGTCGCCGAACAGCGGCGCATAGACCGCCTCAACGTCGCCGCCATAGCTGGCGGTCGCAATGCCGTAGGCCGCCAGAGTTGCGAGGCCGATGATCGCGCCGGTCAGAGCGATGGCCAGGGTGAAAGGCAGAGTCCAGACGCTGAGGCGGTTGTGCCAGTCGGCCAGCGCCACTCCGCCGCTGTTGCGCGCGCGCAGACGGAAGGCGTCACGGAAAATCCTGGGATGCGCGATCACGCCCGAGACCGCCAGCGCCACGATCATAGCCCCCAGCGCACCGACGATGGTGATGCCCACCAGCGCCGGCAGGTTGAGCGTGTAATGCAGCGCGTAGAGAAAGTCGGACCACGCGTTCTCTTCCGGCCCGACCACCGCGCCATGCCGATCGACGTGAACCGCCTGCGTGTCGGTGGTGATGGTGGTGCGCGGCAATTCGGCGACCGGCAAATGCACGTAGAGATGGGTCGTCGCCTCGTCTTCGCTCGCGAGCACCGCCTCCACCCCGCGCTGGACCGCCGCGGGTTCGATGCTGCTCATCTCGGGAGCGGCGGGCTGTTCGAACCGCTGCAATTCCTCGTAGAGCACCAGCACGGTGCCGCTGAAGCAGACGAGATAGAGCAACGCCCCGCCGATCAGGCCGATGGCGGCGTGCGCGGAAAGTGCGCGTTTGACGGTGGATGGTTCGAGGGCAAGCGACATCGGGTCAGCTCCCGGCAAGAAGGGCGGGGACCAGCGGCAGGCTGGTTGCGGCCAGGAGGACGAGCTGGCTGCGGCGGTTGTCGAGCATCAGCAGGGCCGTGGCAAGCACACCCCAGACCAGCGGCACCGCGATCAGGGCGGTTGCATTGGCGTCGGCCTCCGACCAGCCAATCCCCAGCGCGGCGATGCGAAGCGCGATGCCCAATGCCAGCGAGGCGGCAAGCCCCGCGAGCACGACCAGTGCGAAGGTCAGCAGCCGCCCGCCCAGGCGCAGACTCTCACCCTCCTCGGGCAGCATGCGAACGCGGCGGTCGGCGGGCTTGCTCCGTCCCGCCGGGGAAGTGGCGGCTGCCCAGCCGAGCAGGATCGCGGCAAGCGTCATCCCCACCAGCGAAACCACCGTCACGCCCCAGGCGCCGGCGGCCGCCGCGCCAGCGGCACAGGCTGCCAGCAGCAGACCCCAGCCCGCCGAATTCGCGGGCACCGAGCGGCTCTTGCGCGCCCACGACCAGCGCAGCACACCGACCCCGCCGATCGCCGCGATCGCGCCCAGCCAGAGGAGCCCGTCGCCCATCAGAACCGCCGCGTCAGCGTGGCGTAGACGTTGCGCTCGGCCCCCAGGAAGCAGTCACCGCGGGCGAGGCAGGCGGAATAGTAGCTTTCGTCGAACAGGTTGGTGGCGTTGAGCGCCAGACTCCAGTCGTTCCAGGCCAGCTCCGCATAGGCGTCGACCAGCGTGTGCCCGGGCGTCTCGAGGCCGTTGGGAAAGGCCGGCCCGTAGGAGGTGTTGTCGCCAGCGTAACGCACCCCGCCGCCAAGCGTCAGAGCCATATCGTCGCTGAGCTGGAACGGCTTGGTCACCCACAGCGACGCATTGTGCTTGGGCACGTTGTCGAGCTGATTGCCGATCAGCACCGCCTGCGCGATGGCGGCGTCAGATATTTCCGCCTCATTGTAGCTGTAGTTGGCGATAAGGGTCACGGCACCGGGAAGCGTGGCAGAAGCCTCGAGCTCGAACCCGCGCGAGGTCAGTTCGCCCACCTGGATCTGATCGCTCAGATCGGGAGTGCTGTCGTCGCTGACCGGGCGATTGCTCTCCACGATGTCGTAGACCGTGGCGGTCACCATCGTGGCAGGGTTGGGATGGAACTTGATTCCGGCCTCGTATTGGCGGCCCTGCTTGGGCACGAAGGGATCACCATTGCTGGCGACGCCCGCTATCGGCTCGAAGCTCTCGGTGTAGCTGGCGAAGGGCGACAGCCCCGGCAGTATCTCGCCGATGATGCCGGCGCGGAACGAGGTGGCACCGGTATCGTAGCTTCCGCCGCCCAGGGCATCCCTGGCGCTGGCTTCGTCGCGGCGCACGCCGAGCACGATCGAGACGCGGTCCCAAAAGCGGATCTGGTCCTGCAGATAGAAGCCCAGCTGCTTCTGCGTCACGTCCTCGCTCGGCCCTTCGGGCTGCGGCAGGCCGCCGCCCCAGTCGCTGATAGCGTCGTAATCGATATCGTAGATGTCGATCACCTCATAGCCGAAGCCGCCGGTTTTCCGCACCCGGCTGCGCGAATAGTCGATCCCGGCGAGCAGGGTGTGCTCGATCGCCGAGCCGGTATCGAAGTTGAACTGCAGATTGTTGTCGGTCGAGAACACTTCCATCCGCGCATAGGAGCCATCGGCATAGAGACCGATCTGCCGCTGCTCGGGATCGAGATAGGGATTGGCCGGGTTCGAATAGCTGTTGGGGTAATGCGTGAAATAGGTCAGGTCGCTGTCGATGTAGCGCGCCTTCAGATTGACCTGCACCGCGTCCGACACGCGCTGGGTGAGCAAGGCAGTGCCCTGCGCCAGCCGCCCGTCATAGCGGTCCCAGCCCGGTTTGCCGACGAACAGGTCGCTGTCGAGCTGACCGTTCGGATTGGGCAGGATCGTGCCGACCAGCGGCAGGAATTGCGAGGTCGAACCGCCATCGTCCTCCTGATAGAGGCCGATCAGCGTCAGTTCCGTGGCCGTCGTCGGCGCCCAGGTGAGCGAGGGGGACAGCATGATCCGGTCGTCGGGCACGAAATCGGTCTGGGTCCCGCTGTCGCGCACGCGGGCGACCACGCGGCCGGCCAGCGTGCTGGTGATCGGCCCGGTCACATCGGTCAGCGCCTCGATCCGATCGAACGAGCCGTAACGCAGCGAGACCTCGCCTTCGGGGCTGAATTGCGGCGTCTTGGAGACGAGATTGACGATACCGCCAAGCGAGCCCGCGCCGAACAGCACCGAGGCGGGGCCGCGGATCACCTCGACCTGGCTGAAGTTGTAGGGATCGGCGCGGATGCTGGCATAGAAGCTGAAGACGTCGCGCATGCCGTCGCGGAACTGGAGCGCGTTGATACCGCGCACGAAGGCACCATCGACCCGGCTGTCCGGCCCGTAGGGGTTGGAGTGGACGCCCGCGACATAGTTCAGCGTATCCGAGATCGACACCGCGCCCTGCGCCTCGAAAACTTCGTCGGGAATTACTGTCACCGGCTGCGGGACCTCGATCGCCGGAACATCGGTTTTGGTCGCGCCTTCGCTCTGCAAGCGGTCCCCGATCACGACGATACGCTCGCGATCGAGTTGCTGTGCCGGTTCGGACTCCTGCGCATGGGCGACACTGGAGGCGAGAGCGCTCCCCGCAAGCAGCAGCGTAGTGGCGAGTTTCATTGCAATCCCTCATTGGCTTGGCCGCATACGCTGCGACTCGTTCGCAACGGGCCTTAATGAGAGGGGTTCTCATTAGCAACTATCAATGAACGTACAGATGCGATAACTCTTGGACCCCGCACGATCCCGTCAGGGCGGATCAATGCGCGGGTCCATTTGCTTCGAGCGCCGAACTCTGAGACCAGGCTCGATGCGCAGTAGCTGACGCCACGTGGTCGATCGGGGCTAGCGCGTCACTGCTTCTGGTAGACCCGCACGTGCTCGATCTCGAAGCGGGCGGGGAAGATCGCATCGTGGACCTCGCCCCCCATCTGCCCTCCGATCGCCAGATTGAGCAGCAGGTATTGCGGCTTGTCGAAAGGCCACTGCGCGCTGCCGGAGCCATCCTTGCGATAGCGGTGGAAGGGTGTTCCATCGACCGCGATGGTGATCGTGTCGTGCGTCCAGACCATCTGGTAATCGTGGAAGGCATCGCACGCGTCTTCCACCTTGATGCTGTCGCCATCGCCGAAGGTCCCGGCGGTGGAGCGATTGTGGATCGTGCCGAAGACATCCGCAGGCGTGCTGCCGACGTGTTCCATGATGTCGATCTCGCCGCCATCGGGCCAGCCCTGCATTGCACCCAGCGTCCAGATCGCGGGCCACGATCCTGCGCCGCATGGCAGCTTGGCACGCACCTCGAAGAAGCCGTAGGTCCATTCCGCCTTGCCCTTGGTGATCAGCCGCGCGGAGGTATAGCCCTGCCCGCCCCAGTCCGCGCGGTCCTGCAGGCTTTCCTTGCGCGCCGTGATGATCAGCCGGCCGTCTTCCACCCGCGCATTTTCGGGGCGTTCGGCGGCGTAGTACTGCAATTCGTTATTGTACCAGCCGATGCTGTTGGCGTGGGTATCCCACGCCCATTTCTCCGGGTCGGGCAAGCCCTCTCCATCGAATTCATCGGCCCAGACCAGCTCGTAGCCACCTGGCACATCGGTTTGCGCTGTAGCGGTTAAGGGGAGCGCGAATGCCAGCGCAGCGAGTGCGAGTACGCCCCTCATGGCATGGTCACCGTGCGGCTGGCGCGCTGACCGTCTGCGGAGCGCGCCCGCACCTCGACTGCGCCATTCACCGCGACCGGACCGGCGTATGCCTGCCAGTCGCCGCCCGGCAGCCGGTATTCGATTGTCTGTCCCGGATACTCGCTGTTCGCTTCCAGCTCGCCATCGACGATTCTCGCGCCCGGCGGGGTGATCCGATAAGCCACACCAAGCTTGTCGAGCAACGAGAACTGCACCGGCATGCGCCCGGCAAAGGCATCCCAGTCGGCGTCGATCGCCTGCTTGTCGACGCGGCTGTCGTCGAAGGAATAGCTTTGCCCCGGCTGGTAGGCGGGCTCCCATTCGGGCCGATGCCAGGCACGCTCGGCCAGTGCGATCAGGCGCGGGAACAGCTGGTAATCGACGCCTGCATCGGTGCGCGTGGTCTCGCTCCACAACTGCGCCTGCACTCCGGCGATTGTCCGCCCCGCATCGCGCGGTTCGGGGTCTTCGATCGTCTGCGGGCGGGCGAGCGTGTTCTTGATCGAAGCCGCATTCGCCGGAAGGTTATCGGTCATGAAGCCGAACACCTGCCTCGTATCGACGCTACGCGAGGCCCAGTCGTAGCCGCCTTCCTGCGGATGCGGCACATAGGGCATGTCGAGATAGGCGAAGTCGGGAATGGAGAGCACCACGTCCCATCCGTGGTTGGCCTGCACGTGCGTCTCGCTCACGGCGCCGGTAAACAGCGTACCCCAGATATTGGTCTGGACGGATGCGGGCATCGCCGCCGGGTCGGTGTGCCCCAGCCCGTCGCTCCACCCCGCCACCTTCAGGCCACGCCTGGCGAGATCGTTGGAGACGCGCTCGATGAAATAGGCACCCAATTGCTGCGCGGTGCGGCCGGTCGCTTCCATCAGCGGCTTGCACGCGGGCGATTGCGACCATGCCCCGGCGGTTTCGTCCGCGCCGATGTGAAAGGTCTTCAGCGGCGCGCCTGCTGCAACATGCATCGCCTGCAGTTCCTCGACCGCCGTATCGAGGAAGCGGTAGGTCTGGTCGATGCACACGTTGAGCGTGTTGTCGTCGTAGTTCTGGATGCTGCGATATTGCGTCGTGTCGCCCGGCTCGACGAGGCGGTAGCGTTCCGCCTCCTCCTTGCGGCCCCCGGCCATCAGCCGGTCGTAGCGCGCTTCCATCGAAACGATCGCGGCGCGCGAATGGCCCGGCATGTCGAGCGAGGGGATGACCTCGATCTGGCGGGCGGTCGCCGCTTCGACGACGTCGATATAGTCCGCCTGCGTCAGGTAGCCGTTGCCGCCGCCCGTGCCCTCGGGGCCCGCGCCCAGTTGCGGGAGCAGGCATGTGCGCTCTTCGGGATCGTGGCACCGCTTGCTGCCGACCTCGGTCAGTTCGGGGAGCGCCGCGATCTCGAGCCGCCAGCCTTCGTCGTCGGCGAGATGGAGGTGCAGCTTGTTGAGCTTGTAGAGCGCCATCGCATCGATCAGCTTGAGCAGTTCTGCCTTGCTGTGAAAATTGCGGGCAAGATCGATGTGCAGGCCGCGAAAGCCGTATCGCGGGGCGTCGGTGACGGTGAACGGTCGGACGAGGCCCTTGTCGAAGGCCGCCTGCTGCGCGAGCGATGCGATCGCATGGTTGGCGCCTGCCGCATCCGCCGCGACCACCTCGATGCCGCCCCCGTTGGCCGTCAGATGATAACTTTCCGCCTCAAGACCGGCCTTCGGATCGACGCGAATGTTTAGCGCCGTGCCCTTGCCCTCACGAACGCCCGCGAGAGCGAGCATGGAAAGCGCGGCGTCAATGTCCGAAGGCGATAGGCCCACCAGCACCGGCCTTATGCCTTGCCTCAGATCGACGCGTGCGCCGGGCAGAACCTGCGCGTGGAGCGGCGTGGGCAGAATCGCGATGTCGGGTGTGGCGGAAGGGCCGCGCCCAGCGAAGTTGTCTAACGCCGCTTGCGGAGTCTGCCAGACAGTCAGGTCATCCGCGCTCTTTGCTTGCAGCTTCGCTGCGTCGGTCATCGGCTTGACGAAGAGGAGCGTTTCGAGCCCGGTTTGGGGATCGATGCCGGGCCGCGTTGCGTCGATCACGCGCGCTTCCACGCCTTTGCCCGCCATATAGAAATTGGGCATCGCGAACGCCCTGCTGGCGTGGGCGCCCTGCCCCCAGAGTTTCACCACGTAGCGCTTGCCCGGCACCAGCGTCGCGTCATCCTTGAGCGTGAGGCGCTGAAGGTCGCCGTTGACGAATTCGCCCCGGAAGACGTCGCTCTCCACCAGAGGCAGGCGGTTCACGAAACTGAAGTAGATCGCGAAATCGCCGTCGTCGGCAGCCGCCGGCAAGCGCTCGGGCATGGTGAGCGTGACTTCGGTCAGGAAGCACCCGTCGATCCCCTCGGGGCAGTCATCGGGATGGTTGTCGATCGTCGCGTACTCAAGGCCGAGATCCTGCGCGAAGGCATCGAACGCCTGTTGATCGGAGGACTGCGCCAAGCCCGTCGTGGCGCAGGCCGACAAGAGCAAGGCACAGGCGGAAACACTCCATGCGCGTTGTGGCTTATGCTTCATTCCGCTCCCGATTCCGCAATGATTGGACCCTTATTGATCTTATTTTTGTCATGATGGACAAGCGCAGTCAACCCGGCCAAAGTAGCCGTAATGCAAGGAAGAGGGACGAAGATGCGGAAGATATTGCGGAAGATCGCAGCTATTGGCGCTATATTGGTCATGCCTGCGCTCGCCCCCGGCGGAGCGGCCGCTGCCGAACCGGCGATGGTGGGATATCTGCCCGCCTTCAAAGGGCTGGAGAAAGCGCTGCGCACAACGCCGATCGATTACTACACCCATATCAACATCGCCTTCGCCAATCCCGACTCTTCGGGCGCAATGACGAAGGGCGACGAACTGACCTGCATGGCGGCAGGCATGGGCGAAAATGCCAGCGTCGCGATGCTGCGCGAGGCGGTGACCGAGCTCAAGCGCAAGGGCGCCAAGGTGCTGCTGTCCGTTGCAGGTGGAGTTATCCCGTCGTGTGCGGGCGACTGGGCCGAATTGCTCGCCACCGACAGGGGTGAGGCAGTTCGAGCCGAGCTGCTCGACCTGATGGACGCCGCAGGGTTCGACGGGATCGACATCGACATCGAGGGTGCGCTGCTGACCCGGATTGATCGCGACGGCAACTACACGCCCTTCATCGCGCACCTGTCGCAAGCCCTGCAGGCGAAGGGCAAGCTGCTCACCGTGGCGACCGCATCCTACGAGGGCGGGATGATCCCGGTCTCGTCGATCCCCTATTTCGATCTGGTCATGCCGATGTCCTACGATGCCATCGGGCCGAGTTGGGGCGCGGCGGGCGCCGAACATGCGAGCTATGCGCAGGCCCAAGACGATCTGCGCCTGTGGCTGGAGCGCGGCGTCGCCCCCGAACGCCTGGCGCTGGGCCTGCCCTTTTACGGCTACGGTTTCGGCAATTACGGCCCCGACTACGCGTTCGCGGATCTGATCGCCGCTTTCCCGCAAGAAGCCCTGACCGAGGATCTCGTGGGCGAGGCTTGCAGCGGTTGCGATTACATTACTTTCAACTCTGTCGCGACGATCCGGCAAAAGGTACACCTCGCAATGGAACAAGCAGGTGGTGTCATGGTATGGGAAATGACGCAGGACACGCATGACCAATTGCTGGGCCGGACGATCGATGAGAGCCTGAGGCCCTTGAAAAATACGCCGAAGCCCGATTGACGCTCGCATACCAAGGCAACATCAGGCGCGGTTGACCAGATGGAGGATGTTACTTGTCGTTTATCGAGAGCATAGGGGACCTGGACAAGGCTGCCCCGACCCCGCTCTATCTCCAGCTGCAAAAGGGCATTCGCGAAGCGATTGCGGACAGGGTGGTCTCGGCAGATGCAGCCATCCCGACCGAACGCGACCTGGCGGAGGGGTTCGGCGTCTCTCGTATCACGGTCCGCAAGGCGATCGACGGGTTGGTTTCGGAAGGCCTTTTGTCACGCCGTCGTGGTGCAGGGACCTTCGTAGTCGCCCCGCGCGTCGAGAAGAGCTTCTCCAGAATGACGTCCTTCTCGGAAGACATGGTGTCGCGCGGGCGCAGGCCGCACAGCGTATGGGTCAGCAAGACAGAAGGCACCGTCACCCCCGAAGAAGCACTCCTGCTCGGCCTGTCACCGGGTTCGCATGTCTTTCGTTTCCATCGCATTCGCTACGCCGACGACCAGTCGATGGCGCTCGAATATTCGACCGTGCCCGCCTTCTGCCTGCCGTCGACCGACGCGGTCCAGACGTCGCTGTACGAGGCGCTGGAGCAATCCGGCCACCTGCCCGTGCGCGCGCTGCAACGCTTGCGCGCCATCAACTTCTCCGCCGAGCAGGCAGAGGCGCTCGAGATCAAGCCGGGGGATGCCGGGCTGTTCATCGAACGGCGCGGTTTTCTGGTCGATGGGCGGACGGTCGAGTTCACCCAAAGCTACTATCGCGGCGATGCCTATGATGTCGTCGCGGAACTCAACAACCGCTGAGCGTGGCGATCAGTTCGCGGTCCGGGTGCTTGCCAGGAAGGTGCCATGCGGCGGGAGGCTTGCGAGCGCTTCCGCATTGCGTTGCCGCAGAATCGCGAAACGACGCTCCACTTCGGCCTTGTCCAGCGCATCCGCGATCGGGTGATAATCCGCCGGGCGCAGGCCCTGCCCCCACAGCACGGCAAACCAGTTGGTTGGCCCGAAGAACTCGGTCGGCTCGGACAGGATGCTAGCGCTCGCGCGGAAGGCATCGAGCCGTGCGGTCAGGCTGTCGGGCAAGGGCGCGTCGCGGACCGCCTTCCAGAATGGCGTGTCCACGCCTGACGACGTCGCATAGTGGGTCAGCACGAAGTCGCGGACCCGTTCGTATTCGTGGATCGTGTCGCGATTATACCGCTCGACCACCGCCGGATCGATTGCGGTTCGCGGGAACAGGCCCAGCAGGCGGATGATCCCCGTCTGGATCAGGTGGATCGATGTCGATTCGAGCGGCTCGAGGAAGCCGCTCGCGAGGCCGAGCGCGACGACATTGCCGTTCCATATCTTGTGCCGATGCCCGGCGGTGAACCGCAGCGTGCGGGGCTCGGCCAGCGGCGCGCCGTCCAGCCCGGATGCCAGCAGGCCCGCAGCTTCGTCATCGCCGAGGTATTTGCTGCAATAGACGTAGCCGTTGCCGATCCGGTGTTGCAGCGGGATGCGCCACTGCCAGCCAGCCTCGCGCGCGGTCGAGCGGGTGTAGGGCGTGATCTCGCCCGGAGCATTCTCGCTCGGCATTGCGACCGCCCGGTCGCAGGGCAGCCATTGCGACCAGTCGCGGTATCCGCTCTCCAGTGCGCCCTCGATCAGTAGCCCGCGAAAGCCGGAACAGTCGATGAAGAAATCGCCCTCGATCCGTTCACCGCTTTTCAGGGCTAGGCTGGCGACATAGCCGCTGTCTGGATCGCGCGTAACACCGACGATCTCGCCTTCGACGCGCGCGACACCGCGACCCTCGGCCTTGCCGCGCAGGAAGCCTGCGTAGAGGCTCGCGTCGAAATGGAAGGCGTGATTGACCGGGCCATGTCGGCCGGCACGCGCGAACACCCCGGCCTTCGCCGCCTGCGCCTCGAGATTATAGTGCCACGGATCGGCGTCCCCGCCCTCGTGCACATGGCGCAACCAGTGGTGGTGGAACCCGGCCCCCGCCATATCGGTGCCGAAATAGCCGAAGGGGTGGAAATAGCTTTCCCCTGCGCCGCCCCAGTTCACGAACTCGATGCCCAGCTTGATGGTGCCGTTCGTCGCGCGCAGGAATTCATCCTCGTCGATCCGCAGCAGCCGGTTGAATTCGCGGATTGAAGGGACGGTCGCTTCGCCGACGCCGACCGTGCCGATGGTCTCGGATTCGATCAGCGTGATTTTCCGGCCCGGGGATTGGCCCAGCACCTGGCTCAACGCAGCTGCGCACATCCAGCCTGCAGTCCCGCCCCCGACGATGACGATCCGGTCGATGCTCATTCTCGTGTCGCCTTCGATAGCGCCGCTTCGTGCGTGTCCATCGCCGTCACGTCGGCGCGGATGGAGGAAAGCTGCGTCTTGAAGGCGGCCATCACCTGCTGATCTGACGTTTGGTCGACCTGCGGATCATAGGAACGCGGCACCCGCCCGTGGCCGAGGAAGGCGGCGATCCACTCGTCCTCGCTGAAGCTTTCCTGATTATATTGCGGGATCCTGCCCCGCGCCTCGAACAGGTCGATCTTGGCGCGCAGTTCCTCGGAGATCGGGCGATCGCGCGCGGCCTGCCAAAAGGGTTCTTCGCGCCGGTTGAGCGCATAGTGCGCCGCCTGAAAATCGCCGAGCCGGGCGCTGAAGGCAGCGATTTCCTCGTTGTAGATCGCGGCCTCGGGCATGGTATCGGAGCGCACCGGGAACAGCGCCACCAGATGCGTGATCGCGATCTGCAACCGGTGGAGCGACGTCGAGCCGATCGGGTCGGGCACTTCCGCGGCGTCTCCGACGGCGACCACGTTGCCGACCCATGGTCGTTCCCTGCGCTGCGGAGCGATGCGGCTGAAGGTTGGTTCGCTTGCCAGCGGAGCACCCGAGAGGCGGGCCGCCTCCTCGTCGCCGATCGCCGAGCTGTCGTAAGCAACCTCGATCGCGACCTTGCGCTGCATCGGCAGCATCGTGGTCCAGCCTGCGCGATGCGCCGTGGTGCGCGCGTAGAGCGGTACGGGGCGCAGCGGATTGGCATCGACCCGCATCATTCTGTCGACACCCGAGATGGCTGAACGGGTCGGCTCGGCATCGTTGATGGCTGTCAGGATAGAAGCGCCGCTTCCGGTCGCGTCGATGAACAGGTCGCCCGCCAGCTCCCTGCCATCGGTCAGGCGGATTGCCGCCACCCTCCCGTCGCGCACCACGGCTTGCGGCGCATCGTCGGTGTGCATGGCGATGCCGAGCTTTTCGGCATGATCGCGCAGCAGATCGGCATAGCTGCGCGCATCGAGGTGGTAGCCCTGCGCCGTCGGCGCTGGTCGCCCGTTTTCGGGCAATTGCATGCGGCCGTTGAGTGCGGCGACGGCATCGCGCGCAAAGTCGCCATACGCGGCAGGCATTCCCGCCTCGTGCGCCTTGATCCAGAATTGCGCGAACGGCAGCGATCCGAAGGGCTGCCCCACCGGGCCGTAGCCATGCAGGAAGCTGCTCCCCTCACCAGAGAAACCGACATACTGGCAGCCGAGCGAGAACGCACCGCCGGTTGCGCGCAACACAGCACCTTCGTCTATACCGAGCAGCCGGTGGAAGGACTGGATGTTGGGCAGCGCGGCATAGGATTGCCGTGCGTCGGCGCGCGATGGGGTCTCGACCCAGCGGACTTCCAGCCCGCCCCGCGCAAACGCGCGATGCAGCGCCAGCGCGGCGAGCGCGGCGGGGGCTCCCGCACCGACGATAATCGCGTTGCCGATCTTCACGCTACGACCCCGCCAGACAATGGCGCGCGACCGTCTCTTCGTGGAGCGGCATCGAACCGGCGGCCTCCGCGATCACCTTGCGCAGGCTCGCCATGCGTTCGGTCAGGATTGTGTCCGGCATAAGGTCGGCCAGAACGTCCTGCGCCTCGGGCATGATGCCTTGGCCTATGAAGACCGCTTGCCAGCTCGGCGGGCCGAACAGCCCGTCGCGATAATCGCGGATATGGCCACGATGGCGAAAGAGGCGGATCTTCTCGGCAAGGCTGTCGGGGATGTCCATCTCCCGGCAATGGCGCCACAATTCGCCATTTTCGCGGGTCGTCGCATGGTAGTGCAAGATCAGGAAATCGCGCACGCGATCATACTCGATATCCATCACCCGGTTGTATTCGCTAACCAGCGCCGGATCGATCTGCGTGCCATCGGGCAGCAGCGACAGCATGAACGCGACCGCCATCTGCACCAGATAGATACTCGTCGATTCGAGCGGTTCGAGGAATCCTCCCGCCAGCCCCATGGCGACGACATTGCCGTTCCACGCCTGCTTGCGCTTGCATGCCTTGAACTGGAGCACACGCGGATCGCCAAGCGGCGCGCCATCGAGGGTCGAGAGCAGCGTGGCCGCGGCCTCGTCATCCGAGATGAACTCGCTTGCATAGACGTAGCCATTGCCGGTTCGGTGTTGCAGCGGGATACGCCACTGCCAGCCCGCCTCGCGCGCAGTCGAGCGGGTGTAGGGCGTGAAGTCGCCCGCACGTTCGCTCGGCACGGCCACCGCGCGATCGCAGGGGAGCCAGTGTGACCAGTCGTCGAGCCCGGTCTGCAATTCCTGTTCGATCAGAAGGCCGCGAAAACCCGAGCAGTCGACGAACAGATCCGCCTCGATCGTGTCACCCGATGCAAGCATTACCGACATCATCAACCCTGTCTCGGGTTGCCGGGCTACCTGCGTTATCCGCCCCTCGATCCGCTTCAGCCCGAGCTCTTCCGACCACCCGCGAAGGTAGCGCGCGTAGAGCGAAGCATCGAGATGGTAGGCGTAGGAGAAGGCCGATTTGGGGTCGCGGCTGTCGGCAGCCGGGAAATCGAACCGATTGGCCAGCGCGGCCACGATCGGCAGGCAGTAATCCGACAGGGGCCCTGCGGTGTCGCGGCTGCGCAACCAATAGTGAAAGAACTCGGCTTCGCCAATCGGCCTGCCGAACTGGCCGAAGGGATGGATGTAGCGCGTTCCCTCGCGCCCCCAGTCGACGAATTCGATGCCCAGCTTGAAGGTGGCATGGCACGCCGTCATGAACTCGACCTCGTCGATCCCGAGGAAGTCGTTAAAGTCTTTGAGTTGCGGCAGCGTTGCTTCGCCGACGCCGACCGTGCCGATCTCCTCCGACTCGATCAGCCGGACGTCATAATGCCTAGGATCGAGTTTGCTGGCGCACGCCGCCGCGCACATCCAGCCAGCGGTCCCCCCACCGATAATCGCGATCCTGAAGGGCGCTGTCATCCCGAGCCTTGTAGCTGAGGCCTTGCCGGGGGCCAGCACTGCTGCTGCTCCCCGGCAAGAGAGTCACATCGAATAGCGGATCCCGAACTGGATCCGCCGGTCATTCTTGAACCAGGCGTTCGGCTTCAGGAGCCCGGTGTTGTCGACCTGCTGGAACAGCACGGTATCGGTGCCGAGCAGGTTGCTGCCCTGCACGCTCAGCTCGAAATTCGCGGTGAGGCGGAACTTGATCGACGCATCGAGATAGCCCGTCGCATCCTGCCAGATCGGCAGTCCGACGCAACAATCGATTGCGGTGACCAGATACTTCGAGCGCCAGTTGTAAGCCACGCGTGCCGAGACTGGGCCCTTCTCGTACATTCCGACCAGATTGAAGCTGTGTTCGGAAATCCCTTCGAGAGCATTAGGCTTTACTGCCGTGTCGTCGTAGGCGATGCCTCCGCCCGTTGTGCCACCGGCGGTTTCACTGACGAGGCTGGTCGTCTCGATGCCCTTGTTATCGACGTAGGTGTAGTTCGCCTGCACGCCGAAACCGCTGAGCAGACCGGGGAGGAAGTCGAAGAAGCCCTGCCCTGCGACTTCGATGCCCTTGATGCTCGCCCCCTCGCCATTCATCGGCCCGGAGACCAGCACGTCGCGCGATACATCGTTGTTGTTCACGGTGAGCACGTAGGTGCCCGACTGGATATAGTTGTTGAACTTCTTGTAGAATGCGGTGGCGGTAAGCGATGCTGCCGGGCCGATGTAATATTCGAGCGTTGCGTCGAACTGATCTGCCTCAATCGGCTTGAGGTAGGGATTGCCTGCCTGCGCGCGGTATTGCCAATCATAACCGACAACCGTGGTTCCGTCCGGCCCGAAGACCAGATTTGGATCGTCGAGGCGAATCTGGCCGGGCGATTGACGGTTGATGTTCACGAAGCTGCGCAACAGGCCAAGGTCGGGCCGCGAAATAGCGCGCGAATACGCAATTCGCGTGACCAGCTTGTCGGTCCAGTCGAGCTTCAGGTTGAAGCTGGGCAGAAAGTTGATGTGGTCTTCCGAGGTCTCCCGGGCCAGGAAGGAGCCGTCATTGAATGCCAGCTCTTCCGAACTGACCACACACCCCGGCGAGATGAGGGGTTCGCCCGTACTGGGATCGACCTGATTGGGGTCGCAGGTCAGCTGAGTGGGAGTGAAGGCTTGCGGGGAGGTTCGCGATCCGGTGGATTCGTCGACCGTGAACACCAGCCTTCCGCCGATATTCCCGGACACCCCCACACCGCCAATCGCTGCATCCGGCCCGCCGAACTTCAGCATCACGTAGCTGGCCACGGTCTCTTCGCTGACGTCGTAGATCTCGCCAGGCAGATAGCAGCCGTAATCGCCTTGATAGACTTCGCCGTCGCGATAGCCGGCGTCGGAACAGACGGGATAATACTCGCCTACACCGATGTTCGGTTGCCCGAGCTGCGAGGGGCCGCCTTCGAGCAAATCCATGTTGAAGTAGATGAATTCTCTCTGATTCAGCTGGTTACCGTTGAAAAAATCAGAACCGAAGCTGAAGCTTTCCGTCGTCCCGGCCGGATAGACCGGGCTGTCGATGTTGAAATAGGGGGCCTGCGTATAAGTCCACGTGTTGGAAATATTGGCCCAGTTGTATGCGCCCCAGCGCACCGTCTGGTCGCGGTCCGCATAGCGAGCGCCGAGGCGCAGAGAGCTGAGCCACGGCGTATCGAATTCGTATTCGACATCCGCACGCAGTGCGAGTTCCTGCCCCTCGCTGTCTTCCGTGTGATCGGTGATCGCATAATAGTAGTAATTGTTCGGATTGGTGACGCCGCCAGCCGACAGGTTGATATTGTCCGCAGTGACTGGGTCGATGGTGAAGGTGGGATACTCGCCGGTCGCGTCGATGTAGGTATTGGCGTAGGTGCGCGACAGCACCGATGCGTTGAAATTGTGCACCTTCGCATCGACGTATTGCGCATCGAAGTTCAAATGCACCCGGTCTGAAGGGTTCCATTTGAAATTGAGCGCGAAGTCCTGCGTGTACTGCTTGTTGCGCAAGGCGTTGGCCGCGGTATCGAGTTGCGGCGCGCGGCGGGCGTTCGTGCACCCTTCCCACGCATAGCAACGGTTGAAGAAGGGCTCTCCGTCCTCGTTGACGCCCAGTCCCAGGTTGGCGTCGCCTTCGCCGACATAGGGCCGTGGCACTGACCACCAACCCGAGGTGAAATTGCCTTCGTCGTCGAAGGTAAACGGATCGGTCCCTTCGATGGGCTGGATCAGCGCAGGGTCGGTGAATTCGGTATCCGTCGGCATGCCGTAAATGTCGGGCAAGCTGCCCGAGTAGAGCGAATGCTCGCGCCAGCTGTTGTCGTATTGCGATCGATTGTACTGGAACGTTGCAAGCTTGTTGCCGTCGTTCGATTCCCACTGGGCGGCAAATGCCCCGCCGATCCGCTCGCGATCGTAGATATTGTCGCGCATCCAGATGCCGCTGGGAATATAGCTCTTGCCCGGGCCGTAGGTGCCTTCTGAGAAGATCGCCATGCGGTCGTACTGGATGCCCTGACTACCGGTCTTGACCCGGCTATAGGCAAGGTTGGCCATTACCCCGAAGCGCCCGGCATCGGTGAACCATTGTTTGGTCACGATGCCGGAAATCTCCGGCGTTACCTCTTTCGCGATATCGCCGTAGTTCCCCTGCACATTCACCACGAAAACGTCTTCATTCGAATCGAACGGAAGGCGGGTGCGCAGATTGATGGTGCCGGCGATCCCGCCCTCGATCAAATCTGCGGTCTGGTTCTTGTAGACATCGACACCCCCGAGAAGCTCAGGCGAGATGTCCTGCCAGGCAAGCCCGCGCGAGCTGTTTGCCGAGAACGTATCCCGGCCATTGAATTCGGAGCGAACCTGCGGGAGGCCGCGCACGATAACCCCCGAAGGTTCGGCGGAAAAGTGCGAGGTATCATCCGTCCCGGCGAAGCGGACCACTGTAATACCAGGGACACGCTGGAGAGCTTCGGCAACCGATTTGTCGGGGAACGAGCCCATGTCTTCCGCGGTGATCGAATCGACTACGGTATCGGCATTGCGCTTGATATTCTGGGCAGATTCGAGGTTCGCACGCTGGCCAGTGACGATGATCATGCCCTCGGGATCATCCTGCTCGGCCGCGCTCTCTTCCTCGGGTGCGTCCGCATCCTGCGCCGCTGCTTGCGACGCCAAGCCGATCGACAGTGCCGCTAGACACACGCCGTAGCGCAGCCCTTTCCCCCAAACTGATCCAAGCGATGCGAACTGGCTCATTTCGATTCCCCTTAGTAGCCACCCCCCCGGCAGCGGATAGTAATATCAATCCTTGACAAGGTAAGGTACCAATACACTACAAATACCATACCCTGTCCATAGCAAAATTGGATTGGGTTAGATCGGGGAAGCCCAGGTGGGCCGACGGGGGGAGATATTGTGAGCGACAACTCAAGCCAGGAAAGGTTGCTGTCACTCGACGTCTTGCGCGGCCTCACCCTCGTCGGGATGATCCTGGTCAATTCCATGGCGGCGATGAAGTACGACGCAGGCGCGGCCGTGTTTCCGTTGCTGCTACATTCCCATTGGGAAGGGATGACCCTCGCCGATCTGGTTTTCCCATCCTTCCTGACTATGGTCGGGGTCTCGATCCCGCTCGCCATGGCGGGCTCTTCCTCCAAGCCGAAACCTGATGTTCACCGGGCGATATTGGAGCGCACCATTCGCCTGTTCGTTCTCGGCGTGATCCTCTCCAATCTCTATTGGCTGGCCGACCTTTCGTCAGGCGACTGGCGATTGTTCGGCGTCCTCCAGCGCATTGGCCTGGTCTATGGTGCATGCGCGTTCCTGTTTCTCGCCTCCGGTCCGAAAACGCGGATTGCAATCGCGGTTGCAATCCTAGTGCTCTATTGGCCGGTGACGCTCATTCCCGCCCTCGATGGTCTGCCCAACAACATCTGGCAGCGAGGTCACAACTTCGTCGCATCGGTCGACAGGGTTCTGCTCGGCGCAGGCAATCACAACTACGTGACGGGGCCAGCAGGGTACGATCCCGAGGGCCTGCTCGGCACGTTGCCCGCCATCGCCCACGGGCTGATCGGCGTCGCGATTGGCGAATACATCCTGCGCAGACCGGCCCATTCGGCACGCAATCTGGCGATCGCCGGTGCGACCATGCTCGCAGCGGGGATTTGCTGGGGCCTCGTCTTTCCGGTGGTGAAGGATATCTGGTCGAGCAGTTTCGTACTCGTAACCAGTGGCATCACGGTGCTCGTCCTGAGCGGCCTGCACGCCTGGCTCGACCGTTCGAAGCAGCTCAGCCTGCCGACCCGGTTGTTCGTCCTGTTCGGCACCGCATTTGGCCTAAACTCGATCGCCGCTTACGTGATCCACCAGATCACCGCGTCCATGACGGTGTGGCAGGCCCTGCTACTTCCTTACGAAGCGACGCGCGGCACCATCGGAGAAGGATGGGCATCCTTCCTGCCGGTCGGGCTGTACATCGCCTTCATCTGGCTGTGCTGCGAGTACCTGCGCCGGAAGCGCTGGATCATCAAAATCTGAGGAGACCGAGATGTAGTTTGCCGGTCTTGCGCAGTTTGCATTGCGACTGCGCACAGGCACCATTCCCGTAACGGCGCAGAATGCGAACCGCTCACGGCGGAATAAGGCCTCTCAAGAATTTTAATAATACAAATACAATACCTATTGTGTCTGCCGACGAGATCGGTATGAAATTGCGAATGCCGGGTGCAGCCACATTGGTTCGCAAGCGCCTGAAAATTGGGGGTCAGGCAGTATGACAGTTGACGCGCGACCGGTTTCAGAGAGCGTTCCGGTTCGCGCGGACGCCACTCTGATGCATGCAGAGGCAGCCGAGGCTTGCGAGGCCGTGGAGCGCTTCCTCGCTGCCAATCGGGATGCGATCACGCGTATTGGCGCGAGCCTGAGGGAAAGCCCGCCGACCGTCGCCATAACGTGTGCACGCGGCTCTTCCGATCATGCCGCAACCTACGGCAAATACCTGATCGAAACGCTCACCGGCGTCGTCACCTCGTCCGCCGCGCCATCGGTTTCCACTATGTACGCCGCAGCCCCGCGTTCGAAGTCCGAGCCGAGCAGGCGACTGTGCATCGCCATCTCGCAATCAGGCAAGAGCCCCGATCTGCTGTCCGCCGTCTCCGCCCAGCGCGAGGCAGGCGCCCGGGTCATCGCGCTGGTCAACGAAGAGGGTTCTCCGCTGGAAGATCTTGCCGACGATCTGCTGCTGCTCAAGGCGGGACCAGAGAAATCGGTGGCCGCGACCAAGTCCTACATCGTCTCTCTCGCAGGGCTGGCCGCCCTGGTCGCGGCATGGGCGGACGATGCCGCTTTGCAGACGGCGGTCGAAAGCCTGCCCGGACAGTTGCGCAAAGCCTTCACGCTCGACTGGTCGCCCGCGATGCAGCCGCTTCTCGATGCGTCCAACCTGTTCGTGATCGGCCGTGGCTACAGCTTGGGAATCGCGCAGGAAGCCGCGCTCAAGCTCAAGGAGACCTGCGGACTCCACGCGGAATGCTTCAGCGCCGCAGAGGTAAAGCACGGCCCGATGGCCATCGTCGGCGAGTGTTTCCCGGTGTTGGCCTTTGCAGGGAGCGACGAGGCGGGTCGCGACGTGCGCGAGACCGCTGCCCTGTTCGAAGAGCGCGGAGCCCGCGTTTCAATCGCCGATCCGACACGGGAAGCCGGGCGACTTCCCGCGCTCGCGGCGCATGCGGCAATCGAACCCATCCTGATGATCCAGAGCTTCTATCGCTTCGCAGCGCAGCTCTCTGTCGCGCGCGGTTTCGACCCGGACCGCCCGCCCTTCCTGAACAAGGTGACCCGGACGAAATGAAGGCCAGCTTTTCCAACGGTCATATCGCGATCGGGTATGATGCCACGAAAGCCGCCAGTTTCACGCTGTCGCAGGGCAAGGTGACGGCGATCGACACCGATGACCGAAGCACGGGATCGTTCGATCTGGAGGGCGGCTGGCTGCTACCCGGGTTCATCGACACCCAGGTCAATGGCGGCGGCGGCGTTCTGTTCAACGACGAGGTCAGCGTCGAGGCGATCGCCGCGATCGGTGCGGCGCACGCGCGCTTCGGCACGACCGCCTTCCTGCCTACTCTGATCAGCGACTCGCCGGAGAAGATCGCCGCTGCGCTCGATGCCGGCGACGCCGCCATCCGTGCGGGGGTTCCCGGCGTGATCGGTGTTCACATCGAAGGCCCGTTCATCAACGAGGTCAAACGCGGCATCCACGAAGCCGACCGGATCCGCACCATCGATCCCACGATGATCGAGCTGCTTTCCCGCCCTCGCGAAGGCAAGGTTGTGTTGACCGTCGCCCCGGAGATGGTTTCCCCCGCCGATATTGCCGCGCTGGTCGGCGCCGGCGTGATCGTGTGTGCCGGGCACAGCAACGCCAGCTACGACGAGGCGCTGGTGGCCCTCGACGCTGGGCTCAGCGGGTTCACCCACCTCTTCAACGCCATGTCTCCCCTCACCCACCGGGCCCCCGGGCTGGTGGGCGCGGCGCTCGACGCGCAAGACGCCTACTGCGGTCTGATCGTCGACAATGCGCACCTCCATCGGGCGACGGTCCGGATCGCGATCCGTGCAAAGGGGGCGGATCGGATCATGCTGGTTACCGATGCGATGCCGGGGGTCGGTGCTGCGGAGCCCGACTTCATGCTCCAGGGCAAGCATATCAAGGTGCAGGACGGCGTGTGCACATACATGGACGGTACGCTGGCGGGCTCCAATCTCGATATGGCAACCGCATTCCGGAACACGGTCGCGATTACCGGACTGACGCCGGTCGAAACTACCCAGATGTCGAGCATGTCGGCCGCCGCGTTCCTGGGGCTCTCCGAATCCCATGGCAGGATCGCGCCCGGTCAGCAGGCCGACTGGGTCTGGCTGGACGCTGACCTTCAGCCGCGAGGCACCTGGATTGGCGGCGTTCGCCAAGGCGACGCGACCCCTTCGATTGCCGCGGCGGCGGAATAGGGATGAAAGAGGGGGAGAACTTGGCCGATCTCGTAATCGTCGCCCCGGTGCACGGCTGGGCCGCACCCCTGGAAGAAGTGCCCGATGCCGTCTTCTCCGACCGGTTGATGGGCGACGGCCTCGCCATCCATCCGCTCGGCTCCACGATCCATGCGCCCTGCGACGGGGAAATCATCAACCTTCACGCCGCCGGACATGCCGTGACCATCCGCAGCCCGGAGGGGGCCGAACTGCTCATCCATTTCGGGCTCGAGACGGTCGCGCTGGGCGGCGAAGGTTTCAGGCCGCTCGTTTCGGAAGGCGACAAGGTCTCGCGCACCGATCCGCTGATCGAGGTCGATCTCGACATGGTCGGGATGAAAGCCAAAAGCCTCGTAACCCCGGTGATCCTGACCAACAGCGAGGCGTTTACGATCGAACGGCGGACGGTCGGGCAGATGGTTGCCCTCGGCGAAATGCTGATGACCGCGCGCGCCATCGGGGTCCAAGACCGGATCTGGATCGACGACGAAGCCGAGGTGTTTCGCCGGACCATCACTATCCCGCTTGTGCACGGCATCCACGCGCGGCCCGCCGCACGGATCGGCGAATGCGCGCGCGCCTTCCAGGCGGAAGTGGCCATCATTCATGGCGAAAAACGCGCCGCGACGCGCAGTGCCGTAGGGCTCATGGGCCTCGGCGCAAAGCTGGGCGACACAGTCACGCTGGAAACGCGCGGGCACGATGGCGAAGCCGCGCTGAGCGCGGTCGCGGAGTTGATCGCCAGCGGCCTGGGCGAATTGCCACCCTCGCCCCCCGCTCCTCTGCCCCCGCCACCGGTACAGGCCGAGATTCCGGAAGGTGCCTTGCAGGGCGTTAGCGCGTCCCCGGGTCTCGCCATCGGTACGGTTGCCTGGCTGGCGGCAGACGATGCGATTGCGGTGCCCGAGGAAGCCGACGACCCGGACGCGGAGATTGCGGCTCTCGAAGCCGCTCTCTCATCGGTCGCCGCCGATCTCGCGTCGCGCGCAACAGGAAACGACGATCAGCGCCACATTTTCGAAGCCCATCAAGCCATGCTGGCGGACGCCGACCTGATCGCCTCCACAAAGGCGCAGATCGCCAAAGGCCGCAGCGCGGGCAAGGCTTGGAGCCATGCCACCGGAGCGCAGGCCGCGATCCTGAAAGGGTCCGGCGATAGCCGCATTGCCGGACGGGTCGCGGATCTGGAAGATATCGAACGGCAGGTGCTCAACGCGCTCTACGGCGGAATGTCCGCCACCCCTTCCTTCGCGCGCGACACGATTCTCTTCGCGCGCGATCTGCTGCCGTCGCAACTGGTGGAACTCGATCTTGCGCCGGTGACGGCCATCGTCCTCGCCGAGGGTGGCCCCACTTCGCATGTTGCGATCCTCTCCGCCTCGATGAACATCCCCGCGCTGGCAGCGATGGGGGACGCGATCACCGCCGTTGCCGACGGCGAGACAGTGATCGTCGATGCCGATGCGGGTCTGCTCTTCAGAGACTGCGACGCGGATCGGATCGCGCAATATCGCGCCAAGATCGAAGAGCGCGAGGAACGCCGCATCACCGCGCGGGCGGCTTCGCAGACCGATTGCCACACCGCCGACGGCACGCGGATCGAAGTCTTCGCGAACCTCGCCTCGCTCGACGATGCGAAACGCGCGGTCGAGATGGGCGCCGAGGGATCGGGGCTTCTGCGCACCGAATTCCTGTTCATGGAACGCACCGCCGCGCCCGATGAAGACGAACAGTTCCAGACCTACCAGGCGATCGCCAGCGCGATGGAGGGGCGGCCCGTCATCATCCGGCTGCTCGATATCGGCGGCGACAAGCCCGCGCCCTATCTGGACCTCGGCGCGGAGAAGAACCCGGTGCTGGGCCAGCGCGGGATCCGCGTGTCGCTCGCCCGCCTCGATCTGCTCGAAGCGCAGCTGCGCGCGATCCTGCGCGTCCAGCCGGTGGGGCAATGCCGCATCATGGTGCCGATGCTGTCGAGCCTGTCCGAACTGCGCGCCGTGCGTACGGTGATGGACAAGGCTCACAACGCCCTCGGGATCACACGGAACGTCGAACTGGGCGTGATGATCGAAACGCCTGCGGCCGCAGCCACGGCGGACCTGATCGCGACAGAAGCCGATTTCCTGTCGGTCGGGACCAACGACCTCACCCAATATGTGCTCGCAATGGACCGCGAAAACCCCGCCGTGGCGAGCGGGATCGACGCGATGCACCCTGCGGTGCTGCGCCTGATCGGCCAGACGTGCGCGGGGGCCGCCCGGTACGGACGCCCGGTTGGCGTGTGCGGCGGGCTCGCGTCCGATCCGGTCGGCATTCCGCTGCTCATCGGGCTCGGCGTCACCGAGCTGTCCGCGACGCCGGCCTTCGTGCCCGACGCGAAGGCCATCGTGCGCAGGCTCGAAGTCGAGCGCTGCCGTGCCCTCGCCGCCAAGGCGCTTGACATGCCGGCTCCCGGGGACATCCGCAGGCTCGTCCGCGCCAGCATCGAGGATCTTCACTGATGCGCAAACTGCTCGAATCCCTGCAGCCGCTCGGCCGTGCCCTGATGTTGCCGATCGCGGTGCTGCCGGTGGCGGCGATCCTGCTGCGGCTGGGGCAACCCGATCTGCTCGACATCGCATTCGTCAGCGCCGCCGGGGAAGCAATCTTCGCGCACCTCGGGCTGCTTTTCGCCATCGGTGTCGCGACCGGCTTCGCGCGCGACGGAAACGGCGCAGCGGCATTGGCGGGCGTGGTGTGCTACTTCATCTCCCTGAAGGGTGCGGCGGTGTTCATCGCCGTGCCGCCAGAGGCGTTGAAGGACGTGACGGGCGATGCGGTCGCCGTGGCTTCGACGGTCTACAAGACTTCGGCACTGGCCAAGCTGGAAGTGCCGATCGGCATCCTGTCCGGGCTTGTCGGGGGGAAGTTCTACAATCGCTTCGCCACGGTGCAACTGCCGGAATACCTGGCGTTCTTCAGCGGCCGCCGCTTCGTGCCGATCGCCGCGGGCTTTGCGGGGCTGGTGATGGCGGCCGCAGTCGGCCTCGGCTACGAATACATCAACGACGGCGTCGATAGCGCCAGCCGCGCGATTACCGGCGCGGGGGGCTTGGGCCTGTTCGCGTATGGTGTGCTCAACCGCCTGCTGCTGGTTACCGGCCTGCACCACATCATCAACAACGTCGCCTGGTTCGTGATCGGCGATTATCAGGGCACCACCGGCGATCTGCGGCGCTTCTTCGCGGGCGATCCCACTGCTGGCGCGTTCATGGCGGGCTTCTTCCCGGTAATGATGTTCGGCCTGCCCGCCGCGTGCCTCGCCATGTATCACGAGGCGAAGCTCGAACGGCGCAAGATCGTCGGCGGCCTGATGCTGAGCCTCGGCCTCACGAGCTTCCTCACCGGCGTGACCGAGCCGATCGAATACACCTTCATGTTCCTCGCGCCGGTGCTCTACGCGATCCATGCCATCCTGACGGGAATCTCGATGGCGCTGATGGATGCGCTGGGCGTCAAGCTGGGTTTCGGCTTCTCCGCAGGGCTGTTCGACTATGTGCTCGGCTACGGCAAGGCCACGCGCCCCCTGCTGTTGCTTCCTATCGGGGCGGCCTATGCGCTGATCTACTACGCGCTGTTCCGTTTCGTCATCCGCCGGTTCAACCTCAAGACGCCGGGCCGCGACGACGAGCAGGAAAGCCCCGCTGTGGTCGCTACGGGCGATGCCGGAGGACGCGGCGCTGCCTTTCTCGCCGCACTGGGCGGTGCGGGCAATCTGGAGCGGGTAGAGGCCTGTACTACGCGCTTGCGGCTCATCGTATCGGACCAGTCCGCAATCGACGAAGCAAAGCTGAAGGCACTCGGCGCGCGCGGCGTTATCTGCCCGTCGGACAAGGCTGTTCAGGTGGTTCTAGGCCCGATCGCCGATTCGGTGGCGATGGAGATCAGCGATGCCATGGGGAGCGGCGCAGTTGCCCCGGCGCTCTCCCCTGCGCCAGCAGGAAAAACCGCCGCGCGGCGCGAGGCCAAGCTCTCGCCACAGCTGTTGCAGGCTCTTGGAGGCGACGACAATATCGTGGATGCAACGCAGCTCGATGCGCGCGTTCGCGTCCTGGTGAGGGATACAGACAAGGTCCAGACGACCGATGCCGAAGCGGTCGGCGCGCGCGGCCTAACCGTGCTACCAGGCAGGATCGTGCACGTCCTGATGCCGCCCATCGCCTTCTCGACCTACCGAAACTCGGCAGCGAGGCCATGACACGCTTCCAAGATTTCTCGAGTGCCGAGCGACGTTGCGAACTCAGTTCGAGCAAAGGCACCGAGCGCATCGGTTGGACCTGTCCGTCCGAAATAGTAGGTCCGTATCTGACGTAGAGATAATCGCCCCGCCGACCTTCTTCACTATGCCTTCAAATGGATTTAGCGGTCGGGTGTAAACGTCAGGGTATACTAGTATAAAACGACCGATATCTGCACACGACCCTATAAACGCCTATCGACGGACGGAGTAATGCGAGCAATGGCAAAATTAGCTTTGGCTCTGGTGAGCGCCTTCGGGCTGACTGCCTGTGCAACAGTCCCGATTTCGAACGCGGCTCCGGCCTCATTCGCTCCGAATTGCGCGGCGATTGGCAGCTTTCTCGATCAGGCGGTTGCCGACGACCGAACCGCCGGGGCCTCTTCCCTGATCTGGAAGGACGGGCGCGAGGTCTGCTTCGAGAGCGCTGGATTGGCTTCGCGCGAACACAACCGCCCATTCGCGCGCGATACCCTCGTACAGATTTTCTCTATGACCAAACCGGTGACGGGCGTGGCCCTGATGCAGCTTTGGGAGCAGGGTAAGTTCGGACTCGACGACCCGCTCTACTGGCACCTTCCCGAATACCACTATTTGAAGGTTGCAACCGGCGTCGCCAGCGATGGCAGCCTGGTGCTGCGCGATCCTTCGCGCCCGCCCACCGTCCGCGACGTGCTGCGCCATACGGCGGGCTTCACCTACGGCGATTCGGATGAACCGGCGGACAGGGTCTGGGCGGAGCTCGAACCGCTCTCGGCCGAAAACACGCTCGCGGAATTTTCCGCGAAGATGGCAAAGGTCCCGCTGCGCGCCGACCCGGGCACCCGCTGGATTTATTCGGCGAGCGTCGATGTGCAGGCACGGCTCGTCGAAATGTTGTCGGGAATGGCATTCGACGAGTACGTGGCCGCCCACATATTCGCGCCGCTCCATATGACCGACAGCGGCTGGAGGCGCGACAGCGACGATCTCGACCGGCTGGCCCGCATATACGTCGCCGGCGAGAACGGCACGCTGGATCCCATGCCGCGCGAGCAATGGCTCGACGCGAACTTCTCGGGAAAGCCGATGACGATGGGCGGTTCGGGCATTGTCACAACGGTCGACGATTACATGCGATTTGCTCGCATGCTGCTGAACGAAGGCGAGTTGGACGGTCGCCGCATCCTGCGCCCAGCGACCATACGCCTCATGTCCACCGATATGCTCGATCCACGGATATCGCAGGAAGACCGCTCATGGCTTCCCAGCAAGGGAGCGGGAGGCTTCGGCTTCGACTTCTTCGTACGCACCGCGCCGCCTCTGTCGCCTGAGGAAAACAGGGGGACGGTTGGCGAATTCTTCTGGGACGGCTTGCCTTCTATGCTGTTTTGGGTCGACCCGAGGCAGAACATGGTAGTTGTCTTCGCTACGCAGAAAATTCCTTTTGACAACGCACTGCATCGCGACTTTCGTGTTGCGGTCTTCGGCGCAGACTACCCGGGTGTTGCTTCAGAATAGCGGCATGAGTTTCGCAGGTGTGCGGAAGGAGCGCAAAAACGGCGAACAAGCCAGCAAGCTGTGAAATTAGCGATCAAGCCTGTAATTCTGGGTCTTACCGCCGACGACGCGCTGCGAACAAAGGCTCGACTGGATTGGGGGGAGAACTTGGAGCTTGCTGGCATCGCGATGGACTTAATTGGATTGGCGATAAAAGCTTCATCGAAATCGGTTGACGGGCGAGGCTCCGGCCCAGTCGACATCACCCATCAACGCAAGGGTCGCCGCGCCGGCAAACAAGGCGGGGATCGCTTCGACAGCGGCAGGGGCTTTGGCGCATCTTTCCTATCGACAGCAGGGTTCTCAACTTTGTCGGCTAGCTTGTAGGCCTTACCTCTGACATGCGCAGCGCGAACTGCCTTGTCCGTAAGCATCCGATCCCCCCAATCAACCCCACTTTCATTCAGCTAAGGGTCGACGGGTTCGGACGGTATAGAAGCCAGAAACCCCAGAATTGTAAAGATTTTTAGCGCATTCCAGCCGGGATCGGATTGGCCTGAGCAGGGTAGTGGCGGAGCGGGTGGGATTCGAACCCACGATAGGCTTTTGACCTATACACACTTTCCAGGCGTGCGCCTTCGACCACTCGGCCACCGCTCCGCATACCCGGTTTGGGAAGGCGCGCCTCTAGCCCGCTTGTCGGGCTTGCGCAAGGCGTTGGCGACGAGGTTGGCGGGGGCGCTGGATCGCCCTCCCCCGCCGGACCATTCGCGATTGTGCGCGCCCGCATTCCGTGCCAGCTTCGCGCCATGATCAGGACCATCGCATCCGCACTCGTCGCCCTCGCGCTCACCCTTCCGCTCGCCGCGCAGGAGGCCCCAGCCGCACTCGCGCCCGGCGAGATCGTCGCGGCCGCCGCGCCGCAGGACTGGGTCCGTATCGCGCCCGAGGATCTGCTGGTCATGAAACTTGCGCCCGCCGCCGACGGGAACGCGCGCCAAGTGGTGATCCAGCTGATGCCGCCGCCGTTCTCGCAAGGCTGGATCGCCAACATCCGCACGCTGGCGCGCGCGGGCTGGTACGACGGGATCAGCATCAACCGGGTGCAGGACAATTACGTCGTCCAGTGGGGCGATCCCAATTACGACAACCCCGAGGCCGATGGACCGGCCAAGCCGTTGCCCGAGGGGCTGCGGGCGATTGGTGCCCGCGATTACACTACGTCAACTCTCCCAATGACAGGGAAATTCGAAGACCTCCTGCCGCGCTTTCTTGAAAGGTTTCCTGCTTTTGCGGAAAAGTTTCCGGAAATTCGTCACCTATCAAGAGCCGAGTTAGGTTCGAGTATAAGGGGGAGCCTCAATCCGGACCCCTATGCGGAAGCTAATCTCTTAGTAGAAGGCTGGCCATTTGGGTACGATCTCAAGGGAGGTAAAGCGTGGCCCGTCCACTGCTACGGGATGGTCGGGGTCGGCCGCGGGATGTCGCCCGATACCGGTTCGGGCGCTGAACTCTACACCGTGATCGGCCATGCGCCGCGGCATTTGGATCGCAACATCGCGCTGGTCGGGCGGGTGATCGAAGGGATCGAGCATCTCTCCAGCCTGCCGCGCGGCACCGGCGCGCTGGGGTTCTACGAGGATCGGGCGCAGCGGGTTCCAATCGGCTCGATCCGCGTCGCGAGCGATCTTCCCGCGGCCGAGCAACCGCGCTTCGAATATCTCTCGACCGAAAGCGAGAGCTTCGCGCGCTATGCAGAGGCGCGCGCCAACCGGCGCGATCCCTTCTTCATCGTGCCCGCGGGCGGCGCGGATATCTGCAACATTCCGGTTCCGGTCCGGAGCGTAGTGACGGAGTAGCGATCCTCGGCCCCCAGGGGTGAGGTTCGTTTGGGATGCGCAGCATTTGCAGCGGACGCCGAACCCCCACCCACGGCCCCTCCCCTCAGGGAGAGGAGATTGGGGGAGCGCGGAATTCAGACCCGCTCCGCCTGCGCCACCGCGTCGCTGGCGCGCAGCGCGCTGACGATGCGGTTGAGGTGGACCAGATCCTGCACCTCGAGATCGATATCGTAACCCGCGAAGGGCGGATCGTTCTGGACCTGGTCGAGCGCGCGGACATTGGCGTGGTTCTGGGCGAAGATACCGGCCGCTTCGGCCAGCGTGCCCGGACGGTCGTAGAGCGTCACGCGCAGGCGCCCCACCGCGCCCGCCGCGCGTTTGCCCCACGACAGGTCGAGCCAGTCGCTATCGATCCCGCTGGCCAGTTCGTGGCATTCGATGGTGTGGACCTCGACCTTCTCTCCGGACCTGCGGGTCCCGACGATCCGGTCGCCCGGGATCGGATGGCAGCATTCCGCAAAGGTGTAGGCGACCCCGGGAGTCAGCCCGCGGATCGAGATATGGCGCTTGCCCCATTCCGGCGTCTCGGGGAGTTCTTCCGTGCAGCCCGGGACCAGCGCCTCCATGACGTCGCGATCCTCGATCTCGGCGGCACCGATCGCATAATAGAGGTCGTCGTCCTCCTCCATGTCGAGCCGCTCGAGCGCCTTCTTGAGCGCCTTCTTGCCGACCCGCGCGGGCACCCGGCTGGCGATCTCGTCGAACAGCTTCTGGCCGATCTCGGCAACTTCGGCGCGCTCCTTCTGGCGCACCGCGCGGCGGATCGCCGCACGCGCCTTGCCGGTGACGACATAGCCCAGCCAGGACAGCTGCGGCTCGGAGCTGGTGCCCTTGACGATCTCGACCACATCGCCGTTCGCCAGCGGGGTGCGCAGCGGCATGTGGCGCCCGTTGATCTTGGCGCCGACGGTCTGCGCGCCCAGATCGGTGTGCACCGCGAAGGCGAAATCCACCGGGGTCGCGCCCTTGGGCAACTGGAACAGCCCGCCCTTGGGGGTGAAGGCGAAGATGCGATCCTGGTAGATCGCCATCCTGGTGTGCTCGAGCAGTTCCTCGGCATCGTGGCTGGCATCGACGATCTCGATCAGGTCGCGCAGCCAGCCGACCTGCCCGTCGGGGCGGTTGCCCTGCTTGTAGGCCCAGTGCGCGGCGAAGCCGAACTCGTTGAGCCGGTGCATCTCGCGGGTGCGGATCTGCACCTCCACCCGCATCGAATTCTCGTACATCAGCGAGGTGTGCAGCGAGCGGTAGCCATTGGTCTTGGGGGTCGAGAGGTAGTCCTTGAACTTGCCCGGCAGGAACTGCCAGGTCCGGTGCAGGACGCCAAGTGCGCGGTAGCAGTCGTTCTCGTCGTCGGTGAGGACGCGGAACGCCATGATGTCGGTCACCTGCTCGAAGCTGACGTGGCGCTCGGCCATCTTGCGCCAGATCGAATAGGGGTGCTTCTCGCGCCCGCTGACCTCGACCTGCAGCCCGGCCTCGGCCAGCGCCTGCTTCATCGCCAGCGCGATCGCATCGACCTGGCCGCCGTCCTGCTGGCGCAATTGCGAGAGCCGCTTGGTGATCGTGTGATAGGCTTCCGGCTCGAGCTGCTCGAAGGCGAGCAACTGCATCTCGCGCATGTATTCGTACATCCCGACCCGCTCGGCGAGCGGGGCGTAGATATCCATCGTCTCGCGCGCGATCCGCTGGCGCTTCTCGGGCTTCTTGATGAAATGCAGCGTGCGCATGTTGTGCAGCCGGTCGCCCAGCTTGACCAGCAACACGCGGATATCTTCGCTCATCGCGAGCAGGAATTTGCGCAGGTTCTCGGCCGCGCGCTCGTTCTCGGGCATCTGCTCGATCTTCGAGAGCTTGGTCACACCGTCGACCAGCCGCGCGACCTCGGGGCCGAAATTGGCCTCGATATCCTCGATCGTGGCCAGCGTGTCCTCGACCGTGTCGTGGAGCAGCGCGGTGGCGATGGTTTCCTGATCGAGCTTGAGATCGGTCATCAGCCCGGCGACCTCGACCGGGTGGCTGAAATAGGGATCGCCCGAGGCGCGGATCTGGGTACCGTGCTTCTGCACGGTGTAGACATAGGCGCGGTTGAGCATCGCCTCGTCGGCGTCGGGATCGTATTCCTTGACCCGTTCGACTAGTTCATATTGGCGCAGCATAATGACAAGGGATGAGGCTAAAACCTGCCAGGATGCAATGGCAAAGGTTGGTTATGCGCTTGTGGCGACCCCGGCCACCCGGACCCGCAGGCCAAAGTTTATTAAAGTTTAGGCCAACACCCGATTGAAGCGAAGCACCGGGTTCCGCGAATGATATCAAATGTAACTAGATTGCCAGCATCATCCTTGCGTGAAATATGGCGCTTGTCCTTGTTCCGGGTGGCGATTCGGCAGGACCACCGCCGGCGGCCTTGGCTCAGGTCCAGACCGCCTCGGGCGGCAGGCTCATCAGGATGGCGTCGATATTGCCCCCGGTCTTGAGCCCGAACAGCGTGCCCCGGTCGTAGACCAGATTGAACTCGGCGTAGCGCCCGCGCCATTCGAGCTGGGTCAGCTTGTCGGCCTGGGTGAACTCGCTCTCCATCCTCCGCCGGACCAGCTTCGGGAAGATGTCGAGAAAGGCCTCGCCGACATCGCGGGTGAAACCCAGATTGCGTTCGAAAGCCGCCTCGTCGGGGCACTCGAGGTGATCGTAGAAGATCCCACCCACCCCGCGATGGACCCCGCGGTGCGGGATGTAGAAATAATCATCCGCCCATTTGGAGAAGCGTTCGTAATAGGTTGGATTGTGCGCGGCGCAGGCCGCGCGGAAGCGGGCGTGGAAATCCTCGGTGTCCTGCGCATAGGGGATCGGCGGGTTGAGATCCGCCCCGCCCCCGAACCAGGACTTGCCGGTCACGAGGAAGCGGGTGTTCATATGCACCGCGGGCACATGCGGGTTGGCCATATGCGCGACCAGACTGATCCCGGTGGCGCAGAAGCCCGGATCCTCGGCGGTCGCGCCGTTGATCGTGGCGGCGAATTCGGGGGCGAAATTGCCGCGCACGGTCGAGACGTTGACTCCGACCTTCTCGAACACCTTGCCCTTCATCAACCCACGAGTACCGCCGCCGGGATCGTCATTGCCCTCTTCCTCGCGTTGCCACGAAGCGTAGTCGAATTCGGCGTCGGAACACGCCTCGCGCTCGATCGCCTCGAATTCGGCGCAGATCGCGTCGCGCAATTGCTCGAACCACTGGCGGGCCTGCTCGGTCTGGTCGGTGAGATCGGTCATGCGCAAAGCCTTGCCATCGACCCGGGGCTGCGGCAATAGCCTAGCATGGTTCCCCTTTCGTTCGCCGGCCAGGAATGGCTCCTGACCAAGGGCCGCGCGCTCTACTGGCCGCGCGAGCGCGCGCTGCTGGTCGCCGACCTGCATCTCGAAAAGGGCAGCTTCTTCGCGCGCCACGGCCAGATGGTTCCGCCCTACGACAGCCGCGAGACGCTCGAGCGCGTGGCGCTGGCGATCCGCGAGACCGGCGCGCGCCGGGTGATCACGCTGGGAGACAATTTCCACGATTCGGACGGCTCGACCCGGCTCGAACCCCATGCCTGCGGGATGCTCGATGCGCTCACCAGCGCGGTCGACTGGGTCTGGATCACGGGCAATCACGATCCGCACATGGAAGCCCGCTGCGGCGGCACTTTGACCGAGGAGCTCGAGATCGGCGGCGTGGTGCTGCGCCACCGTGCGAAACCGGGAGAAACCCGCCCCGAGCTCTCGGGCCATTTCCATCCGCGGCTGCAACTGACCGTCCGGCGGCGCAGCATCCGCCGTCCCTGCGCGGTGGTCAGCAGCAGCGCAGCGCCCGACGGAACCGCATCGGGCCGCATGATCCTGCCCGCCTTCGGCGCCTATACCGGCGGGATGAACGCCGCCGACCCCGCCATCCTCGAGGCGCTGCAGCCCGCCGAACGGATCGACGCCATGGTCCATGCCAGCGACCGGCTGGCGACCTTCCCGCTGTGGCGCAGGGCTGCCTAGCCGCCACATAGGCTGACGAATCTGAAGCCGGCGCGCGGAATCCCCTTCCCTCGCGCGGGAACAATGCTTATTTGCGCGGCTTGATTATCGAAACCATCAAGGAGACAGCCCCATAGCCCGTCCACCACGTCGTTCCATGCAGCCGCCGGTCAAGAGCGGCCCGCGATACGACACATTCATTCAAGTTCCCAAGGTCCGCGTGATCGATCACGAAGGCGAGAACCTTGGCGTGATGTACACCCGCGAAGCGATGGAGCAGGCCAACGAGATCGGCCTCAATCTCGTCGAAGTGAGTCCCAATGCGGACCCGCCGGTGTGCAAGTTCCTCGATGTGGGCAAGCATCGTTACGAGGCGCAGAAAAAGGCGAACCTCGCGCGCAAGACGCAGAAGACCCAGGACATCAAGGAAGTGAAGATGCGTCCCAACATCGACACCCATGATTACGAGGTGAAGATGCGCAACGTCACCAAGTTCATCGAGAACGGCGACAAGGTGAAGATCACCCTGCGCTTCCGCGGCCGCGAGATGGCGCATCAGCAATTGGGCATGGATCTGCTCAACCGCGTGCGCGACGATGTCGAGGAAATCGGCAAGGTCGAAGCCTTCCCGCGCCTCGAAGGCCGCCAGATGCTGATGGTCCTCTCGCCGCGCTGATCCCTCCGGCCGGAGGCGTCATGCTCCGGCCGATTCGGCCCACTAGCCTTCTATCTTCGACCAACCCCGCGGTTTCATCGGCGGGCAACATTGCGGTGCCTAAAGGGCATACGTAGCATTGTAAGCAGAGGCGCGGGGAGCGCCGCGACCCGCAAGATCACAGCCTCAGGGGCGATGCGCGGTCCAATGAAAGGGTGCACGATGCGTATCATGATCAAGGCCGCCGGCTTCGCAGCGATTCTGGCTGCTGCTGCCCCGACCCTCGCCTATGCGCAGGATACCGCCCCCATCCGCGCGGCACCCGTCGATCAGCGGTTCGACCGGTTCGTCCCGCGCGAGACGACCAGCACGACCAAGCTCGACTACGGCTTCTGGGACGATGCGCTGTCCTTCTTTGTCCTGCGGATGGGACGCTCGACGCGCCAGGGTGCCAGCCGACCCGACCCCACGATCGGTACCCGGCGGGTCTACGGCCATGATTCGCGCTACCGGCTGGAAGGCAACCGGGTCCTGTTCGATCTCGTCGATGACGAGGCCTTCACTCCGCTGACCGAATACCGGGCGGATCTCGAGCGGATCGCGACCGAGATCGATATCGCGCAATTGCCGCGCAACGAGCAGCTCGCCTTCTGGCTCAATCTGCACAATGTCGCCATGGTCGAGCAGATCGCCGCCAATTATCCGGTTTCCTCGCCCGGCGAAATCGTGCTCGGCGATGCCAAGACCCCGCTCGATACCACGCCCTTCATCACCATCCGCGGCGTACCGATGAGCCTGCGCGATATCCGCACCAGGATCGTCTATCCCAACTGGTCGGACCCCAGGGTGTTCTACGGCTTCTTCCGCGGCGATATCGGCGGGCCGTCGATCCGCCGCGAGGCTTTCACCGGACAGAATGTCGCGCAGGAACTCAACGATTCCGCCGATGAATTCGTGAATTCGCTGCGCGGTGTCGAAGCCTACGGCGGTTCGCTGCGCGTATCGGCTCTCTACGAAGAGCTCGCGCCCTTCTACTTCCCGAACTGGAACCGCGATCTGCACGCGCATCTCGCGGTCTATGCCGACGACGAAGTGGCGGAATTGCTTGCCAAATACGACACGATCGAACTCAACCAGTACAATTCGGACGTCGCCGATCTTGCCAAGGGCGAGCGCGAACCCAGCTACAATTACGTCGAGCAGACCGGCAATCCGACCGGCCTCGCGCTGTCGAGCTCGATCCGTCGCCTGCTGCAGGAGCGCGAGCAGAAGATGGAAGAACTCCGCAAGGAAGGCCGCAATTTCCAGATCATCCTGCTGCCCACCGGCCAAACCCCCTCCGAAGCGGCGAGCAGCGAAGTCGAATAACGCATCGACACTGCACGCCTCCCCAGTTGAATTCTGCCCCGCAAGGGCATAGTTCCGCCCCAGATTCGGCGGCGGTGGAGAGGCGTTCCTGCGGAGGTTAGGAACGGGTGCCCCCGGCCGCCTCCTGGCTCCCGCCTCCCTGGGAGCAACTCGACAGGAAGGACTGCCGCAATGAGCGACAGCATCATCGACCCCACCACCCCGCGCAAGGCACCCAAACCCGAGGTCACCAAGATCCAGGGCCGGCCCTTGAAGCCCTCCACCCTGATGATGGGCCACGGCTACGACCCGGTTCTGTCCGAGGGCAGCCTCAAGCCGCCGATCTTCCTCACCAGCACCTTCGCCTTCGAAAGCGCGGCGGCGGGCAAGCGCCATTTCGAAGGCATTACCGGCAAGCGTCCCGGCGGCGCCGACGGGCTGGTCTATTCGCGCTTCAACGGCCCCAACCAGGAAATCCTCGAGGACCGCCTCGGCATCTGGGATGGCGCGGAGGATGCCTTGAGCTTCTCCAGCGGCATGACCGCGATCACCGTGCTGATGCTCGCCTATGCCAGCCAGAACGACGTCATCGTCCATTCGGGCCCGCTCTACGCGGCGAGCGAAGGCTTCGTTGCCAAGGTGCTGGCCAAGTTCGGCGTGCAATACGTCGATTTCCCTGCCGGCGCGACCCGCGAGCAGATCGATGCGGTGCTAGGCAAGGCCAAGGCGATGGCCGCCGAGAGCGGCGGCAAGGTCTGCATGGTGTATCTCGAGAGCCCGGGCAATCCGACCAATGCGCTGGTCGATATCGAGGCGGTGCGCGATGCGCGCGACGCCGCGCTGGGCCCCGAGTGCCCGATCGCGATCGACAACACCTTCCTCGGCCCGCTGTGGCAGCGCCCGCTCGATCAGGGCGCGGATATCGTGGTCTATTCGCTGACCAAATATGTCGGCGGCCATTCGGACCTGGTCGCCGGCTCGATCGCCGGCGCGCGCAAGTGGATGGATCCGGTGCGGTCCCTGCGCAACACCATGGGCGGGATCTGCGATCCCAACACGGCCTGGATGCTGCTGCGTTCACTCGAGACCGTCGAGCTGCGGATGCAGCGCGCGGGTGAGAACGCCGCCAAGGTCTGCGAGTATCTGTCCAAGCACCCCAAGGTGGAGCGGCTCGGCTATCTCGGCATGATCGACGATGCCCGCCAGCAGGACATCTACGATCGTCACTGCCTGGGCGCAGGATCGACCTTCTCGGTCTTCATCAAGGGGGGCGAAGCGGAATGCTTCCGCTTCCTCGACAATCTCACCATCGCCAAGCTCGCGGTGAGCCTGGGCGGGACCGAGACGCTCGCCAGCCACCCCGCCTCGATGACTCACCTTTCGGTCGCCGAAGGGCGCCGTGCGGAACTGGGCATCGGGGACAATCTGGTGCGAATTTCGGTCGGGATCGAGGATGCCGACGATCTGATCGCCGATTTCGAACAGGCGCTCGAGCACGTTTGACCCGAACTGAGCTGATGGCAAGAATCGGCTTTCTCGGCTGCGCCGCGACGCTGCCCGCCAGCGCTGGCGGATCGGCCGAGCGGCGCGGCGATGCGTTCGAGCACGATCTCGAGGTCGCCGCGCTGCGATCCGGTTTTGCTGCTGCCGGGCTGGAACTGGTCGAGATCGACTGGCAGGCGCCGCGGGAGGCTTTCGCCGGTCTCGACATGGTCCTGCTTGGCACCGCTTGGGATTATCAGGATCATCCGCAAGAGTTCGTAGCCAGGCTCAATGCGCTCGCGGCCGAGGGGATCGATGCGTGCAACCCGCCCGAGGCCGTGCGCTGGAACCTCGACAAGCGCTATCTGCTTGAGCTGGAAGCGGGCGGCGCAGTGACCGTCCCGACTTTGTGGCTCGAAGACGCGGACCGCGCCGATCTCGCCGCGGCGATGGACCATTTCGCCAGCGACCGGGTGGTGATCAAGCGTCAGGTGGGCGCGGGCGGATTGGGCCAGCACAGCTTCACCCGCGACACGCTGCCCGGCAACGACTGGCGCATGGGCCGGCCCTGCATGATCCAGCCTTTCCTCCCCGCGATCCGCGAGGAAGGCGAGTTCACCTTCGTCTTCATCGACGGCGGGTTCAGTCACGGGGTGCGCAAGACCCCGGCAGCCGAGGACTATCGCATCCAGTCGCTCTATGGCGGGAGCGAAGCGGTGTTCGTGCCTTCCCCGGACGACCTCGCCACCGCTCAGGCTGTGGTCGATGCACTGCCCTTCCCGAACCTGCTCTACGCGCGGATCGACATGGTCCGGCTGCCCGATGGCAGGCTGGCGGTGATGGAGGCGGAGCTGATCGAACCCTATCTCTACCCCGAGCAGGGACCGGAACTGGGCGAGCGGCTGGCGGCGGCAATCGCCCGTCGTCTCAGGAGCTAGGCGGCCGGGACCCTAGCCGCGCCACTCGCGGCGTTCCTCGGCCGCTTTGAGCACCTCATAGGCGACCTGCAGCTTCTGGAATTCGGCGGCCGCCTCGGCATCGCCCGGCTTGACGTCGGGATGGACCTGCTTGGCCTTGTCGCGCCAGCCCTTCTTGACCGCCGCGAAATCGGCATCGGCCTCGAGCCCGAGGATTTCGAGCGCGCGCAGCTCGTCGGGGCTGCGCGAGCCGTCGCCGCTGCTTGCCCAGCCGTAATGCTGCGCCTCGGCATAGCCGGCGGTCTCGCTCTGCTCCGCCTTGGTCCGCGCGGCCTTCTCTTCCTTGTCGAGGCCTTCGAAATAATCCCATTTGCGGTTGTATTCGGCGGCGTGCGTCTGACAGAAATACCAGCGCTCGGGATTGTTCGGGGCCTTGGGCGCAGGGCAATCGCCCGCTTCCTCGCAGCCGTGGCGATCGCACAGCCTGATGGTCGCGGCCTCGCGGCCGGCCTCATAGCCACGCCAGCGCGGGAAGCCCCAATCGTTGGAACGGCGCGCTTTAGCCATGGTCGGACAGCTGGGTACAAGTCATCGGTCGAGCAATCATTGGTGTCAGTCTAGTCGCGGTGGCGTCGGATGCATAGGCTTGCGAAGGCGGAAGGTGCGAAATGCTGCAGTGCAACCAAGCGTTCATCAACCCACGCTATTGTGGCTGCAAAAGGACCCCGATGAGCAAGCAACTGACCCTCTCCGCGACCCTGTGCGTTTTCGCAATGGCGCTGTTCGCGCTCGCCGGCGATAAATCTCCGCCGAGCGGAGTGAAGGCGCGCGGCCCTGCGCCCTTCGCCATCGGCGCAACCATCAGCCGCTAACGCTCGGTTTCCGCAAGAGAGGCGAGGCGCCCCCTTCCGTCCGGAAGAGAGCGCCCGCCCCAATTGTCGATTGCGGTCAGTTGATCACAACGCTCGCGGCGCGGCGATTCTGCGCCCAGGCTGCGGGGTTGGAGCCCAGCGCCACCGGACGTTCCTTGCCATAGCTAACCGTGCGGATGCGGCTCGCAGGGATGCCCAGCGACACAAGATAGTTCTTGGCCGCATTCGCACGCCGTTCGCCCAGCGCGAGGTTGTAGTCGCGGGTCCCGCGTTCGTCCGTGTGGCCCTCGATAGTGAAGGTCAGATTGGGATACTGGCTGAAATAGCGCGCCTGGTTCTGCAGCTTGGCAGTATCCTCGGGGTCGACATTGTACCGATCGGTGTCGAAGTAGACGACAGTGTTTTCCGCACCCACGGCGTTGGCGAAGTGCGACTGCGTACCCAGCGCACCCGCGGCGGGGCCGCTGGGCGGGGTCGGCGTGGGCGCCGTCGTCTGCTGCTGCGGCGGCGGCGGCAGTTCTTCGGGGGGTTTCTTCTGACAGGCAGCCACGGCGAGTGTGCTGACTGCGAGAACGGTGGCGGCGAAACGGGTGTTCATAAGAGCCGATCCTTTCAGCAGTGGTAAAAATCCGTTCGGTGGACCCGGTAATTCAATGATCCTAAGGCAGGATCGGTCCCCAGGCGGGGTCCGAGGCGTCCACCGGGGTCGGCAGGCGGCGTTCGTTCTCGCCGGTCAGATCGACCTGCCACAACCCGGTCTTGCCCGTATTGCGCTCGGTGCGGAAGAACTGAACGATGCGGCCATTGGGTGCCCAGGTCGGCGCTTCGTCCTGCCAGCTGTTGGTCAGGTAGCGCATGTTGCGGCCATTGGTGTTCATAACCGCGACGCGGAAATCGCCGGTGATGTGAGTGAAGGCGATCTGGTCGCCGCGCGGGCTCCACTCGGGCGTGGCGGCACGTCCGCCGAAGAACGACAGCCGCTGCTGATCCGAGCCGTCGGCATTCATCACGTAGATCTGCTGGCTGCCCGAGCGGTCGCTCTCGAACACGATCTTGGTGCCGTCGGGCGAATAGGAGCCGCCGATGTCGATGCCGGGCGCGTCGGTCAGCCGCGTGCTCTGCCCGCCCTGCGCGCTGACGCGGTAGATGTCCGTGTTGCCGTTGACTGCCATCGAATAGAGGATCGAGCGCCCGTCGGGGGTCCAGCGCGGAGCGAAGGTCGGGTTCTCGCTCTGCGTCACCAGCGTCTGCTGGCCGCTGCCGATGTCGTAGACATAGATCCGCGGGTTGCCGTCGACATAGCTGAGATAGACCAGCTGGCGGTAATCGGGCGAGTAGCGCGGGGTGAGCGCGGTCGAGCGGCCGGTGGTGATGAACCGATGGTTGGCACCGTCGCTGTCCATGATCGCCAGACGCTTGGTGCGGTTGTCCTTGGGGCCGGTCTCGGCGATATAGGCGATGCGGCTGTCAAAGAACGGGCTCTCGCCGGTCAGCCGCGAATAGATGAGGTCGGAGCATTTGTGCGCGGCGCGGCGCCAGTCGGCGGCTGGGACCACCCAGCCCTCGCGCACCAGCTCGCTCTGCAGCGCCATGTCGTAGAGATAGCAACCCACCGTCAGCCGCCCGTCGCTGCGCCCGCGGACATAGCCATGGACCAGCATCTCGGCGCCGCGGTTGGACCAGGTCGTCCAGCTCGGCGAGGTGATCTGTGCGAATTCGGGGCGCGGCAGCGAATCGGGGCCGGTCGGCTCGAACAAGCCGTTGTTGCGAAGGTTCGCGGTGACCACACGCGCCAGCTCGAGCCCGAGCGCGGCGGTGCCCGACTGGTTGGCGGGGGTGGGCACGTTGCGGTCGGTGGCGAAGGCGGGGATCGCGATGCCGAGATCCTCCCAGGCGCTCTCGTCGGTGACGGTGAAGCTGAGCCCGCTCTCGGCCTGCTCGATCGTCTCGACCTCGCCGCCCTCGGGCAGCGGTTCGCCCAAATCGGTCTGCTGCGCCGCAGCGGGAGCCGCGACAAGGAAAGCGAGTGCGAAGGTGAGGTTTTTCATCGTGCCAGATTCCTGTCGAAGCGGGCGCCGTCAATGGTTCGCCACGCGTTGTAATATTCGTCGGGAAGATCGAACGGAGCCGCGAGCTGGACCGCGCGGATAGCGCGCTCGGCGTGCAGGTCCTTCTGCGGCCGGTTCGAAGCGGTTTCCCCGCTCTGCGAGACGACCCGCGGTTGCCCGTTGAGGCTACCATCGGGATTGAGCCGGAACGACAGCTGCGTCACCAGCAATTCGGCATCGACGCCCTGCGGCGCGCTCCAGTGCGGGCGGATCTGCCGGATGATCGCCTGGATCAGCGAGGCCTGGGTGCTCGCGCCGATCTGCGAGGCAGGGACGCGGGTCTCGGTAGTGCTTGTGCTGCTGCCCGCACCTTCGAGGAAGTTGTCGCCGAGCCGCGAACCGCCAGCGCGCTCTGCCGGCCGCGCGGGCGCCGCCGGGCGCGCGGCAGGTCGGGGCTGAGCGCGTGCCGGGGCAGGAGCGGGCGCGGGTTGCGCGCGCGGCTGCGGTCGCGGTTGGGCGCGGGCAGGAGTGGGGGCAGGCGCCGGACGCGGCCTCGCAACCGGACGCGCTGCGGGTGCGGGGGTCGGGGCCTGGACGCGTTCGACCGGGCGAGCGACCGGTTCGGCCGGTGTCGGCGGTGCGTCGGCCTCGGCGGGCGGAGCACGAGTATCCGACAGCGTCGGCGCTTCGGCGGCGCGGCTTTCCGACACCGGATCGGGCGCGGTCGCTTCCATGCCGACATCGGTCGCGAGATTGACCGTCATCCGCTCGGCGGGGCGAACGACCGGCGTGTGGTCGGGTTGCACCAGCAGCACGACCACCAGCAGCACATGCAGGGCGAAGGCCACCAAGAGGCCGATCCGTTCCTCGCGCCGAAATGTGCTTGCTTGCATCGTCACCCGGCTATGGCTCCACCGATGAACTCTGGGTGACCAGCGATATCCGATTAAGCCCGGCGCGGTTGAGTTCGCCCATCACCGCCATCACGCGTCCGTAGTCGAGCCCGCGATCGGCGCGCAGCGTGATGTCAGGTCCGTCGTCGCTGCGGGGGATGCCTTCCAGCGCCTGCGCGAAGCCGCCGATTTCCACGGCCGTGTCGTCGATGAAGACATTACCCGCTTCGTCGATGCTGATGGTGATCGCCTGCGACTCGTTGTCGAGCGCATTGGCGCGGCTTTCGGGCAGGTCGACGGGGACCCCCGCGGTCAGCATCGGCGCGGTGACCATGAAGATGATCAGCAGCACCAGCATCACGTCGACGAAGGGCGTGACGTTGATTTCCGCCATCGGGGTGCGGCGCGAACCGCGCCCGCGAGTGCCTCGTCCGGAGCCCAGCGACATCGCCATGCTAGCGGCTTTCCAGCTGGCGGCTGAAGCTGGCGTGCAGCCGGTCGGCGAAACGCTGCAGCCTGGTCTCGTAGCGGTTCACCGCATGGCTGTAGCGGTTGTAGGCGATCACCGCGGGGATGGCGGCGAACAGGCCGATCGCGGTGGCGAACAGCGCTTCGGAGATACCCGGTGCGACCACCGCCAGCGAGGAGGAACCTTCAGCGCCGATCTGGAAGAAGCTGTTCATGATGCCCCAGACGGTGCCGAACAGCCCGACGAAGGGCGCCACCGAGCCGACGGTGGCGAGAAAGTTGAGCCGCTCGGCGAGCAGATCGGCCTCGCCCGCGACCTGGCTGTCCATCGCGCCGGCGAGCCGCTGGCGCAGCCCGTCGCGATCCTTGACCCCGTCCTTGGTGGAGCGGCGCCACTCGGTGACCCCGGCGTTGGCGACGCGGGCGGGCGGCAAATCCTTGCGGCCGCGCTCGGCCATGAAGCGGTCGAAGCTGTCGGCCTGCCAGAATTCCTCGTCATAGACGCGGGTCTGGCGGTTCAGTTTGCCCATCCGCATCGCGAAGGAGACGATGATCATCCAGGTCCAGATGCTGGCGAGCAGCAGCCCCGCCATCACCGCCTTGACGACGATATCGGCCTGGAGGAACAGTTCGAGCGGATCGAGCCCGGAAGGCGCGGCGGCGAGGAATGTTAGCGAGCTCATGCGGTGTCCTGTGATTCCATGAAACGGGTAAAGGCCTCGCGCCAGGCGAGAGGCTGGCGGGTCGGACGGCCGTCGGGGGCGACGAAGCCGATGCGCAGTTCGGCTTCGGCGAGCAGTTCGTCGCCGCGGAACGCGCGCTGGTGCATCCGGCAGCTGGCGGCGCGCATCTGCGTGCAGCGGGTCTCGATCAGCACGTCGTCATCGAGCTTTGCGGGGCGCAGATATTTGAGCAGGACCTCGGAGACCGCATAGGCGCCCTCGCCCGCCTCGATCGCCGCGCGCTGGTCGATCGCCAGACGCCGCAGCAAGTCCGAGCGGGCGCGTTCGAACCAGCGCAGGTAATTGGCGTGATAGGTGATCCCCGAAAGGTCGGTGTCCTCGTAATAGACGCGCACGGCATAGAAATGCCGGTCGCCGTCGAGCATGCCATCGGGAAGGTTGGGTCGGTTCATAGTCCCGCGCGCTCTAGCGCAGGGGGGATTCGCCTAGCAATCGCAAACGACCAAGCGGGCAGCGTAACCGATGAAAGCCATCGGCGTCCTTCGAGCGATCACCGTGCGATCACCGCGCGATCATCGGCCCCAAGGGCTGGCCGCCGAAGATATGGACGTGGAAATGCGCCACTTCCTGCCCGCCATGCGCGCCGACATTGGCCATCAGCCGATAGCCGGGCTCGACCAGCCCCTTGGCGCGCGCCACCTTGCCCACCGCGCGGATGAAGCCGGCGATTTCCTCGGCGCCGGCGCGCTCGGAAAAATCGTCCCAGCTGACGTATTTGCCTTTGGGTATCACCAGCGTGTGGATCTCGGCCTGCGGGTTGATGTCCTCGAAGGCATAGGCCCATTCATCCTCATAGACCTTGGTCGAGGGGATATCGCCGGCGAGGATTTTGGCGAAGATATTGGCGTCGTCATAGGGTTTGGTGGCGTCGATCGGCATCACTCGCTCCTGCTCGCTTTTTCGTCCAGTCCCGACAGGCCGTCGCGGCGGTCGAGCTCGGCCAGCACCTGCGCCAGGGGGATGTCCTTTTCGGCCAGCAGCACCAGCAGGTGGAACAGCAAATCCGCCGCTTCGCCGACCAGTTCGTCGCCGTCGCCCGAGAGCGCGGCGACCACCGTCTCGACCGCTTCCTCGCCCAGCTTGCGCGCGATCACTGGCAATCCGCGAGCCTGCAATTGCGCCACATAGCTTGAGGAAGGATCGGCACCGCGGCGCTGCGCAATGGTGGTTTCGAGGCGGGTCAGCGTATCCATGGCGCGGGTCATGGAAGGCTGCGCGTCGCGGGTCAATGCGCCGGGTAAATGGGGCGGGTCAATCCTGCGCGGGTGGGCCCAGGGTGAGCAGCCGGCCCAGCGCGATCCCGCCGAGCGAAATACCGATCAACAGCAGAGCGCTCGGTTCGCTCAGCGCGGCAGCCGTCTCCCGCACCCCGGGAAGGGTCGACAATTGGGATACGATCGCGATGGCCTGGCTCGACATGGCGCAGCCATAGTCGCGGGGCGCGGCACCGGGGGATCAATCTTGCAAAGCGTCCCGCTTTGATACCGTCTGTGGCTATTCAGCCGCGTTGCATCATCCCCGGGCCGGCAATCCGGCAGCGCGCAAGGCGCCGTGCGCTTCTGCGATCGTATGCTCGCCGAAGTGGAAGATCGAGGCTGCCAGGACCGCGCTGGCATGGCCATCGCGCACGCCCTCGACCAGATGGTCGAGCGATCCCACCCCGCCGCTGGCGACCACCGGAACGCCGACCGCATCGGCGATGGTTCGGGTCAGCTCGAGATCGTAGCCGCGCTTGGTGCCGTCGCCGTCCATCGATGTGACCAGCAATTCGCCCGCCCCCAGCTCCGCCAGCCGGACGGCGTGTTCGAGTGCATCGATCCCGGTTGGCTTGCGCCCGCCATGGGTGAAGATCTCCCAGTGGCCGGGCCCAGTCCGCCGCGCATCGACCGAGCCGACCACGCATTGGCTGCCGAAGCGCGCTGCGATCTCGCCGACCAGCTCGGGCCGCGCGACAGCGGCGGAATTGACCGCAACCTTGTCCGCCCCCGCCAGCAGCAGCGCGCGCGCATCCTCGACGCTGCGCACCCCGCCGCCCACGGTCAGCGGCATGAAGCACACCGCGGCGGTCCGGCTGACGATGTCGATCAGCGTCCCGCGGCCCTCGTGCGTCGCGGAAATGTCGAGAAAGCACAGCTCGTCGGCCCCCGCCGCATCATAGGCCTGCGCCTGTTCGACCGGATCGCCGGCGTCGCGCAGATCGACGAAATTGACGCCTTTGACCACGCGGCCCTCGGCGACGTCGAGACAGGGGATGACGCGGATGCGGACGGTCATCGTGGAGAACTTGGCACAAGGCTCGTCATTGCGAGCGGAGCGAAGCAATCCAGTACGTCGAGCGGTCCGCCTCTGGATTGCCGCGTCGCCTGCGGTTCCTCGCAATGACGAAACCGGAGACGCATCACGCCCGCTCCGCCATCTGAATCGCTGCTGCGAGATCGAGCCGCCCCTCGTAGAGCGCGCGTCCGGTGATCACGCCTTCGATGCCTTCATCGGCATGGATCGCCAGCATGCGGATATCGTCGAGCCCCTTGACCCCGCCGCTGGCGATCACCGGGATCGCCACGCTGCGCGCCAGTTCGACCGTCGCGTCGATGTTGCAGCCCTTGAGCATCCCGTCGCGCCCGATATCGGTGAACAGCAGCGATGCGACGCCCGCATCCTCGAACCGCCGCGCGAGATCGCGCACCGGGACGTCGGAGACCTCGGCCCAGCCCTCGGTCGCGACCATGCCGTCCTTCGCATCGACCGCGACGACGATGCCGTTCTCCCATTCCTTCGCCATCGTCTTGACGAATTCGGGATCCTTGAGCGCCGCCGAGCCCATCACCACGCGGGCGACGCCGAGGTTGAACCATCCTTCGACCGCCGCCGCGTCGCGGATTCCGCCGCCAAGCTGGACATGGCCGGGGAAGGCTTCGATGATTCGCTCCACCGCCTCGCGGTTCTCGGCGCGGCCCGCGAAGCTGCCGTCGAGATCGACCACATGCAGATATTGCGCCCCCGCCTCGGCGAACAGCAGCGCCTGCGCCGCCGGGTCGTCGCCATAGACGGTGGCGCGCGCCATATCGCCTTCGGCCAGCCGCACGACGTCGCCGCCCTTGAGATCGATTGCGGGAAAGACGATCACGTCACGGTCTCCATTCGAGAAAGCGTTCGAGCAGTGCCAGGCCATAACCCTGGCTCTTTTCGGGGTGGAACTGGACGCCGAGAATATTGCCGCGCCCAACCGCGGCGACCAGTCCGCCGCCGTGATCGGTCATCGCGACCACATCGGCGCCGCTGTCGGCATGAAAATGGTAGGAGTGGAGGAAATAGGCTTCGCCCGGCTCGACCAGATAATGGTCGCGGGCGTGGGGTGTCAGAGCGACATCGTTCCAGCCCATATGCGGGATTTTGATGCTGTCGTCGCTGCGCTCGATCGCGCGGACTTCGCCGGAAATCCAGTCCAGCCCCTCGGTTGTGCCGTGTTCGAGACCGCGGCTCGCGAGCAATTGCATACCGACGCAGATCCCCAGGAAGGGCGCCCCGCCAACCTGCACCCGTTCGGTCATCGCCTCTACCGTACCGTCGATGGCGCGCAGCCCCTCGGCGCAGGATCGGAACGATCCGACACCTGGCAGAACGATCCGGTCGGCGGCGCGCAGCACGTCCGGGTCGGCAGTCACCCGGACTTCGGCTCCGACGGATTTGAGAGCATTTTCGACCGAATGCAGATTGCCCGCGCCATAATCGACCAGCGCAACGATCTCACCCACCCAGCTGCCCCTTGGTGCTGGGCACCGCGCCGCGCTTGCGCGGATCGATCTCGACCGCCTGGCGCATGGCGCGCGCGAAGCCCTTGTAGAGCGCTTCGCAGATGTGATGGTTGTTCTGGCCGTAGAGCAGCTCGCAATGCAGCGTGATCCCGGCGGCCTGCCCCACAGAATGGAACCAGTGTTCGATCAGCTCGGTGTCCCACTCGCCCAGCTTTTCCTGCGTGAAACCGGCCTTCCACACCAGATAGGGCCGCCCCGAGATATCCAGTGCGACCCGCGCCAGCGTCTCGTCCATCGGCGAATAGGCCGAGCCGTAGCGGGCGATGCCGCCCTTGTCGCCGAGCGCCTGCGCCAGCGCCTGGCCCAGCGCGATCGCGCTGTCCTCGGTGGTGTGATGCTGGTCGATATGGAGGTCGCCCTCGACCTTCATCGTTACGTCGATCAGTGAATGGCGCGAGAACTGTTCGACCATGTGATCGAGAAAGCCGATACCGGTCTCCACCGCGTATTTTCCTGTGCCATCGAGATCGACGGTCACATGGATGGCGGTTTCCGTGGTCTTGCGTTCGATAGTGGCTGTGCGCATGGCCGCGAGCGCTAGAACCCTTGGCGGCACGGCGCAAGATGCGAGGGCAGTCTGGCGCGCCGGGCAAGAGAAACAGTGGCGCAAGGCGCTTGACCCGCGGGCGGTGCCGCTCCACCTAGCACTCCATGAGCGACGATACACCCGACAGCCTGATCCCCTACGATGCCATCGTTCAGGAGGCACTGCGCGCCGTAGTTGGCCGCGTGCTGGGCGAAATCGTCAGTGCGGGCAGCGAGCTGCCCGGCGCACATCACTTCTATATCACCTTCAAGACCCATGCTCCCGGCGTGTCGGTTCCCAACTCGCTGCGCGAGCGGTTCCCGGACGAGATGACCATCGTCCTGCAGAACAAGTTCTGGGACCTGCGGGTGGAAGACGAGCTCTTCAGCGTCGGCCTGTCGTTCAACCAGATCCCCGCCGAACTCGTGGTGCCCTATGCCGCGATCACCCAATTCGTCGATCCCGCGGTGGATTTCGGGCTGCAGTTCCAGGCGACCGTCGCCGACATGGCGCCCACCCCAACCGACGACCCGGGCAATGACGAGGTGGAACGCGACGCCAGCGGGGTCGTTAAGGACAGTGACGACGGTTCGAATGTCGTCACGGTCGATTTCGGCCGCAAGAAATAACCGCGCAGCCTAGTGCCTGCGCCGCAACGGGGCAGAATCTCATGGCAAAGCCGACTCATCTTACCGACATGGCCTCCGACCGGCTCGACGATGCAGTAGAATCGATCTCGGGTGAGCGAGACACCGTTCCCGGTCCGAGCACCAATCCCTCGACCAATCTGATAATCAACGACATCCTGCTGCGCAGCGTCGGCCGGCTATCGCGACTGACTGTCGAAAAGGCAGTACTGGGCCGCAAATATGGCAGCCAGTTCGCCAAGGACGCGGTCGAGAACCGCTCGCTCCTGCACACGATGGCCGCCTACGGGGTAACCAAGGTCGCGACCCGCTCCCTGCCCGGCGCCGCTATCGTCGGCACCGGTCTCGCCCTGAAGGTGCTGTTCGATCGCAGCCAGTCGCGCCGCAAGTCGCGCCGCACCGGCGAAAGATCGCTGCGCGAGCAGGCCAGTCCCGACTGAACGGCCTGGTTCGACGCATCACGGGGCTTGATTTGCCCCGTTGCCATGGGCCAACAGCGCCCATGGCCCAATCACCCAATTCGAGCAGCCCTCAGTCCGACACTCTCGCGGCCGAGTCCGACGCGCTGCACCGGCGCGGCCTGATGTATATCCTGTCTTCGCCCTCGGGGGCAGGCAAGACGACCATCTCGCGGATGCTGCTGGCGGCCGACGAGGAAATCAAGCTGTCGGTCTCCGCCACCACGCGGCCACCGCGCCCCGGCGAGATCGAGGGCGTCCACTACCATTTCGTCTCCGATGCCGAATTCGACGCGATGATCGAGGACGACGATTTCTACGAATGGGCGCATGTCTTCGGCTATCGCTATGGCACCCCCAAGGGCCGCATCCGTTCGGCGCTCAAGGACGGACAGGATTTCCTGTTCGACATCGACTGGCAGGGCACGCAGCAGCTATACCAGAAGGACCAGCAGGACGTGGTCCGGGTCTTCATCCTCCCGCCCAGCCTCGACGAACTGCAGCGCCGCCTGACGGGCCGCGGGACCGATTCGGCCGAGGTGATCGCCGGTCGGATGGAGCGCGCCCGCGCCGAAATCAGCCATTGGGACGGCTACGACTATGTGATCATAAACGACGATGTCCACGCCTGCTTCGCCAAGGTGCACCAGATCCTCGCCGCCGAACGCATGAAGCGCCAGCGCCAGACGGGCCTGATTCCCTTCGTCCGCGAACTGATGCTGTAGGCGGGGCCGAAAACTTCATGATATTTGTTAGATAAATCAAAGCGTTTACCCGATATTAGCTGTCTCTCTTATACTTCGCTCGGGTTAGGAGATGGTCGCGTGAAACCAGGGTGTCAGGGCTGCAAATCGGATAAGCACGAGTTCGACATTTCGATGGCTTTTCAGCCGATCGTCGATGTCGAAACCGGAAAGCCGTTCGCTTACGAAGCCCTCGTCCGGGGCGGTGACGGCGAAGGCGCAGCCGAGGTCCTGGCCAGTGTTTCCGAGGAGAGCCGCTACGCCTTCGATCAGAAGTGCCGTGTCGCGGCGATCGAGGGCGCGGTGGCGGCGGGTATTCTCGATACCGGCGCCTGCCTGTCGATCAATTTCCTGCCCAACGCGGTCTATTCGCCGCTCGCCTGCATCCAACTGACGCTCAAGACCGCGCTGGCGACCGGGTTTCCGGCAGAACGGCTGATCTTCGAATTCACCGAGAACGAGGAGATGATCGACAGCGATCATGTCCGCGGCATCATCGAAGCCTACCAGCAGCTCGGTTTCGGAACGGCGATCGACGACTTCGGCGCCGGCCATGCCGGGCTCGGCCTGCTGGCCAAGTTCCAGACCGATTACCTCAAGCTCGACATGGCGCTCATCCGCGATCTCGACCGCTCGATGCCGCGGCGCATGGTCGTCGAGGGCGTGGTCCGAATGGCACGCTCGCTCGCCATCGGCGTGATCGCCGAAGGGATCGAAACGGTCGAGGAATACGAGGCGCTGCGCAAGATGGGCGTGCGCTATATCCAAGGCTATCTGCTCGCCCGGCCCGAACTCGGGGCCTTGCCCCCGATCCGTCTGCCGAGCGAGCGGATATCCGTCGAAACCGCCGAGGTCAGCGCCCGCCGGCAGGATCGGCGAAATGCGTTGGTAGGTGGGCGTTGACGATGCCGCCGTCCACCGCGAGCGTTTCGCCCACGGTGTAATCGCCCGCGCGGCTCGCCAGATAGACCGCACTGCCGCCCATATCCAGCGCATCGCCGACGCGCTTGTTGGGAATGCCCTTGGCGCTTTCGTCGCCCATGTCGCGCGCGACCTTGTTCATGTCCGAGGGAAATGCCCCCGGCGCAATCGCGGTGACGTAGACATGATCCTGGACGAGCCGCGCGGCCATCCGCCGGGTTAGATGGATCAGCGCCGCCTTCGAGGCCTGATAGGAATAGGTCTCCCACGGATTGATCCGCAGCCCGTCCACGCTGGCGATGTTGATGACCTTGGCCGGCCGCTCGTGGCTGGCGGCGGCGGTCAGCAGCGTGTGGAGCTTCTGGGTCAGGAAGAACGGCGTCTTGACGTTGAGGTCCATGACCTTGTCCCAGCCCTGCTCGGGGAAATCGAGATAGTCGTTCCCCCAGGCGGCGCCAGCGTTGTTGACCAGGATGTCGAGCTTGGTCTCGCGGCCGGAAATCTCCGCCACCAGTTCGTCGATCCCTTCCATGGTCGAGATATCGCCCTGGATCGGCACGACCTTCTCGCCCAGTTCCGCGGCGGTTTCGTGCAGTTCGCCGCCCTTGCGCGCGGTGATGTAGACCCTGTCGATTCCGGCGGCGAGAAAGCCTTCGACGATCATGCGGCCGATGCCGCGGCTGCCGCCGGTGACGAGCGCGGTCCGCCCTTCGAGGCTGAAGAGGTCGTTGAGGTTCATCTGTGTTCTCCTGAAACCCCCTCCCGCGAGGGAGGGGCAGTGAGACTTGGCGGCTTGCCGCCTAGTCGCAACGGGGTGGGTTTGCGAGGCTCGAAAACCTTCCGGCGCCGAACCCCCACCCCCGACCCCTCACCTGGGGGAGGGGGGTTTAAGCTCAGTAGCCGCTCATCTCGGCGACGCGGCCCGCGTGGTAATACTGATCGCCCAGGAACTCCTGCAGCGCCCGGTCGCGCTTCATGTAGAGACCGATGTCGTATTCGTCGGTCATCCCGATCCCGCCGTGCATCTGCACGCCTTCGCGCACAGCGAGACCCGCAACCTTGGCGACCTTGGCCTTGGCAACCGAAGCCATCAGATCGGCCTTCTCGCTGCCGCCGTCGAGCAGCTGCGCCGCCTTGATCACCACCGCGCGGGCGATCTCGACCTCGGAATAGAGATGGCTGGCGCGGTGCTGGAGCGCCTGGAATTCGCCGATCAACTTTCCGAACTGCTTGCGCTGCTTGAGATAGTCGATGGTCATGTCCATCGCGCCGCGAGCAACGCCCACGCCCTCCGCGGCGGCACCGACGCGTCCGGCTACCAGCATTGCGTTGAGTACATCGCGTCCACCATCCACCTCGCCGATCACCGCATCGCCGTCGAGCTCGACGCCGTCGAATTTAGTGTGGGTCGCGACCGAGCTGTCGACCAGCCGGACCGCGTCGTGGCTCATCCCGCTGGCATCTTTCGGTACCGCGAACAGCGTGATGCCATCCTCGTCGCTGTCGCCGCCCGAGGTACGCGCGGCGACGATCATCATGTCGGCGCTGGCACCATGGATGACGAAATCCTTCTGGCCGGAAATCTTAAAGCCGTTGCCCGATTTCTCGGCCTTGGTGCGGATCGTTTCCGGGCGATGCTTGGCGCCTTCGTCGATCGCGACGGCATAGACCTTCTCGCCTTCGACCATGCCGGGGAGCCAGCGGCCCTTGGCATCGTCGCTGGCATGGGCCAACGCAGTCGCCGCCAGCACCGAGCTGGTGAGGAAGGGAGAGGGGGTCAGGTTGCGGCCGATTTCTTCGAGCACGATGCCCGCTTCAACATGGCCCATCCCGAGCCCGCCGTGGTCTTCGCCGACCAGGATGCCGGTAAAGCCCATCTCGGCGAACTGCTTCCACAGCTCGTGGCCGAAACCGTCCTTGCAGTCGCGGTCGCGCCAGTGGCGCAGCTGCTTCTGGGTGTTGCCCTGTTCGGACATGAACTGGCTGGCGCTCTCCGCCAGCATGGTCTGATCGTCGTCGTGATAAAGTGGCATTCGCCTCTTCCTCTCTCGTCATCCCGCGCAAAGCCGGGATCTGGTTCGGCAGGTTCGGATCGTATCGACCGCGACCCCAGCTTTCGCTGGGGTGACGGCAGTTACGCTCCCGGAAGGTCGAGAATCCGCTTGGAAATGACGTTCAGCATCACTTCGCTGGTCCCGCCTTCGATGGAATTGGCCTTGGTCCGCAGCCAGCTACGCGCTGGCTTGCCACCGGCGGTCTCCTCGCTCTCCCACTCCAGCGCGGTGCTGCCGCCCGCAGCCATGATCAGCTCGTGACGGCGCTTGTTCAGCTCGGTTCCGGCGTATTTGAGCATGTTGGGCTGAGCGGGATGGCCCTTGCCCACCTTCAACTCGTCCATGAACTTCTCGCTCATCGCGGTGAAGGACAGCGCATCGACGTCGAACATCGCCATTTCGGCTCGCAGCACCGGGTCCAACTCGCCCTGGCGGCTGCTCACCGCGCCAAGGGACGACGCGCGATCGCCGCCGCCGGTGGCGGAGATCATTTCGCGTTCGTGACCCAGCAGATATTTCGCCACGTCCCAGCCGCGGTTGATCTCGCCGACATAGCCGGGGATGTCCTCGCCATAGCTCTTGGGCACCTTCACATCGTCCATGAAGGTTTCGCAGAACGGGCTGTTGCCGCTGATCAGCTTGATCGGCTTGGTGCCCACCCCTTCGCCCGCCATGTCGAACAGCATGAAGGTGATACCCTGGTATTTGTTCTCCTTGTCGGTGCGGACGAGGCAGAAGATCCAGTCGGCTTCGTCGGCATAGGAGGTCCAGATCTTCTGGCCGTTGACGACCCAATGATCGCCCTTGTCCTCGCCGAAGGTCTGCATCGAAACGAGGTCGGAGCCCGAACCCGGCTCGGAATAGCCCTGGCACCAGCGGATCTCGCCATTCGCGATTTCGGTGAGGAAGCGCTGCTTCTGGCCCTCGGTGCCGAAGTGGAGCAGCGCCGGGCCGAGCATCCAGATGCCGAAGCTTGAGAGCGGCGGACGCGCATTGATCCGCGCCATTTCCTGACGCAGGACCTTGCCCTCAGCCCCGGTCAGGCCGGCGCCGCCGTATTCCTTGGGCCATTCGGGGACGGTGTAGCCCTTGTCGCGGCAGGCTTCGAACCACTGCTTCTGTGCCTCGCTCTTGAAGCTGGCGTTGCGGCCACCCCAGTAGACGTCGCCTTCGTCGCGGACCGGTTGGCGCATTTCGGCCGGGCAGTTCGCCTCCAGCCACGCGCGAACCTCGCTGCGGAATCCTTCCAGATCGGACATAGGTCTCTCCTCTCAGTGCCCCATCTCTTCAGGGCTTCGTCTCTTGACGTTAACGTTAGGTCGATTCGGCCCCGCGCCGCAAGGGCAATCGCGGTCAAGCGCCATGCCGTAGCGTCAGCCGGTTTGCGTTGACCCGCCCGCCCGCAGCCCTAAGCTGCGGAGCCAGAGAGAGTGGGAGAAATACGTGCGATTCTCGGGAAAAACCGTGGTCGTGACCGGCGCCGCAGCGGGCATCGGGGCGGAAAGCGCCCGGTTGTTCGCCCGCGAGGGCGCGGTGGTCATCGCCGGCGATATCGACACCGACGGCGGCGAGAAGCTGGCGCGCGAGAGCGAAGGCGATATCCGCTTCCGCCACTGCGACGTCCGCGACATCGAGGCGATCCGTTCGCTGATGGATTTCGCCGCGAGCGAGACCGGCGGGATCGACACGCTGCTCAACAACGCCGGGGCCGGCGGGGCGCGCGCGCCGATCGACGAGATCGAGCCTGCCGACTGGGATTCGACCATGGATCTGCTGCTGCGCTCGGTCGCGATGGGGATCCGCTATGCGGTGCCGCATATGATCGGGCGGCCCTCGACGCGGACCGGCGGCGCCAGCATCGTCAACGTCTCCAGCGTCGCCGCGGTCGGTCCGGGCTATTCGCCCACCGCCTATGCGGTCGCCAAGGCCGGGGTGCTGCATGTCACCAAGCTCGCCGCCGCGGATCTCGCACGCCATTCGATCCGGGTCAACGCGGTCCAGCCGGGTTTCATCAACACCGACATCTTCACCTCCTCGCTCGCGATCTCGGGCGAGGCCAAGACGATCGCAAAAGGCGTGCTGGCGCAGATGTCGAGCAACGCCCAGCCGGTCAGGCGCGGCGGCCAGCCCGCCGATATCGCCGAGGCGATGGCCTATCTCGCCAGCGAAGCGGCCGGCTTCGTCAACGGCACCTCGCTGCTGGTCGATGGCGGGATCACCATCGGGCCGCGCGACAGTTGGGACGAGGATGCGCCCAAAATGTTCGACGCGCTGCTGGCCATGGCCGAAGCGGCGGAGAAAAAGGTCAGCGGCGCAAAAACATGAGTTTCGTTACCGGCCCGCTCCCGCAGCGGCTCAAGATCATCCACGGCTTCGGCGCGGTCGCCTTCGGCGTGAAGGACAGCGGCTTCAGCTTCTTCCTGCTGATCTTCTACAATCAGGTGCTCGGCATGGATGCCGGGATGGTCAGCCTCGCGCTGGCCGCGGCGCTGGTCGTCGATGCCTTCGTCGACCCGATCCTGGGCAATCTGTCCGACCGGACCTACACCCGCTGGGGTCGCCGCCTGCCGTGGCTCTACGCCGCCGCGCTGCCGCTGGCGCTGGCCTGGGCGGTGCTGTGGAACCCGACGATCGACGGTACGCCCGGCTTCTGGGAATTGCTCGGCATCGCCGTAACCGTGCGGATCCTGCTCTCGGCCTGCGAGGTCCCCTCGGTCAGCCTGCTGCCCGAAATCACGCAGGATTACGACGAGCGCACCACGCTGTTCCGCTATCGCTATCTGTTCGGCTGGATGGGCGGGTTGGTGATGATGCTGCTGGCATACACCGTCTTCATGCCCGGCTCCGAAGGGCTGCTGCAGGCCGGAGGATACAGCTATTTCGGCATCTTCGGGGCGCTGCTGATCTTTGTCTCGGTGGTCGGCTCGGCGATCGGCCAGCACAAGCTCGTCGCGCATCTGCCCGCACACAAACCGCCGCCCTTCACCATCCGCGGCGCCTTTGCGGAGATCGTCGATGCTTTTCGCGAGAAGGCCTTCCTGATCTTCGCTCTGGGCGGTCTCGCGGCCTACATCAGCCAGGGCATGACCTTCTCGATCACCAATTACCTCAACATTTTCGTCTGGCAGATGTCGAGCGTCGAACTCGTCGGCTATCCGGTGGTGCTGTTCCTGTCGGTGGTGATGATGTTCTTCGTTGTCGGACCGATGCACAGGCGCTGGGGCAAGGCGAGAACCGCGGCGATCGGCGCGATCGCCAGCGTGGCGCTGCTGGCGACGCCCTTCCTGCTGTTCCTCGCCGGCATGTGGCCGGAAGTGGGTGCCCCGCCCGCGCCGGGCGAGGCCGGAGCACTCGCGACGGTGCAGCTGTCCACCCTGCTGTATTTCGGCTTCCTGCTGTTCGCCAATATGTTCGGCATCGTGATGATGATCTCCGCCTCTTCGATGATCGCCGAGATCGTAGAAGCGTTTCAAGAGCGCAGCGGCAGGCGTGCCGAGGGCTCGTTCTATTCGGGCAATTGGTTCATCCAGAAATGTGCCACCGGCGCGGGCATCTTCGTGACCGGCCAGATCATCGGCCTGTCGCAATTGCCTACCAATTCCGCGCCGGGCACGGTCGAACAGCCTGTCCTCGCCAGCATGATCCTGCTTTATCTGGGAATGTCGGTCGCGCTGGCGCTGTTCGCCGCCTTCTGGCTCGCGCGCTTCCCGATCGGACGTGAGGATCACGAGGCGCGGCTCGCCGCGCTCGACCGCGCGGCGCGGGCGGATATCGACGCCGGGGTCACCCCGCCCTGACGCGAGATCCGGTTTTTTCCTTGGCGGGGCGCGGTCGCTCTGCCAGTTTCATCGAGCAACGAACTTAAATCGAGAGGATAGTGGATATGGATTTCGAACCCACCGAACGGCAGGTCTATTGGCGCGACAGGGTCAGGGATTTCATCGAAAATCATGTCCGACCCGCAGTCCCGACTTATCAGCAGCAGGATGCCGAGGGCGACCGCTGGAAGGTGATCCCGGTGGTGCAGGAGCTCAAGGCCAAGGCCAAGGAGCAGGGCATCTGGAACCTGTTCATGCCGCCACGCAACGATGGCCACCACCATGTCGACGATACCTACGACTTCGAGGGCCCGGGCCTGACCAATCTCGAATATGCGCTTTGCGCCGAGGAAATGGGCAAGATCGGCTTCGCCTCCGAGGTGTTCAACTGCTCGGCCCCCGACACCGGCAATATGGAAGTGTTCCACCGCTACGGCACGCGCGAGCAGAAGGAGCAGTGGCTCACCCCGCTGATGAACGGCGAGATCCGCTCCGCCTTCCTCATGACCGAACCCTTCACCGCTTCGTCAGATGCAACCAACATCGAGACCCGCATCGAACGGGATGGCGACGAATACGTCATCAACGGCCGCAAATGGTGGTCCTCGGGCCTCGGCGATCCGCGCTGCAAGGTCTCGATCGTGATGGGCAAGACCGACCCCAATGCCGGGCGCCATGCGCAGCAGTCGATGATCCTGATGCCCAACGACGCCAGGGGCGTGAACATCCTGCGCCACCTGCCGGTGTTCGGTTACGACGACGCTCCGCACGGCCATATGGAAGTCGAGCTCAAGGACGTGCGCGTCCCCGTCTCGGCCATGCTGCTGGGCGAAGGCCGCGGCTTCGAGATCGCGCAGGGCCGCCTCGGCCCGGGCCGGATCCATCATTGCATGCGCACGATCGGCGTCGCCGAGGAAGCGCTCGGGAAGATGTGCCGCCGGCTCCAGGAACGCGAAGCCTTCGGCAAGCCGATCTACAAGCATTCGGTATGGGAGGAACGCGTCGCGCGCGCCCGGATCGACATCGACATGACCCGCCTGCTGTGCCTCAAGGCCGCCGACATGATGGACAAGGTCGGCAACAAGAGCGCCAAGCAGGAGATCGCGATGATCAAGGTCCAGGCGCCCAATATGGCGCTCAAGATCATCGACGATGCGATCCAGGCGCATGGCGGCGGCGGCGTCTCGAACGACTACGGGCTTGCGAATGCCTACGCCCATCAGCGCACGCTGCGGCTGGCGGACGGTCCCGACGAGGTCCACGCCCGCTCGATCGCGCGGATGGAGTTCGCCAAGCATGCACCGCAGGAAGGTCCCAGCGCCAACGCGCTGCGCGATGGCAAGGGCCCGGCGCGCGGAGACGATCGGTTGAGTTCCGGCGACATGGGAGCGACCCGCTGATGGCCAAGGCTGCAATACTCGAGCAGGTCGGCAAGCTCACGATCGGCGAGGTCGAACTCGCCGATCCGCTGCCGCACGAAGTGCTGATCGACACCAAGGCATGCGGGCTGTGCCATTCGGACCTGCACTTCATCGACGGCGCCTATCCGCACCCCATGCCCGCGATCCCGGGACACGAGGCGGCTGGCGTGGTCCGCGCGGTCGGTTCCGAGGTCAAGACGGTCAAGCCGGGCGACCATGTGGTCACCTGCCTCTCGGCTTTCTGCGGTCACTGCGAGTTCTGCGTCACCGGCCGGATGGCGCTGTGCATGGGTGCCGACACCCGCCGCAACCAGACCCAGGGACCGCGCATCACCCGTGCCGGAGGCGACGAGACGGTCGCGCAGATGCTCAACCTCTCGGCCTTCGCCGAACAGATGCTGATCCATGAACATGCCTGCGTCGCGATCGACAAGGACATGCCGCTCGATCGGGCGGCGGTGATCGGCTGCGCGGTGACGACCGGCGCGGGCGCGGTGTTTAACGCCTGTTCGGTCGTACCTGGCGAATCGGTCGCGGTCATCGGCTGCGGCGGAGTCGGTCTCGCCGCGATCAACGCTGCGCGGATCGCCGGTGCGGGCCAGGTCATCGCGCTCGATCCGATCCCCGAGAAGCGCGATCTCGCCAAGGTGCTCGGCGCGACCCACACCATCGATGCGATGGCGGAGGATGCGGTCGAGCAGGTCATGAAGATCTCGCGCGGCGGCGTCCATCACGCGATCGAAGCGGTCGGCCGCCAGGCCAGCGCCGATCTGTCGGTCAAGATCCTGCGCCGCGGCGGCACCGCCACGATCCTCGGCATGATGCCGCTGGACTGCAAGGTCGGGCTTGGCGCGATGGACCTGCTCAGCGGCAAGAAGCTCCAGGGCGCGATCATGGGGATGAACCGTTTCCCGGTGGATCTGCCGCGGCTGGTCGATTTCTACCTGCGCGGGCTGCTCGATCTCGACACGATCATCTCCGAACGGATTGCGCTGGAGGACATCAACAAGGGGTTCGACACCATGCGCAACGGCCATTCCGCACGCAGCGTGATCGTGTTCGACTGATGGATATCGATTTCGACAAGGAGATGGTCGGCACCGTCGAAGTGGCCGACAACGACAGGCTCGACCTCGAGCGCTTGACCGAATGGTTCGAGGCGAATGTCGAAGGCTTCGCGGGGCCGATCGAATATTCCAAGTTCAAGGGCGGGCAATCCAACCCGACCTACCGGATCGACACACCGGCCAAGTCCTACGTCCTGCGCCGCCAGCCCTTCGGCAAGCTGCTCCCCAGCGCGCATGCGGTGGATCGCGAATACAAGGCGATGGCGGCGCTCGGGCCGACAGGGTTCCCGGTGCCGAGGACCTATGGCCTGTGCGAGGATCGCGAAGTCGTCGGCGCGATGTTCTTCGTCATGGGGCTCGCCGACGGGCGCAGCCTGTGGAACGGCGCGCTGCCCGGCAGCAGCCCCGAGGAACGCCGCGCGATCTACAATTCCATGATCGACACGATGGCGGATCTGCATCTGCAGGACCCCGACGCCATCGGCCTTGGCGATTTCGGCAAATCGCAGGATTACTGCGCACGCCAGATCGGCCGCTGGTCCAAGCAGTACAAGCTGTCCGAAACCGGCACCATTCCCGAGATGGACCGGCTGATCGAATGGCTGCCGCAGACGATCCCGCCGCAGCATCAGTCCTCCGTGGTCCATGGCGACTACCGGCTCGACAACATGATCTTCGAGAAGGATGCTTCGCGGGTGCTGGCAGTGCTCGACTGGGAATTGTCGACTCTGGGTGATCCGATCGCCGACTTCAGCTATCTGATGCTCAACTGGCACAATCCGGGCGATGGCCGCGCCGGACTACAGGGTCTCGATCTCGCTGAACTGGGTATCCCGTCGCAGGACGAAGCGGTGGAGCGCTATGTCGCGCGCACCGGCTTTCCTGTTCCGCCGATGGACTGGTATTTCGCCTACAATCTGTTCCGGCTAGCGGGCATCATCCAGGGCATCAAGAAGCGGGTGATCGACGGTACCGCTTCATCCGCTCATGCCAAGGAAATGAGCGAACGCGTGGTTCCGCTGGTCCAGCGGGCGCACGAATTCGCGCTTCAGGCGGGGATGCCCGCCTAGATCGGGCAGAGACAGCATCATCTCCCCTCCCCGCGGGGAGGGGCCGGGGGTGGGGGGGGGGGGGGGGGGAGCGCGCCGCAGGCGCGCGTCCAGGCCATTGGCGTGGTACACCCCCACCCAACCTCCCCCTCAAGGGGGAGGAGCAACAAGGCGGGTCAATCCAAAGTCGTCAGACTCTAAAACCACCGCCGCCAAGTGACTGCGACGCCCGCATCGTCGGGCGCTGCGGTGTAATGGCCCGGATCGGTACGATAGTAGAGGCTGGCGCTGGCGAACCCGCTGGCAAGGGGGCCGCGCCAGCTCATCTCGCCCACCGTCTCGCGCCCGGTGGGGCTTAGAGAGAGGCGGCGCGTACCGAAGCCGGCGGTTTCGGTCGCATAGTCGTAGCTCACCGGCAGCAGGATATCGATCCCGCCCCCCGTCACCCGCAGCGGCTGAGCGAGACGCAGGCCGAAGCTGTCGCCGCTGGCGAAAAGGTTGCCGCGCGACAGGTCCAGCGACCAGGCATTGCTCTGAAAGCGCGAGCCGGCTGCCACCAGACCGCTCAAACGCGGGCTGGTGAAGCCGTGGCGATAGCTCGCCCCCAATTGCCAGTCGTCCAAAAGATCGACCGAGGTGGCGGTATCGAGAAAGAGCGTGTCCGCACCGCTGGCGCCGAAGCTTTCGTTGATGAATGCGCCGAGCATGGTCGCATCCTCCTGCAGCCACGTGATGCCGAACACCGTGTCGAGCGCACCGAACTCGCGGTCGGCGGAGAGGCCGAAGCTGCGCGTCGCATGTCTTTCGCGCGGACCGCGGAGCAGTTCGCGTTCGCCGCGGTAATTGCCCAGCCAGGCCTCGCCGGTTTCGGCGCTCGCGGTCAGTCCCCAGCCGCCCAGCTGCTGGCGCAGCGCGAACCCGGCGTCGCTGCTGGCTGCAAAACCCATCTCGCCGGTGGCGTCGCGCGCGATCAGAAAGGCGGGCCGCGAAGCGCCTTGCAATTGGGCGGTCAGACCTTGCATCCCCTCGCGCAGTGCGAAGCCGACCTCCAGGTCCGGCGCGATCCGCGCGAGCATGCGCGCGGCGAGCACCCGTGCGCCTTCCGCATCGCTGGCGGTGAGATCGAGCTGCCGCGCCATTGCGCCCTGGGTGTGGAACCGCTGCTCCTCGATGGTAAAGGCCAGCATAAGCGCTCCGTTGCCCAGCGCGAGGTGTTGTCGGCCCTGCTGGAGCGCCCCGTGGAGCTTGTACTCGGGCACCGCGCCGCGCAGTCCGGTGCCGTAGTTGAACTGATAGGCACGGCGATATCGGTCGAGCAGCACGCCCTGCAGGCCCTGGGGCGAGGCGAAGGCGTCGCCCATCGCGGCGGACCCGACCGCTGCGGTCTCGCCGAGACGAACCACCGTGGTCCCGCCTGCCAGAGTGGTGGTGCCGCTGGGTGCGAAGGCGGCGGCGATATCGAGTCCGCCGCGCCCATAGGTGCTGTCGGCGCCCGTCGCTCCGAGGTCCCGGGCGGAATCGAGCAGGATCTCGACGATCTGGCGCCCGGTCAGATTGGGGAAGGCCTGCCTGAGCAGCGCCACCGCACCCGCAACCTGCGGCGCGGCGAAACTGGTACCCGAGAACAGCAGTCGGAAGCTCCCGTCCGCATCTTGGCCGACGAAGACCTCCCCGTTCTCATAGACGCAGCAAATGCGTTCTCCGCGCGCGGTGAGATACCAGTCCGCCTGGCTGCCGGCGCGCTGGCTGAAGCTCGACAACTGGAACCCTTCATCGATCGAACCGACGATGATGACATTGTCGCCCCCTGCCTCGCGGATGCCGCGGGCAAAATCGGTCGGTTGACCGGGATCGACATCGCTCGCGCTGCCATCGCCGCCATTGCCCGCTGCCACCACGATCACGACTCCCGCGGCAGCGGCGCGCGTCACGGCTGCGAGCACCCGCGCACCCGGATTGCCGCCGCCAAGGCTGAGATTGACGACCGTCGCCCCCGAGGTCACCGCCTGGTCGATCCCGGTGGCGATGTCATTGTCGAGAAAATTGCAGCCGAGCGCGGTGTCTTCGGGCGTGTCCGTGGCGCAGCTGCCGACCCGATCCGCCCGCAGCACGAGCAGGTTCGCGTCGAAGGCAATCCCGAGGACCCCGCTGTTGTCGCGCGCCGCCGCAGCCACCAGCGCGACATTGGTGCCATGGTCGTCCTCGGCCTCGAACCCGCGATCGGCGGCGACATCGCGCGAATCGGGATGGATCCGGCCGATGAATTCCTGACTGTCGCTGTCGATCCCGGTGTCGACGATCGCGATGAGCGAACCCTGGCCGGTGGCCCCTCGCGACCAAGCCGTCACCGCGCCGTGCTGTTCGGGTCCGTCCGAGAGCCGCAACTCCTCGGTGTTGAAGCTCGAGACCGGCGTGGGAGTCGGGGTCGGGGTGGGCGCCGGAGTAGGAGTGGGCGCAGGGGTCGGGGTCGGCTGCGGTGTCGGTGTGCTGGATATCCCGCCCGAACCGCCGCCACCGCCGCATGCGGCCAGCAGCGCAAGCGGAGCCAGCGCAACCCCGACGAGGAAATTGGCCGAAGGTCTTGAATCGGTGGACATCTGCAAACCCTTTCGCCGGACAAATTAGCCGCGAAACCATGGCCGGTCCGTTAACGGCACAGCATGTCGGGTTCCTCGGTCGCGGCAAGCGAAGCAAGGCGGGCTCGCGACTTGCCCGCCGCCGCTCCGCCCCCTAACACCGCGCCCGACATTCCAACGACCAAGGACAGGTCCGCCATGACCCAGCAACTCGCCGCCGCCATCGAACAGGCCTGGGAGGATCGCGCCGCGATCACCCCGCAGAGCAGTGCGGTGCGCGAACAGGTCGATGCTGCGCTGGCGCTGATCGACAGCGGCGAGGCGCGCGTGGCCGAGCCCGACGGCCATGGCGGCTGGACGGTCAACCAATGGCTCAAGAAGGCGGTGCTGCTGTCGTTCCGGCTCAACGAGAACCGCGTCATGGAAGGCGGCTCTGCAGGCCACCCGGCCTTCGACAAGGTGCCGAGCAAATTCGCCGGCTGGGACGATGCGCGCTTCATCGAAGCGGGCTTTCGCGTGGTTCCAGGCGCCATCGCGCGCCAGGGCGCCTATATCGCGCCGGGCTGCGTGCTGATGCCCAGCTTCGTCAACATCGGCGCCTATGTCGGCAAGGGGACCATGGTCGATACCTGGGCCTCGATCGGTTCCTGCGCGCAGATCGGCGAGAACTGCCACATCTCGGCCGGAGCGGGGATCGGCGGCGTGCTCGAGCCGATGCAGGCCAACCCGACCATCATCGGCGACAATTGCTTCATCGGCGCGCGTTCGGAGATCGTCGAGGGGGTGATCGTCGGCGAAGGATCGGTGGTGGCGATGGGGGTCTTCATCACCCAGTCGACCAAGATCGTCGATCGCGCCACCGGAACGATAACGCGCGGCGCGGTGCCGCCCTATTCGGTGGTGGTGCCCGGCACGCTGCCCGCTGCCGCCAAAGAGCACGGGGGCGGACCCTCGCTGGCCTGCGCGGTGATCGTCAAGACGGTCGACGCCCGCACCCGCGAGAAGACCGCGATCAACGAGTTGCTGCGCGATTGACGCTGGCGCCCAAAGGGAACATTGTTGGTGCGGCCTGCGTAGGCTAATGCCGGTACGCACCGAGTACGAAAGCAGGAGCGAATTTCAATGCACAATGATGGTAACGAAACCCACGTCTCCGAGACCGAAGCCAGCGGCGGGTCGAAGGAAGGCGTGGTTCGTTGGGTGCTGGTAATCAGCCTGCTAGGAGCGATCGTGCTGCTCTCGGCGATCTGGATGTTCGGCGCGGCAACGCAGGGCGATGTCGAGGAAGAGGCGACGGTCAGCGGCACCATGGAATCTGCCATGGACCAGGAAGAAGGCAATCAGACCGATTCCATCATCGGCGAAGATGTGACCGAGATGGAATCGCCGGGCGAAGAACCCGAAACACCGCTCGATACGGTCGACAATTGAGCGCCTGGTCGGCGGGCGTCTGAACCGGACGACCGCCGGCTTCGGAACCTCGGGCGCCTCGGAGCGATTGATCTTCTGCACCAAGCGGAGATCCGAGATGAGCCAATCGAACAGCTTCCGTACCGGCCAGCACGTCCGGTGGAACTGGGGCAGCGGAACCGGGACCGGCCAGATAGACGAGCGCTTCGAGCGCGATGTGACCCGCACCCTCAAGGGCAGCGAGATCACCAGAAACGGCGACAGCGACAATCCCGCGTATCTGATCGTGCAGGACGATGGCGACAAGGTCCTCAAGCTTGGCAGCGAACTTCAAGCGGAGAACAGCTAATGCCAGCCCAATCCAAAGCTCAGCAGCGTGCCGCAGGCGCGGCCCTTTCCGCCAAGCGCGGCGACACCAAGGTCTCGGACCTGCAGGGCGCATCGAAGCAGATGTACGATTCCATGTCCGAGGACGAACTGGAAGACTACGCCTCGACCGATCTCGACGGCCTTCCCGACCATGTCGACGAGGACGATTGACCCGCGGATCGGCCGAGGAGGCTCAGGGAGCCATCCGCATCCTACTCGGGGCTCGCGCTCAGGGCGCCACCATCTGTCCCAGCGAAGCGGCCCGGCTCATGGCTGGGGCGGGAGCAGACTGGCGCGGTGCCATGCCTCATGTCCATCGCGCGGCGGATGAACTGCTTCATAGCGGAGCGATAACGCTCAGTTGGAAGGGCAAGCCGCTCAAAGCTCCCGTCGGCCCCTATCGCATCGGCCGCTCGGATTGAGCGCCCGCCCGGTGCTGCGCTGGGTGCTGGCGGCGTTCTACGCCGTAGCAGGCGTTATCCACCTCTCCGCGCCCGAACCGTTTCTGGAGATCATGCCGAGCTGGGTCTGGCAGCCCGAGGCCGTGGTCCTCTGGACCGGCCTCGCCGAACTGCTCGGTGCGGCGGCGCTCGCGCAGCCTTGGTCTGCGAGATTGCGCCGAGCGGGTGGGATCGGGCTGGCGCTTTACGCCGCCCTCGTCTTCCCTGCCAATATCAACCACTTTGCGCTCGACATGGCGCGTAGCGATTGCGGGCTTGGCCTCGGCTATCACATCCCGAGAATGTTTGCGCAGCCACTGCTGGTGTGGCTGGCGCTGTGGACCGGCGGCGTCCTGGACTGGCCCTTCCGCCGCCGGTAACCCGTTCAGCTCATGTGCTTCGAGACGGCGCCCGTCATCTTGAACATGGAGATCTGCTCCTTGCCGATCACCGCGCCGAGCTTCTCGTCGGGGTTGATCATGCGGCGATCCTTGGAATCCTGCAGATCGTGAGCCTTGATGTGCTCCCATACCTTCGAGGTCACTTGGGCCCGGGTCATCGGACCCTTGCCGACCACATTCTCCAGTTCGGGAGTCAGCGTCACGGGTTTCTGAAGGGCGTTGTTCTTACCAGCCATTGTAGTTCCTTTCTCAGTCAGTCTTGCTTGTATTCCGGTGCCGGCACGCCGGCCTCCGGGTAATCTTCTCAGAGATCGTCGGCGAGATCCAAATCCTCGACCTCATGACCCTCGAACCGGCCGGTCAGCACAGCGCAGGCCGTGACATGGCCTTCGATCTGCTTGATCAGCTGCTCGATCTTCGCTCCGGGCATCGTGGTCAGCGGCAGGTCGAGCGCAAACAGCTGGAACACGTAGCGGTGCTCCTCGCCGATCGGCGGGTTGGGCAGCAGCCATTCGGAATTGCCGGCGGCATTCTTGCCGGTGCGCGGCGGCGCCTCGCCCTCGAGCAGCTTGCCGCGCTGCGGCGCCAGACCCCAGACCAGCCAGTGCAGATTGGGCTTGCCCTCGGGTCCGTCCACATCCTCGACGATCAGGACGAGTTCCTGCGACCCCGGCGGGGGCGCGGTCCATTCCAGCGGCGGCGCGACGGAAGCTTCCTCGCAGGCGGTGAAGCTGGGATCCAGCTCGCCGCCGTGTTCGAACGCCGGGCTCTTGAGCGAGAACCCGGACTTTCCGAACGTCTGCTCGGAACCGACACGCGCGATGACCAGGTCACCGGTGGGCTTGCTTCCCCCGACTGCGCTATCCAGCCATGCAGCGCTACTCATGCGAAATTCCTTCGATTCATCTGGTCCTTGTGACCGTCCTCTTGCCACGAGACCATGCCCTGCGCGCAAATATGCACGGCTTTTGCCCGGAATCCCGCACATTCGGTCGCGAATGCAGTGCAAACTTGCCTAGCACTCCGGCGTTTGGCACTAATGCCGGCAGTCGGGAGCTGTTTTCACGGCCTCCGGATTGATCTGGCCTCGTTACGGCATCGTGCCGCCATCTTCCCGGAGTCGCACCCCATGACCATCGCACGTACGCTTCTGTCCACGACGCTCGCGCTCTCGCTCGCCGCCTGCGGAGGCGGCGGCTCGCCGAGCGCCCCGGTCGCCGGCGGCGGCGGGGGGACACCGGGAACCTCGGGTGGCGGCACCGCCAACGACCCCTGCTCGCTCGCCAATCGCCAGCAGTTCGTCCGCGACGTCCTCGACGAATGGTACCTTTTCCCCGACCTGCTGGCCAGCAACGTCAACCCGGCCGCCTATTCCGATCTGCAAAGCTACATCGATGCACTGGTCGCTCCTGCGCGGGCGCAATCGAGGGACCGGGGCTTCACCTACATTACGTCGATCAAGGAAGAGAACGAGCTGATCAACAGCGGATCCAGCGCCGGCTTCGGCGTACGCTTCGGCTACGACACCGGCGCCAACCGCGTTTTCGTGCTGGAATCCTTCGAGAACGCACCCGCCCTTCCCGTTGGGATCGACCGCGGGACCGAACTGCTGTCGATCGATGGCACGAGTATTGCCAGCCTGATGGCGTCTGGCGGACCCAATGCGGTCATCAATGCACTCGGTCCCTCGGATCCGGGCGTCAGCCGGACGCTCGGCTTCCGCGATGCCGGCGGCGTGGAACGCAGTGCGACCATCACCAAAGCCGATTTCGCGCTCGACCCCATCTCCGACCGTTACGGCGTAAAAATCCTCAACGATGGCACCGGCCAGGTCGGCTATATCAATCTGCGCACCTTCATCGTCGAGGACGCCGGCCCGCAGCTGCGCGCCGCCTTCCAGCAGTTCCGCAACGCCGGGATCGACCGGGTCATCCTCGACCTGCGCTACAATGGCGGCGGGCTGGTTTCGGTGGCCGAACTGCTGGGCGATCTGATGGCCCGGGGCCGCGGAGGCCAGGTCTTCAGCAAGACCATCCTGCGCCCCTCCAAGGCCGCAGAGAACGAGGTCGATCTGTTCGCCGCCCAGCCGCAGGCGATTGCGGCCACCAAGGTGGCGGTGATCGGGCGCGGCGGCACGGCCTCGGCGAGCGAACTGGTGACCAATTCCTTCATTCCCTACCTCGGCACCAATCTCGCGCTGGTGGGGACCAATACCTACGGCAAGCCCGTAGGGCAGTTCGCCTTCGACCGGTCGGCATGCGACGACCGTTTGCGTGCGGTGACCTTCAAGACCACCAATGCGGCCGATCAAGGCGAGTATTTCACCGGTCTCGCGTCGGTCGTGTCCAACACCTGCGCGGCGAACGATGGCATCTTCAACCAGCTCGGCGATCCGGCCGAAGCTTCGGTCAGCGTCGCACTGGATTTCCTTGCCGGCCGCAGCTGCACGGCAATTGCCGGCGGGATGGCCCGCGGTGTGCAGGGCGCAGGCGATCGGCGGGTTCTGCTCCAGCCCGATCGCCCCACCGCAGCGCAGCGCGAAGTGCCTGGCCTGTTCTGATCCGGCGGGGGTTGGGTTACGAGGCGGCGAGCGGTCGCGGTCGGTCGCCGCTGGCCTTCATCTCGACCAGCGCCGCCGCGATCACCTTGTCGGAATGCGCGGGCTTTTGCACCAGCACGGCGTCGAGGTCGCCCAACCCCTTCTCGCTGCGATCGAGATCGCCCGAATGGACGATAAAGGGAATCCCCAATTGCTGGAGCCGGCGCGCAATCGGCAGGCAGTCGGTGCCGTGGAGCAGGGTAAAATCGAGTACGGCCAGATCGATCGCCGGATCACCGGTCTCGATCAGTGCCAGTGCACGTTCCACCGATGGAGCGCTCAGATAGCCGAGACTGCGGTCTTCGGCAGCCATCTCCAGATCCATCAGGATCAGCGGCTCGTCGTCTACCAGCAGAATGGTGTGGGTCTCGGCCAAGTGTCGTTCTCACCCTCGTAGCGGTATGGATACAATCGCTTCGAACCCTTTCGGGTCCCAATTGCGTTCGATCGTGCCCGATGCAGTCCGCAGGATCCGGTCGACGATGGCGCTGCCCGTACCCGCCGCGATGCTGCCGGGATCGATCGGCGGCCCGCCGCGCTCGCGCCATTCGATGACCAGGGTCTCGTCGGGCGCCGGCGAGTTCCAGTCCACGGTGACGGACCCCGTCTCGTTGATCCAGGCCCCGTATTTGGTCGCGTTGGCGGCCAGTTCGTGCAGGACCAGCCCGACGATCGAGACCACCGAGAACGGCACCCGCGCGCCATTGCCGCGCAGTTCGAGCGGCGCGCCCTTGCGGCCATAGGGATCGAGAATCGCATGGATCGCGTTGCCAATCTCGATCGTGCCGCTGGCGGCATCGTCTAGCGTGGTCTCATAGGCGCGGCCTAGCGCCTGGATGCGATCGTTGATTTCGGCCGCCTCGCGTTGAACCCCGCGCATCCGTCCGGTGACGTTGACGATGCCCGAGATCACCGCGAACATGTTCTTCATCCGGTGCGACAATTCGCGCGCCATCATCCGGGCGTGCTGCTCTTCGGCGCGGGCGACGCGCAGATCGGTGACGTCCCACTGGCTGCCGAAGAAATAGGCGAGCTTGCCGTCCTCGTCGTAGATCGGCCCCAGATGCAGCGCGTTCCAGAAGGTCGAGCCGTCCTTGCGGTAGTTTAGCATCTCGACGATCACCACGTCCTCGTTGGCGATCGCCTCGCGCATGGCCGCCACCGGTGCGGGATCGGTCTTGGGCCCTTGCAGAAAACGACAGTTGCGGCCGATCAATTCGCTATCCTCGTAGCCGGTCAGTTCGCGAAAGGCGCGATTGGCGAAGACGATCGGGTTGTCGTCGAGATGCGGGTCGGTGAGGCAGATCGACATCCGGGTCTGCGCCATCGCCTGCTTGAACAGCATGCCGGGCGAGCCGGGAAAGGCATCCGCCGCGTGTTCGACCCCGATGCGATCGCTCGGCTCGTCGAAAGCTGTATAGGTCTGCGCTGGCCGGGTTGGTCTCGGATCGTCGCTATCGTTCTTCACGGTTCCCGTCCTGTCCGGTGTCTGGGTCGCTCTGCTTGAAATCTGCACTTATCATTTGTTGGTTCACGGTTTGGGGCGGTTTTCGTTCCCCGATTGCGATCCACCAGACCAGGGTTGGACGATTGACCCGCCAGCAGGTTCCCCCCATTATCCGGGCATGACGCGCCTCTACACGACCTTCGCGGAATTCTGGCCCCACTACCTGCGCGAGCATGCGCAGGCGCGGACCAGGGCGCTGCATTATATCGGCACCACGCTGGTGGCGCTGCTCGCTCTGGCGGCGCTCCTGAGCGGGCGCTGGTTGCTGCTGCTCGCGATGCCGCTGGCGGGCTATTTCTTCGCCTGGATCGCGCATTTCACGGTCGAGAAGAACCGCCCCGCCACCTTCACCTATCCGCTGTGGAGCCTGGGTGCCGACTTCAAGATGTGGTGGCTTTGGCTGACCGGGCGGTTGCGACCCGAGCTCGAACGCGCCGGGATCGCTCGCAAGAATTAGGCCAGCGCGGCGGCGATCGTCAGCGCGCCCAGCCCCAGAGACAGCGGCAGCCGCAGAGCCATCCACCAGCGCGGCGCCAGCGCCCCGAGCCGCGCGTCGAGTGCGGGGCTGATCAGCAGGCCGCCACCCAGCGCGACGAGCGAGGGTTCGAGCGGCATTGCGCCGAGCAGTGGCGGGGCGAGCCCGGCGAAGGCGATCAGGCTGGGCAGCACCCCCGCCACCCACACCCAGCCATGGGTCCGGCGGCGGTGCGCCGCGGGCGCGCAGGCGGCGATCCCCCACCAGGTCCCGCCCAGAAAGGCGAAGATCAGGCCGGCGTAGAGATAGGCGAGCAGCGCCGCGGGCTCATGCCACTCCGGCGGTCCTGCAAAGAGCGCGGCGACCAGACCGATCTGCGGCAACAGACCTGCCAGGCCGAGCCAGCGCGGGAGGTCGGGAACCGCCCTCATTCCGCACTCTCGCTCATCGGCATGGTCATGGCGCCTCGCTGCCTTCGAAGGGCGTCCGATCGGTCCAGGCGCAGCCGAAGCGGGTCTCTTCGCCGATCTGCAGCGTTGCGACGAAAGGATAGGTCCGGTCGCTCATCCCGTCCGAGCATTCTCCCGGTGTCACCACCAGATCGAACGCATCTCCCTCGAGGTCGCCCGCGATCGACAGGCCGTTGTTGCCGGCGAAGCGTTGGACCGAGATGGTGCGGCCATCCACATTTTCGGGTGTGCTGTATGTCAGCGTGCCGCCGGCGCTTTGCCCGCCCCAGAAGGGTTCGGTGCCGGTGAAATGGACCGTCTCGTCGGACGCGATCCCGTCGTAGCTCTCCACCGAACGCTCGGCGCCCGCGCCGTTCTGGCAGGCGGCCAGCAGCAGCGGCAGCGCTGCCAGCGCGAGCCCGCGGCGCAGAAGCGGGGCGGGAAAAGTGCGATCTGTCGGCATGCCGGGTCCTCGTCGTTGGTCTGCGCTGGCACCGGCAATTGTCCTGCCCGGGGCCGAAACGCAAGACGCGGGCCCTGCCGAAGCAGGACCCGCCCTTGGTGTCGATTTGTCGTCGGTGCCGTGTAGGCGCCGATTACTCGGGCATCAGCACCGTATCGATCGAGTGGATCACGCCGTTCGAGGCGTCGACATCGGTGCCGGTGACGATGGCGGTGTTGCCCGCTGCGTCGGTCAGCACGACGTTGCCGCCGTCCATGGTGGCGGTCAGCGTGGCGCCGTTCACGGTGGTGAGCTCGTAACCATCCGCGCCCGCACCTTCGATCGCCGCGGTAAGAGCGGCGGCCATCGTTTCGCCTTCGACGACGTGATAGGTCAGGATGTTGGTGAGGTCTTCACGGCCGGCTTCGCTCATCAGTTCGTCGCGGGTCGCCTGCGGGATCTTGTCGAAGGCGGCGTTGGTCGGAGCGAAGACGGTGTAGGGACCCTCGCCCGAAAGCGTCTCACCCAGCTCGGCGGTGGTGACGGCCGAGACGAGCGTCGAGAAATCGGGGTTGCCCTGTGCGACTTCGACGATGTTGTCGGTCGCGCCGACCATGGCGGCATCGTCATTGGCCATCTGGTCGGCCATGGCGGCGTCGTCCATCGCCGTGGTATCGGCGGGCTCTTCGGCGCAGGCGACGATCGCCAGCGAGGCGGCGGAGGCGAGTGCAATTGCGAACTTGTTCATGGAAATTTTCCTTCTCTCGGAGGGTGGCGCGGTCGGCCGATATGCGGCGTGTTGTCCGCGCCCTCGGCCCACCTACGGCTCAGACCGGGGGTGGTTCCGAAAAAGGCGAAATTATGGCGCCCGGCCTTTTACAACCTTTGTTAAGCTGCGGAAAGGCCGAAGCTTATTCTCAGGCGCAGCCCTCGACCCAGGTCAGTTCGGGCTGCACGCCGACGTGGATCAGGCTGACCGTCTCGTCGGTGTCGATCTCGAAATGGAGCCGCGGGTCGTCGCCCGGCTGGGTGAGATATTTGCCGGGCGCGGCGAGGTATTTGTGCGGGCTCTCCTCGAAACCCGGGAAGGCGGCGCGGACTTCGGCCTCGCTGGCGCCAGCGCCGATGCCCTCGGCCAGCGTCACCGCGGAATCGTCCGAGACGGTGATCCGGCGGACCTCGCCGTCGACGGTCATGGCGTGGACACCGGGATAGTCGGGCGAGCTGACGGTGCGGCAGGTGGTGCCGGGGATCTGCGCGCCGCGCGAGGCGAAGCTGCTGCCCGTGGGGATCGGCTCGCCGATCCGAAGATCGCCTAGGCCGGCGAGCGTGAGCGTGTCGGAATCCACTGCCCCGGGTTCCGGCGCGGCGGGTTCCGGCACCGCAGGCTCGGTGGCGGCGACCGCCGTCTCATCGGCGGCAGGCTCCTCCGCTTCGGGCGCGCAGGCGGCGAGCAGGACGAGCGGGAGCAGCAGCGCATAATGTTTCATCAAGCCCAAGCGCTCCTCTTGCCATCGCGTTCCCGCGCCCGATCCCGCGGCAGTTCTGGGAAACGCATTTTCCTGCCGGTTTCCTGTGACTTGGCTCGCCAAGCGGCGTAGACCGGCGGCGGGCATTCCGCCCGATTGGAACGAGCCATGGCCAAAGGCCAACAGAAGAAGAGCCGCGAGACGCGCAAGCCCAAGGCCGACAAGGGCCCCAAGCAGAACGCCTCCAACCCCAGCACCAAGCCCGGCGGGATCAAGGGGCTGGAGAACATGAAGAACGGCTGAGTTTCCGCGCCGCGGCCGGCTCCACCGGAAGCCAGCCGCGCGCTCATTTCTTTTCCGGCTTGGCTTTGGGCTGAGCCTGCTTCGCCTTGTGCGCCGCGATGTCCTCGTCGATCATCGCGATCCGCTGGCGTTCCATCGAATCGCGCGGCAGGCCCTTGAGCCGGCAGGTCGCCCACAGTTTCTTGCGTTCGGATTCGAGCGCCTTGAGATAGAGATCCGCCATCGCCCGCGCTCAGCGCCCGTGCCGGTCGGACTTGCCGAAATGGCGGTCGAGCACGGTGACCAGCTTGGACGAGGCCGAACGCACCGCCGCATCGACATCGGCAGCCTCGGCGCTGGCGCTGAGCGGCGCACCGCCGCGCGGCCGCGCCTCGATGGTGCAGGCGATGTCCTCGGGCCCGCCCTTGGGACCATTGGTGTCGCCGACATGCACCTCGAGCCGGGTCAGCCGCTCCTCGAACCGGGCGAGCCGCTCGCGCAGATGCGCCTCGACCCGCTCGGCGACGCCCGAGACGTGGGTGAGGGAATTGTCGGTGTTGAACTGGATATCCATGAGGCGGCGGGTGCTCCGTTGTTGCTGGGCCATCTGTTCTTGGGCCATCGCCGAGGGGGACGATGGGGACGATGCGAATGCGGGTCCAACCCGGAAGCGGCCGGGCCGGTTCCCCGCTGCCCGCTTCCGGATGGCCGGTTGCCGTGTGCGATAGCCGCCGTCTGACACATTGGACAGGGTCTGCGGCAAAAAGCCCCAATTGTGTCGCCTTGGGCGCGAAAAGCGTCGCCTTGCGCGCCGAAGCGTAACCTTGGCCCGCGCCGAGTGTCGCCTTGCGGGCGCAGAGGCGTCACCATGCCGCTCCACCGGTGTAACCTTGCGGCCCGGCACCTTGCGACCTGTAACCTTGCGAACCGTAACCTTGCGAACTGTCACCTTGCGACGCGTCGCCTGGCGCTGCGCGGTTGTCCCAGGGACCGCCCCGCCCCCGCAAGACCCGCCGCTCGCGCCCCGCAGCGAGCGCCAGCGGCCAGGCCTGCGCCACCAGCGCCGAGCGGGCCTTGAGCCGATAGGCCGACTGCCGCGTCATCCCCACACACCGCGCCGCCGCCGCGACCTTGCCGCAATCCGCCAGCGCGCCGAGGAAGGCCAGCGCCTTGTCCGGGGTCCAGCGATAGTCGGCGTTGGAGCGCGGAGGGGCGGGCGCAGGGGACGCGCGGGGAGCGGGCGCAGGGGACGCGCGGGGAGCGGGCGGAGAGGCGGGCGCGGCGGACGGGTGCGGGTACGGGTGGGTCATCCGCCAGCATAAGGCACAGATGGGGGTGTGTAGGAAAACGGTTTTTGCGGGCGGGTGTAGCTGACGGTCCGCTTCTGGCAGATTTTGCATCGGCATATGGCGTCCGATGATGAGTGGGAAACCGACGTTAGTCCTCTTGCTGATCCCCGCTTTGCGCAGCGGCCCGGCCCCGGCTTCCGCTCTCGCTTATGCTTGGGCTACTTCTTCCTACACGTCGCTCACTCTTCTACCCTCCAGCCCTCAAAAACCTGCGACAGCCGGTCCCTGTAAGCGGGCAATTTCCCGACCTCGCCTTCAGCAATATCAAATTGCGCCTCGAACCGACCGTCATGGACAAGGACGATGCAGCGCCCCGCCTCGACACAAAAGAACTTAATGTTGTCGGCGGCGAAAAAGGGTTCTCCTTTGCGCACACGCGAGCCAACCATTCCACGCCACGTATGCTGGTTGCCGAATTTCTCGGCATATCTCACCTGGTCGAAGCCAGGGATGGCATCAGTCTCGACAAGCTCGAAATTGCTGAGATTGCGCCCCTCTTTGGGATAGATCGCGATCCCTAGCGCCTCAGGCGTCAGTCCATCGACGGTGAATCCACGGATAGCGAACTCGGTTGGCAGTGCGCTTTGCGACAGCGCGTATTCCGGAACACCGTATCGACCGATGTCGGCAGCCGGGATGCAGGTGTCGGGAGCTGGACACCAATCAGTCGAAGGCGGATCGTCGTCTTCTCCGGTTATCGAGACTCGCCAACCGTAGGCAGCAATCAGCAAGATTACAGCGAGAAGCGCGAATATCCTCATTCCTGATAGCGAACTCTCATGAGCGACTGCCTAACCCAAGAATCAGATCGCTGCCAATGTCAGCAAATGGGTCGGCACCAGAATTTCGGCTTTCGGCGACAAATCCGCCGCAGCTGCCAGTCCGGTAACGGGATCGCGCCGAGCTGCCGGGTATGGCTATTCTGGGTGGAAAACGGACACTCACGCTCGGTCAGTTCGCCCTCTCGGCATCATTGTTCACCACATTCCAGATCGCCCATTTCAGGAGTTCCTCGTGCGGCTCACCGAATTTGGGGAGGGCTCCGATACGGGGAAAGTTAAGAAACCAGCGTGCCTCTGTCTCTTTGTTAGGCCACCGCGCCCGAACATCGCTCTGTATCGCAGAGACGCGTTCAGCCGCCTCGTGAAGAGTTAACCTGCCAAGTTTGACCTCTCGATACACTGCTTCGTTCAGGCGAACATGGAATACTACGGACGAGGCTTTCTTACTCAAATCCTCTGCCTCGCAACCGGGGGGACGGGTGCGTGGGTCGGCTTGGTTCCACGCGTCACGGAACGCAGCGCTATACAGGCCGCGCAGAGCGCCACGCGGTTCATAAGAGACCGCGTAAATGCCATGACCGAAGCGATTTAGAACGTCGAACATCTTGGGGAGGTCACTTTCGAGCCAGCAAGTCGTTGGCCACTTTTTCTCCCAGATCTCCCAAGGATAGTCGTCCAGAGCGCTTCGTTCGATCTCAATGCCCGCCTCGCGAAGCGCCGCATAGGCCTCGTCAGCATTGCGGTGCTCTTGTTCGTCTGACGGATCGTCATGCAAGTGGTAACGAATTCCGTCGCTGCCGTCGCCGAACGGAAAGAGGTGTCCAAGCGCCTCGATCTCGAAGTTCAAAAACTTCGTCATCTCGGACAGGGTTTCGCGCGGTTCTGTCGTCATGGCATGCCCCATGGGTCGGCTTCATTACCTGCCAATTATCTTGATGCAGGCATGACCGCAAATGATGTCGTGGACGGCTCTCCACCTACGGCGGAGTCGAACGTAGTCTGCTCCGCT
>CAXBFN010000004.1:0-264689 GCA_963975275.1 uncultured Erythrobacter sp. | reverse complement strand
ATCTTGCACCTTGCCAACGGAGGGCCGTCCACACATGGGTCGTTTCCCGGCAGGCCAGTCTCGTGCCAAATCCACTGGGACTGCACCTACAGCGCATCCACACCAAGTGGACCAACCCGATAATCCGCTTCGCTGCGGTCCCGGATACACCAAAGGCCGGGTGGACAAGCCCCCTCCTGCGAGCCACTATGCCGCGCAAGAGATACACCGCCAGTCGTCATCCCCTTCGCCAACCGATCCTTCCCGGAAATACCATCATGCGCAAGACGATCCTCACCACTGTCGCCGCAACCGGCCTCGCCACGCTCGCCCTGACTGGGCTGACCGCGCAGGATGCGACCACGCCAGGCAAGATGGACGTCTCGCGGGTCACCGCGGGGACCTACACCACCGATCCGTCGCATTCACTGGTGCAGTGGAGCGTCGATCACTTTGGCTTCAACCCTTATTTCGGCATCTTCGGCGATGTCGCGGGCACGCTGACGCTTGATCCCTCGGCGATCGAGAACGCGACCGTCGATGTGCAGATCCCGATCGCCTCGGTCGCGGTGCCCAGCGCAGGTCTGCGCGATCACCTGCTGCGCCCGGGCAAGGACGGCGGCAGCCCCGATTTCTTCGGCGCCGAACCGGGGATGGCGCGTTTCGTCTCGACCGAGGTCACGCAGCTCGGCGCGACCCGCGCGTTGATCGCGGGCAATCTGACCATGAACGGGAAGACCGGTCCCGTCGTGCTGCTGACCGAGTTCAGCGGTGCGGGCGCCAATCCGATGAGCGAGGCGGAGACGGTCGGCTTCACCGCCACCACCACCATCGACCGTTCGAACTGGGGCATCGGCTACGCCATCCCGATGGTCTCGGATGCGGTCGATCTCAAGATCAGCGTAGCCTTCGAAAAGCAGTGAGCTTCGCGGGCTTGACGGCGCTGGCGGATTGACCGAGCGATGCGTCCGGGCGACTGCCACAATATCGAGGATTTCCGGCGGCTGGCGCGAAAGCGCCTGCCCTGGCCGGTGTTCGACTATATCGACGGCGCCGCCGACGACGAGCTGACCAAGGCGCGCAACACATCCGCCTTCGAGGATGTCGATCTGGTGCCCGATGTCCTCGCGGGCGTCGGGACCATCGATACCTCCTGCACGCTCATGGGACGCCGGAGCGCGCTGCCGCTGATGCTCAGCCCGACCGCGCTGCAGCGCGCCTTCCACCGCGACGGCGAGCGCGCGGTGGCACGCGCGGCGGACAGGTTCGGGGTGTGGTTCGGCATCTCCAGCTTGGCGACGCATTCGATCGAGGAGGTGGCGGCGCTGACCGCGGGACCGAAGCTGTTCCAGCTCTATGTCCACAAGGACAACGGGCTCAACGCGGCGATGATCGAGCGCTGCCAGGCTAGCGGGTTCGACGCGCTGGCGCTGACGGTGGACACCATCGTCTCGGGCAAGCGCGAGCGCTGCCTGCGCTCGGGCTTCACCACCCCGCCGCGGTTCTCGGCCTCCTCGCTGTGGAGCTACGCCACCCGCCCGCGCTGGACCGCGGGCTATGTGTTCGGTCCGAAATTCCGCCTGCCCAATCTCGACGGCCATGTGGTCGAGGGCACCGGCAAGCCGGTCAGCATCCAGGACTATTTCAACACCATGCTCGACACCGGGATGGACTGGGACACCGCGGCGCGGATCCGGCAGGACTGGGGCGGGACCTTCTGCTTGAAAGGGATCATGAGCGCGGGCGATGCGCGCCGCGCGGTCGAGATCGGCGCGGATGCGATCATGGTTTCCAACCACGGCGGACGCCAGCTCGACGGCAGCCGCGCCCCCTTCGACCAGCTGCGCGAGATCGTCGATGCGGTCGGCGGCGAGATCGAGATCATCTGCGATGGCGGGGTGCGGCGGGGCACGCATGTGCTCAAGAGCCTGTGCTCGGGCGCGACCGCGGCCTCGGGCGGGCGGCTCTATCTCTATGCGCTGGCGGCGGCGGGGCAGGAGGGGGTCGAGCGCGCGCTGGCGATCCTGCAGGACGAGATCGAGCGCGGGATGCGGCTGATGGGGGTGACCGGCAGCGACCAGCTCACCCCCGACCGGCTGCGCTGGCGCTAGCGGGCGCTAGCCTGCGCGCGCCGCCTGCGCAGAAGCCTCGACCCGGCTCTTGTCCGCCAGCAGGATCGTGCTGGTCCCCTTGGCCAGCACCGTGCCGTGCTCGTCCTTCAGACGGCCCTCGTAGAAGCCGGTGCGCTTCCCGTGACGCTCGACCCAGCCCTCGGCGATCACCTTGCCCGGCCGCGCGGGCGCGAAGAAGCTGACCTTGAGCTCGAGCGACATCGGCACGATCCCCATCCCGTTCTTCGCCATCGCCGCATGCGCCATCGCGGCATCGATCCAGCCGGTGACGAAACCGCCCTGCACCACCCCGCCCGAATGGCACTGCTCCTCTCTGGCCTCGTATTCCAGCGTGGCCCGGCCTTCGGGATCCATTGCGACCACGCGGATCAGACCCATGGTTTCGTAGAGCGTGCGGTGTTCGGTCATGTTCTCTCCCAGGAGCGGGCGCGTGTCATCTGCTGCCCGCGACATAATGTTACCCGTCCTGCCGCGAAGCCTATGGCTTTACAAGCATGGCGCGGTTCTGCATGGACATAAGCATGCGAAGCGAGACCGACCTGCTGCTACGACTTATGCGCCCTTGGGCGTGACAGTTCGCGCGCCGCTTACGGCGCGCTGAACGCCCAAGGGACTGCAACCGACCGTCTCCCATCTTCGTTATTCCAGAGTTCGTCCCCATGCCCATGCTGAGCGATCCCGCCCGCAAATACGCGCCCTTCCCGCAAATTGTGCTGCCCGACCGGCAGTGGCCCAGCCGCACCATCACCGCCCCGCCGCGCTGGCTCTCGACCGATCTGCGCGACGGCAATCAGGCGATTGTCGACCCGATGGATGCGCACAAGAAGAACCGCTTTTTCGACCTCCTGTGCGAGATTGGAGTAAAAGAGATCGAGGTCGGCTTTCCCAGTGCGGGACAGACCGAATTCGACTTCATCGCCGGGCTGGTGCGCTCGGGCCGCGTTCCAGAGGACGTGCTGGTCCAGGTGCTGACCCAGAGCCGCGAGGATCTGATCCGCACCAGCTTTGCCAGCCTCGAGGGCGCGCACGCCGCGATCGTCCATCTCTACAACGCGGTCAGCCCCGCCTGGCGCGAGATCGTCTTCGGGATGAGCCGCGAGCAGGTGCGCGACATTGCGGTCGCGGGCGCCAAGGTGATGCGCGACGAGGCGGGCAAGCAGCCGGGCACCCAATGGCATTTCGAATACAGCCCCGAGACCTTTTCTACCGCCGAACTCGATTTCAGCCTCGAGGTCTGCGAGGCGGTGATGGCGGTGCTGGCGCCCAGCCCTGAGCATCCGATCATCCTCAACCTGCCCGCCACGGTCGAGGCGGCGACCCCCAATATCTACGCCGATCAGGTCGAATATTTCATCCGCAACCTGCCCAACCGCGACGCCGCGGTGATCAGCCTGCACACGCACAACGACCGCGGCACCGGGGTCGCGGCGGCGGAGCTGGCGCTAATGGCCGGAGCGGACCGGGTCGAGGGCTGCCTGTTCGGCAATGGCGAACGCACCGGCAATTGCTGCCTCGTGACCATGGCGCTCAATCTCTACACCCAAGGGGTCGACCCGAAACTCGATTTTTCCGATATCGACCGCGTCATCGAGACGGTGGGATATTGCAACCAGATCCCGGTCCACCAGCGCCATCCCTATGGCGGCGAACTGGTGTTCACCGCCTTCTCGGGCAGCCACCAGGACGCGATCAAGAAGGGCTTCGCCGCTGCCGAGCGGCAGAACGACGAGCACTGGCGCGTGCCCTATCTGCCGATCGATCCGGCCGATCTGGGGCGCAGCTACGAGGCGGTGATCCGGGTCAATTCGCAGAGCGGCAAGGGCGGCTTCGCCTGGGTGCTCGAGCAGGATCAGGGGCTCAAGCTGCCCAAGCGGATGCAGGCGCATTTCAGCCCGCATGTCCAGCGCATGGCAGATCTCCTGGGACGCGAGCTGACCGCGGCGGATATCTGGCAGGCCTTCCGCGATGCCTACCACGTCCATACATCGGACAAGCATTTCCAGCTGGTGGACTACGAGGAACGCCGCGCCGGCGACGGCACCAGGCTGTTCACCGGAACCATCGCGGTCGATGGCGCGGAGCAGACCGTCAGCGGGCGCGGCAACGGCCTCATCTCCTCGGTCCTGACGACCATCGAGGAGGCCTTCGGGCTCAGCCTCGAGGTGGCCGACTACACCGAACACGCGCTGGGCACCGGGCGCGATGCGCGTGCCGCCGCCTATCTCGAATGCCGGACCCCCGAGGGCGCGGTGATCTGGGGCGTCGGGATCGACGAGGATGTCGCCACTGCCAGCGTGCGTGCGGTGCTGAGCGCGGCCAATTCGGCGCGCGTGGGATAAACCGCCTGTGCCTTGCGGACCGGCTTTGATAGGCTCGCCGCAAACAGAAGTTCTTGGGAGAGGAACGCCGTGACCGAAGCCATCATCGAACCCGATCTGCCGATCGTCGACCCGCACCATCACTTGTGGGATCTGCGCGCTTTGATGCCGATGTTCCCCGACCCGCGCCACCCCTTCATTGAGGCGATCGCGGGTGCGGCCTATTACAGCTTCGACCAGCTCCACGCCGATACCCACAGCGGCCACAATATCGTGGCGACCGTGTTCATGGAGTGCGGCGCCTTCTACGATCCGGCACGCGGCGAGGCGATGAAGCCGGTCGGCGAGGTCGAATTCGCCAATGGCGTCGCGGCGCAGGGCGCGAGCGGGCTCTATGGCGCTTACCGCCCCTGCGCCGGGATCGTCGGCCATGCCGACCTCACGCTGGGCGATGCGGTGAGGCCGGTGGTCGAGGCGCTGATCGCGGCGGGCAATGGCCGCTTCAAGGGCATCCGCCACGCCGGGGCCTGGGACGCCGATCCGGAGGTGCTCGGCCCGCCCTTCCACGCGCCGCAGGGGCTCTACGGTTCCGACACCTTTCGCGCGGGATTCGGTGCCTATACCGAATACGGTCTCACCTTCGACGCCTGGCTGCTCGAGCCGCAGCTCGGCGATCTGGTCGATCTCGCGCGCGCCTTCCCCGAACAGCAGGTCGTGCTCGACCATTGCGGCACGCCGCTCAACATCGCCGGCTACCGCGGCAAGCTCCCCGAGAATTTCGCCCGCTGGCAGCAAAGCATCCACGACCTCGCCGAATGCCCAAATGTCGCGGTCAAGCTCGGCGGGCTGGCGATGGCTTTCTGCGGCATGCCCGAGGAAGGGCCCGACCGCGGCTGCGGTTCGGAAGAACTCGCGCAGGCATGGGACCCCTACATCACCAATTGCATCGAGGCCTTCGGCCCCGAGCGCGCGATGTACGAGAGCAATTACCCCGTCGATCGCTGGGGCGCGAGCTATGCGGTGCTGTGGAACGCCTTCAAGCGGCTCGCCAACGGCGCCTCCGACGCCGAGAAGCGCGCGCTCTTCGCAGGGACCGCGGCGCGGATCTACGACATCGAGCACGTCCTCCCGGCCGCCTGACCCCCTTCCGTTACGTCAATCTCGACAGTCCGCGGCGCGCTTCGTAAGCCCGCTGGCGACACGTCATCGCCCGAGAGGAATGCCCATGCCCCTGCCCGCCCCCTTCGACAGAATGCGCCTGCCGGTGATCGGATCGCCGCTATTCATCGTTTCCGGTCCGGAGCTGGTGATTGCGCAGTGCAAGGCGGGCGTGGTCGGCAGCTTTCCGGCGCTCAATGCACGCCCGCAATCCGAGCTCGACGAATGGCTCCACCGCATCACCGAGGAGCTGGCGGCGCACAACCGCGATCACCCCGAGCGCCCCGCCGCGCCCTATGCGGTCAACCAGATCGTCCACAAATCCAACGACCGGCTCGAGGCCGATATGGCCACCTGCGCCAAATGGCAGGTGCCGCTGGTGATCACCTCGCTCGGCGCGCGCGAGGAAGTGTTCTCCGCGGTCAAGGGCTGGGGCGGGATCTCGATGCACGACGTCATCAACAACCGCTTCGCGCACAAGGCGATCGACAAGGGCGCGACCGGGCTGATCCCGGTGGCGGCGGGCGCCGGCGGCCACGCGGGCACGCTCAGCCCCTTCGCGCTGATGCAGGAAATCCGCGAGTGGTTCGACGGGCTGGTCGCGCTCTCGGGCTCGATCGCGCATGGCCGCTCGATCCTCGCGGCGCAGGCGCTGGGCGCGGATTTCGCCTATATCGGCTCGCCCTGGATCGCGACCGAGGAAGCCAATGCCGACAGCGGCTACAAGGAAGGCATCGTCGCCTCCGACGCCGATGGCATCGTCTACACCAACCTCTTCACCGGGGTGCATGGCAATTACCTGCGCTCGAGCATCGAGGCCGCCGGGCTCGACCCCGATGCGCTGCCCACCAGCGATCCCAGCAAGATGAATTTCGGCAGCGGCGGCAACACCAAGGTCAAGGCCTGGAAGGATATCTGGGGTTCGGGCCAGGGGATCGGTTCGGTCAAATCGGTCGGCCCGGTCGCCGACATGGTCGCGCGCTTCGAACGCGAATACGAGGACGCTAAGGCGGCGCTGGCGAAGGCGACCGCCTAGAAGATCCCCTGCGCCAGTCCTTCGGCGAGCGCGGCACCGAGTTCGCGTGCCTCGTCGAGCCGCTCCTGGGGGACGGTCTTGGGAGCAAGAATCTCCTCGGGCGTCTGCGCTGCGGTGTTGACGATCACCCGCTCGGCAACGCGCTTGAGCCGCCAGCCCTGCGCGATCCGGTCGAGCTGGCGCTGCGCCCCCTCCCCGTCCGACCCCGCGGCGATCAGCGTGGCGAAGGGTCGCCCCTCGATCTGGCCGAGAACGGGGTAATAGCAGCGGTCGAACATCTCCTTCATTGCGCCGCTCATGCTCGCGAGGTTCTCGGGGCAGGCGAACAGATAGCCTTGCGCGTCGAGCAGGTCGTCGGGCGCGACCTCATGCGCCGCCAGCAGCCGCGCGCGGGCGCCCGCGCCCTCCGCCGCGGCCCGCGCCAGCGCCTCGGCGGTGCCGGTACGGCTGTGCCAGACGATCAGGAGCGATGGTGCGGACATGGCAGCGAGCATCGCCTTCGCCGGTGAATTGTCAACACGCGCGGCTTTGCCTGCGCGCGCCGCCGGGATAGGATGACGCCATGGCCACCAACACCGCGCATCACGTTTTCGGCATCTCGCATTCGCTTTCGGGGCGCGGCTGGCGCTGGCGGCGCGGCAATATGGAGATGGCCGAGGGCATGGTCCCGCTCGACCGGGACATCGTCACCCAATTGCTGCTTGCGCGCGGGGTTGAGGAACACGATCTCGAGCGCCATCGTAACCCCACCCTGCGCGGTTTCCTCCCCGATCCCAGCGGCTTCAACGACATGGACGCCGCCGCCGACCGGATCGCGCAGGCGGTACTCAGCGGCGAGAAGGTCACCGTCTACGGCGATTACGATGTCGATGGCGCGACCAGTTCGGCGCTGCTGATCCGGCTGCTGCGCGATCTCGGGCATCATGCCGATTACTACATCCCCGACCGGCTGCTCGAGGGCTACGGCCCCTCGGGCGAGGCGCTGGTCCGGCTGGGCGAGGCCGGCAGCAGCCTGATCGTCACCGTGGATTGCGGCGCGATGGCGCACGAGGCGCTGCAGCAGGCGCATGACGCGGGGATCGACGTCATCGTGGTTGATCACCACAAATGCTCGCCCGATCTCCCGCGCACCGTCGCGCTGGTCAATCCCAACCGGCTCGACGAAGAGGACGACGCCGCGTCGCACGGCCACCTCGCCGCAGTCGGGGTGGCCTTCCTGCTCGCGATCGCGCTGGTGCGGGTGCTGCGCGAGCGCGACTATTTCGCGGCCCGCCCGGAGCCGGACCTGTTCGCGCTGCTCGATCTTGTGGCGCTGGGCACGGTAGCGGATGTGGCGGCGCTGCACGGGCTCAACCGCGCCTTCGTGGCCCAGGGGCTCAAGGTCATGGCCAAGCGGCAGAACATCGGCATGGCGGCGCTGATCGACGCCAGCCGGCTAAAACGCGCGCCCGCCTGCAGCGATCTGGGCTTCGCACTCGGCCCCAGGATCAACGCGGGCGGGCGTGTCGGCGAATCGACGCTGGGGGTCCGCCTGCTGACCACGAAGGACCCCGCCGAGGCGCAGGCGATCGCCGCGCAGCTTTCCGAGCTCAACGAGGATCGCCGCATTATCGAAGCCGCGGTACAGGAAGCGGCGGAAGAACAGCTCGCGGGGCAGCACAACCGCGCAGTTGCGGTGATCGCAGGCAAGGGCTGGCACCCCGGGGTGATCGGCATCGTCGCCGGACGGATCAAGGAGGCGAGCGGCAAGCCCTCGCTGGTGATCGCGCTCGACGAGACGACCGGGCTCGGCAAGGGCTCGGGGCGCTCGATCAGCGGGGTCGATCTGGGCGCGGCGATCATCGAGGCGCGCCAGCAGGGGCTGCTGATCGCCGGCGGCGGGCACGCGATGGCGGCCGGGCTGACCGTCTCCGCCGACCGCATCGAGGATCTCGCCGCCTGGCTCGACGAGCGGCTCTCGGCGCAGGTCGCGCGCGCCACCGCCAGCCAGACCACGCTGCTCGATCTTTCGGTGACCGCCGGCGGGCTGACTCCCGAACTGGTCGAATCGCTCGAGATCGCCGGCCCCTATGGCGTCGGCTGGCCGGGTCCGCGGATCGCGGTCGGTCCGGTGCGATTGATCAAATGCGATGTGGTCGGCACCGGGCATGTCCGGATCGTGGCCTCGGGCGGGGACGGACGCAGCTTCAAGGCGATCGGTTTCCGCATGGCCGAGAGCGATCTGGGGCAGACGCTGCTCCATGGCGCGAGCGGGCGGCGGCTGTGGCTGGCGGGCCGCGCGAAGATCGACGACTGGGGTTCGCGCCGCCAGGCCGAGCTCCATCTCGAGGACGCCGCCTGGGCCGATTGAGCGCCAGCTTGGCCCGCAGTCAAATTGTGGCAGTCCCAAGACTTGACGGGTTGCCCGCGCGACCGTAGATGGCCCGCCACGCCACCGATGTGGCCCCTTCGTCTAGCGGTTAGGACGCGGCCCTTTCACGGCTGAAACACGGGTTCGATTCCCGTAGGGGTCACCACGGTTGCGGATCTCGTTTTGTACCGGAACCCCATCGAACGGGAAACGGTCCGACGGGCCCCTTCGTCTAGCGGTTAGGACGCGGCCCTCTCACGGCTGAAACACGGGTTCGATTCCCGTAGGGGTCACCATCCATTTGCAGCGCTACCGGGAACAAAGCCGAGCCCGGCTTGGCAAGCCGGCCGCGCCGGGGCTAAGGCCCGCACCGAAATGACCGCTCGTCCCCTCCCCCTTCCCGGCCTGACGCTGGCTTTCATCTGCTGCACGGTGATGCTGGTTACCGGCGTCGCCCCGCTGGTGGCGCTGTCGGTGTTCCTGATCTGGGCCGGGACACTGTGGCTGCGGGTCGGTTCGCCGCCGCCGGTGACAGAAAAGGTCGAGTCTTCGGCGCTCACGACCAATCGCATGGGCGAATTGTTCGAAAGCGCCGACACTCCGTTGCTGGTCACCCGCCGCAACCGGGTGATCATCGCCAACCGCGCGGCGCGCGAACTGTTCGGCGCGCATATTCTCGAGCAGGATATCCGCATCTCGCTGCGCAACCCCGATGCGATCCAGCTGATCGATTCGGACGAGAGCGGCTCGGTGACGGTGCGCGGGCTCACCAGCGTTCGCGATATCTGGCGGATCAACACCAAGCAGCTCGCCGGCGGGATGGGGGTCTACGAGTTCATCAACAAGACCGCCGAGGCGGACATCAGCCGCGCGCACACCGATTTCGTCGCCAATGCGAGCCACGAATTGCGCACTCCGCTGGCCTCGATCATCGGTTATGTCGAAACCCTGCAGGAGGACGTGACCGCGCTCGATCACGAGACCTCGCGCAAGTTCCTCGAGACGATCAGCCGCGAGGCGCAGCGGCTCCAGCATCTGGTCAGCGATTTAATGTCGCTGTCGCGGATTGAGGCCGAAAAGCACGATCGCCCGACCGAGATCGTCGAGCTGGGACCGCTCGTGGCGCGCGCCGCGAAGGAAGGCGCCGGGCCCGATCGGGCCGATCGTCTCGACCTTACGATAGAGGGTGAATTCCGCGTCCTGGGCGATGTCCAGCAGCTCGAACAGCTGGTCCGCAATCTGGTCGACAACGCGCTCAAATATGGTGATCCGGCGGAGAAGGTGACTGTCCGCGTTCACCCCTCGGGCAAGCGGCGAGTCCGCCTGGTGGTGCGCGACCGCGGCGACGGGATCGCTGCGGAGCATATCCCGCACCTTACGCGGCGTTTCTACCGCAGCGATCCGGGTCGCAGCCGTGCTTCTGGCGGCACCGGACTGGGCCTCGCCATCGTCAAGCACATCGTCGAACGCCACATGGCCAAGCTCGATATCGCCAGTGAAATGGGGGTCGGCACCACCGTGACCGTCCGCTTCCCGATCGAACGTTCCGATCATCATGAGGACTGAGACCGGGGCAGCCACGCCTCGCATTGTGGCCGGGATGGCGTTAGAGCCTTCGTAGGAATCGAGGGGCGCCAGGGTGCAAGAAAGACAAGTCATGCTTTTGTCGCGAACACGTAACAAATCCTCGCTTTCGCGCGGGCATACCATCATCTGAAGGAATCACCGGGATGCGTAAGACCAAAGCAGCCTTCCTCGCCACGATTTTTGCCGTGGCCCTGACCTCATGCGGCGACACCGGCGGCGGGTCGCGTGACTGGGTGCGCTCGGTCGGCTCCTCGACCGTTTTCCCCTTTGCCAAGACCGTTGCCGAATCGCTTGCCCGCTCCAACCCGGGGATCAAGTCGCCGATCATCGAATCGACCGGCACCGGCGGTGGCATCCAGCTGTTCTGCCAGGGCGTCGGTCCGGATACGCCCGATGTTGCCAACGCTTCCCGGCGGATGATGGCGGATGAATTCGCCAACTGCCAAGCCAACGGCGTAACCGAGATTCTCGAGATGCAGGTGGGGCTCGACGGCATCGCCTTCGGTGCGGCCCAGGGCGGCATCATGATGGATCTCACCCCTGAGATCGTTTACGAGGCGATCGCCGCCAACCCCTATGGCGAGGAGCAGACCAACGAGACCTGGTCCGACATCGACCCCTCGCTCCCCGACGTTCCGATTCTGGTCTACGGCCCGCCTTCGACCTCGGGCACGCGCGATGCGCTTAAGGAACTGATTCTGGAGGTCGGCTGCAAGTCCGACCCGGCGATGGTCGCGCTCGAGGAGAGCGACGAGGAAGCCTATGACCGCATCTGCACCGAGGTCCGGTCGGACGGGGCCTATGTCGACCAGGGCGAACAGGACAATCTGATCGTCCAGAAGATCGAGAACAATCCGCGCGCCGTCGGCGTGTTCGGCTATTCCTATCTCGAGGAAAACTCCAACAAGGTGCAGGGGCTCCCGGTCAACGGCGTCGCGCCGACCTATGAGAACATCACCAGCTTCGCCTATCCCGGCGCGCGCCCGATGTTCATCTATGCCAAGAAGGCCCATCTCGAGGCCATTCCGGGGCTGAAGGAGTATCTGCTCGAATGGACCCGGAACTGGGGCGAGGACGGCTCCTTGGCGCGTATCGGCCTGGTGCCGTCGCCCGATGACGTGCAGGCGCAGAGCCTGCGCGTGGCGACCGAATACACCACCCTCGACGCTTCCGAACTCTAGCAGACCCCTCTAGAGCATGTCGCCTGCCATCCTCTTTCTTCTTGCGCTCGGGCTCGCGCTGGCCGGCTGGCTGGCGGCGCGGGCCCGCGCGTGGAGTTTCCGGCGCGCCGATCCCGGCGTGAGGATGGCGGCGCGGCCGACCTATCACGCCTGGTATGTCGCACTATGGATCGCGCTGCCGATGCTGCTTTTCGGCGTGGTCTGGACGATCCTCGCCCCCAATCTGGTCAGCCAGGCAGTGCTCGCCAGCCCCGCGGCGGCGGACCTTCCCGCCTTCGGCTTCCAACGCGACACCATATTGTCCGAAGCCCGCAATGTTGCCAGCGGGGCGTCTGCCGCGGTGTTCAATCCCGAGGCACGGGCGCTGGTCGAGCCGTTCCGCGAGGCGATGACGCGCTACGCCTGGATCGGCATCGCGGTCAGCCTGGTTCTCGCTTTCGCCGGCGGAACCTGGTCTTTCCTGAGGCTCAAGCCCGATTTCCGCGCCCGCACGAGGGTCGAGCGGATCGTGATGACGATTCTGCTGCTCGCCTCGATGGTCGCGATTCTGACCACGATCGGGATCGTGGTCAGCCTGGTGTTCGAGACCATCCGCTTCTTCGGCATGGTCAACCCGCTCGATTTCCTGTTCGGCCTCCATTGGGGTCCGGACCCGATGAGCAGCCCCGACAATCCCGATCCCACCCGCTATGGCGCGGTACCGCTGTTCTGGGGCACGATTTTCATCGGTGCGATCATTGCCATGATCGTGGCGATTCCTCTGGGCCTGATGAGCGCGATCTATCTCACCCAATACGCGGCGCCATCGATGCGCCGCTGGGTCAAGCCGGCGCTCGAGATCCTCGCGGGCGTCCCGACCGTGGTCTATGGCTATTTCGCCGCGCTCACGATCGCGCCCTCGATCCGCGACATCGCGCAGTTTTTCGGTGCTTCCAATCCGTCGAGCGAAAGTGCGCTGGCGGCGGGTCTGGTGATGGGCGTGATGATCATTCCCTTCGTCAGTTCGATGGCAGACGACAGCATCGCGGCGGTACCCAGCGCGATGCGCGACGGCAGCCTGGCGATGGGCGCGACCAAATCCGAAACGATCCGCAAGGTGCTTGTCCCTGCGGCGCTTCCGGGCATCGTTGCTGGCGTGATGCTGGCGGTCAGCCGCGCGATCGGCGAAACGATGATCGTGGTGATGGCCGCATCGACCGCCGCCAATCTCTCCGCCAACCCGCTCGAGGCGATGACCACGGTGACAGTGCAGATCGTCGCCATGCTGACCGGCGAGGGCAGTTTCGACCATCCTGCGACGCTCAGCGCCTTCGCGCTCGGCTTCGTCCTGTTCATGGTCACGCTGGCGCTCAATTTCATCGCCCTGCGCGTGGTCAAAAGGTTCCGCGAAGCCTATGACTGATCGCACCCTCCCTACCCGCACCGCAGTGTTCGAGAAGCGGCTCAAGCAGCGCTATGCCTCGGAACGGCGCTTCAAGGCGCTGGGACTGGGCGCGATCGCGTTTTCGGTGCTGGTGCTGCTGTTCCTGCTCGGCACCATGACGATCAACGGAATCGGCGGTTTTCAGCGCGCCGAACTCGAAGTTCCGATCGATTTCACCGAAGTGGGCATTGCGGGCAATGCGATCCCGATGGAAGAGCGCGCGGCGGTCGAAGCGCTCGGCGCACAGGGTCTGCAGACCGTGGTCGAATTTTCTGCCGGCCAGGCGCTGGGCGAAGAGGCGGCGGCGCAGCTCGACCCCAACGCCTGGCGCGAAGTCGCCCGGGCGATCGTCGCGGACGAGAGCATTCTGCGCGGCACCACGACCTTCGAATTGCCCGCCAGTTCCGACCTCGCTGCGGGCTATGCCGGCGAAGGCTCCCCCGAGATGCGCGCGCTGGCGGCTGAACTCGGCGAGCGCGGCGTTCTGGCCGAGAATTTCGATCCCGGCTTCCTGTCGCGCGCTGATGCCACCAATCCCCAGCAGGTCGGCATTTGGGGGGCGCTCAAGGGCTCGATCCTGACGATGCTGGTCACGCTCGCATTGGCCTTCCCGATCGGCGTGCTGGCCGCGCTCTATCTGGAGGAATACGCACCCCGCAATCGCTGGACCGATGTGATCGAGGTCTCGATCAACAATCTGGCGGCGGTGCCCTCGATCATCTTCGGTCTGCTGGGGCTGGCGGTCTTCCTGTGGATATTCCCCAATTTGCGCTCTGCGCCACTGATCGGCGGTATGACACTGGCGCTGATGACCATGCCCGTCATCGTCATCGCCGGGCGCAACGCGATCAAGGCGGTCCCGCCCAGCATCCGCGACGGCGCGCTGGCGATCGGCGCCTCGCCGGTGCAGGTGGTGTTCCACCATGTTCTACCGCTGGCGCTGCCAGGCATCCTCACCGGCACCATCATCGGCATGGCTCGCGCGCTGGGCGAAACCGCGCCGCTGCTGATGATCGGCATGCGCGCCTTTATCGCAACTCCGCCCGAAGGCTTCACCTCGCCCGCCACCGTGCTGCCGGTGCAGATCTTCCTGTGGTCCGACGAGGTCAACCGCGGCTTTATTGAACGCACCAGCGCGGCGATTATCGTGCTATTGCTGTTCCTCCTCTTGATGAACGGCCTCGCCATCTACCTGCGCAACAAATTCGAGAAAAGCTGGTGACTGTAATCCACGACAACCTCGAGGCCACCGAGGCCAAGATGCGCGCGCGCGACGTGAACGTCTATTATGGCGACAAGCAAGCCATCGATTCGGTCTCGATCGACATTCCGCAGAAATACGTCACCGCCTTCATCGGCCCCTCGGGCTGCGGCAAATCGACCTTCCTGCGCTCGCTCAACCGGATGAACGATACGATCGCTTCGGCGCGGGTCGAGGGGACGATCGAGCTCGACGGCGAGGACATCTACAAATCGGGGATGGACGTGGTGCAGTTGCGCGCCCGCGTCGGGATGGTGTTCCAGAAGCCCAACCCCTTCCCCAAGTCGATCTACGACAACATCGCCTATGGTCCCAAGATCCACGGCTTCGCCGAGGACAAGGACGATCTCGACGCCATCGTCGAGCGTTCGCTGGTCCGCGCGGGATTGTGGAACGAGGTCAAGGACCGCCTGACCGACAGCGGAACCGCGCTCTCGGGCGGCCAGCAGCAGCGGCTGTGCATCGCCCGCGCGATCGCGGTCGATCCCGAAGTGATCCTGATGGACGAGCCGTGTTCCGCGCTCGATCCGATCGCGACCGCAAAAATCGAGGAACTGATAGACGATCTCGCTGGTCGTTATGCTATCGTCATCGTCACCCACTCGATGCAGCAGGCCGCACGTGTCTCGCAAAGAACGGCTTTCTTCCATCTCGGCAAGGTGGTGGAGTATGGCCGGACATCCGACATTTTCACCAACCCCCTTGAAGAGCGCACCAAGGATTACATCACCGGGCGCTACGGCTAGGACCGCCATTGAATATGCAACACACCGTCAAGGCCTTCGACGAGGACATCACCCGACTGCGCGGTCTGATCGCGGAGATGGGCGGACTTGCGGAAGTCGCCGTGCAGGACGCGATCGAGGCGCTGGTGCGCGGCGATGACGAACTGGCCAAGCGCGTGGTCAAGGGCGACCGCAAGATCGACGAACTCGAGAGCGAGGTCGACAAGCTCGCGGTGCGGATCATCGCGCTGCGCGCGCCGATGGCGGACGATCTGCGCGAGGTTATCGCGGCGCTCAAGATCGCCGGCGTGATCGAGCGGATCGGCGATTATTCCAAGAACATTGCCAAGGCGAGCCGCGAGATCGGCCCGGACCGCAAGAAATACGAGCCGCTCACCCTGCTTCCCGCGATGGCCGAGCTGACCTCCGAAATGGTGCACGATGTGCTGACCGCCTATGCGGCGCGTGACCCCGAGCTGGCCAAGGACGTGATCGCCGCGGACGAGAAGGTCGATGCCTTCTACAATTCGATCTTCCGCAATCTCGTCAGCCATATGGTCGAGAACCCGTCCTCGATCAGCAGCGCAGCGCAATTGCTGTTCGTCGCGCGCAATCTGGAACGGATCGGCGACCATGCGACCAATGTGGCCGAAATGGTTCATTACGCTGCGACGGGCGTTTACGCGCCCGATATCGACAGCTGACACATTATTGTAGCTTGAGCGTCATATCGCGAGATCGTTACCTCTCAATCGATGTCAGGGTCATGATGTGAACGCGGCAAGTCTCCTACTGGTCGAAGACGATCCGGCGCTGCTGGAACTTCTCGAATACCGTTTCAACAACGAAGGCTACCGGGTCCGCACCACCGCCGATGGCGACGAGGCGCTGATGCTGGCGGCGGAGGAGACTCCCGATCTGGTGATCCTCGACTGGATGATCGAGGGCACCAGCGGGATCGAGGTCTGTCGCCGCCTGCGCCGCGACAAGGCTACCGCGCATGTCCCGATCATCATGCTGACCGCGCGCGAGGCCGAGGACGACCGCATCCGCGGGCTCGACACCGGCGCCGACGACTACATCACCAAGCCCTTCAGCCCCCGCGAACTGCTTGCCCGCGTCGCGGCGGTGATGCGCCGCATCCGGCCTGCGCTCGCGGGCGAGACCATCGAAGTTGGGGACATCACGCTCGATCCGGTGGCGCACAAGGTGTCGCGCCGCGGGCAGACGCTCCAGCTCGGGCCCACCGAATATCGCTTGCTCAAATTCTTCATGGAAAGCCCCGGCCGCGTGTTCAGCCGCAGCCAGTTGCTCGACGGAGTCTGGGGCACCGGCAGCGATATCGAATTGCGGACCGTCGACGTGCATATCCGTCGGCTCCGCAAGGCGCTCGAAGTCAGGAATGCCAAGGATCCCGTGCGCACCGTGCGTTCGGCCGGCTACGCCTTCGAGGCTGTTTGATCGCGCTACCGCCGAACTAGCGGCATACCCCGGCCCATCTCGGCGACATGTCGAGATGGAAATGGTCTGCATGCGCCGCGTTGTATTCGGGCGAGAGCACGGTGGCGAAGCTGTCGCAGGCGCCGTCGCGGACCCGGTGCAGGAAAACTCCCTTGTCGCCCTCATCATCCCAGTCGCCCAGCACGCTGATCCGGGTCCCGTCCGCCAGCACGAAGCCAGCGATATCGACCGCATTGCCGGTGGCGTGCTCGCTCCAGGCGCCTTCGCCGCGGCCATAGAGGCGGCGGCAGGAAAAGGCGCCAAGGTGCTCGATTCGCGCCACTTCGCTGCCGAAGATTTCGTCGGCGAGCGGTTCGATGGCGTTGCGGCGCCACAGTTCCAGCGCGATCGCCACCCCGCAGGTGGTCGGCGGCGGGTTGGGTGACAGGGGGTACTCGTCGAGCCTGGTGCGGTCCGGGCGCGCGCACTCGCCCTCCCCTTGCGGGTCGAGCGCGCTGAAAGCGATTTCGGAGCGTTCGAGCACTGCGCGGCATTCGGGGACATCGTCGCGCAACGCTGCCAGCTTGGTTTGCGTGGCCATGCCGGGCGGATCGTTGAGGTCGAGCGGTGCCCAGGGATTGTGCTGGGGGTTCTCGGCCAGCCAGCCGCGTCCGCCGACCAGAATAGCCAGCAGCAGCAACAGGCCGATAACCCGCCTGTCGCCCGCGAGCCTGCCCACGCGCGTGGAGATACGAAACGGGTTGTCCTTCATGGTCAATGAAAGTCGCGGGATTTGGGAATGATCCTGACGTCGCGCGGATGGCCGGGCGATTGCGGATCGTGCCAGCCGCATTCGCGATTGCCCGGCGGTGGCTCCTGCCACGGCTCGACCGGGCGGTAGGTTGGCGCTGAGCCTTCGCGTTCCGACCCGGGATGCGGCGCGATCAGCCTGCCGGGTAGCGGCGAGGAGACATGATCGGCGCGCGCGACGGGCGAGTCGAGCAGTTCGTCCGACAGACGGTAGAGCTCGTGGCTGGCATCGGTCATGTGCTGGGCGATGACGTGGATCACCTCATCGTCATACTCCACCCGCCCGCGCACCTCCATCAGCCGCGCGCCCATCACGACGCGGCGCTGCTTCTCCTTGAGATCGGGCCAGACAACCAAGTTGATCACCCCGGTCTCGTCCTCGAGCGTGATGAAGCACACCCCCTTGGCCGAGCCCGGCCGCTGGCGGATCAGCACCACGCCCGCGACCTGCACCATGGAGCGGAACTTGCGCGCGCGCAGGTCGCAGGCGCGCACAAAGCCGCGGTCGCCCAGCGAAGCGCGCAGGAAAGCCAGCGGATGCGCTTTCAGGCTCAGCCTGGTGGTCTGGTAGTCGGCCACCACCTCTTCGGAAAGCGGCATGCGCGGCAGCCGCGTGGCGGCGCGCTCGGCGCCCTCGTCGCGCGCCGCGGCGGCGGCGAACAGCGGCAGGTCCTCGCCCCCCACCAGGCTGCGCGCATCCCACAGCGCCTGCCGCCGCGAGAGCGCCATCGAGCCGAAACAGTCGGCGCTGGCGAGCCGCTCGGCATGCGCCGGCGACAGCCGCGCCCGGTCGCGCAGCGCGCGGACATCGGCATAGGGCCCGTTCTCTTCGCGCTCGGCGATCAGCCGTGCGGCCACGGCCTCGGGCAGGCCATCGACCTGGCGCAGGCCCAGGCGCAAGGCGAGGTTGCGATCCTGTCGGCCTTTTCCCTGTGGTGGGAGCGGATTGGGTTCGCGCAGAGGCGCAGAGGCGCAGAGGGATTGTTCTTGCGGCAAAGCCGCATTCGAGTCTGGAGCTTCTCCAGCGGGCACGCTGTCGTTTGGCGATTGCCTGCGGCGCTTTCCCCCATTCTCTTTGCGCCTCTGCGTCTCTGCGCGAAAATCAATCTCCTCCAGCGTGCAATCCCATTGCGAGAAATTCACATCCGCCGGCAGCACCTCGACCCCGTGCTCGCGCGCGTCGCGGACGATCTGCGCGGGCGCGTAGAAGCCCATCGGCTGCGAGTTCAGCAGAGCGCAGCCGAAGGCCGCGGGGAAGTGGCATTTGAGCCAGCTCGAGACATAGACCAGATGCGCGAAGCTGGCGGCGTGGCTCTCGGGGAAGCCGTATTCGCCGAAGCCGCGGATCTGATTGAAGCAGCGCTGCGCGAAATCGCGATCGTAGCCGCGGTTCACCATCCGCTCGACCATCATGTCCTGCAATTCGTCGACCATGCCACGGCTGCGGAAGGTCGCCATCGCCTTGCGCAAACGATTGGCTTCCTTGCTAGAGAAGCGCGCCGCGTCGAGCGCGATCTTCATCGCCTGCTCCTGGAAGATCGGCACCCCCAGCGTGCGCTCGAGAATGCTCGAGAGTTCGTCGGGCGCGCCATGCTCGGGCGACGGCGCGGGGATCACCACCTGCTCGGCGCCGCGGCGGCGCTTGAGATAGGGATGGACCATATCGCCCTGGATCGGCCCGGGGCGGACGATCGCCACCTGGATCACCAGATCGTAGAATTCGCGCGGGCGCAGCCGGGGCAGCATGTTCATCTGCGCCCGGCTTTCCACCTGGAACACCCCCAGCGAATCCCCCTTCCGCAGCATGGCATAGGTCTCGGGATCTTCGCGCGGGACGGTAGCCAGAGTGAGCGCGCGATCGTGGTGATCCTCCAGCAGGTCGAGGCATTTGCGGATGCAGGTCAGCATGCCCAGCGCCAATACATCGACCTTGAGGATCCCCAGCGCCTCGATATCGTCCTTGTCCCATTCGATGAAACTGCGCGCGAGCATGGCGCCATTGCCGATCGGGACGGTCTCCGTCAGCGGCCCCTCGGTGAGAATGAATCCGCCGACATGCTGCGACAAATGTCGCGGCATGCCAATCATTTGCTCGGTGAGCTTGAGAACCCGACGCAGGTGCGGGTCGGTCACATCCATCCCGGTTTCCTGCGCGTGGCGTTCGCTGATTTCGTTCCCCCACCCGCCCCAGACGGTCTTGGCGAGTGCCGCGGTGACATCCTCGGTCAGCCCCATCGCCTTGCCCACCTCGCGGATCGCCATCCGGGGGCGGTAATGGATGACCGTGGCGCATAGTCCAGCCCGATGGCGGCCATATCGTTTGTAGATGTGCTGAATCACCTCCTCGCGCCTCTCGTGCTCGAAGTCGACATCGATATCGGGTGGCTCCTTGCGCTCCTCGGAGATGAAGCGGTCGAACAGCAGTGCGTGTTTGGCGGGGTCGACGCTGGTGATTCCAAGGCAGTAGCAGACCGCCGAATTGGCGGCGCTGCCGCGCCCCTGGCACAGGATCGGCGGATCCTGCGCGCGGGCGAAATCGACGATCTCCTTGATGGTGAGGAAATAGCGCGCGAGGCCCAGTTTGGCGATCAGTGCGAGTTCGCGCTCGAGCGTGTCCACGATGGTGTCAGGTGGGCCGGAGGGATAGCGATCCTGTGCGCCCCACCATGTCTCGCACTCAAGGAATTCCTGTGGCGTCATGCCGTCGGGATATATTTCTTCGGGATATTCGTAGGTTAGCTCGTCCAACGAGAAATTGCATGCATCCGCCACCTCGCGGGTCGCGGCGACGGCATGAGGCCAGCGTGCAAACAGATGCACCATAGTCTCTGGCGGCTTGAGATAGCGCTCGGCATTGGCGGCAAGCAGATGCCCGGCCGCCGCCACCGTGGTCTTGTGCCGGATCGCTGTCATCACATCCTGCAGCGGCCGCCGGGCGGGGGTGTGATAATGAACGTCGTTGGTGGCGAGGATCGACAGCCCGTTGGCGCGCGCCAGGGCGTCGAGCCGCTCGATGCGCGCTACATCGTCGCCGCGGTAGAGATAGGCGGCAGCGATATGGCGCAGTGTCGGGAGCCGGCGGACGAGCTGCGGGACCAGTTCGGCAAAGGGGGCGGTGACAACCCCCCCCTCCCGCTTGCGGGAGGGGTCGGGGGCGGGCCGGAGCCTGGGCTCGCTCTGCTCGCGCCCACCCCTAGCCCCTTCCGCAAGCGGGAGGGGGATCACGTTGCTCTCGACCGCCACGGCGAGCTCTTTTTCCAGATCGCCGGGTGGCAGCAGGATGAGTTGCACATCCTTGCAGTGTTCTGCCAGCATCGCGAGATCGATATCGCAGGCACCCTTGGCCTGCCATTCGCCTTCGAGCGTCGCCATCCGGCCGGAACTGATCAGACGGCAAAGGCGTCCGTAAGCTGCCCGGTTTTCGGGATAGGCAAGAAAGGCGAGACCTTCAACCGTTTCCAAACGGCAGCCGATAACCGGCTTCAACTTAAGCGTTTTCGCTTCGGTATGGATCCGCACCACACCGGCCATGCTGTTGGCGTCGGCAATACCGATGGCATCGTAGCCAAGCGTGCGAGCCGCAAGGACGAGATCGACCGCATCCGATGCTCCGCGCAGGAAGCTGAAGCACGAGACGATCCCGAGTTCGACGAAAGCCGCACGCGGCGGTGGTTCTACGGCATCGGGATCGATCTCGATCCGGCGTTTGTCGGGAGTGGGGGCACTATCCGGCACGTCACCCCGCCAGTTCCTCGAGCCGTTCCTTCACCGCGGCAAGATCGGCGCGGAACAGGCGCTCCTGCTTCTCCTTCGCCTCGCCATCGAGCCGCAGCAGATACGATGGGTGCGCGGTGACCCACAGCTCGCTGCCATCCTCGAGCGGATGCGGCTCGCCCCGCGCCTTGGAGATGCTGACCGTCTTGCCCAGCATGCTCCGCGCCGCGCTCGCGCCCAGCGCCAGGACGACCTTCGGCCTAACGATTTCGCGCTCGCCTTCGAGCCACCAGCGGCAGATGTCGATTTCCTTCGCGGTAGGCGACTGGTGCAGCCGCCGCTTGCCGCGCTGGACGAATTTGAAATGCTTGACCGCATTGGTGACGTAGGTCTGCTTCCGGTCGATCCCCGCCTGTTCGAGATAGCTATCGAGCAATTGACCCGAAGGGCCGACGAAGGGCTTGCCGGCGAGATCCTCCTGGTCGCCCGGTTGTTCGCCGACGACCATCAGCGTGGATCGCTTCAAGCCCTCGCCCGGCACCGCCCGATTGTCGAGCAGGCCGATCGGACACCGGCGGCACTGATGGATGGCCCGTTCGATACCGGCGAGCGAGTTGGGCCGCTCCTCGAATTCCATTGCACCTGCCTCTACCATCGCCGCTTCCCGTTTCTGCGCCCCCGCGATCAGCTCCGGGATGAGCGCCGCTTCGGGCATGTTCTTCCAGTATTTGCGGGGCATTTCCTTCAGCATCGCCCCGACCTTCAAACGCGCGGGATTGAAGATGGATGCATAGTATTTGCGCCAGAGATCCTCCATCGGATCGCCCGTGGGTGCGTCGGCACGCTGTGCGGGCGGGCCTTCCCGCATGACCGCGCCGTCCCAGTGCAGCGAACCCGCCGGGGTGAGGATCGACCAGCGCATATTGGCGAAGCGCCGCATGAAGAAGCCGGCATTGGCGCGCAGGATGTGATGCTCGGGCTCGAACCAGGCGACGTAATGCTCGCCCGCCTCACCCTCCTCGCCGGCCTCACCGCTCTCCTCGCTCTCGACCAGGCGGAAGCGGACGAAGGCATGCATCTTGTGGCTGTCGCGGCGGACCCCCTTGGCGAGCTCCTCGACCCGCCGGATGTCGGGATCGGCGCCGTCCTCCATGATCCGCGGGGTCGCCTGCAGCCGCCACAGCAGGCGATAGAGCAACGCGAAACGCTCGGGATCGCGGTGCAGCAGCGCGTTGCGCGCGAGCTCGACGAAACGGCGGTTGGCGCGCACCGGGGGCGCATCTGCGGGTGGCGCGGGCAGGCGCTGCTGGCCCGCGCCGCCCGCAGAGGCAAAGAGATCGCCGCTGCCACCGGGCTCGACCCAGGCGATCCGGTCGGGCGGGACATCGGCCTGCACCAGCGCCCGCGCGCGCTCGCGCCAGGCCTCGAAATCGTCGGCTTCGGCGAGCTGGACGAGATAGCGGCTGCCGGCAGCGAGATGCTGGAGTGCAGTCATGCCGCGCTCGTCCCGTCGTCACCCCAGCGAAAGCTGAGGTCTGGTGCGGCGAGGCTGGACCAGGCGGATGGAGATCCCAGCTTTGGCTGGGATGACGGAAAAGGTCGGGAGGCCGGGGAAGGCCTCATGCCACGAACAGTTCGAGCTGTTCGCGCCTGGGCGCCAGCAGCGCGCGCAGGTCCGCCCGGTCGGTCAGCGTCACCGGACGCCAGTCGACGGTACAGATGAAGGGCCGCACCTTGGCGATCGAGACGGTGAGCTTGGCGACATCGTCGAGCCTGAGCGTGCGGTGGCGGCGGCTCGCGACGATGCGGTTGACTGCTTTGACCCCCAGCCCGGGCACGCGCAGCAATTGCTCGCGGCTCGCGCGGTTGACGTCGAGCGGGAAATTCTCGCGGAACTTGAGCGCCCAGGCCAGCTTGGGATCGATATCGAGCGGCAGATTGCCATCGGCATCGGTCGCCTGCATCACCTCGGCGGGCTTGTAGCCATAGAAGCGCATCAGCCAGTCGGACTGGTAGAGCCGGTGCTCGCGGATCAGCGGCGGGCGGCTGAGCGGGAGCACCGCGCTGGCGTCGGGGATCGGCGAGAAGGCCGAGTAATAGACCCGGCGCAGGCCGAAATTATCGTAGAGCCGGCTCGCCTTGCCGACGATATCGGCATCGCTCGCCTTGTCCGCGCCGACGATCATCTGGGTGGACTGGCCCGCGGGCGCGAAGCGCGGGGCGTGGCGGAAGCGCTTGCGCGCATCCTTCGCTTCCACCAGATCGGCCTTCACCTTGCCCATCGCGCCTTCGATCTGGCGCGCATTCTTGTCGGGTGCGAGGCGCATGAGCCCGGCATCGGTGGGCAGTTCGACATTGATCGAGACCCGATCGGCATAGAGCCCCGCCTGATGCGCCAGCTCGGCATCGGCCTCGGGAATGGTCTTGAGGTGGATGTATCCGCGAAAATCATGTTCCACCCGCAGGATGCGGGCGACTTCTACGATCTGCTCCATGGTGCGGTTCGAGCTTTTGACGATGCCCGAGGAGAGGAACAGCCCCTCGATGTAATTGCGCCGGTAAAATCCCAAGGTGAGATCGACCACTTCCTGGGGCGTAAAGCGTGCGCGGCGCACATTGCTGCTCTTGCGGTTGATGCAATAGTGGCAGTCGAAGATGCAGTGGTTGGTCAGCAGGATCTTGAGCAGCGAGATGCAGCGCCCGTCGGGCGCGTAGGCGTGGCAGATCCCCATCCCCTCGGTCGAGCCCAGCCCCTTGCCGCCGAGCGAATCCTTCTTCGCGGTCCCCGAGGAGGCGCAGGACGCATCATACTTGGCCGCATCGGCCAGGATTTCGAGCTTCTCGAGAGTGGTTTGCGACGCCATCCGTTCCTTATATGTTCCGCCCATTTATATGCAAGCGCGATCATCGGCCAAAGCCGGATCGGATTGCGACAGCGCAAAACCCTCTCGAGCAGCGGCTCGGATCGTGTCAGCGCGCGAAGGCTTGGTCGGCCCGTTCCTGCCATGTGGGAGAGAGGATTACGCGGTCCAGTTCCTGGCGCATCTCGTCCGAAGAAACCCGGAACACCGGCAGCGCGATCGACCCGTCGGTCTCGCTGATGTCTCTGTCCCCGGCCGCCTTGCGCGCCGGCTGGAAGGGATAAGCGATCGCATCGATCCTGCCGCGGTCGAAAGCCGTAAGCGCGGCGTCGAGAGTGGCGAATGCCTGGACAGCTTCGGCTCCCGAGAGATCGGACCGGAGCACCGGTCCGCCCGCAACGATGCCAATCTGCTGGCCGGCCACCGCCTCGCTCAAGCTGCGGTTTCCGCCCTGCTGGCCTGTGAGCGACACCAGATAGGCGGTAAATACTGCAGTCAGCGCCATCGAGAACAGCATCCAGATCATCGCCACGATGCGGCCGCCCGGCGTGCGCGGCACGACGTCGCCATAGCCGATCGTGGTGGCGGTGACCCCAGCCCACCAGAACCCCTGACCGATACCCCTGCTCTTGCTGCCGTCGGCCTGAAGGTTGTCATTGCCCCGTCGCTCCACCAGCCAGAAGATCGTCCCCGCAAACAGGATCAGCAGCGCGACGATCGCGACGGTCTTGAAAAAACCCGGTGTGAAGAGACCGAGCAACCCCATGGTAAAGCCCGAGCGGTTGCCTATCCCGATCAGGCCGATCGAATCGGTGTGAAGCGGGAGGCTGCGGATTTCTCCGGAGCCCAGCTCAGGCTTCGCATAGACGGGAAATTCCGCTTCACCCGTGCCGGAGCCGGCGGCGACAAAGCGGTAGTCCCTACCGGCCCGGTCTGCCGCGGCGCGGTAGAGATCGATCGCTGGGCCGCTCCACTGACCGTCGGCCTGCTGCGTTGTGTAGGGCGGCAGTTCGTTCACCACGACGGTTTCCTGCGCCGTGGCGGAGCCCGGACTTAGCGTAAGGAACAGCGCGGTGAGGATGAGAGCGATGGCAGTGCGAGAAGCGGATATCATGCTGCGATTCTAGATCGGGTGGGCGGGGAAGCAAGCCTGCAGAGCCGTACCGGCGCGACAGCTGGTCCTCGGATGTATTCACGCGCACAGACCCTGCAGATACCAGTCGGGCAGCCCGCCACGGCCGTCGCCCACAAGGCCCTGACGGTAGATCCAGTAGCGGCGCCCCTCGCCGTCCTCGATGCGGTAATAATCGCGCAGCCGCGCCGCGCCGCGCTCGCGCCACCATTCGGGCGCGATCCGCTCGGGCCCCTCGACGCGCGCCACATCGTGAACGCTGCCGCGCCAGCGGAAGCGCTGGGGATAGCCGTCGGGAGTGGCGTAGAGCACCGCGATGCGTTCGGGGCGGTCGAGCAGCTTGAGCGGGCGCTGGTGGAAGGCAAGCTCGGCCTGCGAGGGTGCCTGGACCGCGAGCGGGGGCTGCCAGCGCTGCGCGCGCTCGGGGATATGGCTGGCGTGGAGCACCGGCCGGGTCACCGCGCCCTCCCCCAGCCGCACCGATAACCGGTCGATGCAGGCGGCGAGCGAGGTCCCGTGCTGCTCGGCCGCGGCTTCGAGGTCCTGCTGCTCGAGCGCCAGCGGCTCGGCCCAGCTGGCGCGCAGCCGCAGCATCTCGATCCCGAAGCCGGCATCGACATCGTCGAGCTTCGCGGCGAACAGCCGGCAGATATGCGCCGGGTCGCGGGTGGCGGCGGCGAGTTCGAGGCGGCGGACCACCACCTCGCCATCGACGCGCCACAGCCCCAGCTCGAGCCGCCGCGCGCCCTGCGCGCTGCCTTCCAGCTCGCGCGCCATGTCCTCGCCCAGATCGGCGAGCACCCGGTCGAGCAGCGGGCGATGGCGGATCGGCTCGAGCAGGCGGCGCTGCACCAGCGGCATCTGCTGCGGCACCACCGGGAGCAGCGGTTCGGGCACGCGGCCGAGCAATTGATCGAGCCGGATCAGCGGATTGGCGGCGGGCGAGCGGCGGTTGCGGAAGCGCCGCTGGAGCGCATCGCGGCCGATGGTGGTGAGCTCGCCCAGCCGCTTGAGGCCCAGGCGCCGCAGAACGGTCAGGACGTCGGCGTCGAGCCGCAGTGCCGCGACCGGGAGCTCTGCGAGCGGCGCGGGCATGCGCTCATGATCCGGTTCGTCCGGGGCGAGAATGCTGTTCGGCGCTCCGAAATGCGCCAGCGCCCAGGCGGCCCCGGCGGTCGGCGCGATCGCGCTGCGGATGGTCAGGCGGCGGCGCGCGAAAGCAGCCGCGACATTCTCGAGCAGCCGCGGCTCGCCGCCGAAGAGATGCGCCACCGCGGTGACATCGACCAACAGGCCGTCGGGAGGATCGAGCGCCGACCATGGCCCCCAGCGCATCGCCCATTCGGCGAGCTTCTCGAGCAGCGCGCGATCGCCCGCGGGGTCCGAAGGCGCGGTGCGGATGGCAGGGCACAGCGTGCGCGCATCGGCCAGCATCATCCCCGGCCGCGCACCCGCGGCGCGCCCTGCAGCATTGGCGGCTTCGATCCGCGGGCCATGTGCGGTGTCGGCGATCAACACGAGCGGTTCGTCTTCGGCCTGCTCCTGCGCCAGTTGCCAGCGATCCATCGCCAGCGCGCCCAGCCAGATCGAGAGAATGCGGCGGGGCGGCGGGGCTCCAGCGCTGCAGGACGCCCCCTGCCCGCCGCTCACCGCCCCGCGGCGCGGGGGCGCCGCCGCGGCTGCAATCCGCCGGTCCGGTCGCGGTCCGGCGATTCCTCTTCACCTTCGCGCTTGCGTCCGGCGCGCAATCGTCCGCCCTCTTCGTCCAGCAGCCAGCTTCCGGGCGGATGGGCGCGGGCGCGAAACAGCTCGGCCTGCCAGGCGGGGGCGCCCGGCGCCTGCGCGTTCCAGGCGGGCGCGGCGGAGGGCGCGCAAGCCACTTCCCAGCGCATCCGCGCCGAGCTGAGATCGCGCTGCGCCGCGAGCCGGACAAGGTAGAGCGGGACCCCGTGCCGCTCCGCCGCCAGCGTCAGCCGGCGCGAGGCGGTGAAATCGAGCGCGCGCGGATTGCCCGAGAGCTCGCCGATGACGAAGGCGATCTCGCGGCAGCGCACGCCTTCTTCCAGCGCGAACAGCGCATCCTCGGGCTTTTCGGCCAGCACATGGATCACGCGGTGGCGCAGTTCCTCGGGCAGGCCCGCGCGATAGGGGCGCCCGGTCAGCCGCGCCGCCTCGCGCGTCTGCACCCAGAGCACCGCGCGCCGGTCCTGCGTCTCGCGGACCTCGCTGCGCGGGGCGTGGCGCCAGTCGTCGAGCGCCAGCGCCAGCGCCGCCGCCGCGCCGCCCGCGTGATTGGTCGAGGAGAAGACCTCGCTGTGCGCCACCGGACCCGCACGCGCGGCAAGCCCCGGCTGCCAGCGCGCGCTGCGCCGGGCGAGCGGCGCGGCGGCGACCTCGCAGGTCTGCGAAGGCGTCGGGGAAGGCATGGTGGAACGACTCATCTGTTCCACTTATGTTCCGTCATTCGGCGATTCGCAATCCCGAGCCGACTTTCATCCCCGCATGCGCCCTTCGTCCCGATCATCGCCGGGACCGAACGCCGCATTCGATCATTGAACCATCAAACCATCCAACAGGAGACCGGCATGAAATACGCAGAAGGCAATCCCGACGAGCTCAAGACCAAGTTCTGGAAGGCGCTCGCCGATTCGCCCTTCCTGTTCCTCCAGCTCGACGGCCAGCCCGATACCGCGGTGCCGATGAGCCCGCAGCTCGACAAGGATGCCAACAGCGCGATCTGGTTCTTCACCCATACAAAGAGCCCGTTCCGTGCGCTCGGCCCCGTGACCGCGACCTTCAAGGGCAAGGATCACGGCATGTATGCCCGCTTCGGCGGCACGCTGGCCGTGGAAACCAGCCGCGAGCGCTTCGACCAGTTCTGGAACAATTTCGTCGAGGCCTGGTACGATGGCGGCAAGACCGACCCCGACATTCTCTTCCTGCGCATGGATCTGGGCGATGCCGAGATCTGGAACGGCGACATGGGCCTGCTGAGCACCGCCAAGATGGCGCTGGGCATGGATGTCCACGAGGATGCCGAGGAGCAGCACGTCAAGAGCACCCCGCTGTGATCCGCTGACCTCACCTCGCTACAAAGGAAAAGGGCCGTTCTCGCGAACGGCCCTTTTTACTGTCGGATCGAGAATTCGCCGTCGGCTACATCTCAGGGGTGATCGACGCCGGGGATGCCGGGTTCGACATCAGCATATTCGGGCTCGTGCACCTCGACGATCCCGCGCCCCAGATGGCTGTGCCTGCGGCTGTAGGCGAAATAGACCACCAGCCCGATCGCCGACCAGATCGGCAGCACCAGCATCGCTTCTGTCGGCAGGTTGAGGAACAGGAAGGCGCAGCCGCCGATCGTCGCCGGGCCGACCAGCCACAGCGCCGGGGTGCGGAAGCTGCGCGGGCGGCTTGGATCGCTCCGGCGCAGCAGCATCACCGCCACCGCCACCATCAGGAAGGCATAGAGCGTGCCGGCATTGGCGATGTCGGCCAGCTGGCCCACCGGGAAGAACGCCGCGCCGAAGGCGACGATCACCCCGGTGATGGCGGTCACCACATAGGGCGTGTTCCACTTGGGATGGACCTTGGAGAGCCCCTCGGGCAGCAGGCCGTCGCGGCTCATCACGAAGAAGATGCGGGTCTGCGCGAACAGCAGCACCAGGATGACCGAGGGCAGCGCGAAGAACGCCGCGATCCCGAGCATGTTGCCGATCCCCGAGAAGCCGATCTGGCGCAGCACATGCGCCAGCGCCTCGTCCGAGCAGACCAGCGCTGCGGCGTGCTGCGGCATCGCGCATTGCAGCGCGAGCTGTTCGGACCCCGCGGGGAAGGGAATTCCGCCCGGACCCATGATCGGCTGCCCGCCGATCGTGCCGATCGCACCGGCCGCGACGAGGATGTAGAACAGGGTGCAGAACAGCAGCGAGCCGACCAGGCCGATCGGCACGTTGCGCTGCGGATTCTTGGTTTCCTCCGCCGCGGTCGAGACCGCATCGAAACCGACATAGGCGAAGAAGATCGTCGCTGCCGCGCCCACCGCGCCGACTCCGGATCCAAAGCCGCCGAACACGCCCGCAGGCAGGAAGGGGTTGAACAGATCGGGGTCGAACTGCGGGCTGGTGAAAGTCAGCGCGATGAAGACGGTGAGCGCGGTCACCTTGATCAGGACCAGCACCGCATTGACCCGCGCGCTTTCGTTGGTGCCCACCATCAGCAGCCAAGTGACCAGCAGCGCGATCACCATCGCCGGAAAGTTAATGAAGCCGCCCGGTTCGCCGCCCAGTGCCAAAGGACCGGCCGCCAGCCATTGCGGCAGTTCGATCCCGAGGAATTCGTTGAGGATCGTCCCGGCGAAATAGCCCGACCACCCGACCGAGACCGCCGAGGCGGCGATGGCGTATTCGAGGATCAGCGCCCAGCCCACCGTCCAAGCCAGCATCTCGCCCATGGTGGCGTAGGAATAGGTATAGGCGGATCCCGCGACCGGGATCATCGAGGCGATCTCGGCGTAGCAGAGCGCCGCGACGATGCAGACCAGCCCCGCGATCACGAACGCGAGCATCAGGCCGGGTCCGGCCTTTTGCGCGCCGGCCGCGGTCAGCACGAAAATCCCGGTGCCGATGATGCAGCCGATCCCGAACAGCATCAGCTGGATCGGTCCGAGAGTGCGTTTGAGTGCTTTCTTCTTCGCCGTCGCGAGAATCGCGTCGAGCGGCTTTACCCTGTCCAGAAGCATTGGCCGGAGACCCCCAGGCCCGCAGCGGAACGCTTCCGCCCTGCCAACCTGCAACGCCGTGATTTAATCCCTTTTGCGGGACCGGCAACAGAAAAGATCAGGCGCCCAGAAGGCCCGGAAAAAGGCCGGTTATCAGGATGCCGGCGACCGCGATCGGGCACAGCCAGGCGATCAGAAACCGCCACACGCCGAAAGCCAGCGGACCCAGGCCGGTGACGCTGCGCACCAACGTGCGATCGGCCTTCCAGCCCACGAACAGCGAGGTCAGCAGAGCGCCTAGCGGCAGCATGACCTTGCCTGTAAAGCCGTCGATCGTATCGAGGATGTCGGTGTTCTCGAACAGCGACCAGAACCCCAGCGGGCGGACCTCGGACAGGACGTTGTAGCCCAGCAGACACAATATCCCGATCAGAAAGGCACCGCCCCCGAAGATCGACGCCGATTTTGCCCGGCTCCAGCCACGCTCGCCGATGCCCCAGGCGGTCGGGACCTCGAGCAGCGAGATCGAGCTGGTCACCGCCGCGACGAGGATCAGGACAAAGAACAGAAAGCCGAACAGCGCACCTGCGGGCATGGTCTGGAACGCGAAGGGCAGCGTCTGAAAAACCAGCGTCGGTCCCGCAGCGGGGTCGAGCCCGACCGCGAACACGATGGGGAAGATCATCAGACCCGCCAGTAGCGCCACGCCGATATCGGCGAAGGCGATCAGAGCCGAGGTCGAGCCCAGCCCGCTGCCTTCCTTGATGTAGGAGCCGTAGGTGATCAGTCCGGCGACACCCAACGAGAGCGAGAACAATGCCTGACCGAGTGCGGCATTCATCACCTGCGCGTCCAGCTTGGACCAGTCGGGAGTGAACAGAAAGGCGAACGCATCTCCCATATCGCCTTCGATCGCGCCGTAGAGGACCAGACCGATCAACAGCACGAAGAACATCGGCATAAGATACATCGCCGCCTTCTCGATCCCGGAATGGACACCGCGCGCGACGATGAACAGCGTCGCCCCCATGAAAACGAAATGCATTCCCAGCAGCAGTCCGGGATTGGCAAACATGTCGGTGAGGCGCTGCTGCACCTGCGCCTGGTTTTCCCCTTCGAGCGCGCCGCGGAACGGTTCGCCCGAGCCGATCGCCTGCAGCAGGTCGCCGCCCATCACGCCGGCGTAATAGAGCACCCATCCCGCGACGACCGAATAGAAGGACAGGATGAGAAAGGCAGCGGTCGCTCCGATGGCGCCGAAGATCGACCAATTGGTCGAGGCGTTGGACTGTGCCGCGACGCGCTTGATCGAACCGACCGCATCGGTCTGACCGGCGCGACCGATGAAGATTTCGGAGAGGATCAGCGGCAGCCCGATCAAGAACACGCAACCGATGTAAAAGATCACGAAGGCACCGCCGCCGCTCTCGCCGGCCAGCGTGGGGAAGCGCCAGATATTGCCCAGACCGACCGCTGCGCCGATCGCCGCGAGTATGAATGCCCAGCGTGAGGACCAACCCTCGCTCGTGCTCGTCGTTGTCGCGACCATCGTGTTTTTTCTCTCCATCGCGCGCCGCAGCGGAACGGCGCGTGTGTGTCCGGCGGCCCGTTCTTCGTCGGGGACGCCTCTGTATCGGGTGGGGCTGCCTACCTGCAATGTTTTGGCCCCCGCGTCGAGGGCGCTTTGCCTTTGCATTCACAGACGCTAGGCGTGGCGGCCATGTCCACGACCTTCCAGATCGACACCTCGACCAGCAGGGCCACCCCAACGCCCGCGCCGATGAAGCGCCTCACCGTGCCCAAGATCCGGGCGCGCAAGACCGACGGCGTGACCGGCGAGCCACTGGTAATGCTGACCGCCTACACCGCGCGCCAGGCGCAATTGCTCGATGCGCATTGCGACCTGCTGCTGGTGGGCGATTCGCTGGGTCAGGTGATCTACGGCCTGCCCTCCACCATCCCGGTGACGATGGAGATGATGGCGAACCATGCCGCTGCGGTTGTGCGCGGAAGCTATCACGCGGTGGTCGTGGTCGACATGCCCTTCGGCAGTTACGAACGCTCGCCCGAACAGGCCTTCGACAGCGCGGCACAACTGCTCAAGTTGAGCGGCGCGGCGGCGGTGAAGCTCGAAGGGGGCGAGGCGATGGCCGAGACCGTTGCCTTCCTGTCACAGCGCGGCATCCCGGTGATGGGGCATGTCGGGCTCACCCCGCAGGCGGTCAATGTCCTGGGCGGCTACGGCGCCCGCGGGCGCGACGATGCCGAAGCCGCGAAGATCGTCGGCGATGCCAAGGCGCTCGATGCTGCCGGTGCGTTCGCAATCGTGATCGAGGGTGTGGTCGAGAGCATCGCCATCGCCGCCACCGAGGCGGTGTCCGCCCCCACCATTGGGATCGGCGCCTCGGCACGCTGCGACGGGCAGGTGCTGGTGACCGAGGACATGCTGGGCATGTTCGAGCGCGTGCCGCGTTTCGTGAAGAAATACGAGGATATCGCCGCACTGATCGAACGGACCGCCGCGACCTATGCCGAGGAAGTGCGAAACCGCAGCTTTCCCGGCGAAGACCAGACCTACCAGCCCAAATCCTGAAGGATCACCCGCGCGTGTCCACGCTCCTGCAATTCTACAAATTCTCGCTCGTCTTCACCCTGATCTGTCTCGGGCTGGCGGTGTGGTACGGCTTCGCGAGCACCGGCACGCTGGTCGGCACGCTCGGATTGCTGTGGATCGTGGTGATCCTCTCCATCCTCGAAGTCTCGCTCAGTTTCGACAATGCGGTCGTCAATGCCACGGTTCTGAAGGACATGAGCGAGGTCTGGCAACAGCGCTTCCTGGTCTGGGGCATCGCGATCGCAGTGTTCGGCACGCGGATCATCTTTCCGCTCGCCATCGTGGCGATCGCTGCCGGGCTCGGACCGCTGGCGGCGATCGACCTGTCGCTGAACAACCCGCAGGAATACGAGCGGATCGTCTCGGGGGCGCATGTCGGGATCGCCGGCTTCGGCGGCGCCTTTCTGACCATGGTCGGGCTGAAGTTCTTTTTCGACGCCGACAAGGAAGTCCACTGGATCGCGGTGGTCGAAGAAAAGCTGACTCGCGTCTCGGCCCTGCCCGCAGTCGAGATCGGCATGTTGCTGCTGGTGATGTGGGGGATATCCACGCTGCTGCCCGCTGAGGAATCGCTGACCTTCCTCACCGCCGGTCTGCTGGGGGTCGTCACCTTTATCGCGGTCGATGCGCTCGGCACCTTTCTCGACATGCGCGAGCAGGCCAAGCGTGCGAGCGGTGTGGTGATGCGCTCTGGGCTCGGCGGTTTTCTCTATCTCGAAGTGCTCGATGCCTCTTTCAGCTTCGACGGGGTGATCGGTGCCTTCGCCCTGTCCAACAATATGGTGGTCATCGCGCTCGGTCTATCGATCGGCGCGATGTTCGTGCGCTCGATGACGATCCATCTGGTGCGGAAGGGTACGCTGGCGGCCTATCGCTTCCTCGAGCACGGCGCGTTCTGGGCGATCATCGCTCTAGGGGGCATCATGCTCGCGTCGGTTGTGGTGCATATCCCCGAGGCCATTACGGGGCTGATCGGTGCAACGCTGATCGGTATCTCGCTGTGGTGGTCGGTCCGCTGGAACAAGCGCCACGGTACGCTCGAGGCGACGGCCTAGTCCGACTGTCCGAGTACGCCGGCTACCGGCGCTGCCGCCACCAGCTGGAACAGGTGGTAGAGCATCAGCGGCACCACCAGAAATCCCGCCACCTCCAGCGGAAAGAGGATCGCGGCGAGCGGCACGCCCACCGCGGTGCTCTTTTGCGTGCCGGCGAACAGAAAGGATATCCGGTCGCGGCGCGGCAGGCCAAGCGCCCCGCCGACGAACCATGAGCCGGCATGGCCGAACAGCAGGAACAGCGCGACCATCCCGCAAAGCCAGGCCCACGCGCCGGGATCGACCTTCTGCCAGATGCCCTGCTCGACAGCGCCCGAGAAGGCGACATAAACCGCCAGCGCAATCACGCCGCGGTCGATCCACACGATATGTCTGCCATGCCGCGAGATGAAGTCTTTCGTCCAGCCCTGGACGAGTTGGCCGAGAACGAAGGGCAGCAACAGTATCAGCATGATCCGCTCTGCGGTATCCCACCCCAGCGGCGCTTCGCTCCCCGTCCCGCCAAGCAGGAAGAACACGGGTACGGTCACGAAGATTCCGGCGATGTTGAGCAGCGCTGCGCTGATCACCGATAGCCCGAGATTGCCCCCGGCGAGCGCGCTGTAGGAGGTCGCCGACTGGACGGTAGAGGGCAAGGAGCCCAGATAAAGAAAACCGATGGCGATCAGCGGCGGCACGAGCCCTTGCCCCGCGCTCGCGAGCGCCAGCCCGGCCAGCGCCATCGCGCCGAAGACCCATAGCAGCAGGGGCAGAAGAAATCGCCAGTTGCGCAGACCGGCGCGAATCTCGCTGCGGGCGATGCGCATGCCGTTGAGCAGGAACAGCACGAACACGCCCGCGCTCACGAGCAGATCGGCGACAGGCCGGGCATCGCCGCCCACCGGGACGATGGCTGCAAGCAGCACCGCGGCGGCAAGCATGCGCAGCATCGGATCGGTCAGGACGGTGCGCAGCGCCATGATCCGGCCCTGCCCCGCCAATTCGCCGCTGTCGAGGTTAGAGAAACTCGCTTCGCTAGCGGGCAGTCACCTTGGTGAGCTTGCGTTCGAGCCGGTCGACCAACGCCGCGTCCTCGCTCACTCGCGCAAGGGACCGGATCGCCGGGGGAAAGAGCGGCTGCAATTTGTAGGCGCGCCAAGCGAACCGGCGGGCATCGCCGATAGCGCCAAGCTGCACCGCCACCTCGCTGCGCAGCGCCAGCACCGCCGGATCGCTGTGCGCTCCGCGGGCGATGGCGCTGTCGAGCATCCCCGCTGCCAACGTGAATTTCCCGCGCGAGGCCAGCCAGCCGCCATAGAGGCCGGCAGCCGATACCTCGTTCCCGCCGCCCGAGAGATAGCGTTCGAGGGCCTCGCCGACCGCATCGGAATCGCCCTTCATCGTATGGGCGGCAATCAATCGCTGGGTGAGCGGCCAGTCCCGCCGCACCTGCGCCGCCCGCGAATAGGCCTGAATGGCCCGGTCGGTCTCGCCATGGACGAGCAAGGCGTCGCCGAGCAGGCTCTGGGCGTCGCCCGATCCTGGATGCTCGCGCGCGAAATTTGCGGCTTCGACCATCGCTCTACCGGTCTGACCGTTGCGAATGTGCGCGCGCACGAAGTCGCGCAGATCGGGGCCGCTGTCGATTCGATCGAATCGCAGGGCTTCGGGCAGGGTCCGGCTCGGCAGCGGGGAAACAGCCAGCGTCGAAGGGCGCGCGGCAGCGTCGAGGAACGCCGCCGCTTCCTCGCGCCGGTCGAGCGTTTCCAGCGCTCTCCCCACCACCGTTTTAAGGTAAGGAGACGCGCGCCGCTCCGAGGCCCCTTCGGCCAAGCGCGCGACCAGCTCACGCTCACCCCCGCTCAGCATCAGCGACCTGGCGAGCAGACGGGCGGCGCGCCGATTGTCGGGCTGGAGCTGCGAAAGCCGGTCAAAGGTCAGCGCGGCGCTCGCATGATTGCCCAGTTCGAGATCAAGTATGCCGCTCAGCAGCAAAGCCGCGGGTGTTTCCGCCTCCGCCTTCGGCGCACGCTGCAACAGTGAACGGGCGAGGTCGAATTCGCGGCCGCGGGCGGCAATGACGGCGCTGAGATAGACGATCCGCGGCGCGTTCGGCGACAGTTCGCTCGCGCGGCGCAATGCGGCGAGGGCAGCTCCCGCCTCCCCCGCATCTCCCAACGTCGCGGCATAGTCTGTCAGCAATCCGACATCGTCGGGTGCCGCCTCCAGCGCGGTACGCAACCATTCCAAGGCCGGCCGCGGTCCATCGGAATCGCGGACCAGCTGTGCGCGAAAGCGCAAGCCGACCGGGTTGCCGGGATCGATCGCAAGCGCGCGGTCCGCGGCTTCGATCGCCTGCAATTGCTCGCCGCCGCGATAACGCAGGCGGCCGATCTCGGCCCACAATTCGGCATTCCCGGGATCGGCATTCAGAGCCCGGTCGTACGCCGCCCCGGCCGCGGCAAGGTTGCCGTCGCGCATTTCGAGTTCGCCCAGCATGCGAAAGCCCAGTCCGGCGGTCTCGGCCGAGAAGGCGCCCCCTTCCAGCCACCGGCGCGCCTTGGCCAAATCGTCCTGTTGCAAGGCAGCCTGACCGAGATAGGCGGCGAGCTCTGCTTCTGCATGACCCTGCCCGAGCATGGCGCGCAACCGTCCTTCGGCCGCACGGCCATCGCCGCGTGCCAACGCCGCCTGCGCGGTCTCGAAGGGCGAGGCCCGCTCTTCGGGCTGCCCGCAGGAAGCCAGCAGCGCCGGCAGCAGCGCAACCAGCACGATCCGCCGAAGGTCAGCTCTGAAGGTCATATTGCTTGAGCAGGTCGTAGAGCGTGGGCCGACTAATGCCGAGCAGCTTGGCGGTGCTCGATATATTCCCGTCGGTGCGCGCCAGTGCCTGGCGGATGACCTTGCGGTCGGACCGTTCGCGCGCGCTCTTGAGGTTGAGCGGCAAACCGCCCTCCTCATCCTGCGCATCGGCCAGGTCGAGGTCTTCCGGCGTCACCAGCTTGCCATCCGCCATGATGACCGAGCGCTTCACCCTGTTCTCGAGCTCGCGGACATTGCCCGGCCAGGCCCAGCCGTCGATCGCCGCCCGCGCATCGGGGGTGAAGCCCTGCACCTGCGGGTTCATTTCCTTCGCATGGCGGGTCAGGAAGGCCTTGGCGAGCAGTACGGAGTCCCCGGCGCGCTCGGACAGGGTCGGGATCTTCACCACGATCTCTGCCAGACGATAGAACAGATCCTCGCGGAAACTCGCCTCGCCGATCATCGTCTCGAGATCCTGATGCGTCGCGCAGACGATCCGCGTGTCGACCGGAATGGGTTTGCGCCCGCCGATCCGCTCGATGGTGCGTTCCTGCAGGAAGCGCAGCAGCTTGACCTGCAATTGCAGCGGGATGTCGCCGACCTCGTCGAGAAACAGCGTTCCGCAATGGGCAAGCTCGATCTTGCCCTCGGTCGTCTTGACCGCTCCGGTGAAGGCGCCCTTCTCATGGCCGAACAGCTCGCTCTCGAGCAGGTTTTCCGGGATTGCCGCGCAATTGATCGCCACGAAGGGCGCGTCGCGGCGCTCGCTCGCATCGTGGAGCCCGCGCGCAAGCAGTTCCTTGCCGGTTCCGCTCGCGCCCAGCAGCATCACCGACACGCTGGTCCCCGCGACGCGTTCGATCATCCGCGAGACCTTGAGCATCTCGGGCGCGGCGGTGATCATGGTCCCCAGAACGGTGCGGTCTTCGCCCACGCGATCGGCCAGGCGCCGGTTCTCGTCTTCGATCTCATGCAGTTGCAGCGCCCGGTCGACGATCAGCCCCAGCGCCTCGATATCGATCGGCTTCTGGTAGAAATCATAGGCGCCGCGCTGAATCGCCTGCAACGCGCTGTCGCGTGCGCCATGGCCCGAGGCGACGATGACCTTGGTGTCGGGTTTCAGCGCCATGATGGCATCGAGCACCGCGAAACCCTCGCTGGTCCCGTCGGGATCGGGCGGCAGACCGAGATCGAGCGTCACCACTGCCGGTGCTTCGGCACGCAAGGCGGTCAGCGCCGATTCCCGGTCGCCGGCGATCAGCACATCGAAACCGTCATAGGCCCATTTGAGCTGGGCCTGCAGACCTTCGTCGTCCTCCACCACCAGAAGCTTTGGCTTGGCGTTCGCCATCATGCGACCTCATTCTTTCTGGCTTGCGCTTCGTCGGGCTCGGTCTCGCCGGGCGGCTGTGTGCCGGACCGCGCAGCGAAGAGCTTTTCTGCGGCATCCGTCGGCAGGCTGATCGAAAAGCGACTGCCGAAGCCTTCGCGCGACTGGACGTCGAGCCGTCCGCCCATCGCCCGGATCATCACCCGCGCCTCGTGCGCACCGATCCCGAAGCCGCCCTCCTTGGTCGAGACGAATGGCTTGAACAGCTCGTTGCGAACGAATTGGGCGCTCATTCCGCGACCAGCATCGGCGACCACAATTGCGCCGCGCAGGCCCTCGTTGCGGACTTCGATATGGACGGGCGCGTTCTCGTTGCTGGCATCGATAGCATTCTGGACGAGGTGAACCACGGCCTGTTCGAGACATTCGCGATCGGCGAGCACGAGGGTGCGGCCGACGCCGGAAAATTGGACCGGATGGTGGCGGGAAAAACGGCTCGCGAGCATTCTTGCGAGTTCCGCTAGGTCGACCCGCTCACGCCTCCCACTATCCACGCCGCCATAGCGCCCGAGCCGGGCGAGCAGGGCGTTGAGCTTGTCCGAACTGTTGCGCAGCGTGATCAGCATATCCTTGCGGAATTCCGGATTGTCCGCGTGCTTCTCGGCATTGGTCAGCAGCAGCGCCATCTGGCTCGACAGATTCTTGATGTCGTGCATCACGAAGGCCATCCGCCGGTTGAACTCGTCGAACCGGCGCGCTTCCTCCAGCGCTTCCTGGCCGGCCTGTTCGGCCAGATAGCTCGCCACCTGCTTGCCCGCGACACCGAGGAGATCGAAATCCTCCCAGTCGAGCCCGCGGTGGACCGGCGGTCGTCCGAGTATGACAACGCCGACGAGCCGATCATGGTGGTTCAGCGGGACCGCAGCCCAGCCCTGGATTTCATCGAGCAGCCAGGCCGGGACCAATTCGGCCTCCCCGTGATGGGAGAGCCCTCTGCGGCTTTCGTCGAGGTCGACGATCAGCGCTTCACGCTCAAGCAGCCGCGCGAGTTCCAGCGGCATGGCCGGCGCGGGAACTTCGATCTGTGGCCAGCGCCAGCGTGCGCCGAGGGTGAGGACGCCGTCTTCGTCCGGGACCAGCAGCAACCCGCAGGGACTATCGGTGATGTCGGCGAGTGACTGGACTGCGCGTTCCGGAAGACTGCCCTCCCCCGGCGCGCGACGGCCGATCGTATGGGTGAAACGAATCCATTCGGAACGATAGTCGTAGCGGTGCTTGAACAGATGCTTGGTCGCCATCACCCGCAGCCAGTCGCGGAACCGCGGAGACGGAAGCCACAGGACGGTGAAAGCCGCTGCGGCCAGTAGAAATCCGACCTGGGTGATCCGCCCCAGATCTCCCGAGAAACGCGCCGCCCAGCCCGACAGGAGGACCATGGTGGCAAAATAGCCGCCGATCAGCACCAGCGAGAGCAGTTGGAAAGTGACCGCGCGCGAAGGACGGAAGGTCAGCCCCCGGCCCGAGCGGGCGAAACCGACCGCGACGGCGCAGGCCATTCCGGCCATGACCAGCCCGCGCAATCCGCTCAGTTCGGCCAGCGCCCCGCCACCGAGATAGGCGACAGTGTGATAGTTGAGCTCGAAGCCCCAGAACAGCGTCAGCGCGCCCGCGCTCCACGCCAGCAACCGGCGCGACATGTCGGCGGCGCCGGCGTAGAGATTGTGCAGCAAGACCAGTGCGCCCACCGCAACGAGGATGTGGAACAGCGCCAGGGTCTCGAATGCAGTACGCGCCGCTTCCCGCCCGGCTCCGCCATCCATGCCAATGGCGATGACCACGCCTTGAAGCAGCTGAACGAAGATGAGCGCACCGATCACGGGGCGCACCAATTGCAGACTAGCATCGCGGCCATCATTGGCAAACAGGCGGAACAGGACGATCGTCCAGGCGAAATCGCGCGCCGTTTCGGCAAAGTGGGAAACCGCCCGGTCGGCTCCGAGGGCCGCGACGGCCAGGCACCACAAAGCAGTCACCGAGAGCGCGACCAGCGTTGCCGCGCGGTCCGAGCGATCGCGACGCCCGCTGCGCGCGATCCAAGCCGCCGCAAACACGCAGCCCAGCGCGGCGATGCCGAAGGCGACGAAGGTCAGGATCTGCTCCATGGTCCTAGCGCGCGCCCTCGGGCCAGAGAACCACGCGGAAGGTCTGCAGGAGGATCAGAATATCCAGGAAGGGCGTATAATTCTTGGCGTAATAGAGATCGTATTCGAGCTTGTGGCGCGAATCCTCGATCGAAGCTCCATAGGGATAGTTGATCTGCGCCCAACCGGTGATGCCCGGCTTCACCATATGCCGCTCGGCATAATAGGGCAGGTGCTCGTCGAGATCCGCGACGAATTGCGGCACTTCGGGACGCGGCCCGACGAAGCTCATCTCGCCCTTCAGCACGGTCCAGAGTTGCGGCAGTTCGTCGATCCGCACCTTTCGAATAAAGCGACCGATGCGAGTGATGCGAGGGTCGTTCTCGGTCGCCCATTGCGCGCCGTCTTTTTCGGCATCCCGAGCCATCGACCGCAGTTTGATCACCGCGAATGGCTCACCGTACAGCCCGACCCGGGTCTGGCGGAAGAATGCCGGCCCCTTGCTCTCCAGTTTGACGAGCAGCGCGAACAGCGCGATGATCGGGAAGGTAACCAGCAGAAGCAGGAGGCTGACGATGAGATCGAAAGCACGCTTCCCAGCCCCGGAAACAGTGCGGCCCGCTGAGAAGCCGTCGGAGAATATCAGCCAGCTTGGGTTGAGCGTGTCGAGATCCACGCGGCCCGTTTCGCGCTCGAGGAAGCTGCTGAAATCGTTGACATGGACCCCGCGCGTTTTGACCCGGAGCAGGTCCTTGAGAGGGAGCGAATTGCGCCGCTCCTGCAACGCGACGATCACTTCGATCGCGCCGACGCGTTCGACATAGCGGCCCAGATCGCCAATCGTGTCGCGCGGTACGGCGTCCGCGACTGCCAACGGGCCTTCGTCCATCGCGACGCAGGCGACGACATCGAAACTGCTGCCCGATCTGGTCGAAAGCTCGCGCAGCCGCTGAGCGCGCGAACCGGCGCCGAGAACGAGCACCCTGCGGCGGAACGTCGAGGTTCCGAGTGTGGGCCCCAGAATGACGCGATTGGCGATCAGCAGCGCGATCGCGAGGATCATCGCGTAGAGCAGCACCGAGCGCCAGAACATGTTTCCCGGGATAAGAAAGTCGAGCAGCGAGATCCCGAGCACGCCAAGGCTCACGGCGACCAGTAGCCGTGCGGTCGCGAAACGCAGCGAGCGCAGCGCATCGGGCCCGTAACTGCCCACCGCGATCATCGCCAGATTGACCACCAGAGCAAAGGCCAGGATCTCGGGGAAGCGCTCCAGCACCGGTCCGGCGTCGGTGTCGATCTGCCAGACGCGGAATTGCCATGCCGCTTCACCGGCCAGCAGCAACAGCAGCACATCGACCGCTCCCAACACCATTACGGCGTGCGGTATGTAGTGTTTGAACATTCTGATCATGCGTTGCCGGCCCGATCGCTCATTGCCGAGCAGCTATAGCTTGGACAAATGAACTGTCGGTAAATTTTACAGGCCTGGGCTGAACAACGGAGGGAGGCTCACGGAAGCGTCAAATATCCCGACATCATCGCTCGGGGAGAGAATCCCCGAGAAGCGGCCCGAGCGCAGGGTCTCACTACTTGCTACCCACCGCATCGGTCACGGCTTCGCCGGTCCGCTGGGCCGCGTCGCCAATCCAGCCCGAACCGCCGCCGCGCTTCTCGTCGATGATGACGGCGCGCGCGCTTACAATTGTTAAATATTGGCGGCTTGATCCGCGAAGTCGAACGGAGTCGTCCCGCGCGTCACCGGATCGAAGCGCAAGCGCCGGCCGATCGGCGGCAGGGAGCGCTGCTCGCACCCGGCAATATGACAACGGCGACAGCCCGGTCCGATCGGCACGGCATCTTCCCGCCGCAGCGAAACACCGCGGGCCTGCGCCAGCGAACCCGCCAGCGAAGCGTCGAGCCCGAGCAGCACCGCGAACCGCGCCGCGCTCCCCGTTCCGGTCCCCTCGACGGTGCGCCCGATGGTGAACCAGATATCCGTCTTGTTGCCGTCGCCCTGCGAGTTGACCGTCTGGACGAGCAGATCGCCCGAGCGTTCGAAAGCCTTGTGCGCGATCCAGAGCGGGCAGCTGTGCTCGGCCTCGATCAGTTCGGCGCCGCTCGCGCCGACGATCCGCTTCGAAAACTGCCCCGCGCGGTCGAGCCGGACCATGAAGAAAGGCAAACCCCGCTGCCCCACGCGCTGCAGCGTGGTGAGGCGATGGGCGAGCTGTTCGAAACTCACCCCGAAGCGCCGCTGGAGGACCGGCAGGTCGTAATCGGTGGCGTCGCAGGCGCGCAGGAAGCGGCCATAGGGCATGATCAGCGCAGCGGCGAAATAGCCGGTGAGATGGTAGAGAAAGAGCTCGCGCGCCGTCTCGTCGTCGAAGCGTGCGCCCTGCGCGATGGTATCGATGGCCTCGCGCTGCTCGAGCTGCGCGAGTTGCACGGCCAGCTGGAACACGCGCGATTCCGGGGGCAGCATCTCGGACAATTGCACCTGCCGGGCGTGGAGATCGAGCCGGCGGACCGCGCCGGGCATGATCTCGCGTGGCAGCAGGCGCACCGCGAACTGATGGCGCTCGCGCAAGCGCTCGGTCAGCGCGACCCACAAATCGCCGCGCGACAATCGCATTTCGTCCGACAGCTCTTCCGCCGCCCGGTCGAGATCGCCGAAATGATTGCGCCAGCGCTCGATCTCGCGGCGCGACGAGACGACGGGATCGGTGCCGGGAACGTTGGCTTCCCCGGCGCGGTCGTAGAGCCGGGCGAAGGCGGCGGCGGCCTGCGGAGCCGAAGACAGGAACTCGTCCACCTCCTCCCGGTCGATGGCGAGATCGGAGAAGCGCTCGTCGGCGAAGCGGCGCGCCAGACCGTCGAGCCCCCCGATCGTGGCGTCTTCGCGCAGAGTCCTCGGGTCGAAGTCGAATTCCTCGACCAGACGCATCATCACCCGCGCGCTGACCGGCCGCTGGTTGCGCTCCATCAGGTTGAGATAGCTGGGCGAGATGGAGAGGCGCGCGGCGGTCGCGGCCTGGGTCAGGCCCTCGCGGCGACGGATGCGGCGCAGCGCCGGTCCGGCGAAGACGGAAGGGTCAGCCAAATCGTGTAATTTCCTTTACAACATTACACCGTATTTAGCGGCGCAATGCCCGATTTGACAAGATAGCTTGTAAGTTTTCCTGTCATTCCCGGCTCGAAGGCGCAAGTTGAGTGCAACGAGATTCACAGGAGATGCACATGACCTATCAAGCCACCGTCGAGGAATTTGCCAAGACCATCGGGGACAATGGCGCGCCGTGGGCAGCGATCGACGCCGAGAGCGCGGCGCGGATGCAGGTTCAGAACCGCTTTCCTACCGGGTTGGACATCGCGAAATACACCGCGAAGATCATGCGCGCGGACATGGATGCCTATGACACCGATCCCGCGCATTACACCCAATCGCTGGGCTGCTGGCACGGCTTCATCGCGCAGCAGAAGATGATCTCGATCAAGAAGCATTTCGGGACCACCAAGCGCCGTTATCTCTACCTCTCGGGCTGGATGGTCGCGGCGCTGCGCAGCGATTTCGGCCCCCTCCCCGACCAGTCGATGCACGAGAAGACCAGTGTGTCGGGCCTGATCGGCGAGATCTACACCTTCCTCAAGCAGGCCGATGCCCGCGAACTGGGGGGCATGTTCCACGAGCTCGACGCGGCCAAGGAGCGCGGCGACGAGGTCGAGGCCAAGCGGATCAAGACCGCGATCGACAATCACGAGACGCATGTCGTGCCGATCATCGCCGATATCGATGCCGGTTTCGGCAATGCCGAGGCGACCTATCTGCTCGCCAAGAAGATGATCGAAGCGGGCGCCTGCGCGCTGCAGATCGAGAACCAGGTCTCGGACGAGAAGCAGTGCGGCCACCAGGACGGCAAGGTCACCGTGCCGCATGAGGACTTCCTCCAGAAGATCCGCGCGATCCGCTACGCCTTCCTCGAGCTCGGCATTCCCGAGGGGATCATCGTCGCGCGCACCGATTCGCTGGGTGCGGGCCTGACCAAGCAGATCGCTTTCTCCAAGGAGCCGGGCGATCTCGGCGACCAGTACAATGCATTTCTCGATGCCGAGGAGGTCGATCCCGCCAATGTCACCAACGGCCAGGTCTTCATCAGCCGCGACGGCAAGCTGCTCAGCCCCAAGCGGCTGCCCTCGAACCTCTACCAGTTCCGCGCAGACACCGGCGTCGACCGGGTGGTGCTCGACTGCATCACCGCGCTGCAGCACGGTGCCGATCTGCTGTGGATCGAGACCGAGAAGCCGCATGTCGACCAGATCGGCAGCATGGTCGATCGCATCCGCGAGCAGGTGCCCAACGCCAAGCTGGTCTACAACAATTCGCCCAGCTTCAACTGGACATTGAACTTCCGCCAACAGGTCTATGATGCCTGGGAAGCGGCCGGCAAGGATCTCTCGGCCTATGACCGCGCCCGGTTGATGAGCGTGGATTACGATGGCACCGAGCTGGGGATCGAGGCCGACGAAAAGATCCGAACCTTCCAGGCCGATGGCGCCAAGCGCGCGGGCATCTTCCATCATCTGATCACGCTGCCGACCTATCACACGGCCGCGCTCAGCACCGACAATCTCGCCAAGCGCTATTTCGGCGACCAAGGCATGCTGGGCTATGTCGAGCAGGTCCAGCGCCGCGAAATCCGCGAAGGCATCGCCTGCGTCAAGCACCAGAACATGGCCGGCTCCGACATCGGCGACGACCACAAGGAGTATTTTGCCGGCGAAGCGGCATTGAAGGCCGGCGGCAAGGACAATACCATGAACCAGTTCGCGGCCGCCTGAGCTGCAACGGAGAGAGGATCATTCCATGACCACCGACACGACACAAGAAGCGGAGCGTGAACCCGCGAGGGAACCGGGCCGCGCCCGGGCGCTGCTCTCGACCGCCGATTTCCGCCTGCTGCGCACCGCGCTGTCGAGCCACGCACGGCAGACCGAGGATCGCGAGGAACTGGCGAAGATCAACGCGCTGCATCACCGGCTCGGCACCTATGCGCCCGACGCCGAGTAGCTGACCCTTTTCTCCTGGGGAGGAGAAAGCGGCCGCCGGAGTGCTTATGGCACGCCGGCGGCCGTAACTTTTTGAGCGAGTTGCTCAGCCGCCCCGAGCGGGCATCAGCGTCAGCGCCGCGCTGGCGAGACCTTCCGCTCCGGTCGCGATCACCTTCTGCGCATCGGGGGCCCAGAACGGCGAATGCAGCGACGGCAGCGAGCCCTCGCCTGCCGCCGCTTTGTCGAGCTGCTCCTGCGGCACCCCGCCGACCCAGAAGATCAGCGATTCGACATCGTCGGGCGCGGCGCGGCGGAACTGGCCGAAATCCTCGCCACCCATGACGCTGGGTACCTGCATCACCCGGTCCTCGCCGAAGCGGGTGCGGAAATGCGCCATCACCGTCTCGGTGAATTCGGGGTCGTTGTAGGTCGAGGGCGTATAGGGATCCTCCACCGTCACGACCGGCATCTTGTCCTCGGGCATCCCCGCCGCCATCGCCTCGCCGCGCGCGATCCGCGCGATCCCGTCGAGCAGCAGCTTGCGCGATTCGTCCGAATAGCTGCGCACGGTCAGCTGCAGCTTGGCTTCGTCGGAGATGATGTTGTGCTTCGCGCCCGCGTGGAAGCTCCCGACGGTTACCACCGCCGGATCGAGCGGCGAGCTTTCGCGGCTGACCAGCGTCTGCAGCTTCATCACGATCGAACTCGCGAGCACCACCGGATCCTTGGTGGTGTGCGGATAGGCGCCGTGACCGCCAACCCCGGGAACGGTGATGTCGACGCTGTCGACATTGGCCAGCGCAAAGCCGGGCGAATAGCCGACCATCCCGGCGGGAAACTGCGCCGCGTCGTGAAAGGAAATCGCGTAGTCGGGCTTGGGAAAGCGGGTGTAGAGACCGTCCTCCAGCATGGCGAGCGCGCCCAGACCGATCTCCTCGGCGGGCTGGAGGATCATCACCAGCGTCCCCTGCCACTGGTCCTTGCGGTCGACCAGCAATTGCGCCGCACCGATGAAACCGGCCATATGCGTATCGTGGCCGCAGGCGTGCATCACCCCGGTGGTGACCCCGCTGGCGGGCGTCGCGGTCTTTGTCGAGGCGTAGGGCAGCCCGGTCTGTTCGACCACCGGCAACCCGTCCATGTCGGCGCGCAGCAGCACCACCGGACCTTCGCCGTTGCGCATCACCGAGACGACGCCGGTCTGGCCCACGCCTTCGGTCACCTCGAAGCCGAGATCGCGCATCCGCGTCGCGAGCTTGGCGGCGGTCTCATGCTCCTCGAAGCTGAGTTCGGGGTTGGCGTGGAGATCGCGGTAGAGCTCCATCAGCTCGGGCATGTCCGCCATCAGATCGTCGCGCAGTTCGTCGGCCTGCACAGGCGCGGCGAAGGCCAGCGCAGTGGCCGATATGGTGGCGGCAAGGCTGTATCGTGAAATTCCCATGGTAACGCTTCTCCCCCGGTATGATGGTATCGTCCGGATCAGTGTTGCAGACACTGCCCGCGGAGGAAAGACCTCACTGATCCCCTCACAAGTCGTAGGTCAGCACCAGCATGATCGAGAGCGTGGTCACCATCAGGATCACCAGCGGCACGCCGGTACGGATGTAGTCGCGGAATTCGTAGGAGCCTTCGGCCATAATCAGCATGTTGGTCTGATAGGCGATCGGAGTGGCGTAACACAGATTGCAGCCGAACAGCACCGCGAGGATCAGCGGTTCGGCGGGCAGACCGAGCTGCGCCGCGATGGCGAAGGCGATCGGCGTGCCCACGGTGGCGGCGGTAGCGTTGGAGGCGAAATTGGTCAGCACGGTCACGAACAGCATGATCGAGGCAAGCACCGCTGCGGGCGCGAGATATTGCAGTCCATAGGCGAGCAATTGCCCCAGCCACAGCGCAGCACCGCTGTCGTCGACGATCCGCCCGATCGCGATGCTGGCCGCGATCAGCACGATGACCTTGGCCGAGAGCGCGCGGCCCACCCGGTCGAATTTGACGCAGCCGGTGACGAACATCAGGATCGCCCCGCCCAGCGCGGCGATGGCGATGGGTAGCAGGCCGACCGAGGCGGTCCCGACCGAGCCGAGCATGATCGCTCCCGACAGAACCGCCTTGGAGCGGCGCGGCAGCTCGCGCATGCCTTCCAGCGTGAGCAAGCTGTCGCTGCGTGCGAAAGCCTGCAGTTCGTCGGGCAGCCCCATCACCAGCAGCACATCGCCCTCGGCGAGGCGCAGATCGCCGCCTTCGCTGTATTTGTCGTCCGGGCCCATCAACCGTTCGGGACGATGGATACCCACCACCGCCACGCCGTAGAGATCGGCGATCCCCGAACTGGGCAGCGTGCGGCCGATCAGCCGCGAATCGCCGGTGACGGTCATTTCGACCACCACGATGTCCTGGCGGGTTTCCTCCCCCTTGCGCTTGATCCGGTCGAGCACCCAGCCGGGTGCGGCCTCGCCCTTGAGCAAGCGCATCGCTTCTTCGAGCGACTCATGCGGGCCCGACATCCGCAGCCGCTGCTGCGGGCGCAGCAGCCCGGTGGGAGCTTCGTGAAATTCGATGTCTGCAGGCAGGCGCGGGAGAATTTCGGCCAGTTGCTTGCCGTTGAGCAGACTGCCGTCGGTCACCCGCAACCGCGCGGAAAAGCGCCGGTTGATCCCGGTCTGCGCGACCGAGTTGTCGCCCAGCAGCCGCGGCATGACCAGCCATAGATAGGGCAGCGCCACCAGCGCCGCGACCAGCACGATCGGAGTGAAATCGAACACGCCGATCGGCGGCATCCCGAGATCGCCGGCGATCGAGACGACGAGGATGTTGGTCGAGGTGCCGATCGTGGTCGCCATCCCGCCGATCAGCACCGCCGCATTGAGCGGGATGAGCGTCTTGGAGGCGGGCATCGCTCCGCGCGCCGCGAGCGTGACGAAGATCGGCAGCAGCAGGACCAGCACCGGCGTATCGTTGACCCCCATCGACAGCAGCATCGCCAGCACCAGCGAGACCAGCAGCCCGATCTGGAGATTGAACTTGAACATCCGCTCGAGGAAGCGGGCGGCGGGCTCGAGCGCCCCCGTCACCACCAGTCCGCGTCCCATGATCATCAGCGCGCAGATGGTGATCAGCGCGTAGTGGCCGAATCCGGCGAAGGCGAGCTCGAGCCCCTCGGTGGGTCCGGTGCCCGGCAGCGGGAAGAAATAGAGCCCGACCGCGATCACCGCGATCGTCAGCAGCGAGACGATCTCGACCGACAGCCGCCCGCGGGCAAAACCGATGAACATCGCGATGGTGACGGCAAGCGCCGCGATCGCGTGAGGATTGGGAATGCCGGGCATCATATGCCGGCGCGATTCCCAAAGCTGGCGGGTGAACACAAGTTAATTCGGCGCACGAGATACGAATTGCCGTGCCGGTGCGACCAGGCTTGGTGACCGGATCGCAGCATGGGCGGTGGTGCCCCTGGCCGGAATCGAACCGGCACTCCGTTAGGAACTCGATTTTGAGTCGAGCGCGTCTACCAATTCCACCACAGGGGCATCGTCGCGTAACCGGCGGATAGCGGGACCGGGTGCCGCTTTCAAGCGGCTTGCCGCCGCGCCTGCACCGCTAGCGCAAGGCGCCGGCGAGCAGCTTGTGCAGCCGAGAATGCAGCGAGTCGTTCGCGGCCAGAATCTGCGCCGAATGGATCGGGTTCGAGCGGCCGCGGAAGTCGGAGACGAAGCCGCCCGCCTCGCGCACGATCAGGCAGCCCGCAGCGGTGTCCCAATCCTTGAGCCCGCTTTCCCAGAAGCCGTCGAAGCGACCGGCGGCGAGCCAGGCGAGATCGAGCGAGGCCGCGCCATAGCGGCGGATGCCCGCCACCTGCGGGCCGATCGCCGCGAAGATCTTGGTCCATTCGCCGAAATCGCCATGCCCCATAAAGGGGATCCCGGTGGCGACCAGCGCCTCGTCCAGCCGCGAGCGCGCCGAGACGCGCAGCCGTCCGTCGTGGAGCCAGGCGCCGCGAGTCTTTTCGGCCCAGAAGGTCTCGTCGGTGATCGGCTGGTAGATGACCGCGGCACTGACCTCGTCCCATCCGCCGCCGCCGGGCTTGGGTTCCTGCACCGCGATCGAGATCGCGAAATGCGGGATGCCGTGGAGAAAGTTGCTGGTGCCGTCGAGCGGATCGACGATCCAGCGCGGCTTGTCGGGATCGCCTTCGATCGTACCGCCTTCCTCGAGCACGAAGCCCCAGTCGGGGCGCGCGGCGAGCAATTCGTCATAGAGCGTGCGCTCGGCGATCTGGTCGGCCTTGGAGACGAAATCCGCGGGGCCCTTGCGGCTCACCTGGAGATGCTGGACTTCGCCGAAATCGCGGCGCAGGCGGTTGCCCGCCTTGCGCGCGGCGCGCTCCATGACGCGGATCAATCCGGATAGGGCTGGCATGGTCTTCCTGTTCTTTCAACGCGGGGCCTGCCGCACACAGGCGGTGCCCCTGGGCAAAGCGTCGCGCTCAGCCGGCCTTGCCGACATAGCTGCGCGCATAGACATCGACGATGATCCGCGTGCCGCTCTCGATATGCGGCGGGACCATCACCCGCACCCCGTTCTCGAGCACGGCGGGCTTGAAACTGGAGGAGGCGGTCTGCCCCTTCACCACCGCATCGGCCTCGACGATGGTGGCCTCGATCTGGTCGGGCAGCTGGACCGAGATCGGGCGGTCTTCCCACAGCTCCAGCGTGACGACCATGCCGTCCTCGAGGAAGGGGCGCTCGTCGCCCAGCAGGTCGGTATCGAGATTGATCTGCTCGTAGTTTTCCTGGTCCATGAACACCAGCGCCTCGCCGTCCTCGAACAGGAACTGGTAATCCTTGGTCTCGAGCCGGACCTTCTCGATCGTGTCGGCGCTGCGGAAGCGGACATTGGTCTTGCGGCCGTCCTGCAGGTTCTTCATCTCGACCTGCATATAGGCCCCGCCCTTGCCCGGCTGGGTGTGCTGGATCTTGGCCACCTTCCAGATGCCCTTCTCATACTCGAGAATATTGCCGGGACGGATGTCCACACCGCTGATCTTCATGGGGTTCTGCCTTCGATTGGGGGAGCGGCGCGCGAGGGCGCGCAACCGCATGTGCCGCGGCGCTTAGCCGAGCGGCCGGTCCGGAGCAAGGTGGGTGGCGTCGCAGGCGGGGCTGCGCTACCGTGCGGATACGCCGTCATGATACGCAGACCCGCCCTTCTCGCCCTTTGCGGCCTCTCGCTGTTCGGCGCCGACCTTGCGCAGGCCGGTGCGCGCGACCGGATCGGAACGCTGCCGCAGGGCCGCTATGAGTGCGGGTTGCCGGGAAATGCTGCGGGCGAGGCCTGGGTGGTCGATCCGGCCTACAATTTCTCGATCTCGAGCGCATCGCGCTACGTCAGCCCCAAGGGCAAGGGTACCTATCTGCTGACCGGGCACGACGTGATCTTCACCCGCGGGCCGATGAAGGACATGCGGATGCGGCGCCACGCCTCGGGTCTGCTGCAGCAGGTCGATGCCGATGGCGAACTGGGCCGGCTGCGCTGTCACCGGGTCGGCAACTAGCTCCGCCCGGGATTACTCGCCGGTCAGCAGCGGATAGGGGTTGATCGCGTTGGCGGGTTCCCACCATTGGGCATCCGCAGTGGTCTGCAGGATGGCGAAATGCAGGTGCGGCGTGTCGCTCTCGGCATTGCCGCTGCTCCCCACCGTGCCGAGCCGCTGTCCGCGGCGGATTCGCTGGCCCTCCTTCAGACCTTCGGCATATTCGTCGAGATGGGCATAGTAATGGATCGTGGTGCCATCGCTGGTGCGCACATAGACCGTGTTGCCGCCCGCGCGCGAGCGGTACAGCTTCTCGATCGTGCCCGCACCGGCCGCGCGCACCGTGGTGCCCACCGGGGCCATGATGTCGAGCGCCTCGTGGAGCCGCGCGCCGTCGCCGCGCGACTGGGTAAACGTGTCGCTGAGGTCGGAGGCGCGGATATTGAGCACCGGGATCATGAGATTGTCGCTGTTTCCCGAGGCAGGCTCACGATCGGGCTCGCCGTCGAGCGGTTCGGCGGGTGCCGTATCGTTCGGCAGGCTGTCGATGGCCGGAGATGGGCTCGGCGCAGCCTCGGCGGGGCGCGTCGCGCCCCGCTGGTTCTCGCTGGTGGCGTTCTCGATCAGGCTGCCGCCCGCGACGATCCAAACCGCGCTGGTCAGGGTCGCGGTTACAATGATGGTGAGGATGCGATCGATCAGGCCCATACCGCGCTATAGACCGGGCCGGCCCAAACATTCCAGCGGCATCGACCGGGCGGCAGGTGCCGCCTATTGCGCAGACTGGGTCTCTGCCGCCTCGATCTGCGCCGCGAAAGCCTTCACCGCCGCGGCCTCGTCGCCGTTCCAGACCGCGCCCGAAACCGCGAGGAAATCCGCCCCGGCCTCGACCAGCGGGCGGCAATTGTCGGGAGTGATCCCGCCGATTGCGACGCAGGGTATTTCGAACAGTCCACTCCACCATTCGAGCATCTCGGTGTCCGCGCGGTGTTCGCTCGATTTGGTCGTGCTGTCGAAGAAGGCGCCGAAGGCGACGTAATCGGCGCCCGCGTCGCCCGCTTCCATCGCCAGATGGCGCGAGGCGTGGCAGGTGACGCCGATCTGCGCTTCGAGACCCAGTTCCTCGCGCGCCTCGCGCGGATCGCCGTCGCCCTGTCCCAGATGCACCCCGTCGGCCCCGATCCGCTTGGCAAGCGAAACGCTGTCGTTGACGATGAAGGCGACGTCGTGCGCGGCGCAGAGAGCCTGCAGCGGCTGCGCGAGCCGCGCCGCCTCGTGCTGGTCGAAATCCTTTATCCGCAGCTGGAAAGCGGTAACGAGCCCGCCGCCGGCCTCGAGCGCACGTTCGAGCCGCTGGGGGAAGTCATCGCCGACGTCGAGCGGCGAGATCAGGTAAAGCTGGCATCCAATATCGGTCATGGGGGGCTGTTAGCGCCGGGCGGCGGTTTCGTCACGCCCGCAAGCAAAGCTCCGGGACGGGCCATTCAGCCGCGCGACAGCGACCCGCACCCAAGCGGGTACCATGAAAAACCCCATCCTCGCTCGCTCCGCCCTGCTCCTCGCCCTGCCGCTCACGCTGTCCGCGCTCACCGGCTGCGCCATCATCCCGGATACGCCGCGCGTGGGACAGGAGGCTGCGAGCCAGGGAACGCCGGTCGCGCTGGGGAAATCAGCGTGGCTGGGGGATGCGATCGTGACCCCGCTGGCCGTCGTGGAGGACAGCCGCTGCCCGGTCGATGCGCAATGCGTCCAGGCCGGCAAGCTGACGGTCTCGACCCGGATCACTTCGACCCATTGGCAGCAAACCGTCCCTCTGACGCTGGGCGAGCCGCATCAGGTCATGAACCGCAGTTTCCTTCTGGCCGCAGTCTCGCCAGTTCAAAGCGCCGGGCAGGAAACCCCGCCCGGCGCCTATCGCTTCACCTTCACCAGCGGACGCTAACCCGCCGGTCCCGGGTTCTCAGGCCGCAGCCTCGCCCGTGCTGGCGCAGGTGATCTCGTCGATCGCATTGCCCAGCGCCTGATCGAACTGCTGGTCGTCCATCTTGGCTTCGAGAACCTCAAGCAGTGCGCGGCTGAAGCTGGCGATCATGCCGTCGTTCTTGGCCAGCTCGCGGCAGGCCTGCTCGCGGCTGTAGCCGCCCGAGAGCGCGACCACGCGCAGCACCTTGGGATGGTCGATCAGCGGCTTGTAGAGATCGGGTTCGCTGGGAATGGTCAGCTTCCACATCACCTGCTGGCCCTCGGGTACGCGCTCGAGCTGGTCGAGCGCAGCGGCCAGCACCAGCGCTTCGGCCTGCGGGCGGCTCTCGCTCTTGAGGCTGACCTCGGGCTCGAGGATCGGCATGAGGCCGTTGCTCAGGATCTGCAGCCCGAAATCCATCTGCTGCGCGATGATCGCGGCCACGCCGTCGCGGTTCGCCTCGTGGATCACCGAGCGCATCTTGGTCCCGAACACGCCGAGCTCCTTGGCCCGCGCGCACAAGGCGTCGAGGTTCGGGATCGGCTTCATCAGCTGGACGCCGTCGGCCTCGTCCTCCATCCCCTTGTCGACCTTGAGGAAGGGGACCACGTTGCGGCGGGCCAGCAGCGCCGGGATCGGCGAACCGTCCTTGCCGCAGCCTTCCATGGTCTTCTCGAACAGGATCGCGCCCAGCACCTTGCCATTGGAGAAGGAAGGCGAATCCACGATCCGGCAGCGCATCTCGTGGATTTTGGCGAACATCTCTTCTTCGCCGTTCCACTCGCTGTCCTCGACGCCATAGGCATTGAGCGCTTTGGGCGTCGATCCGCCCGACTGGTCGAGCGCCGCGATAAAGCCCTGACCGGTGGCGATACGCCCCTTCATTTCCTCGAAATTCATAAGACAATCCCTGCTGTTGGCGTCATTTTCGGATCATGCGCGGGCCATACCCAGACCCCGGAGTCGCCGCAACTGGCCAATGCAGGTAACTTTGGCGGCATCCGCGCGTATTCCCATGGCAAGCCAAGGAGAAAAATCGATGCTCGACGAGACCCAGGAACGACTGTGCGACACCAATCCGACCGACTTCTCGGATCTGAAGGCGCTGACGATCAATTGCACGCTCAAGCGCTCGCCCGAGAGTTCGCATACCGCCGCACTGTTGGGTGTGGTCGAGACGATCCTCGAGCGCAACCGTGTGCAACTGGAGCAGGTCCGCCTGGTCGATCATGTCATCGCGCCAGGCGTCTATCCCGACATGACCGAGCGCGGCGCGGAGCGCGACGACTGGCCGCAGATCTGGGAAAAGGTCGCGGCGGCCGATATCCTCGTGATCGGAACGCCGATCTGGCTGGGCGAAAAGAGCTCGGTCTGCAAACAGCTCATCGAGCGTCTCTACGCCCACTCCGGCCAGACCAACGCCAAGGGCCAATACGTCTTCTACGGCAAGACCGGCGGCTGCATCGTTACCGGCAATGAGGACGGCATCAAGCATGTCGGCATGGGCGTGCTCTATTCGCTGCAGCACATCGGCTACACCATCCCGCCGCAGGCCGACGCCGGCTGGGTCGGGGAAGCGGGGCCGGGCCCGAGCTATGGCGACGAAACCGAGGACGGCAAAAGCTGCGTCGGGTTCGACAACGACTTCACCCGCCGCAACACCACTTTCGCGACCTGGAACCTGATGCACATGGCGCGCATGCTCAAGGATGCCGGCGGAATTCCCTGCCATGGCAATTCGGTCGATCTGTGGAACGAGGGCCGCCGCTTCGATTCGCCCAACCCCGAACACCGCTAGGCAGGGCGCGTCAGTGCGTCAGTGCGGCCACGCCCGGCAGGTCACGGCCTTCCATCCATTCGAGGAAGGCACCGCCGGCGGTTGAAACATAGGAGAAATCACCCGCGACGCCCGCCTGGTTGAGCGCCGCGACCGTATCGCCCCCGCCCGCAACCGAGACCAGCGGTCCGTCCTGCGTCAGCGCCGCGGCGGTTCGCGCCAGCGCTACGGTGGCCGCATCGAAGGGCTCGGTCTCGAAGGCACCCAGCGGGCCGTTCCAGACCAAAGTGCGGCAGGTCTTGAGCACGTCGGCGAGCGCCTCGACCGCGAGCGGTCCGACGTCGAGGATCATCTCGTCCGCGGCGACTTCGTGGACGTTGCAGGTGCGCAGGCTCGCCGGATTGGCGGCGAACTCCTTCGCGACCACGACGTCATAGGGCAGATGCACCGTGCAGCCGGCGTGATCGGCCTCGTCCATGATCCGGTTGGCGGTCGCCAGCAGATCGTGCTCGGCGAGGCTCTTGCCCACCGCCACGCCGCGCGCGGCGAGGAAGGTGTTGGCCATACCGCCACCGATGATCAGATGCTGCACCTTGCCGACGAGATGGCTCAGCACGTCGAGCTTGCTCGAGACCTTGGCGCCGCCGACCACCGCCGCGACCGGCGTCTGCGGATTGCCCAGCGCCGCGTCCAATGCCTTCAGCTCGCGCTCCATCGAACGCCCGGCATAGGCAGGGAGGAGATGCGCCAGCCCCTCGGTCGAGGCATGCGCGCGGTGCGAGACCGAGAAGGCGTCGTTGACGTAGATGTCGCCCAGCGCCGCGATCCCGCGCGCGAAATCGGGATCGTTGGCCTCCTCGCCCGGCCAGAAGCGGACGTTCTCGAGCAGGCCGATATCGCCCGCGCGCAGGATGCCGATCGACTGCTCGACCACCGGACCCATGACCTCCGGGATGAACATGATCTCGCGCCCGAGCACATCGCCGACATCGCCCTGGACGAAGCTCACGCTCATGGTTGAGTTGCGCTGCCCCTTGGGCCGCCCGAAATGCGCCAGCAGCAGCACCTTGGCGCCCTTGCCCGCCAGCTCGAGGATGGTGTCCTTCGAGGCCTCGACGCGGGTGACGTCGGTGGCCGATCCGTCCTGCATCGGCAGGTTGAGATCGACGCGCAACAGCGCGACCTTGCCGGTGAGATCGCCGAGATCGTCGAGAGTCTTGAAGGACGGCATTGGTGTTCCTCGAATGGGTGCATTGGGGAGCCGGTGTTCCGGCCCCCCGTCGCGCAGATCAGATGAGCTTCGCCATCACTCCGGCGGTGTCGATCATCCGGTTGGAGAAGCCCCATTCATTGTCGTACCAGCTGACGACGCGCGCCAGCTTGCCGTCGGTGACCGAGGTTTCGAGGCTGTCGATGGTCGAGCTGGCCGGGTAGTGGTTGAAGTCGCTCGAGACCAGCGGCTGGTCGGTGTAGTCGAGCACGCCCTTCATCGCACCATCGGCAGCCGCCTTGAGCGCCGAGTTCAGTTCCTCGACGCTGGTGTCGCGGGTCGGGGTGAAGACCAGATCGACCAGGCTGACATTGGGGGTCGGCACGCGGACCGAGCTGCCGTCGAGCTTGCCGTTGAGTTCGGGCAGCACCAGCCCGACCGCGCGCGCCGCGCCGGTGGTGGTGGGGATCATGTTCTGCGCCCCGCCGCGCGCGCGGCGCATGTCCGAATGCATCTGGTCGAGCATCCGCTGGTCGTTGGTGTAGGAATGGATCGTGGTCATGAAGCCGCGCTCGATCCCGACGGTCTCGTGGAGCACCTTGGCCACCGGCGCGAGGCAATTGGTGGTGCAGCTCGCGTTGGAGACGATCACGTCGTCGCTGGTGAGAACATCGTGGTTCACGCCGTACACTACGGTGGCACTGACATTCTTGGCCGGGGCCGAGATCAGCACGCGCTTGGCGCCCGCCTTGAGGTGCGGCTCGGCGGCTTCGTGCGACTGGAAGAAGCCGGTGCATTCGAGGACGATATCGATGCCCTGCGCGGCATGCGGCAGATTGCCGGGCTCGCGCTCCGAGGTCACCTGGATGGTCTTGCCGTTGACCGTGATGGTCTTGTCGCCGGTCTCGACGCTGCCGGGGAAGCGGCCATGGGTGCTGTCGTACTGGAACAGCAGCGCGTTGGCCTTGGTGTCGGCGAGATCGTTGATCGAGACCAGCTCGAAATCGTGATCGTCGCGCTCGAGAATGGCGCGCGCCACGAGCCGGCCGATGCGTCCGAAACCATTGATTGCAACCTTGGTGGTCATGCGAATAACTCCTGGTTAGGCTTTGAGTTTGTTCATGATTTGCGGAACGATGGCATCCGCCGTGAAACCGAATTTGGCAAACAGGTCCTCCGCCGGGGCGGAGGCGCCGAAGCGGTCGAGCCCGATGTTGAGCCCGTGCTCGCCCGTGTAGCGTTCCCAGCCGAAGGTCGTCCCCGCCTCGATCGAGACGCGCAGCGAATCCGCCGGGATGGTCTCGGCACGATAGGAATCGGGCTGCTCGTCGAACAGCTGGGTGCAGACCATCGACACCACTGCGGCGGCGATCCCCTGCTCCTCCAACCGCTCGGCGCATTCGACCGCGAGCTGGAGTTCCGAACCGGTGGCAATCAGCGTGACCTTGGCCTTGCCCTCGGGGCTCCTGAGCCGGTAGCCGCCCTTGGCGCTAAGCGGACTGGGCTCGGCTTTCGTCCGCAGCTGCGGCAGGTTCTGGCGGCTGAGCGCGAGCACGGTGGGACGGTCCTTCTGCTCGAGCGCGATCTGCCAGCATTCGGCGGTCTCGACCGTATCCGCGGGGCGCATGACCAGCAGATTGGGGATCATCCGCAGCGACTGGACATGCTCCACCGGCTGGTGGGTCGGGCCGTCCTCGCCCAGCCCGATGCTGTCGTGGGTCATGACATAGACCACCCGCGCCTGCTGCAGCGCCGAGAGCCGGATCGCGGCGCGGCAATAGTCGGTGAAGACCAGAAAGGTGCCGCCATAGGGGATCACCCCGCCGTGGAGCGCCATGCCGTTCATCGCCGCGGCCATGCCGAATTCGCGGATGCCGTAATAGATGTAGCGCCCGCCGCGGTTCTCGGCGGTGAAGGCCTCCATCCCGCCGGTCTTGGTGTTGTTGGAACCTGTGAGATCGGCGCTGCCGCCGATGGTTTCGGGCAGAGCCTCGTTGATCGCGCCCAGCGCCATTTCGCTGGCCTTGCGGGTGGCGACTTTCTGCGGCTCGGCGATCAGCCCGTCGATGTAAGACCCGAGGCTGAAACCCTCGGGCAGATCGCCGGCCATCCGGCGCCCGAACTCGCCGCGCTGGTCGGCGGCGGAAAGGCGGCCGAGCCATTCGGTATGCAGCTTCGCCCCGCGATCGGCGGTCTCGCGCCAGTCGGCCTCGACCTGTTCGGGCAGTTCGAAGGGATGCGAATCCCACACCAGTTCCTTGCGCGCGGCGGCGATTTCCTCGTCGCCCAGCGGTGCGCCATGGGTGGCGCTGGTGCCCTGCTTGCCCGGCGCGCCCTTGCCGATCACGGTACGGCAGGCGATCAGCGAGGGCCGCTCGTCGGCTACGGCCTCATCGATCGCGCGGCGAATATCGGCGAAATCGTGCCCATCGCAGGCAACGACGTGCCAATTGGTCGCCTCGTAGCGCGCCTTGATGTCCTCGCTGGTCGACAGGTCGGTAGCGCCGTCGATGGTGATCCTGTTGTCGTCCCACAGCACGATCAAACGGCCGAGCTTAAGATGACCGGCCAGCCCGATCGCCTCGTGATTGAGACCCTCCATCAGGCAGCCGTCGCCAGCGATCGTCCAGGTGCGGTGATCGACCAGTTCGTCGCCGAACTGCGCGTTAAGATGGCGTTCGGCGATCGCCATGCCGACCGCCATCCCAAGCCCCTGGCCCAGCGGGCCGGTGGTGCATTCGACGCCGTCGAGCAGGAAATTCTCCGGATGGCCGGCGCAAGGGCTGCCCAGCTTCCGAAAATTGCGCAGATCGTCCATCGTCGGCGCGGCATAGCCCGAGAGGTGCAGCAGGCTGTAGATCAGCATCGATCCATGACCCGCGCTGAGCACGAAGCGGTCGCGATCGGCCCAGTCTGGGGCGTCGGGATCGTGCTTGAGATATTCGCTCCACAGCACGGTCGCGACATCGGCTATGCCCATCGGCATTCCGGGGTGGCCGGAATTGGCCGCCTGCACCGCATCCATCGAAAGAGCCCGGATGGCGTTGGCCATCTGGACCATGCGCGGTGTCTCGAGGCTCATGCTGCAATTCTCCGGGAAATGGGGGCGATTCGGCGCGCGCGAAGCCATCGCGAAGGCGTGGCGCAAGGTCAAGCCGGGCAGGCGATCGGGATCATGCCCGCTGGAATTCGGAGGAGTTATCAACAGGGCGCTCCAAGCCTTTGCCCGAGCAGCCGAATCCGTCTATATCGGAGCGATTATGCCGGTCGATCGCATCGCTTCCGCCTACGACAGGATCGAGGCTGCCTTGGGCCGGATCGAGCGCTGCGCCCGCGCGCACTCCGTCGCCCATCCCCCCGAAGCCGATCCCGATCTGGCCGCGCGCCATGCCAGACTGCGCGAGACGGTTTCCGCCAGCCTCACAGAACTGGACCGGCTGATCGAGCGACTGGAACCATGAGCGAGGTCGTGCTCACGGTCGGCGGGCGCAAATACACGCTGCGCTGCGAGGATGGTCAGGAGGATCACATCCGCCATCTCGCCGCGGTGGTCGATGCCAAGCTGGGCGACGGGGTCAGCCAATTGCCTGCCATGGAAGCCAAGAATCTGCTGTTTGCGGCGCTGTTTCTGGCCGACGAACTCGAGGAGGCGCGCAAATCCGGCGGGTCCGAGGATCGCGGCGACATCGCCGAGGGCCTCGAAGCTCTGGCGCTCCGGCTCGAAAATACTGCCGAAGCCCTTGAGCAAGCGCATCCGAACGCCTAAATAGGCCAGTGGCGGGACTGCCCGGCACGAGCCACATGAACATCCCTGAGGCTATAAGTAAATACCTAGGGAGCTGTCCCTGTCCGGATCACGGGTTCGTCCTGCGGGTCCGGTGCACACGGCGCCCACCTGACGTCCACGCGTCAGAGGATTTCATGGCAAACGACCCATGGTGGTTCCGTCACCGATTTGCATAACCCCGGTCCGCCGGGCGACAGGGGCGCCGCGTGCCAGACAAGAGCGAACTCAGGACCACATTGCGCAGCGCGCGCCGCGAGCATGTGCAGGCCATCCCGGCCGCCATGCGCGCGCTGATCTTCCATCGCCCGCCCGCGCCGCTGCTCGAGCTCGTTCCCGCCGAGGCCGCGATCGGGCTCTATGCCGCAGGACCCTTCGAAGCACCCGCCGCCGCCTATGCGAAGTTCTTCTTCGAGGCCGGACATGCGCTCGCGCTGCCGCGTTTCGCAACGCGCAATGCGGACATGGAATTTGCCCGCCACGAGGATCCTTTCGAGGAAAGCGACTGCGAAATCGGCCCCTTCGGCATGGTCCAGCCCGTCGCAGCCGCGGAAGCGATCGTCCCCGATCTGCTGTTCGTGCCGCTGATCGGCTTCACCGACACCGGTGCGCGGCTTGGCCAGGGCGGCGGTCACTACGACCGCTGGCTGGCAGAGCATCCGGGCACGACCGCGGTCGGGCTCGCCTGGGACATGCAGAAAGTCGCCGAAATCCCGCAGGAGAGCCACGACATTCCGCTGACCGCCGTCGTGACCCCCACCCGTATCTACGGTCCGTTCTGATGCGCGAGGAACCGACGCTGCGGATACCTCTCGGGGTCCTTGCGCTGCTCGTCGCCCTGCTCGCCTACGGGATCGCCGTCGCGAGCTTCGTCATGCCGCTGATCGCGAACTGGCACATAATCGCGCAGACCGTGGTCTATCTGGTCCTCGGCGTGATCTGGCTGCTGCCGCTGCGGCGCTTTCTGATCTGGATGGAAACCGGCAACTGGGGCTAGCCTCCGAAAACGCCGCCGGGAACCGGGACAATCGCGCCATGGTTCTACGATCATGCCCGAACTGCCCGAAAACGAAGCCCAGCGCCTGACGCTCGAGCGCGAGTGCCTTCACCGCACCATCGAGGCCGCAGAACTGGGCGACAACATCGCCCATATCGACCTGCCCGGCGACAACGAACTGGGCCGCCTCAAGGGCCGCCAGTTCACCGAGACCCGCCGCCACGGGAAGAACATCTTCCTCGGCAGCAAGAGCGGCCCCTGGGTCACCGTTCACCTCGGGATGAGCGGCTGGCTGATCCCCTATGACGCGCCCGAGCCGGAGCCCGACCACACCAAGTTCCGGATCGTCTTCGAGGGCGACCGACGGCTGGCATTCCGCTGCCCGCGCAAGCTCGGCCATGTGAAGATCGTCGAGGATCCCGACGAATATATCCTTGCGCAGAAGCTCGGGCCGGATGCGCTGGCGATCGACCGCGACGTCTTCACCGATTTCATCGGCGGCTCGAAAGCGACGATCAAATCCGCGCTGATGGATCAGAACCGCATCGCCGGGATCGGCAATCTGTGGTCGGACGAAATCCTGTTCCAGACGGGTCTCGACCCGGCAGTGAGGGGAAGCGATCTCGATGGTGAAACGCTCGACACTGTGTTCGACACTATGCGGGCGGCACTATCGAAAGGTGTCGATGTCGAGGCCGACTATTCCCGCCTTCCGGACGATTGGTTGATTCCGAACCGCAAAGACGGCGAACCCTGCCCGCGCACCGGATGCGGCGGCAGTCTGACCCACCGCAAAGTGGGCGGCCGGACGGCCTATTATTGTCCGGGCCATCAATCGTGAAAAGGTAGGTTCCCAAGTGGCGCGAGTGACGGGACTTGAACCCGCGACCTCCGGCGTGACAGGCCGGCGCTCTAACCAACTGAGCTACACCCGCGCATCTAAGAAGCGACTGGGAGCGACCAGCGCCGCTTGGGAGCCGGGCCACTAAGGCAGCCCCCGATTCCTGTCAATGCCCGTCCGCCGTAAAAAACCGGGCTTGGCAAAACTTTGTCGAAGCCGGCATCGAACCGGGTCGCGAGGCTTCATGCTGAACGCCGATTAACCCTATCTTGAGGGGCTTGGTGCATAACCAAAGGCGAACACCACGGGGGGCAATCCATGCGTTCGATCCTGCTCATCGCGAGCATCCTGTTTCTGGGCACCGCCGCCACCGCGACCGGTTCGGCGCTGTCGATCCAGCGTTCGGTCTTCGTCGAGACCGAGCACGGCGATGGCATCGCTCTCGAACCCGCAAACACGCTGTCGCGCGGGGATCGGGTGGTGCTGGTGATGCAATGGCAGGGGCAAAAGGCGGCGCGACCCTTCACGCTGGCGAGCCGGATTCCCGAGACCCTGTCGTACCAGCGCAGCGGCGACGACGCGGTCGAGGTGTCGGTCGATGGCGGACGGCGCTGGGGACACCTGAGCCAATTGCGCCGCGGCCAACGCGCCGCCCAGCCCGAGGAAGTAACGAATCTCCGTTGGCGGGTCGGCGCCGGCGACACCAGCGGCATGCGCAGCTTCAGCGCAATCGTGCGCTGAAGCTGTTCACACTCTGATTAATCCACCAGGATAAGCGAGGGCGCCTCGAGCAGTCGCTTGAGCGCCTGGACGAAGCTGGCCGCGTCGTAGCCATCGACCACGCGGTGATCGCAACTGATCGAAATGTTCATCAGCTTGCGCTTCTCGATCCTCTCGCCGCCCTGCCCGTCGCTGACATACATCGGCCGCTCGATGATGCGGTTGGGACCGATGATCGCGACCTCGGGCCGGTTGATCACCGGCGTGGTCGCGACCCCGCCGAGCGGGCCGAGCGAGGTCACGGTGAGCGTGCCGCCCTGCAGTTCCTCGCTGGTCGCCTTGCCGTCGCGCGCCGCCTCGGCGAGCCGGACGATTTCCTTCGCGAGTTGCCACAGATTGCGCGACTGCGCGTCGCGGATGACCGGGACCATCAGTCCGGCATCGGTCTGCGCCGCCATCCCCAGATGCACCGCACCGTGGCGCGTGACCACCCCGGCCTCGTCGTCGTAGCGGGCGTTGATCATCGGGAAATCGGGCACGGTCTTGCAGATCGCGGCGATCAGCAGCGGCAGCATTGTCAGTTTTGGCCGGTCCCCGCGGTTCGAATTAAGCTGGCCGCGCAGCACTTCCAGAGCAGTGACGTCCACTTCCTCGACATAGGAGAAATGCGGGATGTTGCGCTTGGAAGCAGCCATGTTCTCGGCAATGCGGCGGCGCATGCCGATGACCTTGCGCTGCTCGTCCTCGCGCGCGCGCCCGGCGGGGGCATAGCCACCGCTGTAGGACAGGAAGCTGTCGAGATCGCCGTGGCGGACGCGGCCGTCTTCTGCAGGCTTCACATCGCCCAGATCGACGCCGAGTTCCTTGGCGCGCTTGCGGACCGCGGGCGAAGCGAGGACTTTGGCTTGCGAGGCCGGAGCGGGTGCGGGCGTCGGCGCGGGAAGATCGGCCGGCTCGGGGTCGGCGGCATGCGCGTCCTCGGCGTCGGACGCGTCGGGATTCTCCGTCTCGATCCGCTGGGTGACGCCCTCGTCCTTGGGAGCGGGCGCATCGCTCGCGGCGAGTGCCGGTGTCGGCGCCGATGCCGGAGCGGGGCTGTCGCCCTCGACCTGTTCGGCGATATCCTCAGGCACCTCGCCTTCGACCTCGATCACCACCAGCATCGCGCCGATCGAGACCATCTCGCCCTCTTCGCCGGCGATCTGGGTGATCGTCCCGGTGACCGGGCTTTCGAGCGGCACGGTGGCCTTGTCGGTCATCATGTCGACGAATTCTTCGTCTTCCTCGACCCGGTCGCCGACCGCCTTGTGCCAGGCGACGATCTCCGCCTCGGCGATTCCCTCGCCGATATCGGGCATTGTGAAGGTGAAAGTCGCCATGATGCTTACTCGCTCAAGATCTTGTCGATAGCCTCGCCGATGCGGACCGGGCCGGGGAAATAGGCCCATTCGAGACTGTGGGGATAGGGGGTGTCGAAGCCGGTCACGCGCAGCACCGGGGCTTCGAGATGGTAGAAGCAGCGTTCGGTCACCAGCGCCGAAAGCTCGGCGCCGAAACCGGCGGTCCGGGTCGCCTCGTGGACGATCATGCAGCGACCGGTCTTCTCGACCGAAGCCTCGATCGCCTCGATATCGAGCGGCACCAGCGAACGCAGGTCGAGGATTTCGGCATCCACGCCCTTTTGCCGGCACACTTCCTCGGCGACATGCACCATGGTCCCATAGGCGAGCACGGTGAGCGCCTCGCCTTCGGTCACGATACGCGCCTTGCCCAGCGGGATGGAATAATGGCCCTCGGGGACAATGCTGGCGGCGTGCTTCTTCCAAGGCTGCGCGGGCTTATCGTAATAGCCGTTGAACGGGCCGTTGTAGATCCGCTTGGGCTCGAAGAAGATCACCGGATCATTGTCCTCGATCGCCGCGATCAGCAGGCCCTTGGCGTCATAGGGGGTCGAGGGGATGACGGTTTTGAGGCCCGAGACATGCGCGAAGATCGCCTCGGGGCTCTGGCTGTGGGTCTGCCCGCCGAAGATGCCGCCGCCAAAAGGAGTGCGAACCGTGATCGGGGCGATGTATTCCGCCGCCGAACGATAGCGCAGCCGCGCCGCCTCGGAGATCAGCTGGTCGAGCCCGGGATAGATGTAGTCGGCGAACTGGATCTCGGGCACCGGGCGCAGGCCATAGGCGCCCATCCCCACCGCCGCGGCGATGATTCCGCATTCGGAGATCGGCGTGTCGAACACGCGGGTCTTGCCGTATTTCTCCTGCAGCCCCGCGGTGCAGCGGAACACGCCGCCGAAATAGCCGACATCCTCGCCCATGATCACGATATCGGGATCGCGCGCCATGGTGACGTCGAGCGCCTCGTTGATCGCCTCGATCATGTTGAGGCGGCGTTCGGTACCGCCCCCGCCCTCGCTCCCGGGAGCGGTCTGGATCTCGGCTTGAGCTTCTGGCGCGCTCATTTGGGCAGCCCTTCCGGAAACTTGATTTCGCGTTCCTTGACCGCCTGTTCGGCCTGTTCCCTGAGATGCCAGGGCAGCTCTTCGAACACGTCCTCGAACATGGTGCGGAAGGGGTGGTGCAACCCGTGGCCCAGGATGCCGTTGGCCTCGGCTTCCTTGGTGGTGGCGCGGACCATTTCGGCGGCCTCGCGATCCATCGTCTCCTGGCGCTCCTCGTCCCACTCGCCCAGCGCGATGAGGTGGCGCTTCAATCGCATCACCGGGTCGCCCAGCGGCCATTCCTCGCGCTCCTGCGCGCTGCGATAGCCCGAGGGGTCGTCCGAGGTGGAGTGCCCCTCGGCGCGATAGGTGAAGAATTCGATCAGCGTCGGCCCGGCGTTGGCGCGGGCGCGGTTGGCGGCCCAGCGCTCGGCGGCGTAGCAGGCCAGCGCATCGTTGCCGTCGACCCGCAGCGCCGCGATGCCGTGGCCCAGCCCGCGCGCGGCGAAGGTCGTCCGCTCGCCCCCGGCAAAGCCCGAAAAGCTCGAGATCGCCCACTGGTTGTTGACGACATTGAGGATCACCGGCGCGTTGTAGACCGCGGCGAAGGTGCAGGCGGCGTGGAAGTCGCCCTCGGCGGTGCTGCCCTCGCCCACCCAGGTCGCGGCAATCCGCGAATCGTTCTTGATCGCGCTCGCCATCGCCCAGCCGACCGCCTGCGGGGTCTGGGTGGCGAGATTGCCGCTGATGGTGAAGAAGCTGTGCTCGCGGCTGGAATACATGATCGGCAGCTGGCGGCCCTTGAGCTTGTCTCCGCGATTCGAATAGATCTGGTTGATCATCTCGATCATGGGATAGCCGCGCGCGAGCAGGATGCCCTGCTGGCGATAGCTGGGGAACACCATGTCGTCGCTCGCCAGCGCCATCGAGGCGGAGATGCTGGTCGCCTCCTCGCCGGTGCACTTCATGTAGAAGCTGGTCTTGCCCTGCCGCTGGCCGCGGAACATCCGCTCGTCGAACGCGCGGGTGACCGCCATGTTCTTGAGCATGGTGCGCAGCGTATCGGCGTCGAGCTTGGGATCCCAGGCCCCGTGCGCGCGATCGTCGTCGCCCAGCACGCGGATCAGGCCATAGGCCAGATCGCGCATATCGGCCGGGTCGCAGGCCTCGTCGGGGCGCGGCTCGCGGCCCGCCTCGCCGGAATCGACATGGCTGAAGTCCACGGCATCGCCGGGACGGTAGTGTGGTTCGGGGACATGCAGCGACAACGAGGGCTTGTTCGAACCCTGGCCGGCTGCGCTGTCGGGCCTGTCGGCCATGTGGCGCTCTCCCTTTGCGACGAACGCGGTTGCAAGCAATCTTGCGTGAATGCGTTATAATATTTCAGCAATGCGGCCGGGTCAAGTTGACCGGTTCACACCGCTACGGGCGCCTTGAGCGGCCCGTGCGGCGTGTAGTTGTGAACCGCGAAATCCTCAATGCGATAATCGAAGATGGTCGGCGGCTGCCGCAGCATTTCAAGCCGCGGGCACCCCTGCGGTTCCCGGCCGAGTTGCTCGGCGATCAGTTCCGCGTGGTTGAGATAGAGATGCGTGTCGCCGCCCATCCACACCAATTCGCCCGGCTCGAGCCCGCATTGCTGGGCGAGCATGCGCTGGAGCAGCGCCGCCGACCACAGGTTGAACGGCAGCCCCAGCGCGACGTCGCAGCTGCGCTGGTAGAGCACGCTGTTCAGGCGCCCGTCGGCGACGTGATACTGATAGGTCTTGTGGCAGGGCGGCAGCGCCATCCGGTCGAGCTCGGCCACGTTCCAGCCCTCGAGGATATGCCGCCGGCTGCCCGGATTGTCGCGCAGCGATTCGATCAGCAGCGCGACCTGGTTGATCCCCGGCCCCTTCTCGAAGAGCCCGTCGGGGCGGTAGCGATAGGTCGGCCAGTCGACCCATTGCTTGCCATAGACCGGCCCCAGATCGCCCCAGCGCGCGGCGAATTGCTCGTCCTCGGCGATCCGCCGGACGAAGTCGTCGAGCGCGATCTCCTCGCCGCTTTCTTTCACATAGCGCGCATGCGGCCAGTCGTTCCAGATCTTGACCCCCTGAAGCACCAGCGGGCGGATATTGGTCTCGCCGGTCAGGAACCACAGCAATTCGCGCGTCGCGGTTTTCCAGTAAACGCGCTTGGTGGTGACCAGCGGCATCGCGCCCTCGGCCAGATCGTAGCGCAGCATGGCGCCCATCACCGAACGGGTGCCGATTCCCGTGCGATCGACGCGTTCGCTGCCCTGTTCCCAGATGCGGCGCATAAGATCGAGATATTGCTGTTCGGGATGCACGGCGACAGGGTTCCTGCGGATGAGCGAAAGTGGCTACACTCTAGCCGGGATAATCGGCAAATGCCCGCTTGCACCGCCAACCGTCCACACCTATAGGGCGCGCCTTGCCTCGACCCGCGGGACAGTTTTTCGCGGGGCCGATCCGGTCGGGGAGTAGCTCAGCCTGGTAGAGCACTGTCTTCGGGAGGCAGGGGCCGGAGGTTCGAATCCTCTCTCCCCGACCAACTTGCCCTTTTCGTTGTATATCAACCCCTTAAGAGGGGTATCCCGGTCTGCGTAGGGCAGGTTTGTGGGGCAGGTTTGTGAGGCTTTAGCGTGGCCATCTTTGGCGGCAGCGGGGCGGTCGCAAAATGCGAGCTTGCGGAACCATAAGAGCCAACTCCATCAAAGAAACTGGAATGCCGATCCCACGTCAGCACTCATACTTGTCCCTTATCTTCTGATTGTAGAAGCGGCCTTTCGAGTCTGCATCACATAAGCCATCGTATATATCTTGAGGTACACGACAGAAGTCATAGGGCCCACCGGAGGGGCACCAGAGTTGCATTCGCTTTGATGAGGAATCGTACTCGGCCCGCTTCACTGCGGTAGAATTAAAATGGGGCAATGGTCAAATCTCCTTTAGGCGACATCCAATTGAAGCTTTGCTCATGTGGCTCTCGCAACGATGGCATGAATAGCTGCTTCGAGTGTCCCTGAAGACTGCCCGGCTTCCCCTGCTCGTCTCAGAACTTCTCTCATCGCGAAAGCGGATTTCAGAACGTCTTCCTTTTTAGCGATTGAGAAGGCTTCCCTCACCTCGTCAATAAACCCGTTTAGGTCCGTAATTTCCGCAACTAGGGTCGTCTCAAGCTTCGACCTGAAGCAGGCATACTCATCATGCACGACGTCTGCTGCATCGAAGAGGTCGTCTTCGCTTGCGCCATGGAAACGGAGCAACGAATGATTTGCCGCTTTCCCATCGCCTTTATCGCAATCCCAGATGATATAAGTTGGTATTCCAAGAGCTTGGAAGATTAGCGCAGGCCGGGCTAGATTGTTTTTCCCCCCGACTGGAAGGATCGCGATACCCATCGCTTCCAGATCAAGGCCCATCTTATTGGCTGTCGCCAAAATCGCCGCACGATCACCCTCACCTTCGACTAGTAATGCGAGATCGGCAAAGAAGCCTTCCGCCACCTCCGGGTTGATTATGTGCAGTCGAGCGCGGAAGCCTTCGGTATCATAAGAGCCTCTCTCGACCCCCATTATGTCTTCCTGCCGTTCGACAACGCTCGATAGTTTGGCGCTAGAAAGTCTGCACTCTTTGAAGTCCTGGCCGTCGACTAGGACTCTCTTCGCCAACCTGATATCATCAAACTTATCCGTCGAGACAAAGAGCGGCGAATGGGATGCGAACACGACTTGAATCTGGTTGGCTACATTAGGCAGCCCTGTTTGGCTTAGCCGTCGGAGAACAGATGCGAAGTGCCGCTGCTTTGAGGGGTGCTGATACAGCTCTGGCTCTTCGATCGCCAAAATCAGGCCTGGGGTTTGTTCGAGAGGCTGGGCTTCGTCCTCCGCGCCCTCCTCAACATCTTCTTTCGCATTGGCGATAGCGATGGCGAGGTGCTGTAGGAGGGTAAGGATCAACGCTCGTTGGAGGCCATGCCCTTTCCTATCCACCGGGCCCTCAAAGCCGTCGTCGTCAAGTAGAACATCTGCTGTAGGGAGCGGAATGATGAAATCTTGGGCTGGCTGCCATTCGAGTCCGACAGCAGCGTCTCGATAGAAAACTTTCAATGTCTCCGAAAGCTGTCCTGAAAGGTCCGCAAGCTCCGCGAGGTTCTCCGGGCTTGTTAAATCTTTATATTCGGCTGATGACTTTTGCTGCCATGCGCGAATATCATCCCGTTGCTGGACCACACTTCTCACAAGCAGCTCGATTAGTTGTGCTACCACTGTCCCTTTAGAATCTTTGGCATCCGTCGTGACGTCCCGCACAGCCTCGATAAAGACCAAGTGGCTCGCGCGATTAAGCGCACCTTTGGCTACGTTTGTGAAACCAAAGAACTGCCCCTCGTCCCTCATAGGAGTACAGCTATCTGGATGAGCTGCTTCCCATTCGTCTATTGCCTCTATAACCGCAGGCAGAGAGTTAACTTGGGGAAGGTCTGCATAGATTCCGCCTTGGTCTCTAAGCGCATTGTATGCCTGCCGTTTGGCAACCGCACCATCAGCCTCATGCACAGTCTGAAAGCCATCATGCTTAAGGGCGACCCCGTAGTATCTTCCAGAGTTCCTTACTCCAGTTTCGAAGACACGAACGACGGTCATCTCGTTATCATGTATCCGAGATGCGAAGGCATCATTCTCCTGCTCAGAAAATGATTCAAACGTAACGCCGATTTCAATTGGATCAGCGAAGTTTCGACCAAAAAAGTCATCAGGTTCGACTTGAGTTTTCTGTCCATAGAACAGGCTCAAAGCATGGAGCATCGTAGACTTGCCTGCTCCATTTGGCCCGAGAATAGCCGTCAAGTCTCCCATCTCAAGACTCTCAGCGCGGACGGACCGGAAGTTCCGGACAGAGAGCCTCTTAATTCGCAATGTCTTCCCCTCGTTTGCGAGAAAGCTCTAACACAATGGGGGCCAAAGAAAAAAGCAGGGCAGGAAGGATTTAAACCGAATTATGTAAATTGAGCCTTTGAATTAGGTTTTTCACTGACGAGGCATGCCACATACCGCCCCTCGCGGTCCTCATGTGCCTTTCGTTCAGTTCCTTAGCGATAGCCGCAAGACTGATCGTCCCATCCCCCCGGATCGCCTTCACCGTTTCCCGCAGTCCCTCAGCAAACCTGTCAGCATTGCTCTGGATCGCCTTAACAGACGCGCGGTTGCCCTTCCCTGCCCTGCGGAGCGGCTCAGCCCCTTTCGGGTTGCCCAGCTTCACGCCACGCGCCTTGGCCGCTGCAAGAGCCGCCTTGGTACGCTCCGAGATCCGCTCCCGTTCGTCCTCATTAATCACTGCCAAAAGGCCTATGGTCAGGCGATTGACGTCGGGATTGTCAGCGCAGGTGAAATCCACGCCGCTGTTGCGAAGCTGTAGGGTAAAGGCAGCATCGCGGCTCAGCCTGTCGAGCTTAGCCACCACCAGCTTGGCACCTGTCAGCCGTGCATGCTCCAGTGCAGCATCCAGCTCCGGCCTGTCGTTCCGCTTGCCGCTCTCCACTTCCGTGAACTCCGCAACGATCTCCCAGCCCCGGGCATCACACACGGCGCGGACAGAGGCCCGTTGAGCTTCAAGTCCTAGGCCAGAGCGGCCCTGCTTGTCAGTGGAAACCCGGTAATAAGCGACGACGCGGCACATAGTGAAAGCTCCATACAAACTGATCTAACGGTCGTTAGGCCATTTTGTAAGCGCGCTGATGTAGCGGTGTCGAGTGGCTCAGATGCAACTCACCGCGCAAACGACTCGTCTGGACTCAGAGCCTTCCGCCTTGTGGAATGCTCATCCTCGCAGCCATTTGGCAGCATGCCAGCGGGTCGCCTTCCAATGGACGAGAGGGACACATGGGCTTGCAATGGAGAACCGAACCGGACGCGAGGGTGGTAAGGACGAGCGGGGAAGGCGCACGCGCGCCTCGCTTTGGCTGCTCGATAGCAATCCGCCGGACACTCTGCCCCGATAAATGTTCCGGGTATCGCCTCTGGAGTACCGAAGGAGCCTTTGCTCGGCTCCGCAGCTTTCCTACGACGATTCCTTTCCGCCTCATCCCTCCCCCAAGGGGGGACGGGGCGTCTGTCGCTATCATTGAAGGGCGTTCGGATTTTTGCGCCAAATCCATCCGCCTCAGCAGCGCTTGGGCGCGGCAAGCGGAGTAAGGCCGCGATGGATCATCTGGAGCTGATAACGGACGAACTGTTGCAACCTGTCGACGGAGGCACGGTTGGCGTAGCTCGCGAACTGGTCGCGACGCTCTTGTGGTAGGAGGTCCGCAAAGCGGGCCATTTCAAACTGTTTCATGGTGGTCCTCTGGGATCGGAAGGGGAAGCGGCGCGGTGTTCGCGGTGATAGCGTCAATGCGCTCGATGCTTTCCCGAAGGTGGTTCTGGCGAATGCGGGACCTTCTCGAAGAAGCCCTTACGCACGGGCGGCAGTTCGATTGTCTGCCATCGCGCGTTCCTTTGCGGAGCCCGTAGGCCGAAAGAGGCAGTAGGGTCTCACACAGGAAGCAGAAGCGGTGCCCCGGCGGAACGGGGACAGGTGGTTTCTTGTACATGGCCTCCTCACAACAGCGTTGCGCTGCTTTTTCTGGGAGTGGTCTGAACAAGGGCATTATCGACCGGGAGGACCGCCCTTCATGTGAAAAGGCGGTCCCCACGGTATCATTTTGAAGCCCTATGGAATCTTCAGGAAGCTGCTCGAGACCTGCAGCGCACCTTCCAGAGCGGACAGCTGGTGCAAGAGCAGGCGTCGACCTGCTGCCTCCAGCCGCCCGGATCGGCAGGATCGTAGATGCAATCTCGGCACTTCTCATCGATGGGAGCGCGAAGCGATTGGCGCGTCTGGGTTAGGGTAGCCATCGATCTAATCTCCTCTCGATAGGCCGTAGTCAGATTTCCAGTTCCGCTCGGTCATAGGACCGGACTGCGCAGGCGCAGGGCTCGCTTTGGGTTCGGCAGGAAGAACGGCGGGCGGTTCGCCCGCACTCTCCTCCTTTGCCGGTGCGCGACCGGGGGCATCTATTCGTGCCCCCACGTCCACCCGCTTCATCCCCGGCGCGATCTCGATGGAGAACTGCCGGTGGCGCTGGTTGTAGTCGGGGGAACCGGGGCGGTTCATGTCCACCAAGGGACCGGACGTTAGGTCACGATACCCGGCGCGGTGAACCCGGCATGGACGGCGTGGCATTAGACCACGTCTCGCGTCATGCGAGCGCGGGCTTCCGCTTGCTGGTTTATCCGGCGTTCCGAATTAATCTGCGCAGCACGGCGCTCGACCTCTGCCGCCTCCCAGCGTTGCTGGTCGATCTTCTGCAGCATGCGAGCGGACTCCTCGCGGGCTTTCGCTAGGTCGCGCTGGGCTTGAATGCCCATGCCTCCGTCCGCCTGGACGAACTGAGCGCGTTCGTGCTGCAGTTCCTGTATCCGGGTCTGCACCCCATGCCGCCGCGCGCCCGTAACGCGATAGACAGGAGAGGGGGTCGGCTCGCCAGTCTGGGGATCGATCACGGTTTCAAAACGAGTGATCTCGGCCAGCAAGTCCGCTTCGCGGTCGATAGCTCGATCAAGGTCATAGACCCGCCGGGCAATGGTTACCTGCTCTTTGTGGAACGGAAGGGCGTCCTCGCCCAGCCCCGTCAGGAACCGATTATCCTTCACGCTCTGCCGCATAGCCTGTCGCACAAGGCGCGTTTCCGCCTCCTCGCGAGCCTTCCCATGCAAGCCATGAAGCTTCTCGACAATCGGATCACGCTGCTCAGGAGCTAGCGTTTCCAAGGTGGGAGGAGACACGCGGCGATCAGGGCTCTTGTCGACTACGTTACTGGGCACGTCCCGGTACGGGTCCATGCTGTCGACGCGGTCCAGATATGGCTGCAGCGAGGTGGAGGGTTGTTCGGTTTCGTTCGGGTTTCCCGCAGGCGCGGGGGATTGGTGGTCGGCCATGATAGCTGACCTCCTTGTTCCAAGAGGGGTGGGAATGGTGGATGGCCCGTGACGTGGGCCGTGCGGGAGATGTTCTGATCTCCGAGGATGCGGAGCAATTAGGAGACTAGGAGGAGGGAGATCGGCAGCCTTATCTGTCAGTGGACCGGCTTGGCCCCCGCAGGAGGACCGACGGCGCTCCTAAAGGTACTCTTACAGGCTATCCCACCCCCGAAGGTGCGGACTAATCGTCGCCCCGCCCTGCAAACCCAGCTCCGCACCATCGAGATCGAGGGTAAGCCTTGGTTCTGCGGCGTCGACGCTCTGCAGTGCCTTGGCCTGAAAGTACGCAAGGAACTCGGCACCATTACGTCAAGCTGGGGCATGACGAACTGACCAAAGTGGATCAGGCACACTTTGGGATGAAGCCGGGCAAAAAGGCCGTCGCCGTCTCCGAGAGCGGCCTCTCCCACCTCATTATGCGAGCCGACGGGGACAAGGCGAAGCTTCCGCGATTAGGCCGTGAGGGGAGTCTAGGGGCGCGGGAGCCTTGCTTCGGGATAGTCCACTAGCGCCACGATCTCAGCGAGCCGCGCCATCGCCGCTTGTGTTCCATAGACGCCGAAGGTGATCCCTTTCTTCTCATGGCCCACCAGCTGTGCGACTTCGTTTTCGGGCACCTGAGCTAGCTCCAGCTGTCCGACGAAGTTCTTTCGGAAGGAGTGGAAGACCTTCGTCCTGCTATCGAAGCCCAGACGAAGTTTGTGGCGGGAGAAAAGCTTGCCTGCATCGCCGCTGGGCTGGCTCCCCGGCCCCTCTGGCACGAACGCAGGCCAGACCCGTTCAGTGCTTTCCTTCCCCTTTCGCCGTTCGGTAAGCCACGACAGCTTCGGGTGGATCGGCACGTGACGTACACCGGCTTCCGTTTTAGCGGCGGTGATGTCGAAGAACGGGACGCCATCCTTCTCTTGGAGCTGCCCCCATTCTAGTGAGGTGATCTCGCCTAGCCGCATGCCGGTGTATAAGGCTACAAGCATGACTTCCGCTAGTTCTCCGCGCTTCGGGCCAGGGTTGAACAGCGTATCAAGCTCCTCTGTCGTCCATGACACGTAGCTGTGCTTGTTCCGCTTGTCCTTCAGCGCCTCTCGGTGCCCTTTGAAGGGATTACGGCCCTCGCAATGCCCCCTCTCCTCTGCCCACCGCCAGAACGCGTCCAAGGTGGCAACGTGTCGGTTTACCGTGGCGACCGAAAGGCCCTTCGGATGATCCCCGAACTGCCGCTGGATCGCACGCCAATCTAAGCGATCCTGTTCGCTCCTTGCCTTACCGGTGCGTGCCCAGTTCGGGTCCAACCGGCGCAAGGCGTCCACGAACTCAGAACCCTTCGCTCGACTAATGGTCCTGATCGGCTTCTCGTTAATGAAGCTGGAGAACAGGTCGAAGGTCGCCCGCTTTTGCTGTCCGGTGTTCGTTTCCTTCAAGCCGGGCTTGCGTTCCCATTGCGCCAGATAATCGCAAGACAGCTCGTAGAAGCTCGGCTCCAGTTCGGGACGGCGGCGGACCTCCCTCCCCTCTCGTTCTGCCTTAGCGTCCTGCAGAGCCCAGACCTTGCCCTGCTGCTCCGCCGACAGCTCCGCGCGTCCGACCTGATCGGCCATCCTCTCCAGCTCCAGCTCAAGTCCGGCTGTCACCTCGTCGAAGGAATGGGGGTCTCCGTGAACCGTCAGCTCCTCGCGCTCCGCGATCTGCCTAAAGGTATCGTACACCTGTTGGAGGGAAGCGGACGTGCCGCCCGCTCGCGTGGCCCAATCCGCGCGCAAGGACAGCTCCCACGCATCCGCTTCTAGCTTCGCTGCGCGTCGATCACTTGCAGTGAGCGTGAGGTACAAGTGGGAGCGGCCCTCATATCGCTCCTGCATCGCTGCCGGAATACGGACGCGCGCTTCGAACTTGTGATGCCGCTGTTTCAGTGTCGCCATATGGCCCCCGCTGGTGCCCTGTGGGGCAGGTTTGTGGGGCAGGTTTGTAGGGCGGAACGTGTTGTTTTACAAGGGAACCGAGGAGTTCTGCGGGGTTGGGACCCCTATGTCTCCGCCTCCTCTCTCCCCGACCATTTACCCTTTTATCGTGTAAAAGCGGCCCATTGGGGCCCTTCCCGCCCCTGTGGGCGGGCTCGTATGGCAGCTTCCGTTGACGTCGGAGGTGGTACCGGGCCAGAGAGCGTTTCCGTTTCATGCGCTGGAAGGTCTAGCGGATGCGTATAACGTCCGCAGCATATCTCGCCATTCGCGGAAAGTCGGTGCTAGCCTCGGCACCGAAGGAGATGACCAGAATGATCCGATCCGTGACGCTGCTGGCAGCGAGCATCTTTGCCCTGCAGACTTCGCCCATCCTGGCACAGCAGCGCCCCGAACCTTCGGGCCAGCCACAACCCCAGACGCAGGCGGACGCAGCGGCCGCGCCGATGTCGGGTGCCGCCATCGGCAGCGCGCGCAGCGGACCGGAGCGGCGGTTCACCGGAGCCGACCTGTTCGATCTGGCGATCGCTTCGGATCCGCAGATCAGCCCCGACGGACGCTTTATCGCCTATGTCCGCCGCTCTAACGACATCATGTCGGACCGGGCAGTGAGTTCGATCTGGCTGATCGATACTCGCACCGGGACCGAAGTTCCGCTGGCTGGACGCGGCGGCGATGCCTTCAACCCGCGCTGGTCACCGAGCGGCGACCGCCTTGCCTTCGTGTCCACCGAGGGTGGCGGCCCGCAACTCTGGGTCCGCTGGATGGACGGGGGCGAGATGGTCCGCCTGACCGGCCTTCCGACCAGCCCTTCCAGCATGGCCTGGTCGCCCGACGGGCGCTCGATCGCCTACAGCATGCTGGTGAAAGACGAAGCTCCCGCGCTCGGCTCGGCACCATCGCGCAAGCCCGAGGGCGCCGAATGGGCGGAGCCGCTCGAAATCCGCGATCTGCTCACCTATCGCGCCGACGGCCAGGGCTACATCGAGCCGGGGTTCGAGAAGATATTCCTCGCCCCCGCCACCGGCGGAGCGCCGCGCCAGCTCACCTATGGCCGTTACCATGATGGCGGTCCGCTGAGCTGGTCGCCCGACGGATCGACGCTCTATTTCAGCGCCAACCGCCGCACCGATTGGGAAAGCGATCCGGTCGAAAGCGAGGTCTACGCGCTCGAGGTGGCAAGCGGCGGTCTGACCCAGCTCACCGACCGCGACGGGCCGGACGGACAACCCGTCGCTTCGCCCGACGGTCGGCTGATCGCCTATCTCGGCTTCGACGATGCGCGCCGTGCTTACGAGAATGACGATCTCTATGTCATGGACAGCGACGGTTCGAACGTCCGCAACCTCACCGACGGCTGGGACTACAGCCCGTCGGGGATCGTGTGGGACGCGGACGGACGCGGGCTCTACGCGCAATACGACATCGGCGGCGAGACCCGCGTCGCCCGGATCGCTCTGGACGGGGGCGTACGCGACGTGGTCGAAGGGCTCTCGGGCGGCGGCCTCGACCGACCCTATACCGGAGGCAGCTTTTCGGTCTCGGACGACGACGCCATCGCCTTTACGGGAGGCACCGCGACCCGCCCGGCCGAGGTGCAGGTTGCGAGTGGCGGGGAAACGCGGATGCTGACCGACCTCAATCGTTCGCTGCGCAGCGTGAAAGCACTGGGCGAAGTGCGCCGCATCGCCACCCCGTCGAGCCACGATGGCCTGGAGATCGAAGGCTGGCTGACCTTGCCGCCGGGATACGGCGAGGGCCAGCGCGTGCCGCTGATCCTGGAGATCCATGGCGGACCCTTCGCCGCCTACGGCCCGCATTTCGCGACTGACAACCAGCTCTACGGCGCTGCGGGCTATGCGGTGCTCTCGGCCAATCCGCGCGGATCCACCAGCTATGGCGAGGATTTCGCCAATCAGATCGACAAGGCCTATCCGGGCAACGACTATCTCGACCTGATGAGCATCGTCGACCGCGCCGTCGCGCTGGGCATTGCCGATCCCGATCAGCTCTTCGTCACCGGCGGGTCGGGCGGCGGCGTGTTGACGAGCTGGATCGTCGGCAAGACCAACCGCTTCAAGGCCGCGGCAACCCAGAAGCCGGTGATCAACTGGACCACGCAGGCGCTCACCGCCGACAATCCCGCCTATTTCGGCCCCTACTGGATCGGCTCGCAGCCGTGGGAGGACCCCGAGACCTACTGGCGCCTGTCCCCCTTGTCGCTGATCGGCAACGTCGAGACCCCCACACTGGTCGTGGTCGGCAGCGAGGATTATCGCACTCCGGTGAGCGAGAGCGAACAGTACTATACCGCGCTGCGTCTGCGCGGCGTTCCGACCGCGCTCGTCAAAGTGCCCGGTGCCAGCCACGGCGGGATCGCCTCGCGGCCTTCCCAATCGGCCGCCAAGGCCTCCGCCATCCTGGCCTGGTTCGAACGCTATCGCAGCGGCTGGACGAGGCCCTAGATTCCAGGCTGTGGATCGCCGCCCGTCGCACCGAATACCTGGCCGGTTGAGTAGCTCAGTCCCGGTTCTGCCGCTGCGACATAGAGCGGAGCCAGTTCGACAGGCTGTCCGGCCCGGCCGATCGGCGTGCTTGAACCGAATTGCGGCAGCGCCTCTGTGGGCTGCCCTCCGCAAACCTGAAGCGGCGTCCAGATCGGTCCCGGAGCGACCGCATTGACCCGGATTCCGCGAGAAGCGAGCTGCTTGGCCATGGATTTCGTAAAGGTCAGTATACCCGCCTTGGTCATCGAATAGTCGATCAAACCCGCCGGGGCGGTCAAGGCTACTTCGCTGGACGTATTTATGATCGACGAGCCCGGGCGAAGATGGGGCAATGCCGCCTTGGTCAACCAGAACATGGCGTAAAGATTGGTCTTCATCGTCTGATCGAATTGCTCGTCTGTGAGCTCTTCGAGGCCAGGCGCCCATTGCTGATAGGCGGCATTGTTCACGAGGATATCGAGACCGCCTAGTTCCCGGACGGTCCGATCCGGCAAGGAAGTGGTGTACCCCTTGTCGCGCAGATCGCCCGGGAGCGCCGCAAACCGGCGCCCTTCAGCCTTGACGATGCGCGCGACGTCCTGCGCATCGGGTTCTTCCGCCGGAAGATAGGCGATCGCGACATCCGCACCTTCCCTGGCAAAGGCGATCGCGGCAGCTCGGCCGATGCCGCTGTCGCCGCCGGTGATCAGCGCCCGCTTGCCGCGCAGTCGCCCACTCCCACGATAGCTCTCCTCGCCATGGTCGGGTTGCGGATTCATACGCTGGGAAAGGCCCGGCCAAGGCTGCTGCTGCGCTGGATAAGGAGGCTCGGGGAAGGAAGCGGCGCGTGCCGTCATCGGCGCACCGCTCCCGGCCGGCTGGCTGCCTTGGGCCAGAGACGGGGCGGCGCCGGCCATGGCCCCCACAGCTGCGGCGCCGACAACGAAGGCACGGCGGCCGGGATCAAATTCGGTCATGACAATCTCCAGTTCGGGTCCCAGATCTCGAGCGGCCGTGGGACATGGGCGTGGGACATGGGCGTGGGACACGGGAATGGCGGGGGTCAAGCTCTGCCTCGCCCCCGCAGTTTTCGAAGGCGAGCGGCCGGGATAGCGGCCCATCGTGCCTATTCCGCCGGCTCGAGCGCGACCTTCAGCCAGCCAGCCTCGCGCTGATCGAAGATCTTGTAAGCCTCCACCGCGTCGGTGAGCTCATCCGTCTGGGTCAGCAGTGCCACCGGGTCGATCACGCCCGAACGAACCAGATCGACCAGGTGCGGGATGTATTTGCGGTGGTTGCAATTGCCCATCCTGATCGTGAGGTTCTTGTTCATCGCCTTGCCGATCGGGAAGGTCTGGACCGCGGGCGGATAGACACCGATGATCGAAAGCGTACCCGCCTTGGCCAGAGCATCGACTGCCCAGTCGAGCACCTGGCTGGGTGCGTCGCCCGGCTCGAACGGCGGCTGGTCGGGGCCTTCAGGCGCGATTTCGCCGGCCTGCGCCTCGAACTTGTCCGCCTCGTCCGGATCGGCAGCAGGGCCGCCGTGCGGATGCTCGGCATCCACGCCGACCGCATCGATCACCCGGTCCACGCCAATGCCGCCGGTGAGCTTCACGATCGTCTCGACCGGATCCTCCTTCTCGAAATTGACCACTTCGGCGCCCTGCCGGCGGGCGATGGCGAGCCGGTCCTCCTTGCTGTCCACCGCGATCACGCGCGCGCCCATCAGCAGCGCCGAAGCGATCGCGAACTGACCCACGGGTCCGCAGCCGAACACCGCCACGCTATGGCCTTCCTCGATGTCGGCGATGTCGGCGCCGAACCAGCCGGTCGGGAAGATGTCCGAAATCAGAATCGCCTGCTCGTCGCTCACTTCCTCGGGCAGCTTGACCAGACCGATATGCGCGTAGGGGATGCGCGCCTTCTCGGCCTGCAGACCGTCGAACCCGCCCGCGGCATCCGGCCCGCCGAAAAAGGCAGTCCCGGCGCGCTTTCCGCCCGGGTTGGCGTTGTCGCACTGGGCGTAATAGCCTGCCCGGCAATAGGAGCAGGTGCCGCAGGCGATGGTGGAGGGGATCACCACCCGGTCGCCGGGCTCCAGGTTGCGGACCATGTCGCCAACCTGCTCGACAATGCCCACGCCTTCGTGCCCCAGGATGATGCCCTCGCGCATGCCGCTGAAGGTCCCGCGCACAAAATGCAGGTCGGTGCCGCAGATGGCGGAAGTGGTGAGCCGCACTATCGCGTCGGTAGGATTCTCGATCGAAGGCTCCGGGATGTCTTTCACCCGAATGTCGCCGACGCCGCACCAGACCACTGCTTTCATGTTCATCTCCGTAACGAATACTTCTGGAAACGAACTACCGGCGTATAGTTCCTGCGTTTATTTCTTGCCGTGATTGATCTATGTAATTGCACATGAAGAAAATGATGCATTCCAACGGTCTGTAGCTACCCGTTGCCGGCACTTCCCATGAGGCTTCACTTTTCCTGCGGCGCCCCGCAAGCGGAATTCGAAGTTCTTCGAGCTGGCTGCAGGCAAAGCCCGAGGTCAACCAGCGCCAGGGCCGCTGCGGTCGCCATCGGCCGAGGCGGGTTGGACCTCGAGCGGCTCGATGCGCCAGACGGCGCCCTGTCCGCCGCTCATGGTATTGGTGAGCAGGTATACCGCACCATCGGGGCCCTGCTCCACCTCGCGAATCCGCGTGTTGAGCGGGATGAACTGCGATCCCGCAACGGCGCCGTTCTCCAGGTCCACGCGCTCGATGCCGCCGGCGGACAGTGCTCCGAAGATAATATCGCCCTGCCAGTCAGGAAACAGGTCACCGGTGTATACGATCATGCCCGAAGGAGAACGGACGGGGCTCCACACATGGGCGGCATCTGCGAACTCGGGACGTTCGCTGGGATCGGGAATGTCGACGCCGTCATAGTTGATTCCCCAGCTGACAACCGGCCAGCCGTAATTGGCTCCGGCACGAATTTCGTTCAGTTCGTCGCCGCCGAGCGGCCCCATCTCAGCCACCCACAGCGCGCCGGTTTCGGGATGGACTGCCGCCGCCTCGATGTTGCGGTGGCCGTAGGACCAGATTGCACCATCGGCGCCGCTCCGACCCACGAACGGATTATCGTCGGGTATCGAGCCGTCCTCGTTGAGTCGCACGATCGTGCCCAGAGTGTTCGAGAGGTCCTGAGCCGGACCGAACTGGAACCTTTCGCCGAGCGCGAAGAATATCGTGCCGTCGGGCGCGAAAGCGATGCGGTTGCCGAAATGGTTCGGCCCCACGAGCTTGGGTTCCTGGCGCCAGATCACCTCGAAGCCCTCGAGACGGTCCTCCACCAGTTGCGCGCGCCCGAGCGCTGTCCCGGCCGAACCTGCTGGACCGGGCTCGGCAAAGGACAGGTACACCATCCGGTTTCGCTCGAAATTGGGATGAAGCGCGATGTCCATCAAGCCGCCCTGTCCCTGGGCATAAACGGTCGGAGTGCCCTCGATCGGGGCGGACACTGTGCCATCCGCCGAGACCGCCACCAGATTGCCGGGCCGCTCCGTTACCAGCATGCGGCCATCGGGCAGAAAGGCCATCGCCCAGGGAGTGTCGAGCCCCCCGGCGACCTCTACAATCGATATGAATGCGCTTCCGGTACTGACCGATTCCACCTGATTGTCGCGATCGGGAGCCTGAGCGATGGCGGGGCCCGCCACCGCAGCAAGCAGGAGCAGGGCCAGCGAAGATCGCCCGACAATCCCTGATCCGCGAGTTTCGCTAATTGGCTGGTTTCTCATCGAACTTCGGCTCCCTTGTTCAATCGGATGTTGCAATCGATTCAATCGCGCTCTGAATAAAACCCGCTGGCAAGCAGCGAGTTCCTTCGAGCTGTGCGATCATCGCCTTGATTCCGGTTGTTGCGGCCCTTTTTGTGCCGTCTTCAGAATCACAAGCCGCGATCCCTCATTTTCGTCGGTAGCAATCCCGATCGCATCATATCTCTTCGATCGATCATCGCGTTCTTTGTGCCAGCACCATCGCTCGCCCCTTCCCGCCGGGCGGCAGCTTTACCTTGCGCCTCGCGCAGGCTGTCGATAGCAGCGTCCCACCGAGCCGTTTTGCGGCCCGGTAAAGCGCATCGGTAACGGGAATGCAGTGCGCTCGGCCAAGCCGGGCAAATCTGCAGCTGACCCTGCAACTGTAAGCGGCGAGCACGATATGCACGCGGATCCGCAAGGCTCCGCAGCCACTGGATGGCCGGGCGCAAGCCGGGCCGCTGGGAAGGCGCCGATCGTGTAACGACCCGTGAGCCAGGAGACCGACCGATGCGTGTCGCTCTTGCCGGGTCCATGGGACTGACCGGGCGCGAAACCGAATTCGTCTGAGCGACGAACGTGCGGCTGGGGCCGCATCGGACACAACCGGCGGTCGCTCACGCGTCCGGTCGCCGCCTGCGTTCGACCGTTCGCGCGGACGCCCCGGCCATGTCGCTCGACGCCGGGAAAGTTGTGTCTCGTGAATATTCCTATCCTGATACCCGCCGCACTCACCGCGGCCTGCATCGCCGCGCCCGCCGTGGCGCAATCCAGCCTCGTCGATCAGTCGTCCGTCGACCAGGGCGTGATCGTCATCACCGGCACGAGGGCCAGCGAGTCGGTCCGTGTCGACCAGAATGGCGCCGCGATCACCGTGCTGGACCCCGAAGCGCTGCAGCAGCGCCAGACCCGCAGGGTCTCGGACGTGCTCCGCGACGCGCCCGGCGTCGCCGTCAGCCGCGTCGCCGGCCAGACGCAGGTCCGGCTGCGCGGCAGCGAAGCCAATCATGTGCTGGTGCTGGTCGACGGTATCGAGGTTTCCGATCCCTATTCGGGCGAGTTCGACTTCGGCACCTTGCCTGCCGATGCGGCCGCGCGGGTCGAGATCGTGCGTGGGCAGCAAAGCGCGGTCTACGGCTCCGACGCGATCGGCGGGGTGATCCAGTATATCACCCTGACCGGCCGAGAGGCACCGGGCCACACCGCCCGTATCGAAGCCGGATCGTTCGGCACGCTCAACGGCGCGCTGCGCGCCGCGGGGGTCGCGGGCGATCTCGACTATGCGCTGTCGGGCACGCTCAACACCACCAACGGCACCTCGAACGCGCGCGGTGGCGGCCGCGATCTCAGGGACGACACCGGCGCTGTCTCCCTCAAGACCAGCTGGATCCCGCGACCCGAGCTGCGCGTGACGGCGGTGGGCCGCTATTCGCGCTCGCTCGCCGATTTCAACGACAGCGACAACGACCCCGCCAGCCCCGACTTCGGGCTGATCGTGGATTCCCCGGGCAACCGGATCCGCAGCGAGGGGCTCTACGCGCTCCTGCGCAGCGAACTCGACCTGCTCGATCGCCGCTGGAGCCACGCGGTCACCGCGCAGGTGGCGGACACTGCGCGCGACGGCTTCGACCTGGGCGGCCGCAGCTACGGCAATGTCGGGACGCGGTACAAGGGATCCTACGAGACCACGCTCCGGCTGGGGGACGGCGCGCTGCGCCACCTGCTGACCGCGGCCTTCGATGCCGAGCACGAGCGCTTTCGCAACACCGACCCCTCCGGATCCGCCTTCACCGGATCGCGCAGCAACGACAATTTCGGCCTGGTCGGCCAGTACGAGCTGCTGCTGGGCGAGCGCGGCGCGCTGGGCGCCTCCATCCGCCACGACGACAACCAGCGCTTCGCCGGCGCCACGACCTACCGGCTGCAGGCGAGCTATCGCCTGGGCAGCGGCACGCGGCTGCGCGGGGCTGCGGGTTCGGGGGTCAAGAACCCCGGCTTCTACGAATTGTTCGGTTATGTCGACGGCCGCTACATCGGCAATGAGGACCTGCGCCCCGAACGCTCGCGGGGCTGGGAAGTCGGGGTCGAGCAGTCGCTGGACGAGGGGGCGATCACCTTCGGCGCGACCTATTTCCAGAGCCGGCTCGAGGACGAGATCCGCACCGCCTATCCGGCGCCCGATTTCGTCGCGACCCCGACCAACAGCGAGGAAATCTCGCGCCAGCGCGGGGTCGAGGCCTATCTGGGCGCGCGCTTCGGCCGGGCCTGGCGGATCGACGCGGCCTATACCTATCTTCACGCCCGCGAAGCCGGGCTCGAGGAGGTGCGCCGCCCGCCGCACATCACCAGCGTCGCGGTCAACTGGCAGGCGCCGGGCGACCGGTTCGGCCTCACCGGGGTCCTGCGCTACAATGGCGAGACCGACGATCTCGCCTACACCGACCCCTCCTACGTGCCGGTGCGCGAACGGCTCGGCGATTACCTGCTCGTCAATCTCAACGCCGACTTCCGCCTGACCGATACGATCTCGCTCTTCGGCCGCGTCGAGAACCTGTTCGACGAGCGCTACGAGGATGTGTTCAGCTTCACCAACCCCGGCATTTCGGCCTTCGCCGGCCTGCGCGCGCGGCTTTGATCGAGGACATGCAAACCATGAACGAGAACGAAAAATTCGCCGCGGCCGGCTGGCCGCTGATCCTGGCCGGGGCGGCGATCCTGGGCAGTCTGGCGCTGGCCTGCATGATGCCCTTCGTCGCGCTCGCGGCGCTGGCCGCGCTCACCATGTCGCGCGCGCAGGCGCTGGTCACGGTGGCGGGCATCTGGGCGGTCAACCAGCTGATGGGCTTCGGGTTGTTCGGCTACCCGCTCGACGCCTATGCGTTCGGCTGGGGCGGCGCGCTGGGGGCCGCGAGCCTGGCGGCCATGCTCGTCGCCCGCCGCTTCGCCGCCGCCGTGCCCTCCACCCTGCCCGACCCCTTGCGGCTCGGGACGGCCTTCGCCGCCGCCTTCGCCGGGTATGAGGCGCTGCTGTTCTGCTATGCCCTCTTCGCCGGGGGGACCGATACCTTCACCGCGGCGATCGTCTTCGAGATCCTCGCCAACGACGCGCTGTGGCTGGTCGGGCTCGGCCTGCTCTACGCAATCCTGCAACGCACCGCGCCCGGGCTGTTCGGCCCGGCGCTCGCGCTGCGGCCCCGCTGATGGCGGCCCTGCCCCGGGTAGTGTCGCTGCTTCCGAGTGCCACCGAGATCGCGGTCGCGGTGGGACTGGGCGAGCAATTGTTCGGCCGCTCGCACGAATGCGATTTCCCGCCCTTCGTCGCGGGGCTGCCGGTGCTGACCTCGACCAAGCTGGAAAAGGGGCTGACCTCGCTCGAGATCGACCGCCGGGTGCAGGAGATCGTCCGCCAGGGCCTGTCGGTCTATGCGGTCGATGCCGAGCGGCTGCGCGCGCTCAAGCCCGATGTCATCCTCACCCAGTCGCAATGCGCGGTCTGCGCGGTCACTCCGGCCGACCTCGAGGAATCGCTCGCGCAATGGGTAGGGACCGCACCGGTGCTGGTCTCGCTTGCGCCCGACGACCTCGGCGACGTCTGGGGCGATTTCGCCCGGGTGGGCGATGCCACCGGAATGCGGGACGAAGCCGACCGCGCTGTCGCCGGGCTGCGCGCGCGGATGGAGGCGCTGGCCTCCCGCACCGCGCGGCGCGGTACGCGGCCGACCGTGGCTGCGATCGAGTGGATCGATCCGCTAATGGCAGCCGGCAATTGGGTTCCCGAGCTGATCGAACTGGCCGGCGGCGAGCCGCTGTTTGCCGCCGCGGGGCAGCATTCGCCCTGGCTCGAATGGGATGCGCTGATGGCGGCCGATCCCGATGTCATCGTCATGATGCCTTGCGGCTATCAAATCCCTCAGACCCTTGCGGATCTCGCACCGCTGGTCGAGCGGCCCGGCTGGGGCGATCTCTCTGCGGTGCGAGCCGGCCGGGTGTACGTCGCCGACGGTCATCACTTCTTCAACCGGCCCGGGCCGCGGCTGGTCGAATCCGCCGAGATCGTCGCCGCCTGCCTGGATGGAGAGCTGCCGCCCGCGGATGCCCGCAACTGGATGGCACTGCCGAGCCTCGGTTAGGCTGTGTTATCAAGCGAGCGCGGAAGCCCCTTTCGAGAGGGGATACTCCGAAAGTCGAATGACAAGCCCGCTCAGCCGCGCTTAAGGTGGATCTGGATAACATTCTCGCTCTTCCCCTACCGGAGATAACGATGCGCCTTCTGGCTCCTGCGGCCCTATGCCTCACCGCCGCCTGCACCACTGCCCCCGGACCGATTCCGGCCGAGCGCATGATCTCGCCCGTTCTCGCAACGGCCGAGGCGCGTGACGATTACACCTTTGCCCGGCCCGAAATTGCGCGCGTTACTCATGTGGATCTCGACCTCGATCTCGATTTCCGCGCCCAGACCGTAGCCGGCACCGCCACGCTCGATATCGCCGCCGCGCCTGGCGCCGAAGAGATCGTGCTGGATTCCAAGGGCCTGCAGATCAGCGAGATCACCGCGTCCGACGGACATCGGCTTGCCTACACGATCGGCGAAACCGTCGAAGGCAAGGGCGAGCCGATCACCGTGCAGATCGGCGATGCAAGGCAGATCGCCATCGACTACATTTCCGCGCCGGAGGCGGACGCGCTGCAATGGCTTGCGCCTGAACAGACCGCAGGCGGACAACATCCCTTTGTGTTCAGCCAAGGCCAGGCGATCAACAACCGTACCTGGATACCTACCCAGGACAGTCCGGGTATTCGCCAGACGTGGACCGCGCGAGTGACCGCCCCAGCTCCGCTGGACGTGGTGATGTCGGGGATCGCCGAAGGGCCAGTTGAAACCGTCGATGGAGATCGCCGCGTCTTCACCTTCGAGATGGACAAGCCCGTTGCGCCCTATCTCATCGCGATCGCGGCGGGGGACATCGATTTCCGCGCGCTTGGCCCGCGGTCGGGCGTCTGGGCCGAGCCCGCGATGCTGGACCGTGCCGCCGCCGAACTTGTGGACACCGAGGCGATGATCGATGCAGCCGAGGAGCTCTATGGCGAGTATCGCTGGGGCCGCTACGACATGATCGTTCTGCCCCCTGCCTTCCCCTATGGCGGAATGGAAAACCCGGTGATGACCTTCCTCACCCCCACCTTCATCGCGGGCGACCGCTCGCTGACGGGGCTGGTGGCGCACGAACTGGCGCACAGCTGGTCGGGCAATCTGGTCACCTATGCCAGCTGGCGCGATGGCTGGCTGAACGAAGGCGTGACCTCGTATCTGGAGAACCGCATATCCGAGGAGGTGTTCGGTGATACCCGCGCGGCGCAGGAGCGTGCGCTGAGCTATGCTGCTGCGGCGGAAGCAGTGGCCGAATTGGGCCGCCAAGCTCCCGAGACGGCGCTGCGGACTCCGGACGCGCTCGATCCGCTCAATTACAATTCCTCGATCACTTACGACAAGGGAGCGCTGTTCCTGCATACGGTGGAAACCATCGTCGGCCGTGAGCGCTTCGATCCGTGGCTGCGCAGCTGGTTCGACCGGCATGCCTTCGAGCCGGCCACATCGGCCATGTTCCTCGCCGATATGCGCGAGAACCTGATCGGCAATGACCCGGCGCTGGAACAGAAGTTGATGCTGGACCAGTGGGTCTATGGCACCGGCATTCCAGGCAATGTGTCACGTCCGGATCCGCAGGCCTTCGCCACCGTGGATGCGGCCGCGCGCACCTATGCAACCAATGGCGGTCTCGACGGCCGCGCCTGGCAGAGCTGGAGCACCGCCGAGCAGATGCGCTTTCTGCGCAGCCTGCCCGAACAGCTCTCGGCCGAGGAACTGGCACGGTTGGACCGAACGCTGAACCTGTCGGCCACCGGCAACAGCGAGATCAACTTCCTGTGGCTCGAGGCGGCGCTGCGCAACCGCTACGCGCCTGCAGTTCCTCAGGCGGAGACATTCCTCTCGACCGTGGGCCGCAACAAATTCGTCGAGCCGCTATTCGCGGCGCTGGTGGAGACGGGCGAGTGGGGACAGCCAATCGCGCAGCGTATCTATGACCGCACACGGTCGTCCTATCACTCCTACACCCGCGGCAAGGTCGATCGGCTGCTTCGGCCGGAACGCTGACCGGAGGGGGCGAGCATTCTGGAACTACAAGCCCGATCGCAAATCGGCCCGGCATCTTAACCGCCTAGCCAGCCGCGCGGTCGCCATTGTAACGTAGCGGGGTGACTGCTCGCTCGCCTCTGCAAATCATGGTCGTCCAGCCATGATCGAAGCGTTTCTCCTGGAGCACAGTGCCTATATCGGCCTCCTGCTGCTTGCCGCGACGCTTGCCGCGTTCACGATGGAGCGCCATCCACCCGTGGTGATTGCGGTGCTGGGCGGAGTGGCCATGCTTGGCTTGGGCTATCTTTCGACCGATGAGCTTGGCAGCGTATTCGGCAATCCTGCCCCCGTCACGATTGCAGCGATGTTCGTACTCAGCGGCGCTCTGCTGCGGACCGGAGCTCTGGAAGGAGTCACGGGATGGGTAATCCGTCGCACCTTGCGCAGACCCCGGGTGGCGATCACCGAAATCGGAGCGGGAACTCTCTTCGCCTCCGCTTTCATGAACAACACGCCGGTCGTGATCGTGATGATCCCAATAGTGAAACGGCTGGCGCGGATACTCAAGGTCTCGGCGACGCGGCTGCTCATACCTCTGTCCTACGTATCGATTCTGGGCGGCACTCTGACGCTCGTCGGAACCTCCACCAACCTTCTGGTCGACGGCATCGCGCGACAGGAGGGGCAGCTCGCCTTCGGCATCTTCGACATAACCGCCGTGGGTCTGGTGGCAGCCGCCGCCGGCTCGACACTGCTGGCTCTGCTTGGCCCCAGGCTGCTGCCCGACAGAGCCGAGCGCATGTTCGATCAGGAGAGCGAAAGCGACGTTTATCTCTCCCATCTGATCGTTCTCGAGCAAGGCTCCTTTGTCGGCCGGGCTTTCGACGAGACGCCTCTCGGCCGCCGGCCCGGTGTCAGCATACTGTCGATCCGGCGGGGTTCCGAACTCAGGAGACATGAACTCGGGTCCTGGAAGCTCTCTGCAGGGGATCAATTGGTGATTTCGGCCAGCCCTGCCGAACTGGCATCGTTGGCAGAGTCGGACGATTTCATCACCGGCCTGGCCGGGATTGGTGGCAGTCTCGCAATGGCAGGGTCCGCTCGTCCGGGGGATCTGAGGCTGATCGAAGCGGTGGTCTCGCCTTCTCACCCGGTGATCGGCCGCCGGCTATCGCAAATCCCGCTCCTGTCGCGCCTCAAGGTTCGGGTGCTTGGCCTCTCGCGGCCTAGGCACCTGGCCGGACCCGATCTTGCAACCGCGAGAGTGCGACCAGGCGACCGGCTGCTCATTGCGGCAGGAGCAGATGCAGCCTTATCCGTGAAAAGGAACATGGGCTTCGCGGTGGTCGACGACGCCCAGGCCGTCCCCTTTCGCCGCGCCAAGGCACCGATCGCGCTTGCGACAATTGCCTTCGTGGTGCTCTGCGCTGCCCTGTTTGGCTTTCCGATCGAAGCCCTGGCGCTTGGCGGGGTAGCCATTGTCCTGCTCACCAGATGCATCGAACCCGAAGAGGCCTGGAGTTCGATCGACGGCGACGTGCTGGTCCTGATCTTCGGGATGCTGGCGTTCGGTCTGGGGTTGGCCAACGCCGGCACGATCGAACTGATCGTCGCGTTTCTCGAGCCGATGCTCCTTTCTGCATCACCCCTCGTGCTGCTGATAACGGTGTACGCCATCACCTCGGTGCTCACCGCGACGGTTACCAACAACGCCGTTGCAGTCATCATGACGCCGGTCGTCATCGAACTCGGCGCCACGACCGGAGTGGACCCGCGTCAACTGCTGGTCGCGGTGATGTTCGCTGCCAGCGCAAGCTTTGCCACCCCGATCGGATACCAGACCAACACGCTTGTGTATGGTGCCGCAAACTACCGCTTCATGGATTTCGTCAAGATAGGCCTGCCCATGACCTTCGTGGTCGGCATCGCTGCCTGCTTGGCAATTACGGTCTTTATTTAGCTGAACGCCATCGCCAAGTGATCGTCTTCTTGGAAGGGGGGGCACTGCGGCACCCAAGTGCCGTATTTACCAATTCGAGGTGGCCGGCGCTTTGAGGCGGTTGCAAGAGAACGAACAGGCGCTGGTGGGACCGGCCCTTTCTAAACGCCGAAGGGGTAGGTTTCCGCCCCGGGCCCTGCGGGTGGTTCGTGCTCGCTCAGCGGCTTTAGCGCCTGCGTTTCGTCGAACCAGCAATAGGCGTCGAACTGCCGCGCAAGCGCCGCTTCGCTGTAGTGGCTCCAGCGCTCGGTTTCGGGACGATAGATAACGCCGATGAACCGTTCGAGCCGTGGCTCTGACAAGCGCGATGCCAAGGGCTGATTGGCTGACAGATCGAGCAAGAAGCGCTCCACGCCGCTGTCGTGGCACAGCCGCTCGTAACTGTCGCGGCGCGAGGGGTTTATTGCCTTGGTTTCGCGCTCGCCGTCCCAGTCGGTTGCGGCGCTGACCGTGCCGGAATGCGTGCCGAACCCGATGAGCGCGACATCCTCGCCCCATCGCTCGCGCGCCAGCTGCCCGATGTTGTGTTCTCCGCGCACCGAGCCCATCTCGGTCGCGCGGGCATCGCCGATATGGCTGTTGTGAGCCCAGACCACAGCCTTTGCACTCTCGCCTCCCTGGTCGAGCAGGTGCTCCAGCGTTTCCGCCATATGCCTGTCCCGCAAGTTCCAGCTTTCGGCGCCGCCGTAATACATGATCCGGTAATAGCGTTCGGCCGAGGCAACGAGGCGGGCGTTCATCGCCGCCGAAAACGAGCCTCCGTCCTTCTCCAGCGCCTTCGCCAACAGATCGCGGCACTGCGCCACCACGGCTTCTTCGCATTCGGCATAGCCTTTGCGAAGCGAAGCGCGTCCATAGGTCGCAGGATCTGCCTGCCATGGGGTGAGACAACCGTACCGCTCCCGCGCCACCGCCGCTGCTTGCGGGTCATGCTCGTCCAAATAGGCGAGAACAGCCTCGATCGAGCCGGACATGTTGTAGATGTCGAGCCCATAAAAGCCCACCCGATCACCTGTCGAACGAACCGCGTTGATGCTTCGCAGTCCCTCGAGGAACCCGGGCATCACGGTATTGCGCCACATCCAGGTCGGAAAGCGCTGGAACGGCGGCGCTGCGTCCTCGCGCGGCTCTTCCCTGCGGATGAAGCGATCATAGGCCGCAGCATCGGGCCAATCGCCTTCGACTGCAACGATGCCGAACCCATGATTCTCGACCAGATGCCGGGTTATTGCCGCCCGTGCGGCATAGAATTCCGCGGTGCCGTGGCTGCATTCTCCCAGCATGACCACCCGCCTGTCGGCATATTTGTCGAAAGCCGAAGCAAACCCCGGATCGGTAATCGGGGGCAGCGGTGCGCAGGCTTGCGCGATCGCCTGCGGCAGCGGAAGATCCTGCATTCCGCGATGATCGGAAGCCGCCCTGGTTCCGTCCTCGGCGACCACGCCTTCGAGCAGGGGGACGAAGCGAACCGGAGTGATGTTGCGGCTGGTCCAGCTGTTCTCGCCCGTCCGGACCACGGCCTGCAGCTGCTGGACATCCTCTCCGCCGACCGGGATTATCAGCAATCCGCCGATTCTGAGTTGCCGCTTGAGCGGCTCCGGTATCACCTCGATCCGGGCGGCGACCAGAATCGCGTCGAACGGCGCCTCCTCGGGCAAGCCCTTCGTCCCGTCTCCGGGCATAATCGAGCAGTTGTCGTAGCGAAGACGTTCGATCCGCTCGCCCGCCCGCCGGGCCAAGACTGCATGACGTTCGATCGCAAAGACGCGATCGGCGATGCGCGACAGCACGGCAGCAGCGTACCCCGATCCCGCGCCTACTTCCAAAACCCGATCGCCACTTTTCACATCCGCTGCATCGATCATGCTGGCCACGATGAAGGGCTGGCTGATGGTCTGCCCCTCCCCGATCGGCAGTGGACCATCCTCATAGGCGAACGCTTCCATCCCGGGCTCGATAAAATCCTCGCGCGGCACCTCCCGAAAGGCATCGAGAATGGCCTCATCGGTGATCCCCCGGGCGGCGATCTGCCGCTCGACCATCGTGTTCCGTTGCCGTTTGCGATCTGTGCTCATCGTTCGAAGTCCACTGCCGGGATACTGAAGTAAGCCCAGAGCAGGACAGCGGTTCCGAAATTCTCGAGCGTGCGCGCCCAAGCTCACGGTCGGCAGCCGCCCATTGTGCACTCTGCGTAATCGGGCCATAAAACCAGCCTTGGCAGCGGCGTTCGCGCGGCTGGCGGCAGGGTCCGGCAACGCAATCGGCACGAGGCTGCGGATGGACGACCACGAGCTGAGAAAAAAGGCCGTCGCGGAGATGCATTTGCGCCGGTGGCCGGCAATCCCCGTGCCCTGCCTGATCGTACAATGGGTGTTGATGATCGACGAGGCGGCGGAGATCACGGAGCTGGAGGCGATCACAGCCCATGCCGCCGAAATCCATCCGGTGGAGAACCCCTCGCACCGTTCGGGCAATCTGACCGACCGAATCCGCTTTTCCTGGGAACAGCACAGCGAGGGCAGCAGCCTTACGCTGCTGGTTCCGCGCGCCGGCGCGGATGCCTTCCTCGACCCCGATGGGGATGAGGAACTGCGCACGACGCTCGACTGGGTCCGGGGCCTGCCCGGCAAGATCGTGCGTGCGACGCGGATCTGGATTGCGCCGAACGACGCTGAAGCACGGCATTTGCTCGAGCGGATGGATCTGCAACGCGACGAGCTGGTCTGCGGCCTGATTGACGGATCGATCCGGATCTGGTCCGATTTTCGCCTCCGCGAGGATGGCTTCGGTCGGTTGGTGGTTGCTGCCAATGGCGCGGAGACGGGCGACCTGACGCGCGCGGTGCAGCGCTTGCAGGAGCTCGGCAATTACCGCAACCGTGCGCTGCTGGGTCTGCCGGTCGCGCGCGAGTGCTGGCCGCGTCTCGACGCCGCCGAGCGGCGGTTGCGCGATCTCGGCGACCGGGTCGCCGACAGCGACGAGCGTGACGACGAGCTGATGGAAGCGCTGTCCGACCTCTCGCTCGATCTCGCCGGCATCTCGACCGCGATCGGGTTCCGGATGGATGCAAGCAAGGCCTATTCCCAACTGGTCGAAGCGCGGCTGCTCCAGCTCAAGGCCGAGGCGGTGCCCGGTTTCGCCTCGCTCGACGATTTCACCCAGCGGCGCTTCCGCCCCGCGATGAACACCTGCACCGCGACCACCGAACGCGTCCGCGAACTCGCGGTGCGCGCCGAACAGCTGTCCTCGCTGCTGCGCGCGCGGATCGACACGCGGATCGAGAACCAGAATGCCGCTCTGCTCCATTCTATGGAGCGCAGCATCGCCATGCAGGTGCGGTTGCAGCAACTGGTCGAGGGGCTCTCGGTCGTGGCGCTGAGCTATTACCTTATCGGCCTGGTGCGGTTCTTCGTTGAAGGATTGCCCCCCGAGCGCCTCCCGCTGTCGATCGAGGCGATCGTCGGAGCGCTGGTCATCCCCGTGGTCCTCGGGGTGTGGCTGATCATGCGGCTGCTCAAGCGCCGCGTGCTTTCGAGCGGCACCCCATAGCCGCTTTCGCTCTTGTCCTGACGCGCGACCTTGTCCACACTGCCTGACACATGGCAGGATTTCCCTTCTCGGCGATCGTCGCGCAGGACGAGATGAAACTGGCGCTCCTGATCGCGGCGGTCGATCCAGCTATCGGCGGGGTGATGGTCTTCGGCGACCGCGGCACGGGCAAATCGACCGCCGCGCGCGCGCTGGCCGGGCTGCTGCCGCCGATCCAGGCGATCGAAGGCTGCCGCTACGGCTGCTCGAAGGAGGACCGGGCGCGCTATCCCGAGGTCTGCGGCACCGGTCCCTTGCGCAAACGCCCGGTGCCCTTCGTCGACCTGCCGCTGGGGGCGACCGAGGACCGGGTGATCGGTTCGCTCGATCTCGAGCGCGCGCTGCGCTCGGGCGAGAAGGCGTTCGAGCCGGGGCTGCTGGCTAAGGCGCATCGCGGGTTCCTGTATATCGACGAAATCAATCTGCTCGAAGACCATCTGGTCGACCTGCTGCTCGATGTCGCCGCCTCGGGCGAGAATTTGGTCGAGCGCGAGGGCCTGTCGGTCCGCCATCCGGCGCGCTTCGTGCTGATCGGCAGCGGCAATCCCGAGGAAGGCGAGCTGCGCCCGCAATTGCTCGACCGCTTCGGCCTCTCGGTCGAGGTGCGGACTCCCGACGGCATCGAACAGCGGGTCGAGATCATGCGCCGCTGTGCCGCGAAGGATGCCGACTCCGAAGCCTTCGCTGCCGAGTGGCAAGCGGAGGATGGCAAGGTTCTGCGCCGGATCGCGCGCGGGCAGAAGAAGCTTTCCGGCCTGGCGGTTCCCGATGCGGTGATGACCGACATGGCGGAACTGTGCCGCGCGGTCGGTGCCGACGGGTTGCGCGGTGAACTGACGCTGATGCGCGCCGCCCGCGCGCTGGCGGCGATCGGGGGCGCCGAGGCGGTAGGGCGCGAGCATCTCGTTGCGGTCGCACCCATGGCGCTGCGTCATCGCCTGCGCCGCGACGTGCTCGACGAGACCGGCTCGACGGTGCGGATCGAGCGCGCGATCGGCGAATTGTTCGGATGATCGCGGGCCGGTCCGCTGAGGATAGCGGCGCCGGCACTTCGGGCAATCCGCTCGCCGATGCGCTGCTTGCGCTTCAGCTGTTCGCGGTCGCACCGCGGCAATTGGGCGGGCTGTGTCTGCGCACCGCGGGCCCTGCGCGCGATGTGCTGATCGAGCGACTGACCGCGCTGCTCCCGCCCGACACCCCGATCCGCCGACTGCCAGCGCATATCGACGACGAGCGTCTGCTGGGCGGGATCGACATGGCTGCCAGCCTCGCATCGGGATGCAGCGTTCGCCAGCGCGGGCTGCTCGAGGAGGTCGCGGGCGGTGTCCTGCTTGTGCCGATGGCCGAACGGCTCCGGCCCGATCTCGCCGGACGGCTGGCGCAGGCCATGGAGGGCGGGAACGAGACCGGGTTCGGGCTGGTGCTGTTCGACGATGGCATGACCGGCGATGAAGGCCCGCCACCGGCGCTGGCCGAACGGGTGGCCTTCCGGATCGATCTGTCGCAGCTGCGCTCGCTGGATGGCGAAGACCATATTCTGCAGGCGCCGCTCCCGATAGGCACGGTTGAGCCGGGCGATGGCGACGCGCTCACCGCGCTCGCCGCGACCGCCACCGTTCTCGGAGTGGACTCGGTCCGCGCGCTGCTGTTTGCGCTCGCGGCGGCGCGGGCGCATGCCGCATTGGACCGCCGCAATTCCTTGACCGATGCCGACCTTCAACTCGCGGCGCGTCTGGTCCTCGCACCGCGCGCAACTCGGCTGCCGCCGAGCGATGAGGAGCCGAACGAGAACGCGCCGAACGAGGCCCCGCCACCGGACCGCGATTCCAACTCCGATGGCGACAGCACCGCCGACAGCACGCCGCCCGAGGATAGCGTGCTCGAGGCGGCGGTGGCGGCGATCCCGCCCGACCTGCTCGCGCGGCTGGCGGCGGGAGCGATCCAGCGCAAGGGCCATGGCAGCGGCGGCGGGCAAAAGGCCAAGTCGAAGCTGCGCGGGCGGCCACTGGGTGCACGGCCCGGAATGCCCAGTGGCGGCGCGCGGCTGGCGCTGGTCGATACGCTGCGCGCGGCGGTCCCCTGGCAGCCGCTGCGTCGCCGGGAGCTTTCCGCGGACGACACCCGCCGGCTGGTGATCCGCAAATCCGACCTGCGCATCCGCCGCTTCGAGGAGCGCGCGCAGGCGGTGACGCTGTTCTGCGTCGATGCCTCGGGTTCGGCCGCACTGGCGCGGCTCGCCGAGGCCAAGGGCGCGGTCGAGCTGATGCTGGCGCAAGCCTATGTCACCCGCAGCGAGGTGGCGCTGATCGCCTTCCGCAGAGCGGGCGCCGAACTGCTTCTCCCCCCCACCCGCTCGCTGACCCGCGCGCGGCGGGCGCTGGCCCAGCTTCCCGGCGGCGGGGGCACCCCGCTCGCGGCGGGGATCATCGCCGCACGGCGGCTCGCTGCCAGCATCGCAGGGCGCGGTACCACGCCCTTTGTCGTCTTCCTCACCGATGGCAGCGCCAATATCGCCGCCGACGGCATGCCCGGCCGGCCGCGCGCCCGCGAAGACGCCGCCTCGGCCGCCAGGGGACTGGCCGCGGACGGTCACGCCGCGGTGGTGGTCGATATCGCACCGCGCCCGCGCCCCGAGGCCGAAGCGCTCGCGCGCGACTTGCGGGCGCGCTATCTGCCGCTGCCGATGGCCGATGCCGCCGGGCTGCAGCGCGCGGTCGAGGCGGCGCGCCCTGCGAGCGACAGACCGTGAGCGGCGCGCTGCGCTGGGAGGTCGAAGGCCGTGACTGGCCGCACCGGAAGTCGAGCCGCTTCGTCGAGGCGGGCGGGCTGCGCTGGCATGTCCAGCAGGCGGGCAGCGGCCCGGTTGCGCTCCTGCTCCACGGCACCGGCGGTGCTACGCACAGCTGGCGGGGGATGTTGCCGCTGCTGGCAGAGCGGTTCACCGTGATCGACCCCGACCTGCCCGGTAATGGCTTCACCCGCGGAACCATGCGCGGCGGACCCACCCTGCCCCGTGTCGCTTCGTCAATCGGGACTTTGCTGGAAGGCCTCGCGCTCGAACCGGCGCTGATCGTCGGTCATTCCGCCGGCGCGGCGATCGCGCTCCGGCTTGCGCAGGACGGAATACGCGTGCCGGTGGTCGGTTTGAGCCCGGCGCTGATGCCCTTCCCCGGCCTCGCCGCGCGGCTGCTCCCCGCCATGGCCAGACTGCTGTTCGTCAACCCGCTGGTGCCGTCGATCTTCGCGCGGATGGCGCGCGGGTCGGGAGAGACCGCCCGCTTCCTCACCCGCGCCACCGGTTCGCGGATCGATGCCGAGGGGCTGCGCTGCTACGAGGCGCTGCTTGGCAACAGCGACCATTGCCGCGGGGCGCTGGCGATGATGGCGAATTGGGATCTGGCCGCGCTCGAGGCGCTGCTCCCCGCGATCGATGTCCCGGTGCTGCTCGCGCATGGCGACCGCGACCGCGCGGTTCCTTTGTCCTCGGTCCGGCAGGCCTGCGCAGCGCTGCCGCAAGGTGAACTCCAGGTCCTCGGAGGTCTCGGCCATCTGGCGCATGAGGAGCGACCGGAGGAAGCCGCGGCGATGATCCTGCGTTTCGCCCGGCGCCATCGCATAATCGCCGAAGAGGAAGCCTGAGCATGGAGGGGATGGCGGCAAACTTCGGCTGGATCGAAATCCTCTTCACCGCCAGCGTGGCGCTGGGGTTCGGCCTCTACCAGCTGTGGTCGGTCAACCGCGAGATCGCGCGCGACAGGGAAGCCAAGCGCCGCGCGCAGGAAGAGGCCGAATCAGGTGCGCCGGGGCATGCGGTAGGGGAGCATGAACTGGACGATCGGTGAGGCGAAGCGGTCGAGATCGAGGCTTTCCTGCACCGCGGTCACCGGCTCGCCATAGAGCCGCGACGCCAGCGTCGAGCGTGCGTAGAAGGGCGCATCCTCCCAGGTCCTGATCACGCTGGCATGTCCGCCATCGGAGCGGGTCTGGCGCTCCATCTGCCACAAAGTGTTGGCAAGAGGCGCGACGGGGGGCAGCTCTGCCGCGTGCGGGGCACCGCTGGCATCGAAGCGCAGTGCGCTGGCGAAGCGGGTCCCGTCGCGGCGGATGCCTTCATAGCTGACCACCGAACCACGGCGGGTGTGTGCGCGCGACCAGTGCCAGACGCGAAACCCCTCCTCGAGCGATTCGCTGCCGGAGTTGGAATCGAGATAGGCGCTGCCGCTCCAGCGCAAGTTCGGCTTGTCCATCTCCACCTCGATCCGCGCCCGCGGCGCGAGGCAGTGCCAGCTGTGCCTGCCGGCGGGATCGAGCGCGAATGCGGTCGTGTTGAGCGCTTCGGGTATGACCCGGATCTTCCCCCGAACCGCGCGCTGCCAGGGAATGCCCAGCCGCTTGTCGCGTTCGACGATGTCGATCTCCAGCGCCTCGCCGGTCCAGCGCAGCGAGCTCGGCCCGATCGCCAGCGTGTGCGTCTCCTGCACCACCGCATCCTGCCCGCGTTCGGTCATGGTCCAGCGCGCGCCGGGGCCGTAGAGCGCGACGTTGAGCGCGCTGTGGTCGGTCGGGGCGGCGCGCCCGCTGCGCTTGTAATAGGGCGAGAAGACGCTGCCCAGGAAGGCGATGATCGTCAGCCCGTGCCGGCCCCCATCCGGTCCAGAGGCATCGCTGAGCGCATCGACATACCACCAGGCGTAGCCGCCGGGTGGAACCGGCGCATCGAAGCGAGGTCCTGCGCCACCTGTTGCGCTGCGAGGCGCCCGGACAAGGCGGCCATCGGCACCCCGGCCCCCGGGTGGGTGCTTCCACCCGCGCAATAGAGCCCAGGGATCCGCGTCCGCGTACCCTGCCGGAGGAAGGACGCCGCCCAGCCGTGCGAGGCCCGTCCATAGATCGCTCCGCCCGTCGAGGGCGAAAATCTCTCGAAGTCGTTCGGTGTCAGCAGAAGGTGCGGCAGCGGATCCTCCAGTTGCAAACCGCAGCGCTCCAGGGTTCGCCTCATGGCCTGCGTGCATCGCTCTTTCTCCTCGGCACTATAATCCAATCTGTCGCCATTGGCCGGCGCGTTGACGATGATCTGGAACCGCTCGCGGCCCTCGGGCCCCGCGCCGGAGCCTGCGTCGCGGTCGAGCGCGCAGAGGTAGACGCTGGGATCGCCGGGCACCGCGCCGCGCTTGATGTCGCTGAATTCGCGCGGATAATCGGGCGAGAAGAAGACGTTGTGGCGCGACAGCGGGAAGCCTTCGCTGCGCGCATGGGTGAGCCAGACCAGGGCCGAGAGCGAGCGGCTGCGCGACTGGAGGGGAGCGACCGCGCGTGTCGCAATTTGTCCCAGCCTGCCGCTCGCCAGCGCGGCGGGATCGCAATTGGCCACCACCGCATCGGCGGGGATGAATTCGCCCGATTCGACCGAGACCCCGCAAGCCTTGCGATTGTGGAGTTCGACATCGACAACCGGGGTGCCCGTCCGGAAACGCGCGCCGTGTTCCTCGGCGACGCGCCGCAAGCCCTCGGCCAGCGCGCTCATCCCGCCGTCGATCAGCCAGACGCCCTGCGCTTCGACATGCGCGATCAGCATCAGCGTCGCGGGGGTGTCGAAGGGCGAGGAACCGCAATAGGTCGAATAGCGCGCGAACAATTGCCGCAGCCGAGGGTCGGTAAAATGCTCGCCGAGCACCTTCCACAGGCTCTCGTAGGGGCGGATCGCCAGCAGGTCGCCGATCCGCGCGAGCCCGATCCGGCGCATCAGCGGCAGCGGCCAGAACACCTTGTCGGCGCGCAGCATGCTGTGTTCGAGAATTCCATAAATCCGCGCCGCTTCCATGCGAAAGGCGCGGTAGCCGCGCGCCGCATCGGCACCGGCGAAATCGCCGATCGCCGCCTCGCTGCGCGCGGGATCGGCATGAAGGTCGAGCTGACTGTCCGAGTCCCAGGCATGGCGGGCGAGCACCTGCGCGGGGCGGACGGAAACGTAATCGTCGAGCGACCGGCCCGCGGCTGCGAAAAGATCGTCGAACACATCGCGCAGGGTGAAGACGGTCGGCCCGGCGTCGATCGGTGTCCCATCGACCATGATCCGTCGCGCCTTGCCGCCGACCTGCTGCTCGCGTTCGATGACGGTGACATCGTGACCGCTCGCGGCGAGCCGGACCGCGCAGGCCAGTCCGCCCATCCCCGCTCCGATGATGGCAACGCGCATCGCCAAACAGATCCTCCTCGGCGAATAGAATTGACCTTTACGCGACGCCTGTCCAATGTTTTTGACAATGCAGCCCAGCGCTCCTCCTTCTTCGGCTTCGCTCGCTCTCCGATGGAAGCGGCGCTGGATCGCCGCCCGCAACCGCATCATCGGCGACCCGCGCTTCCGCCGCTGGGCGGCGCGCAATCCGCTGATCCGCCCGATCGCGCGGCGCAAGGCCGGGGGCCTGTTCGATCTCGTCGCCGGCTTTACCTACACCCAGACGCTGCTGACGGCGGTGGAGAGCGGGCTGATCGAACTGTTGGCCAATGGCCCGGCGGGGGCTGAGGAGGTCGCGGCGCGCTGCGGGCTGAGCCTGCCGGGAGCCGTGCTGCTGCTGCGGGCTTCGGCGGCGGTGGAACTGGCGCAGCAGGTAGCACCCGACGAGTGGATGCTGGGGCAGCAGGGCGCGGCGCTGCAGGGAAATGCCGGGGCCTTGGCGATGATCCGGCACCACCGGCTGCTCTACGCCGATCTTGCCGACCCGCTGGCACTGCTGCGCGGCGACCGCCGCAAGGCAACCGCGCTGTCGCAGTTCTGGACCTATGCGGGGGCTGCCGATCCCGCAGCCCAGGACATCCGGGACGGTTGCGAGACCCATGCCTACAGCAGTTTGATGGCAAGCTCGCAGGCGATGGTCGCGGAGCAGGTCCTGTCGGCCTACTCCTTCGACCGGCACGCATCGCTGCTCGATGTCGGCGGCGGCTACGGTGCTTTTGCCCAGGCAGTGGCTGCAGCCTATCCGGCGCTTAGGCTGGGGATCTTCGACCTTCCCGATGTCCTCGGCCGCCGCGCGGGCGCAGCTTCGCCGGGCAACACGCCCGCACTCCACCCCGGCGACTTCTTCCGCGACCCGATCCCCACGGGTTACGGCTGCATCTCGCTCGTCAGGATCCTCCACGATCATGACGATGCGGCCGTCACGATCCTGCTGGCCAATATCCGCGAGTCGCTGGAACCGGGCTCGGCGCTGGTGATCGCCGAACCGATGGCCGGGACTCGGGGGGCGGAGAAAATGGGCGACGCCTATTTCGGACTCTATCTGTGGGCCATGCGGTCGGGGCGCCCGCGGCGCGCGGAAGAGATCGGCGCCATGCTCGAGGCCGCGGGTTTCCGGCGCTGGCGGCGTGTCGGCACCGATCTCCCGGTGATAACTTCGCTTATTGTCGCTACGGCCTGACACCTACATCTGTAAGGATGGATTGACAGTCGATCCTGTCTGGGTAAGGTGACACTGCATCGAGGCAATCCTTGCCGCGATGTCAGGTTAACCAACCAGCGAAGGATGGACCTGAGGGATGGATGCATTGGCCGTAATCGTGGACGCACCCAGGCGCCTGGCGCTGCGGTCGCTGTCCCTGACCGACCCCGGCCCATCCGATGTCGTCGTGGAAACCCTTTGGAGCGGGATCAGCAGCGGCACCGAAAAGCTGCTCTGGACCGGCGAGATGCCGCGCTTCCCCGGAATGGGCTATCCACTGGTCCCGGGCTATGAATCGGTCGGCCGGGTGGTCGATGCCGGGGCCGACGTCAGTGGCCGGATCGGCGACTGGGTCTTCGTGCCGGGCGCCAATTGCTACACCGAGGCACGCGGATTGTTCGGCGGCACCGCGCAGCGGCTGGTCGTCCCCTCCGCCCGCGCCTTTCCCATTTCCGAATCGCTGGGTGTCGACGGGGTGCTGTTTGCGCTCGCCGCCACCGCGCGCCATGCGCTGGCCGGGGGAGAGCCCCCCGATCTGATCGTCGGTCACGGTGTGCTCGGCCGGCTGCTCGCGCGGCTGACCATCGCCATGGGTGCGCCCGCACCCAAGGTGTGGGACAACCAGGCCTGCCGCCGGACGGGCGCGCAAGGCTACGAGGTGATCGCCCCCAAGGACGACGCGCGGCGCGACTACCACGCGATCTACGACGTCAGCGGCTTTGCCGACGGGCTCGACACGCTGATCGGCAAGCTCGCCAAAGGCGGCGAGATCGTGCTTGCGGGTTTTTACGCCAACCGGCTCAACTTCGCCTTCGCGCCCGCCTTCCAGGCCGAAGCGCGGCTGCGCGTCGCGGCCGAATGGCAGCCCGAGGATCTCGCCGCGACCGGCGCGCTGATCGAATCGGGCGCGCTCGATCTGGGCGGGCTGATCTCGCACATCCGCCCGGCGGAGGAGGCGAGGAAGGCCTATCCGACCGCGCTGACCGATCCCGAATGCCTCAAGATGGTTCTCGACTGGAGCGAAGCTGCATGACGATGTTCGATCACGACATGGCGCTGCGCGAGGAAGCGGGGATCGAGCCTGACCCGGTGCACACCGGCGAGGTCACCAAGGAAACGCAGATCATCGCGATCTACGGCAAGGGCGGTTCGGGCAAGAGCTTCGCTCTCTCCAACCTGTCCTACATGATGGCGCAGCAGGGCAAGCGCGTGCTGCTGATCGGCTGCGACCCCAAGAGCGACACCACCAGCCTGCTGTTCGGGGGCAAGAGCTGCCCGACGATCATCGAGACCAGCTCGGCCAAGAAGCTCGCGGGCGAGGAAGTCCGCATCGAGGATGTCTGCTTCCAACGCGACGGGGTGTTCGCGATGGAGCTGGGCGGGCCCGAGGTCGGGCGCGGCTGCGGCGGGCGCGGGATCATCCACGGTTTCGAACTGCTCGAGAAGCTGGGCTTCCACGACTGGGGCTTCGACTATGTCCTGCTCGATTTCCTCGGCGACGTGGTCTGCGGCGGCTTCGGCCTGCCGATCGCGCGCGACATGTGCCAGAAAGTCATCGTCGTCGGCTCGAACGACATGCAGTCGCTCTATGTCGCCAATAATGTCTGCAAGGCGGTGGAATATTTCCGCAAGATGGGCGGCAATGTCGGCGTCGCGGGAATCCTGATCAACAAGGACGACGGCACCGGCGAGGCGCAGGCCTTCGCCGATGCGGTCGGCATTCCGGTGCTCACCGCAATCCCGGCGAACGAGGATATCCGCCGCAAGAGCGCCAATTACCAGATCATCGGCATCCCCGGCGCCGAATGGGGTTCGCTGTTCGAGGAGCTGGCGATCAACATCGACGGCGCCCCGCCGCTCCAGCCGAACCCGCTGAGCCAGGACGCACTGCTCGGCTTGTTCTCGCCCGAGGAGACCGGGGGCAACGTCCAGCTGGTCCCCGCGACCCAGGCCGACATGCGCGGCGGCGCTTACGAAATCCGGCCCTCGCTCGAGGTGGTCTATGACGAGGTTTGAGGAATGAACGCGCTGGCAGCCCCGACCGAGCGCCGCCCCGACCGGCTCGATCTTGCACAGGTCGATGGCAAAGCGGCGGGCTCCGGCGGCGGCTGCCATGCGGGTGCGGACACCATGCGCGAAGCGGCGCGCGCCGCGGGCAAGAGCGAAGTGCTCGACCGCTACGCCGCGGACTATCCGGTCGAACCCACGCAGGGCCCGCACGACCAGCCGCAAAGCATGTGCCCGGCCTTCGGCTCGCTGCGCGTGGGGCTGCGGATGCGACGCACCGCGACCGTGCTCTCGGGCTCGGCCTGCTGCGTCTACGGGCTGACCTTCACCTCGCATTTTTACGGCGCGCGCCGCACCGTCGGCTACGTTCCCTTCAGCTCCGAGACTTTGGTCACCGGCAAGCTGTTCGAGGACATCAAGGAAGCGGTTGAGGGTCTCGCCGATCCGGAAAAATACGACACGATCATCGTCACCAATCTGTGCGTCCCGACCGCCAGCGGGGTGCCGCTGCGGCTGCTCAAGGACCAGATCAACGGGGTCAGGATCATCGGCATCGACGTTCCCGGCTTCGGGATCCCGACGCATGCCGAAGCCAAGGACGTGCTCGCGGGCGCCATGCTCGCCTATGCGCGCAAGGAGGTCGAGGCCGGCCCCGTCGCCGCGCCGAAAACCCGCTCCGACCGGCCGACGGTAACGCTGTTGGGCGAGATGTTCCCCGCCGATCCGGTGGGCATCGGCCAGATGCTCGAACCGCTCGAGCTCGCCGCCGGCCCGGTGGTCCCGACCCGCGAATGGCGCGAGCTTTATTCTGCGCTCGACTGCGCGGTGGTGGCCGCGATCCACCCTTTCTACACCGCCAGCGTGCGCGAGTTCGAGCACGCCGGGCGTCCGGTCATCGGTTCGGCCCCGGTGGGCGCGGATGGCACCGCGGCCTGGCTCGAGGCGATCGGCGAGATCTGCGGGATCGCCCGCGCCAGGGTCGATGCCGCCAAGGACCGTTTCGTCGCCGCGATCCGCGGCGCGCTGGCAGCCAGTCCGGTGAAGGGTCGGATCACCGTCTCGGGCTACGAGGGATCGGAACTGCTGGTCGCGCGGCTGCTGATCGAGAGCGGCGCGGAGGTGCCCTATGTCGGCACCGCCTGCCCCAAAACGCGCTGGTCCGACCCCGACCGCGAATGGCTCGAGGCCAAGGGCGTGCGGATCCAGTACCGCGCCAGCCTGGAACAGGACATCGCCGCGGTCGAGGAATTCCGCCCCGATCTGGCGATCGGCACCACGCCGGTGGTGCAGCACGCCAAGCAGCGCGCGATCCCCGCGCTCTATTTCACCAATCTCATCTCCGCGCGTCCGCTGATGGGCCCCGCGGGCGCTGGCAGTCTGGCGCAGGTGGTCAACACCGCCATGGCCAACAAAGGGCGGATGAACCGCATGAGCGAGTTTTTCGCAGGCGTCGGCACCGAACACGGCGCCGGCATCTGGGAAGATACCCCGCAGGACCGGCCGCTGTTCAAGAAGAAATACGCCGCCTTGAACGAGGCCGCGCGTAAGGCGGCGGAGGCGGTGGGAACATGAGCGTCGCGGCGCAACCCAACACCGTTCGTCATCCCAGCGAAAGCTGGGATCTCCCACAATCGAGAGCGCTCAGCTTGCGGCACGAGACCCCAGCTTTCGCTGGGGTGACGGGCAAGGCGGGAGCGGCCGTATGACCCTGATCCTCGATCACGATCGCGCGGGGGGCTATTGGGGGGCGGTCTATGTCTTTACCGCGATAAAGGGGCTGCAGGTCATCATCGACGGCCCGGTGGGCTGCGAGAACCTGCCGGTCACCTCGGTGCTGCATTACACCGACGGGCTGCCGCCGCACGAATTGCCGATCGTCGTCACCGGTCTGGGCGAAGAGGAACTCGGCAAGACCGGGACCGAGGGCGCGATGAAACGGGCCTGGAAGACGCTCGACCCCGAATTGCCCGCAGTGGTGGTCACCGGCTCGATCGCCGAGATGATCGGCGGCGGGGTCACCCCCGAGGGCACCAATATCAAGCGCTTCCTCCCGCGCACCATCGACGAGGACCAGTGGCAGAGCGCCGACCGCGCGCTGAGCTGGCTGTGGACCGAATTCGGCCCCAAGAAGATGCCCGCCGCCAGGACGGTGAAGGAGGGCGGGAAGCCCCGCGTCAACATCATCGGCCCCGCCTATGGCATGTTCAACATGGCCAGCGATCTCGCCGAGATCCGCCGGCTGATCGAGGGCATCGGCGCCGAGGTCAACATGGCCTTCCCGCTCGGCAGCCATCTGGCCGATGTCCGCCGGCTCGCCGATGCGCATGCCAATGTCTGCCTCTACCGCGAGTTCGGCCGCAATCTGTGCGAACTGCTCGAGCGGCCCTATTTCCAGGCACCGGTAGGGCTCGAGAGCACGACGCTGTTCCTGCGCGCGCTGGGGGCGGAACTGGGGCTCGACCCCGAACCCTTCATCACCCGCGAGAAGCACACCACGATCAAGCCGCTGTGGGATCTGTGGCGCTCGGTCACGCAGGACTTCTTCGGCACGGCGAGCTTCGGCATCGTGGCGAACGAAACCTATGCCCGCGGAATCCGCAAATTCCTCGAGGAGGACATGGGGCTGCCCTGCAGCTTCGCCTTCTCGCGCAGCGCCGGGGTCAAGCCCGACAATGCCGCGGTGCGCGCCGCGATCCAGGCCGCGCCACCGCTGGTGGTGTTCGGCAGCTACAACGAGCGGATGTATCTCGCGGAATGCGGCGCGCGGTCGATCTACATTCCCGCCAGCTTCCCCGGTGCGGCGATAAGGCGGCACACCGGGACCCCCTTCATGGGCTATTCGGGTGCCACCTATCTGATGCAGGAATTGTGCAACGCGTTGTTCGACGCGCTGTTTCACATCCTCCCGCTCGGCACCCAGCTCGACGAGGCGGATCCCACCCCGGCGCGGCTGCAACCCGAACTGCAGTGGGAGGATGCCGCCAAGGCCCGGTTCGACCGTCTCGTCGAGGCACAGCCGGTGCTGATCCGCATCTCCGCCGCCAAGCGCTACCGCGATGCCGCCGAGCGCGCCGCGCGCACCGCCGGCGAGGCCCGCGTCACCGAAACCCGTCTGGCCGACGCGCTGCTCGAAGGACAGCCCGCGTGAGCCGCCGCACCCGGATCGCCCGCAAGCCGGGCCACCCCATCCTCGCGGGAGCCCCTGCGCGGACACCGGAGGTTTACCGCCTCTCGCACACCAAGCAGAACTGGAGACAGGGCTATGACTGATCCCGAAGATCGTCTCGGGCTGAGGACCTACCTCACCCCCGAGGAGGCGAAGGAATTCCACAAATTGTTCATGGGCGGCTTCCTCGGTTTCACCGCCGTGGCGGTGGTCGCGCACATCCTCGTGTGGATGTGGAGACCGTGGCTCTGAATCGATAGCGGCACGCCGCGACGCCACGCGCCGCGGGACCCGACAATCTTGCACAAGGAAACAGGACCATGTGGAGAATTTGGCTTATTTTCGATCCGCGCAGGGCACTCGTCGCCCTGTTCGTCTTCCTCTTCGTGCTGGCGCTGGTGATCCATTTCATCCTGCTGAGCACCGATACCTTCAACTGGCTCGACGGCCCCAATTCGGCGCAGGGCGCCGCGCTGCTGGTCGCCGTGCCTCCGGCCACCTGACGAGGGCTGTGCGAGAGGCGGCGGCGCAGCGTCGCCGCCTCGAGAGTTCGAACCCGGGCAAACGGCCCGAGGTTCGATGTCGGTCGACACGTTGGCCGTCGCGCAGCGACGGCGGAGGATAGGGCTATGGCGCTCCTGGGTTTCGAACGGAAGTATCGCGTGCGCGGGGGGACGCTGATCGGCGGGGATCTGTTCGATTTCTGGGTCGGCCCCTTCTATGTCGGCTTCTTCGGCGTCGTCACCGCGATCTTCGCTTCGCTGGGCACCGCGCTGATCTTTTACGCGGCTTCGCAGGGGCCGACCTGGAACCCCTGGCTGATCTCGATCGAGCCACCCGATCTGGTTCACGGGCTCGGCTTCGCGCCGCTCAGCGAAGGCGGGTTCTGGCAGGTGATCACGGTCTGCGCGATCATCTCCTTCGTCTCCTGGGCGCTCAGACAGGTAGAAATCTGCCGCAAGCTGGGAATGGGCTATCACGTCCCGGTCGCCTTCAGCTTCGCGATCTTCGCCTATGTCTCGCTGGTGGTGATCCGTCCGGTGATGCTGGGCGGCTGGCATTTCGGCTTTCCCTACGGGATCTTCAGCCATTTGGACTGGGTCTCCAACACCGGCTATCAATACCTCCATTTCCACTACAATCCGGCGCATATGCTGGCGGTGTCGTTCTTCTTCACCACCACTTTCGCGCTGTCGCTGCACGGCTCGCTGGTGCTCTCGGCGGTCAACCCCGGCAAGGGCGAGGACGTCAAATCGCCCGAATACGAGGACACCTTCTTCCGCGACCTGATCGGCTATTCGATCGGGACGCTCGGCATTCACCGGCTCGGCCTGCTGCTGGCGCTCAACGCGGGCTTCTGGAGCGCGATCTGCATCATCATCTCCGGTCCGCTGTGGACCAGGGGCTGGCCCGAATGGTGGACCTGGTGGCTCAATCTGCCGATCTGGTCCTGAGGGAGAACGCAACATGGCGCGCTATCAAAACATCTTCACGCAGGTCCAGCTGATCGCCCCCAACGAGGGCGGGATCGCTCTCCCGAAAGGCGGCGAACCGCGGATCGCGCTGTTCTCGCGCAGCGGGCTGATGGGCCGGCTCGGCCAGGGCCAGCTCGGACCGATCTACCTGGGGTGGTCGGGCCTCGCCTCGGTGATGTTCGGCTTCCTCGCGATCGAGATCATCGGGCTCAACATGCTCGCCTCGGTGGGGTGGGACCCGATCCAGTTCGTCCGCCAGCTTCCCTGGCTGGCGCTCGAACCGCCGGGGCCGGAATACGGCTTCACCCCCTTCGTCCCGCTGGCCGAGGGCGGATGGTGGATCCTGGCGGGCTTTTCGCTCACCACCTCGATCCTGCTGTGGTGGGTGCGGACCTATCGCCGCGCGCGCGCGCTCGGGATGGGGACGCATGTCGCCTGGGCCTTCCTCGCGGCGATCTGGCTCTATCTGGTGCTGGGCTTCATCCGCCCGCTGTTCATGGGCTCGTGGGCGGAGGCGGTGCCCTTCGGCATCTTCCCGCACCTCGACTGGACCGCGGCCTTCTCGATCCGATACGGCAATCTGTTCTACAACCCGTTCCACTGCCTCTCGATCGTGTTCCTCTACGGCTCGACCCTGCTGTTCGCGATGCACGGCGCCACGATCCTCGCGGTGGGCCGCTATGGCGGCGAACGCGAGATCGAGCAGATCACCGATCGCGGCACCGCCGCCGAGCGCGCCGGACTGTTCTGGCGCTGGACCATGGGGTTCAACGCAACGATGGAATCGGTCCATCGCTGGGCCTGGTGGTTCGCGGTGCTGACCACGCTGACCGGCGGCATCGGCATCCTTCTGACCGGGACGGTGGTCGACAATTGGTACCTCTGGGCGCAGCAGCACCAGTTCGCGCCTGCCTACCCGGAGACCGGGGTCATCGACCCCGCGGGCATCAGGAGTGTCGGAGAATGAAACCTGTCCTCGCCGCCGGGCTTGCCGGAATTTCGCTGCTTGCGCTCGGCGCTTGCGAGCTGGCGCCCAAGGAATCCTACCAGAACGGGTATCGCGGCACCGGCATGAATTCGGTCATGGTCAAGGCGTCTGCGGCGGCGGAAGAAGTTCCCGCCCCGCCCTACGATCCGCCCGGCACCGGCGGCCCGCGTGCCGGCGATCTCTATCCGGGACTGGAGGTCCTGGGCGACGTCTCCGAAGAGCAGTTCAACTACACCATGGCTGCGATCACCGCCTGGGTCGCGCCCGAGGAAGGCTGCGCCTATTGCCACGATCCGGCGGATATGGCCTCCGATGCCAAATACACCAAGGCGGTCTCGCGCCGGATGATCGCGATGACACGCGAGCTCAACCAGGACTGGACCAATCACGTCGGCGACACCGGGGTGACCTGCTGGACCTGCCACCGCGGCGAGGCGGTGCCCAACGAATATTGGACCCTTCCCGAGGATGCCGCGCATCAGGGCATCGTTGGCAACAAGAACGGCCAGAACGATCCGGTGTCCAATTCGGCCTATTCCTCGCTGCCCAATGCCGCGGTGGCGCGCTATCTGCTCGGTGGTCCGCTGCCGCAGACGTCACGGGTCGTCACCAAGGGGGTGTTCCCCACGCCCGAGAACACGACCAGCACGATGGAGACCGAGCAGACCTACGCGATCATGTTGCACATCTCGCAGGCGCTCGGGGTCAATTGCACCTATTGCCACAATGCGCAGTCGTTTCAGTCGTGGGAAAACAGCAACCCGTTCCGCGAGACCGCCTATTACGGGCTCGATATGGTCCGGCGGATCAATTTCGGCTATCTTTCACCACTGGCCGATGTTCTTCCCGAGAACCGGAAGGGCCCGCTGGGCGATCCCTTCAAGGTAAATTGCACCACCTGTCACCGGGGCCAGAACAAGCCGCTGGGCGGTGTGCCCATGGTCAGGGATTATCCCGCGCTGATGCCGACGATGTTCTCGGCCGCGGTACGACAGGCCGATGCGCGGATGGCGAGGGAACGAACCGCGGCCGCGGCCGAATAGGCGCCCCGGCCCGGGCTTATCACCGGCGCGCGCTACGGCGGGTCAGATCGAGCAGATGGACCGGCAGCGAAAGCGCCAGCGGCAGGGCGACCCAGATCCACGGCGCACCGGTCAGCGCCGCGCGCAGACCTAGCAATATCAAGGCCGCAGGCAAGAGCATGGCGAGGGCGTCGAGCGCTGACCATCCCCGCCGGACCAGCATGACCGCTTCGACCGCCAGCACTGCGAGCACCAGATCCACCGCGTGGCCGCTGGCGAAGAACTGTTCCATCACCGGGTGCGCCTCAGCCGAAGGGGCCGTTGAGCTGGACGATCTGCCAGTTGAGCGCTGCGGCGATCGTCACCCAGACCAGATAGGGCAGCAGCAATACGCCCGCGAGCTTGGACTGGCGCCCGCAATAGATCGCCAGCGCGAGGATCGAGAGCCACAACCCGATCACCTCGATCAAGGCCCAATCGGGCCGCTGCATCCGGAAGAACAGCAGGCTCCACAGCAGGTTGAGGAAGCCGTTGAGCGCAAACAGCCCGACGATCGTGTCCGAGACCTTGTCGGTTGCGGCCGCTCGCCATGAAGTGACTGCGGCGATCGCGGCCAGCGCGAGGATGATGGTCCAGGCGATCGGAAAGACCGGACGCGGCGGAGTCCAGTCCGGCTTGGCGAGGCCTTCGTACCATGGACCGAGATTGGTGATCGTTCCCCCGATCATCGCCACCACGACCGCCGCCAGTCCGGCAATGACGATCGGCATGATCCAGCTGCGGCTCATTGCGCGGCCGGCCTCAGTCCCAGCAGATGCGCGGTGTCCTTGAGGAATATCTTGAGGTGCGCCAGCGGTTTGGCGCGGACGAGGCGCTTGTTCATATAGGCCTGCCAGGTCAGTTCCTGGACATCCGGGTCGGCGCACATGGCGACGAAGCGTTCGCGGCGCTTGTCGCTCGAATACCAGAAATACTGCATCATCCCGAGGATCCAGAACACCTTGCCGTGCTCGCGCATGAAGGCGCGGCGGGCGCGGCGCAGCGTGGCGGGCGCGCCGCTGGCGATGAAGGCCCCCGCTGCCTCGGCGACGATCCGCCCGCTGGTCATGGCATAATAGATCCCCTCGCCCGAGGCGGGCGCGACCACTCCCGCGGCATCGCCGGTGACCACCACGTCGCGGCCATTGTCCCAGCGCTTGAGCGGCTTGAGCGGAATCGGCGCGCCTTCGGAGCGGACCGTCTCGCAATGCGCCAGGCCGAGATCGCCGCGCATCGTCTTGACCGCGCCGCGCAATGAGAAGCCCTTGTTGGCGCTGCCCACGCCGACGCTGGCGGTCTCGCCGTGCGGGAAGACCCAGGCGTAGAAATCGGGCGAGAGCTTGCCCTGGTAGAAAACGTCGCAGCGATTGGCGTCGAAACCGTCGCTGGCGTGTTCGGGCGAACGGATGATCTCGTGATAGGCGAAGACGCAGGGCATCCGCTCGGCACCGGCGATTTCCTGCTTCGCGACCACCGAGCGCGCGCCATCGGCGCCGATCACCACCTTAGTGCGGATCTTGCGCACGGGCCCGTCGCGGGTTTCGCGATAGGCGACCAGCGGCCCTGGCTTCCCATCGCGCTCGATCGCTTCGAAAGTGCCCTTGCGGCGCGTCGCTCCCGCCTCGCCCGCACGAACCCGCAGCCATTCGTCGAACTGGTCGCGGTCGACCATGCCGACGAAACCAATCTCGCCCACCGGCATGTCGACCGCGCGATCCGAGGGCGCGATCATCCGCGCCGAACGCGCGCGCGCCACCAGCAGGCTGTCGGGAATCGCGAAATCCTCGAGCAGCCGCGGCGGCACCGCCCCGCCGCAGGGCTTGATCCGCCCTCCGCGGTCGAGCAGCAGCACCGAGTGCCCGGCGGTGGCCAGATCGCAGGCCGCGGTGGCCCCCGCCGGCCCGCCGCCGACCACGACCGCGTCGTAGAATTCCTCGATCATGTCGGCACAACTCCCGAAAAACGCGCTGACTTCTGGGCGGCGACGCGCAGCGCGAGCCCGGCGGCAACTACGAACAGACCGGCCTCGATGGCGAAGATCAGCTGGAAGGCGGCGGCGTCCTGGCCCTGCGCGCGGCGGGCAAGATCGACGCCGAGCGCACCCAGCAGCCCGCCGAGCCCGAAGGCAATCGCCTGCGCCGCGCCCCAGACTCCCATCCGGACACCTTCGCGGGTGCGGCGACCGGCGCCCGCCAGCCCCATCATCGCGCCGATCGCGGCGACCGCGAACAGCCCGTTGAAGAAGCCCAGCGCAAAGACATTGGCGGCGAGCGGCCAGCCCGGCCCCGCCTGCGCGCCGATCGCCAGCGCGGCAAGCGCCAGCGCCGAGCCGAGACAGCCGACCGCGATCCAGCTGCGCAATTCGCCCGGCATCCGCCCGGCAAACCCGCTCCCCCCGATCCCCGCGACCACCATGCCGATCAGCACGCCGCCGTGCTGGATCCCGGCAAGGCTGGTCGATTCGCCGGGAGTCATGGCGAACACCAGCCCGGCGAAGGGTTCGAGGATCAGGTCCTGCATCGAATAGGCGAGCATCGAGACGAAGATGAACAGCGTGAAGGCGCGCGCGGTGGATTCGCTCAGAATCTCGGCGAGCGCCTCGCGGAAGGCGGGCACCGGTTCGCTCCGTGCGGCCGCCGCGGGCATCCCCTGTCGCTCGAGCCGGAATACCGCCAGCGCGGTGACCAGCAGCGCGGCGCCCACCACCCCGCTCGCCACCAGCGCGAGCCGGGCGGGCGAGAAGGGGTCGAGCAGCGCCCCCGCTACGCCCGCGGAGACCACGATCCCCGCCACCATCATGATCCAGGTGGTCGCGGCGGCGGCGGAGCGGCGCTCGGGCGCAACGCCGGACGCCAGCAGCGCGAGCATCGAAGTCCCCGCCGCGCCGACCCCGCCGCCGATCATGGTGAAGGCCAGCACCGCCAGCAGCATGCCGCCCAGCGGCGCGCCCGCGAGCAGCACCGTGGCGTTCACCGCCGCCAGCGCGCCCAGCCCGAGCATTGCCATCCCCCCGAGGATCCAGGGGGTGCGCTGGAGCCCGAGATCCGAGCCCTGCCCCCAGACCGGGCGCAGCAATTGCACCGCGTAATGCCAGGCGACAAGGCCGGCAGGGATCGCCGCGGCAAGCCCGTATTCGACCACCATCAGCCGGTTGAGCAGCGAGGTCGCGAGCATGACGATCGCCCCGATCGAGGCCTGCACCGCCCCGAGGCGGATAATCGCGACCCAACCAAAGCCGCGTTCCGCGATCATCCCAGATGCCCTCCGAGACCCAGTGCCGCGGCGAGCATTCCAAGGACATAGAGCGTCACCCCGCGCGCCGCATACCAGGGCGCGCGAGCCGCGGGGTCGGAGATGAGCCTGGGCATCAGCGCCAGCTGCGCCAGCGTCAGGACACCGACCGCGAGTGCCGAAATCGTCATCTGCCAATGGAACAGCAGCGCGATCACCGCCGCCTGCGCCAGCGCCATCACCACGCAGGCGAAGCGCGCTGCCGGGACCACGCCGAGCGTCACCGGTAGCGACCGGATCCCTGTCTGCGTGTCGCCTTCCACCGCCTTGAAATCGTTGAGAGTCATGATCCCGTGTGCGCCGAGGCTGTAGAGCACGAGCACCAGCAGAATTTCGCCTCGTGGTAGCGCGCCCGCCATCACGCTTGCACCCGTGAACCAGGTCAGCCCTTCATAGGTCAGCGCAACCACCGCCGGGCCGGTCCACCCGCTGGCCTTGAGGCGCAGCGGCGGCGCGCTGTAGATCCAGGCGCAGATCAGCCCGAACGTGGTCGCCGCCAGCACCCAGGGGCCGACCGCCCAGGCGACCAGCAGCGAGAGCAGCGTCCCGATCACCGCGATACGCAGCCCCCAGGAGCCCGCGATGCGCCCCGAGGGGATCGGGCGTTCGGGCTGGTTGATCGCGTCGACATGGCGGTCGTACCAGTCGTTGACCGCCTGGCTGGTGCCGCAGACCAGCGGCCCGGTGAGCGCGATACCTGCGATCAGGAACAGCCAGCGCCCGTCGAGCGGCAGGCCCGAGGAGACCACCCCGCACATGAAGGCCCACATCGGCGGAAACCAGGTGATCGGCTTGAGCAGCTCGACGACGTCGCGCGCCGCGGGAATGGCAGCCGGTTCGATCGAGACAGCGGTTCGCCCCATAGGAGGAGAGGCTATGCCTGACATCCCATGGCGTCAAATGGTTTTGACAGCCAGAGCGTGGAAACGATTCCTATTCGGTCTCGCTGACCAGATTGCCGAGCCCGTAGCGGTGGAGCTTGGAGTAGAGGCTCTGCCGGCTCAGCCCGAGGATCTCGGCAGCCGAAGCGCGGTTGTCGGAGGTGTAGGACAGCGCCGCCTCGATGCACAGCCGCTCGATCAGATCGGTGCTCTCGCGGACGATATCCTTGAGCGACATCTGCCCGACCAGCTCGGACAATTGCTCGACCGAACGCGGCAGATCCTCGGTAGAGGACGGCAGATTGCGCATCCGCCGACCGATCGGGCGGATCATGAAGCCGGTGTGCGGCGGGCTCTCCGCGGTCTGGACCGCCGAGAGCTCGACCGCTTCGCCGCGCGAGCTGTCGCCCGCGCCGACCACGGTCGCCACGTTGCGGGCGAAACCGTGCTTGCTGAGTTGCGCCTCGATCAGCTCCAGATCGATTCCCGGGCGACCGATGAAATCGGCGAGCGAGCGGCCGCGGATCTGGTCGATGCTCGCCGCGCCCACCAGCTCGACGAAGGCGAGATTGGCGGCGACGATGCCGCGTTCGCCATCGGCGAGGACGAAGGCATCGGGCATGGCCTCGATCACCGCGAGCGCCGCGCTGCTTTCGGGCGCGTGCGGCTGACCGTCCGACGCCAGCCGCATCATCAGGAACTGGCCGCCGTGCTGGCGGAACCCGGTCGCCGACACGGTGACTTCGGCCCCGCCTTCGGCCACCGAGGCGGCAACCGGCGAGACCGAACCCGAAGCCAGCGCCGAGCCGAGATAGCCGATCAGGCGCTCGCGATCGGCCCGATCGAACAGGCCGAGCAGCTTGGCGCCCTCGAGGCTGCCGGGTTTCGCGCCGAGCACCCGGTGCGCCGCGGCGTTGGCTTCCTTGATGCGATGGCCCTCGGCGGCGACGATCAGCACCGGTTCGGAGGAAAGATCGAACAGCAGCCGGTAGCGCGACTCGATCCGGCGCATCCGCATATAGTCGCGCTCGAGCGCCTGCTGCGCCTGGAGCAGGCGCTGCTGGATAACCGCATATTCGCGCACGTCGCGGCCCAGCGCGATATGGCGGCCGCCCTCTCCGATCGGCACGACGACGTATTTGACCGGCATCTCGCCATCGCTGCCGATGTGGTTGACCTGGCGCCAGTGCTGGGTCTGCTGCCGGCGCGCGCCGGTGAGCATCTCCATCACCTTGTGCTTGCTGTCTTCGCTGACGGTGTCGATCCAGTTGCGCCCGATCCATTCGGAAGCGCCGGGAAACCCGTCGCCATCGGCGGAAATGTCGAGGATCTTGCCGCTGTCGTCGATGATCAGCGCGATATCGCCCGCGACCATCGCCAGCCGCGTCGCGGTTTCGGCATCGAGCGCGCCGAAGACATCCGCGGAGTCGCCGAAGGGAGTCCGTCCTTCAATACTGTGCTTGCGAGTGAGCAAGGGCTTCTCCGGAATTCAGACGCAACCAAGCGAAAAGCTCGTCGAGGTTACCAGCCGCTGGGCGAGAGCCAGTGCCGACCGGGCGTCGGATGCCGTCCCGTCCGCACCGACAAGCGACACCAGGCCGGGGTCGGCATTGACCCTGGGGCCACCAATGATGACCCGTGTCTCCGCATTGGGGGACACGGCACGAATTGCCGATATGAGTTCGGCGACGGTGCCGGTAGGACAATCGCAACTGAGGGTCAATCCCACCAGATCGAGGCTGCGTTCGGCAACAATCGCCAGCAATTCCTGGCGTTCAGGCTTGAAAAGAACCTCGCTCTGCCAACCCGACCGGGCGAATATTTCCTCGACCATCAAGGCCCCGAAACTGTGGTCGTCGCCGGGCATGGGCGTAAACAGTGCCGAGGGCGCAGCCGAAAAGAAGCGCACGAGGCTGGGGGAGCGAAGCGCGATTTCGCGCATCACTTCCTGCAGGCGCCACAGCCCCATCGTGACATCGACGAAATCGCATTCGTCCTCCTCCCACATCTCGCCGAGCCGGCGGGCGGAGGGGGCGAGCAGATCGACCATGATCGATTCCACGCTGACGCCGCGGTCGAGGAAGGCCTCGACCTCGGTGAGCAGTTCGTCTGCCTCGAGACAGAGCGGGCGGGTGGAAAACAGCTCCGCCTCGCCGGTCTCGAAGCGGCCGCCGGGCGGGCGAGGCTCGGCCGTGCGGCCTTCGATGTCATGACCATCGGGATGGGCTTCGCAATGGGCGAGCAGCAGCCGCGGTATGATCTCGCCCTCGACCAGCCCGCCAAGCGAGATCGAGCGGATCGGCGGGGCGCCGGAGGTGTCCACCACGGGGCGATGCAGCCTACTTCGCAGTCCGGAGCCCGGCCCGGATTGGTCGATGTGAAGCGCAGGCGCGCTGCGTTCGTTACCCCTAGCCATCCAGGACTCTCCCAGTCTGGAACCGGCGCGGATCGCGTCGAGTCCGGAGCGGTCGGCTCTATCGAGTCTCAATGCCCGGACAGTGTCAGCGTAAACCCAAGCGGGCTGCAAAGCAAATCGCTAATTCGGATCGCGAGGCGTTAGTGAGTGTAAGGCCTAATTGTCGTCTATGCGGATTGACATACTGCTATGGGCGAGCTTAGTCTCCCTCTCATCCAGCGAAGGAAAACGCTAGAGATGGCAGGGGATGGAACAGATCTGGCGACCGGCGCCCAGCGCACCGGAACGGGCAAGAGAGCCAAAGCTCTCTACACCGCCGAAGAGCGCAGACGCCGCGACGAGTCGCGCTGGACCCTGGTCCAGGGGCTGCTCGCTCCGCTGCAATTCCTCGTCTTTCTGATCAGCCTTGCCCTCGTTCTGCGTTATCTCGCGACGGGCCTCGGCGAGAATGCAGCCGATCTCTCGATCGTGGCCAAGACGCTGCTGCTCTACACCATCATGATCACCGGCTCGATCTGGGAGAAGGTCGTCTTCGGCCGCTGGCTGTTCGCCGAAGCCTTCTTCTGGGAAGACGTCTTCTCGATGCTCGTGCTGGCGCTGCACAGTGCCTATCTGGCGATGCTATTCGGCGGGATCGGCACGGCGGACCAGCGGATGCTGGTCGCGCTTGCGGGCTACGCCGCCTATGTCATCAATGCCGGGCAATTCCTGCTCAAGCTCAGGGCCGCACGGCTCGAGGCGCCTGGATCCACCCTCGCGGCGGCGACAGCGGCATGAGTGCGGCGGCGCCCTCGCTCGCGAGCGGCGCCGGCCATGCCCCGGTGCTACGCGAACGCGGCCAGCGCGAGGTGTTCTGCGGGCTCACCGGGATCGTCTGGCTGCACCGCAAGATGCAGGACGCCTTTTTCCTGGTGGTCGGCTCGCGCACCTGCGCGCATTTGCTGCAATCCGCCGCCGGGGTGATGATCTTCGCCGAGCCGCGCTTCGCCACCGCCATCATCGAGGAACGCGACCTCGCCGGGATGGTCGACTGCCAGGACGAACTCAACCGGGTGGTCGATCGCCTGCTCGAACGGCGCCCCGAGGTTCGCACGCTGTTCCTGGTCGGCTCCTGCCCCTCCGAGGTGATCAAGCTCGACCTCGCCAAGGCGGCGCAGCGGCTCGGCGCCAAGCACGCTCCGCGGGTCCGCATCCTCAACTATTCGGGCAGCGGGATCGAGACGACCTTTACGGAGGGCGAGGACGCCTGCCTCGCCTCGCTGGTGCCCGAAATGCCCGCGCTCGAATTCGGCTCGCCCCTGCATCTGCTGGTGGTCGGTGCGCTCCCCGACATCGTCGAGGAGCAGTTCCTGCGGTTGTTCGCCGAACTCGGGATCGAGCGGGTCGGCGTGCTCCCCGCGCGCAATCTCGCCGATCTGCCCGCCGTCGGCCCCGACACCCGCTTCCTGCTCGCCCAGCCCTTCCTCACCGAGACCGCTCTCGCGCTGGTCGACCGCGGCGCCAGGCGGCTCGATGCGCTGTTCCCCTTCGGCGCCGAGGGCACGACCGACTGGCTCCATGCCGCGGCGCAGGCCTTCGATGTGGACGAAATGCATTTCAACCGCGTGGTCGCCCCCGGGCGCGAACGGGCGAAGCGCGCGATCCAGCACAGCCGCGAGCGGCTCCAAGGCAAGCGGATCAGCTTCCTTCCCGATTCGCAGCTCGAAGTGCCGCTGGCGCGGTTCCTCTCGAACGAGCTCGGCATGGTCCCGGTCGAGGTCGGCACGCCCTATCTTCACCGCGAGCACAACGCCAAGGAGCTGGCGCTGCTGCCCGACAAGGTGCGGCTAAGCGAAGGCCAGGACGTCGACCGCCAGCTCGACCGGCTGCGCGCCGACCGGCCCGATCTCACCGTTTGCGGACTCGGCCTCGCCAACCCGCTCGAGGCCGAGGGCCTGGCCACCAAATGGTCGATCGAACTGGTCTTCTCACCCATCCACGGCTTCGAGCAGGCAGGCGATCTCGCCGAGCTCTTTGCCCGGCCGCTGCGGCGGCGCGACATGCTGAAGGTCTAGCGCGATGCAGCTCTCCGTCTGGACCTACGAAGGCCCCCCGCATGTCGGCGCGATGCGCGTGGCGACCGCGATGGAGGGGATGCACTACATCCTCCACGCGCCGCAGGGCGACACCTATGCCGACCTGCTGTTCACCATGATCGAGCGCCGCGGCAAGCGCCCGCCGGTGACCTACACCACCTTCCAGGCGCGCGATCTGGGCAAGGACACCGCGCAATTGTTCCAGGATGCGGCGCGCGACGCGATCGCGCGGTTCAACCCGCAGGCGATCATGGTCGGCGCCTCCTGCACCGCCGAGCTGATCCAGGACGACCCGGCCGGGCTCGCCGATGCCATGCAGCTCGACTGCCCGGTCATCCCGCTCGAACTGCCCAGCTACCAGCGCAAGGAGAACTGGGGCGCGGCGGAGACCTTCTACCAGGTGGTCCGCCGGCTCGCCGACCAGACCATTCGACCGCGAGGGGGAACGCGCAAGCTCGCCAATATTCTCGGCCCCGCAGCGCTGGGCTTCCGACACCGCGACGACCTGGTCGAGGTGCGCAAGATTCTCGAGGCGCTGGGGGTCGAGGTCAATTGCGTCGCGCCGCTGGGGGCCTCGCCCGCCGATATCGCCCGGATCGGTGCAGCTGATTTCAATATCGTGCTCTACCCCGAGATCGCGAGCGAGGCGGCACGCTGGCTCGAAAAGACCTTCGCCCAGCCCACGGTGCGCAGCGTGCCGATCGGCGTCGGCGCTACCCGCGAGTTCATCGCCGAGATTGCCGCGCTCGCAGGAACCGAACCCGCCGCGGCGCTGGGCGACAGCGCCTCGCGGATGCCGTGGTGGAGCCGCTCGGTCGATTCGACCTATCTCACCGGCAAGCGGGTGTTCGTCTTCGGCGATGCCACCCACGCCATCGCCGCGGCGCGGATCGCGCAGGAGGAACTCGGCTTCGAGGTCTGCGGGCTGGGTTGCTACAACCGCGAATTCGCCCGCGAACTGCGCGAGGCCGCCGCGCTCTACGGGGTCGAGCCGCTGATCACCGACGACCATCTCGCGGTCGAGGAGGCCATCGCCGCGGCCACCCCGGAACTGGTGCTGGGCACGCAGATGGAGCGGCATATCGCCAAGCGGCTGGGCCTGCCCTGCGCGGTGATCTCGGCGCCGGTCCACGTTCAGGATTTCCCCGCCCGGCATTCGCCGCAGATGGGGTTCGAAGGCGCCAATGTGATCTTCGACAGCTGGGTCCATCCGCTGGTGATGGGGCTGGAGGAGCACCTGCTCACCATGTTCCGCGAGGATTTCGAATTCTCCGACGGCGCGGGCGCCTCGCACCTGCACACGCAGGCACCCTCCCCCGCCCCTCCGGCGCCCGAAACGGTAATCGCCAACGATGCCGAGCCCGGCTCGCTGTGGACCGCCGAGGCCGAGCGCGAGCTCAGGAAAATTCCCTTCTTCGTCCGCGGCAAGGCCCGCCGCAACACCGAGCTCTACGCCGCCGAGCAGGGCCGCGGCGCGATCGATCTCGCCACGCTCTACGATGCAAAGGCCCATCATGCCCGCTAGCTCGCGCCCCCGGGTTCGCGTCGCGATCGTGACGCTCGACAACCACCTCAAGGCCGCGGCCGAGATGGCAGATGCCGAGCTGGGGCGCGACAACATCCACCTCACGCTTCACGCGGCGGCGGACTGGGACCGCGATAAGGCTGCGCTCGAGCGCGCCAGGCGCGCGGTGGAGGAGGCGGATATCGTCATCGCCACTATGCTGTTCCTCGACGACCATGTCCGCGCGATCCTGCCCACGCTCGAGGCGCGCCGCGAAAGATGCGACGCCATGCTGTGCATGATGTCGGCGGGCGAGGTCGTCCGCCTGACGCGGCTGGGCAATTACCGGATGGATGCGCCCGCGCGCGGGCCGCTGGCGCTGCTCAAGAAGCTGCGCGGCTCGAGCGGCAAGGACGGCAAGCCGGGCGCGAGTTCGGGCGCGGGGCAGATGAAGATGCTGCGCCGCCTGCCCAAGATCCTGCGCTTCATCCCCGGCACCGCGCAGGATGTCCGCGCCTATTTCCTCACGCTGCAATATTGGCTCGCCGGTTCGGAGGCCAATGTGGTGGCGATGGTCCGCAAGCTCGTCGACCGCTACGCCGCGGGCGAGCGGCTGACCCGCCGCGGCATGACCCCGGCCGCCGAACCGCTCGAATACCCCGAGATCGGCGTCTATCACCCGCGCACCGAGCAGAAGATTTCCGAGAGCCTGCGGCTGCTGCCGCGCAAACCGGGTCCCAATGGGACCGTCGGGCTGATCCTGCTGCGCTCCTATCTGCTGGGCAAGGACACCGGCCATTACGACGGCGCGATCGCCGCGCTCGAGGCGCAGGGGCTCAGGGTCGTGCCGGTCTTCGCCAGCGGGCTCGACGCGCGCCCGGCGATCGCAAAATTCTTCGTCAAGGATGGCCGGGCGCTGGTCGATGCGATCGTCAACCTCACCGGCTTCTCGCTGGTCGGCGGCCCCGCTTACAACGACTCCGAGGCCGCGGTGGCGGTGCTCGCGGCGCTCGATGTGCCCTATATCGCGGCCCACCCGCTCGAGTTCCAGTCGCTCGAGGAATGGGGCGCGCGGCGGCAGGGGCTGCTGCCGCTCGAGGCCACGATGATGGTCGCCATCCCCGAACTCGACGGCGCGATCCTGCCTACCGTGTTCGGCGGCCGCTCCAACGCCTCGGGCGAACCTTGCGTCGGCTGCGCGCGGCGCTGCATCTTCGAGGCGACCGGCGCGGTGCGCGCGATGCACAGCTGCCCCGAACGCGCCGAAGCGCTGGCGGCCAAAGTCGCACGGCTGGTCGCGCTGCGCCGCACCGAGCGTGCCCAGCGCAAGCTCGCGATCGCGCTGTTCAACTTCCCGCCCAACGCCGGCGCGACCGGCACCGCCGCCTTCCTCGCGGTGTGGGAATCGCTCCACGCGACGCTGACGCGGCTGGCGCTCGACGGCTACACGCTCGACGTGCCCGAAAGCGTCGATGCGCTGCGCGAGGCGGTGCTGACCGGCAATGCCGAGCGTCACGGTGCCGACGCCAATGTCGCGGCCCGCGTTCCTGCCGACGACCACGTTCGCCGCGAACCGCATCTGGCGGCGATCGAGGCGCAATGGGGCCCCGCGCCGGGCAAGCTGCAGAGCGACGGCTCGCATATCCATGTGCTCGGGCTGCAGCTAGGCAATGTCTTCATCGGGATCCAGCCCGGCTTCGGCTACGAGGGCGACCCGATGCGGCTGCTGTTCGACGGCACCTTCGCCCCGACGCATGCTTTCTCCGCCTTCTACCGCTGGATGCGCGAGGATTTCAGGGCCGACGCGGTGCTTCATTTCGGCACCCATGGCGCGCTGGAATTCATGCCCGGCAAGCAGACCGGCCTGTCCGCCGATTGCTGGCCCGAGCGGCTGCTGGGCGATCTGCCCAATTACTATCTCTACGCCTCGAACAATCCCTCCGAGGGCATTCTCGCCAAGCGCCGCTCGGGCGCGACGCTGGTGAGCTATCTGACGCCTTCGCTGACCAAGGCCGGGCTCTACCGCGGGTTCGCCGAATTGAAGGTCAGCGTCGAGCGCTGGCGGCTGCTCCCCGAGGGCGACGAGCGCGAGGCGCTGACCGCGCTGATCCACGAACAATGCGCCACGCTCGACATCGCGCCGACCGCAATCGGCGATCTGACCGAGCAGCTCTACGAACTCGAACGCACGCTGATCCCGCACGGGCTGCATGTGCTTGGCCAGGGTCCCGCGGGCGAGGAACGCGCCGAGCTGATCGAGGCGATGGCGAAGGCCGATCCGAACGCCGATCTTGCCGCGCTCGATGCCGCCTTCGATCCCTGCGACGAGATCGGCGCGCTCGTCCATGCGCTCGACGGCTGCTACGTCAGCCCCGCGCCGGGCGGCGACATCCTCGCCAACCCCGCGGTGCTGCCGACCGGGCGCAACATCCACGGCTTCGACCCCTTCCGCATCCCCAGCCGCTTCGCCTGCGAACTGGGCCGCACCCAGGCCGAGGGGCTGATCGCGCGCCATGTCGCCAGCGGCCAGCCCTTCCCGCATAGCCTCGCGATGGTGCTGTGGGGCACCGACAACATGAAGAGCGAGGGCGTCCAGATCGCGCAGGCGCTGACGCTGATCGGCGCGCGCCCGCGGCTCGACAGCTACGGAAGGCTCGCCGGGGCCGAACTGATCCCGCTCGCCGAGCTGGGGCGCCCGCGGGTCGATGTGGTGATGACGCTCTCGGGCATCTTCCGAGATCTGCTGCCGATGCAGACCCGGATGCTCGCCGAAGCCTCGCTGCTGGCGGCGCAGGCCGACGAGCCGCTCGAACTCAATTTCGTCCGCAAGCACAGCCTCGCGCATGCCGAGGCGCATGGCTGCGATCTCGAAACCGCGGCGCTGCGGGTCTATTCCAACGCCGAGGGGGCCTATGGGGCCAACGTCAACCTGCTGATCGAGGGCGGGGTCTGGGCAGACCCCGACGAGCTCGCCAATTCCTTCGAGGTCCAGAAGGGCTATGCCTACGGCGTCAGCGGCGCCCCGGTCCAGCAACGCGCCCTGCTCCGCAGCGCCCTCGCCGAGGTCGAATTCACCTATCAGAACCTCGAGAGCGTCGAGGTCGGGATCACCGATCTCGACCAATATGTCGACGGGCTCGGCGGGGTCAGCCGCTCGGTCGCGCGGGCGCGCGGCGCGGATGCCCCGGTCTATATCCTCGATGCGACGCAGGGCCCCGCCCGGGTGCGCACGCTGGCCGAGCAGATCGATCTTGAGACCCGCACCCGCACGCTCAACCCCAAATGGTTCGAGGGCATGCTGCGCCACGGCTACGAAGGCGTCCGCCAGATCGAGGGTCATGTCACCAACACCATGGGCTGGTCCGCCACCACCGGCCAGGTCGCACCCTGGGTCTACCAGAAGATCAGCGAGACCTTCGTGCTCGACGCCGAAATGCGCGACCGGCTTGCCAGCCTCAATCCCAAGAGCTCGGCGCGGGTTGCCAACCGGTTGCTCGAAGCCTGCGAGCGCCGGCTGTGGGAGCCCGACGAGGCGACGCTCGAAGCGTTGCGCGAAGCCAGCGACGAACTCGAAGACCGCCTCGAAGGCGTGATCGCAGCCGAATGAAGGATATCCGATGAACCTGATGGATCCCCAAGCGAAATTCAGCCCGCCTGATGGCGATGGCTCGGTTCAGGTCCAGCTCGACCCGAGCGACCGGATCGGCACCGCAAAGGTGTTCGCGGTCTATGGCAAGGGCGGGATCGGCAAATCGACCACCTCGTCGAATCTCTCTGCGGCGTTCTCCAAGCTCGGCCACCGGGTGCTGCAAATCGGCTGCGATCCCAAGCACGACAGCACCTTTACCCTCACCAAAAAGCTGATGCCGACGGTGATCGACGTGCTCGAGACAGTCGAGTTCCACGCCGAGGAGCTGCGTCCCGAGGACTATATGTTCGAGGGCTACAACGGGGTGATGTGCGTCGAGGCGGGCGGCCCGCCCGCGGGCACCGGCTGCGGCGGTTATGTCGTCGGGCAGACCGTCAAGCTGCTCAAGCAGCATCACCTGCTGGAAGAGACCGACGTCGTGATTTTCGACGTCCTCGGCGATGTCGTCTGCGGCGGGTTCGCTGCGCCGCTGCAGCATGCCGACCGCGCGCTGGTGGTCGCCGCCAATGATTTCGACTCGATCTTCGCTATGAACCGGATCGTCGCGGCGATCGGCGCCAAGGCCAAGAATTACGACGTCCGGCTCGCCGGCGTGATCGCCAACCGCTCGGCCGAAACCGACGAGATCGACCGCTTCGGCGAGGCGATCGGGATGAAGCGGCTGGCCCATTTCAAGGATCTCGACGCGATCCGTCGCAGCCGGCTCAAGAAATGCACCCTGTTCGAGATGGACGACAGCCCCGAGGTCAGTGCTGCGCAGGAGGAATACATGCGCCTCGCCCGACTGCTCTGGGCCGGGGTCGACCCGATCGAGGCGCGGCCGATGAAGGACCGCGATATCTTCGACTTCCTGGGGTTCGAATAATGGCCACGCTACCCGCTCCCTCTTCGGTGGCCGCACCGACCCGCTACGACGCCCAGCGCGACAAACTCGCCGCCTATTTCGATGGCACCGCGCGCAAGGCGTGGATCGACCTCACCTCCGACGCCAGGGTCGGCGGCATTCGCGCCACCGTCCGCGCCGGGCGCGAGCGGATGCGCGCCACTTTGCTCGGCTGGCTGCCCGACGATCTGCGCCGCAGGCGCGTGCTCGATGCGGGCTGCGGCACAGGCGCGCTGAGCGTCGATGCCGCCTGCCGCGGCGGCCACGTCACCGCGATCGACATCGCCGGCGGGCTGGTCGAGATTGCCGCGGAACGGGCACCCTCCTTCCTCGGCCATGGCAAGATCGACTGGAAGGTCGGCGACATGCTCGAACCCTCGCTGGGCGAGTTCGACCATGTCGTGGCGATGGATTCGCTGATCCATTACCGCGCCGAGGATCTGGTCGACACGCTGCGGCTGCTCGGCCGCCGTTGCCGCGGCTCGATGCTGTTCACCTTCGCGCCGCACACCCCGCTACTCGGCGCGATGCACAGCGCGGGCAAGCTGTTCCCGCGCGGGAATCGTTCGCCCGCCATCGTCCCGATCGGCGAGCAGCGGCTGCGCCGCCAGCTCGCCGGGCTGCACAGCTGGCGGATCGGCCGCAGCGAACGGATTGCGAGCGGCTTCTACACCTCGCAGGCGATCGAGCTGGTGCGCCGGTGATGAACCGTCTCGCCCGCATCTCGACGAGCTGGAGCCGGGTCGCCACGACCTGGCTGCCCTTCGCCGATGCGGCGAGCGTCGAACTGCCGCTGGGGCGCCTGCTGCGGCTGGCGCTGTTCCAGGTGAGCGTGGGCATGACCATGGTGCTCCTGAGCGGCACGCTCAACCGGGTGATGATCGTCGAATTGCAGATGCCCGCCTGGCTGGTCGCCTCGCTGATCGCGCTGCCGCTGCTGGTCGCGCCGTTCCGTGCCGCGATCGGGCATCGCTCCGACACGCACCGCTCGGTGCTGGGCTGGCGGCGGGTGCCCTTCATCTGGCTGGGCACGATGATGCAGTTCGGAGGACTTGCGATCATGCCTTTCGCGCTGCTGCTGATCGGGCGGCCCGATACCTTTGCGGTGGGCCTCGGCGCGAGCGCGCTGGCCTTCCTGCTGGCCGGCGGCGGGATGCACACCACCCAGACCGCGGGCCTCGCGCTGGCCACCGATCTTGCCCCCGAGGAGAAGCGGCCGCGCGCCGTGGCGCTGCTCTATGTCATGCTGCTGGTCGGGATGATGATCGCCTCACTCGCGATCGGGACGCGACTGGCGAATTTCACCCCCACGCTGCTGGTCGGGGTGATCCAGGGCGCTGCGGTGCTCGCGCTGCTGCTCAACATTGTCGCGTTGTGGAAGCAGGAACCGCGCAGCGCCGCGGTCGCCGCAGGCTCGCAATCCCTTCGCGTGCCCTTCGCCGAAGTCTGGCGCGAATTCACCGCCAAGCGCGATGCGCGCCGCCTCCTGCTCGCGATCGGGCTTGGCGCCGGGGCCTTCGCGATGCAGGATGCGCTGCTCGAGCCTTACGGCGGCGAAGTGCTCGGTCTCTCGGTCGGCGCGACCACCGCTCTGACCGGGGCCTGGGCTCTGGGCGCGCTGGGCGGCTTCGCGCTGACCGCACGCCGGCTCGACCAGGGCGCGGATCCGCTGCGGATCGCCGGCTTCGGGGTCGTGACCGGAATCGCCGCTTTCATGATGGTTCTGTTCGCCGCGCCGCTGGCGCTGCCCGGGATGCTCGCGTTCGGCGCGGGCGGGATCGGCTTTGGCGCGGGGATGTTCTCGGTCGGCACGCTGGTCGCGGCGATGGCGCTGGCGCGGCAGGACACAAGCGGTCTCGCGCTGGGCGCATGGGGAGCGGTGCAAGCGTCTTGCGCCGGGTTCGCTATCGCCTTCGGCGGCGTGCTGCGCGATGTCGTCGCGAGCATCGGCGCGACCGGTGGTCCGCTCGACCGCTCCGCCGGCTACGCCACCGTCTACGTCATCGAGATCGCGCTGCTGCTGCTCACCCTCGCGGTGATCGGCCCGCTGGTCGGACGCGATCGAAACCACCTCCCCCAGCGCAGCCAGACCCGCTTCGGGCTGACCGAATTTCCCACCTGATCCTGCGACAAAGGAACGAGCCATGAGTGGAAATATTGTCGGAACCGTCGATGTCGCGGAGATCGCTTTCCTCGCCTTCGTGCTGTTCTTCATCGCCCTGGTGTTCTGGCTGCGACGCGAGGACCGGCGCGAGGGCTATCCGCTCGAGGACGAGCTGACCGGCGCGGTCGAGACCGTCGGCGGCCCGCTCCACACGCCCCGGACCAAGAGCTTCAGCCTGCCCTTCGGCCGCGGCACGGTCACCGCACCCACCCAGGGCCGCGACCCGCTGCGGATCGCCGCGCTGCGGCGCGAGAATTTCGGCGGCGCGCCCTATTCGCCGACCGGCAATCCGCTGACCGACGGCATCGGCCCTGGCGCCTATGCGCAGCGTGACAAGCTGCCCGATATCGATGCGCACGGACAGCCGCGGATCGTGCCGCTGTCGGTGGTGGAGGACATCGCCGTGGCGTCGATCAGCACCGACCCGCGCGGGCTCCCGGTGATCGGCGCCGACGGCCGGACCGCAGGCACGGTCACCGGCCTGTGGGTCGACCGCGCCGAACACGTGATCCGCTATCTGGCGATCGACACGGGGCTCGGAACCGTGCTCGCGCCGATGGCGATGGCGAATGTCTCACGCAGCCATGTGTCGCTCGATGCGATCAACGCCGCCGATTTCGCCGGGGCGCCGACGCCCGCCTCGCCGGTCGAGATCACCCGCTACGAAGAGGAGCGCGTGGTCGGCTATTTCGGCGGCGGCTATCTCTACGCAAACCAGGACCGACAGGAGCCGTGGCTGTGAGCGAATACGAGCACGAACCGATCCGGGGGCTGCCCGGCGATCTTCCTCCCGGCGAGCGGATCCTGTGGCAGGGCGCGCCCGACTGGCGGGTGCTGTGCCGCACCGCGCTCCATCCGGGCTGGATCGCCGGCTATTTCGCGCTGTTCGCGGCGCTGGCGCTGGCGAGCGGGAGCCTGTTCGGGGTGATCGCCTCGCTGGTCTCGGCCGGCCTGGTGATCGGTCTGTGTGCGGCGTTCGCGGTGCTGGTCGCGCGGACCACGGTTTACACCATCACCAACCGCCGCGTCGTGCTGCGGATCGGGGTGGCGCTCAACACCTGCATCAACCTGCCGCTGGCGCTGATCGGCTCGGCCGAGCTGCGCGCGCATGCCGGCGGCTTCGGCGATCTGGTGCTGGTGCCCTGCGGCCCGCACCGGATCGGCTACGCGATGCTCTGGCCGCACGCCCGCCCGCTCCGCTTCGCGCGCGCGCAGCCGATGATGCGCGCTTTGCCCGAAGCGCAAAGGGTTGCCGACATACTGACCCGCGCCTGCGACGCGATCGTCGCGGTCGAACGCGGCAAAGCTCCCGCCAGGCCTGTAGGACCCGCGACGCAACCGATACCCGTAGCCGCGCGAAAGGCCGCCGCATGAGCCACGCGCATACGCATGAAAACACCGTTCCGCGTCCTGCACTGATCGCTGCGGGTGTGCTGGTGGGCTTCTCGTTGCTGATGACCGCAGCGGTCCGGATCGGCTGGCTCGAGCGCTCGGCGGTGCCGAGCGTCGAACGCGCCGAGGCGGCGGTCGCGCCGATCGTGCAGCGCTCGCTGCGGTTCGCCGACGGCGCCGACGGGTCCGTCCTGATCACCGAGGCTGCGACCGGCAAACTAGTCGGGATGGTCGAGGCGGATAGCGAACAGGGCGGTTTCATCCGCGGCGTGCTGCGCGGGCTGGCGCGCGAGCGGCGCATGTATGACGTGGGCTCCGAGCCACCCTTCACCCTCACGCTGTGGCAGGACGGATCGCTGTCGCTGGTCGACGAGGCCACCGGGCGTTCGGTCGAGATCGGCGCCTTCGGCCCGGACAACCGCGCCGCCTTCGCGGTGCTGCTCGAAGGCGACGACGTGACATGAGCGCGCGGGTCTTCACTACTCCCTGCCGGATCGAGGTCGAGCAGAGCGAGGAGCATTTCCACGCGCACGTCGAGCTCGACGACGGCATCGCGATCTATCCCGGCGACAGCGTGCGCGTCCACGGTGCGCTGATCCAGATCCGCTTCGGCGAGCGCATCGCGGTCGAGCGCATGGCGACGGTCACGCGCGCCGGCCCGTTGCTGCGCTTCTGGACGCGGGCGGCGGCCTATCTCGACATGCGCGAACTCTACGAAGTCAGCTTCAACCCCGGGAGAGTGAAATGAACGCCCATGCATCGATGGCGGCGCCTCGCAATTCGCGCCGGACCCCGCCCGCCCCGGAGATACCCGACACCATGGCGATGGCGGTCGGAGACACGGTGCTCAGCCCGCGCTTCTACACCACCGATTTTGCGGCGCTCGATGCGATCGACGTCGAGCCGGTCCGCGCCGAGTGGGATGCGTTGATCGCCGAAATGGAAAGCGACCCGAACAAGCGCCATTTCAAGCGCGATTCCAGTTTCGACGGCGTAATCGAAAATCTCGACCCCGCGCTGCGCGCCGAGTTCATCGACTTCCTCGTCAGCTCGCTCACCGCCGAATTCTCGGGTTGCATCCTGTATGCGGAAATCGCCAAGCGGACCAAGAACCCCGACGTCAAACACCTCTTCAAGCTGCTCGCGCGCGACGAGAGCCGTCACGCGGGCTTCATCAACGACACGCTCAAGGATGCCGGCATCGGGATCGATCTGGGGTTTCTGACGCGGACCAAGAAATACACCTTCTTCAAACCGAAATTCATCTTCTACGCGGTCTATCTCTCCGAGAAGATCGGTTACGCGCGCTATATCACCATCTTCCGCCATCTGGCGCGCCATCCCGACCGCCGGTTCCACCCGATCTTCCAGTGGTTCGAGGAATGGTGCAACGACGAGTTCCGTCATGGCGAGGCCTTCGCCATGCTGATGCGCGCCGATCCCAAGCTGCTGACCGGCCTGAACAAGCTGTGGGTGCGGTTCTTCCTGCTCTCGGTCTATGCCACCATGTATGTCCGCGACCACGCGCGCCCGGTGTTCCACGCGGCGCTGGGGGTCGATCCGACGCAATATGATTACGACGTCTATTCCATCTGCAACCAGATCAGCCGCCAAGTCTTCCCCGTGGAGTTGGCCACCGACGATCCCGCCTTCCGCGCGCGGATGGAACGACTGTTGCAAGCGACGCGGCGGATCGAGGACGGCAAGCAGGCGGGCGGAATGAGTGGAGCGTGGCAGAGGCTTCGCGGCGGCGCGGGCGTAGCGGTCAATTTTGCCGCGCTCTATTTCCACCGGGTGCGGAGCAACACCCTGCCCGCCAAAGTGCGGCTGCAGCCCGCATGGTGAGCTGGAGCGGCCATATTCTCCCGCTGGTGGCGACGATCGCGATGTGGTTCCTCGCCACCGGGCTGGTCGCCTGGCTCGACAATCGCGAGCGCGCGACCTTCCCGCGCAGCCTGCTTTTGGCCGGGCTCGCGGGGGTCGCGGGGCTGCTGCTCGTCGTCGCCGCCATGCACCGGGTCTCGCTGCTCGGCGTCTACGGCAGTTTCGCCGGGGCGCTGCTGATCTGGGTCTGGCACGAGATCGGCTTCCTCACCGGCGCTGCGGCGGGCCCGCGGCGCGAAGCCTGTCCCGGGGGCGCGCGCGGCTGGGAGCGCTTCGCCCATGCCACGGCAGCGATGGCCTGGCACGAGATCGCGCTGGCGTTGACCGCGCTGCTGCTGGTCTCGCTCACCTGGAACGCGCCCAACCAGATCGGGGCGATGGTCTTCGTCCTGCTGCTCGCCATGCGGCTGAGCACCAAGCTCAACATCTTTCTCGGCGTCCCCAATATGAGCACCGAGATCCTCCCGCCGCATCTGGCCTATCTCAAGAGCTATTTCGGCCCGCGGCGCTTCACGCCGCTGCTGGCGGTCTCGATCGCCGCCAGCCTCGCGCTCGCCGGCTGGCTGGGGAGCGTCGCGCTGGCCGCGCCCGCCGGGCCCGAAGCCGCGGGGGCCAGCCTGCTGTTCGCGCTCGCCGCGCTGGGCGCACTCGAACATCTGTTTCTCGCGCTGCCGTTTCGCGACGGCGCATTGTGGGCCTGGGCGCTTCCCGGGCGGCGCGGGGGAGAAGCGCGATCGTGACGACAGAACAAAGACAACGAGCACAGACAAAAGCACAGAGAGGGATGCCGACGATGGATTTCCAGGCCTATTTCAAGGGAGAACTCGATGCGGTCCGCGAAGAAGGCCGCTACCGGGTGTTCACCGAGATCGAGCGGCATCGCGGGTCCTTCCCCCACGCCACCCGCTATGTCGACGACGCGACGCACGAAGTGACCGTGTGGTGCTCCAACGACTATCTCGGGATGGGGCAGCATCCGGTGGTGATCGATGCCATGCACCGCGTGCTCGACGAATGCGGCGCGGGCGCCGGCGGCACGCGCAATATCTCGGGTACCAACCATCACCATGTCCTGCTCGAACGCGAGCTGGCCGACCTGCATGGCAAGGAGGACGCGCTGCTGTTCACCAGCGGCTATGTTTCCAACTGGGCCGGGCTCGGCACGCTGGCGGGGCGGATCCCGGGCTGCGTCGTCTTCTCCGACGCGCTCAACCACGCCTCGATGATCGAGGGCATCCGCCACAGCCGCGCACCCTACAAGATCTGGGCCCACAACGACCCCGAGGATCTCGATCGCAAGCTGTCCGACTTCGGCCCCGAAGTGCCCAAGCTGGTCGCCTTCGAAAGCGTCTATTCGATGGACGGCGATATCGCGCCGATCGCGGAGATCCTGAATGTGTGCGAGCGACACGGCGCGATGAGCTATATCGACGAGGTCCATGCAGTGGGGCTCTACGGCCCGCGCGGCGGCGGGGTCGCCGAGCGCGAGGGGCTGATGGACCGGATCAGCGTGATCGAGGGCACGCTCGGCAAGGCCTTCGGCGTGATGGGCGGCTATATCGCCGGATCGGCCGATATGGTCGATTTCGTCCGCAGCTTCGCCAGCGGCTTCATCTTCAGCACCGCGCTGCCGCCTGCGGTCGCGGCCGGCGCCTGCGCCAGCATCCGGCATCTCAAAGCCAGTTCCGCCGAGCGGGAGTTGCAGCAGAACCGGGTGGCGACGGTGCGGCGCAAGCTCGACATGCTGGGCATCCCCCACCTGCCCAACCCCAGCCACATTATCCCCGTGATGGTCGGCGATGCGCACAAGTGCAAAATGATCAGCGACTGGCTGATGGACAATCACGGCATCTATGTGCAGCCGATCAACTATCCCACCGTGCCCCGGGGCACCGAGCGGCTCCGGCTGACCCCCTCGCCGGTTCATTCGGATGGCGATATCGACCGGCTGATCGCGGCGCTGAGCGACATCTGGTCGCAGTGCGAACTGGCGCGCGGCGCGATGGCCGCGTGATCGCGACTTTCAACGCCGAACCTGCGGACGAACAAAAGGGCGCGGACCAGATCGGTCCGCGCCCTTAAGTTTAATAAAGTTTAGGCCTATTGCCCGGCGGTTTCCAGATAGGCGATGATGTCCGCGCGGTCCTGACCGTCGGGCAGGCCGGCGAAGGCCATCTTCGTGCCGGGGACGACCCGCTGCGGATTCTCGAGATATTGGAACAGTTTCTCCGGTGTCCAGGTGATCCCGCTGTTGGCGTTGGCTTCGCTGTAGTTGTAGCCTTCGACGGTTCCCGCCGGCCGACCCACGATCCCCGCGAGCGAGGGGCCGATGCGGTTCACGCCTTCCTCGAGAACGTGGCACGAACTGCACTTGATGAAGACTTCTTCGCCATGTGCGACATCGGGTGTGAAGGACGCCAGCGTGGTCCCGTCGACAGTTTCGACATTGTCGGGCGCCGGAGCTTCCGCAGCGGGTTCGGGCGCGACAACCGCGGCGGCCGGATCGGTCGCTGGGGTATCGGCTTCCGCCGGTTCGTCGGTGCCGCCGCAGGCACTCAGCAAGGCGATCGACGCAGCCATTCCAAGATATTTGCCGAAATGTGTGGCAGTCCTCATCATAGATTACCCTTTCCCAACTCGGGCAACCCTCCCGCCGCACCAGTCGCAGCTATGGGCCCCCTCAGTTTCCAAACAACGCACGGCTGGCGGATTAGGGCCACCGGCGCGTCGTTACAGATGACACCGGGTCGAGCGCTATTCGGCTCTAGGTATAGAACCTATTTGTTCGCAATGCCAAAGCGAAAAAGCAGCCGGAGTGTAGGCGTCAATGCTTGCGGCGGCGCGGGGACCGGCACCTGCGCGCCGGTCCCCCGGGAGCCAGCGCCTAGCTGGCCTGCTGCTGTGCGATCCAGCGGTCGATATGCGCCTCGAGCACGTCGAGCGGCACCGCGCCGTTCTCCAGCACCGCATCGTGGAAATCGCGCAGGCTGAAACCGCTCCCCAGCGCCGTCTCGGCGCGGGTGCGAAGCTCGCGGATCTTGAGCTCGCCGATCTTGTAGGCCAGCGCCTGGCCCGGCCAGGTGATGTAGCGATTGACCTCGGCGTCGATATTGCCCGGGCTGAGCGCAGTGTTGTCGAGCATGAAATCGACCGCCTGCTGCTTGCTCCAGCCTTTGGAATGGATGCCCGTGTCGACCACCAGCCGGCTGGCGCGCCACATCTCGTAGCTCAGCCGGCCCATTTCCTTGGCAGGGGTGTCGTAGAGACCCATCTCGATCCCAAGCCGCTCCGAATAGAGCCCCCAGCCCTCGACGAAGGCGGTGAAGAAGGTTCCGTGCTGGCGCAGCGGGTGGATGTCGAGCTCCTGCTGAAGCGCGATCTGGTGGTGATGCCCGGGGACCGCTTCATGAACGCCCAGCGCGGGCAGTTCCCACAGCGGGCGCTGGTCGAGCTCGGTGGTGTTGACGCGGTAGATGCCCGGCTGCCCGGTCGCGAGGCTGCCGCTTTCGTAATAGGCGGTGGTATTCCCGGGAGCCTGCGCGGCGGGGATCGGGAGCACGGTGTAGGGCTGGCGCGGCAGCGTGCCGAACAGCTTGGGCATCCAGCCGTCGATCTGCTTGGCCAAAGCCCCGGCGGCCTCGAGCAGTTCTTCGGCGGTCTGCGGATAATACTGCGGATCGGTGCGCAGATGCTCGATGAATGCCTCGCGGCTCTCGAACCCGGCATCCTCGGCCACGGTCTCCATCTCCGCCCGGATTCGCGCCACTTCGGACAGGCCGAGCTGGTGGATCTGGTCGGGGGTCATGTCGGTGGTGGTGAAGCTCTTGACCCGATAGGCGTAATATTCCTCGCCCCGCGGCGTGGCGAGAACGCCGGGCATGCCGGTGCGGCATTCGGGGGCATATTCCTCGACATAGAAATCGCGGAAATCGCGATAGGCGGGCATCACGCCGGTTTCGAGCGCGGTGCGTGCTCGGGCCTGCAATTGCGTCCATTGCGCTTCGGAAATGGTCGAGGGACGCTCCTTGAACGGCAGCCACAGCGGCGATTCCACCGGGTCCTCGACGATCATGCTCGCGATCCGGTCCTCGAGCCCCTGCATGGGCTCGCAGGCCTGCGTCAGACCGCGCGCGACCGCCTCCCGGCTGCGGGCGACGCCCTGCTGGTTGACCGCCGCGAAGCTTTCCAGCCGGCCGACATAGCTCTGGTAATCCGCCAGCGTGAACAGCGGCGAACCATAGGGCAGCGAGCCGAAATAGGCGAACCAGCCGCCGCGATTGGTGAAGACGACGAACCGGTCGTGATCGAATTCGGCGCCGGCGATCTCGTCTTCGAAGCTGCGCTTGAGGATCGCGTGATCGATCCGCAGGTCCTCGGGCAGAGCCGCCTCGTCGATCGCCTCGAGCCGGGCGAGAAAGGCGCGCGTCTCGGCGATCGAGGCCTCGTAGCGCGCCAGCGACATGTCGCCCAGCTTGCCGTCGCCGCGGCGGTCGCCGATCTGGGTCGCGGTCATCGGCGAATTGTCGAGCGTCCATTCCCAGACCTCGTCGCGCAAATCGCGGTAATCGTCGGCGGGGGCGGCATGCGCCATCGGGGCGAGCGCGACGCTGGCAAAGGCGAAGGCGGCGGCGAGGTATTTCATGAATGTATCTCCCTGTTGGGGAGCTTCCTATTGCGAGGCGCCGCCCGGGTCCAGTAGGGTCCGGGAATGACCAAACCATCGATCCTGTTCGTCTGCCTCGGCAATATCTGCCGCTCCCCCCTGGCCGAGGCGGCGCTGCGGCGCCGTGCGGCCGAAGCCGATCTCGATATCGAAATCGACAGCGTCGGCACGGCGGATTACCACGTCGGGCGCGCTCCCGACCCGCGCGCCATCGCCGAAGCCAAGCGCCAGGGGATCGACATCGGCAGCTACCGCGGACGCCAGCTAGCGCGCGAGGATTTCGCCCGGTTCGACCATATCCTGGTGATGGACGAGGACAATCTGGCCGATGTCCGCGCCATGGCACCGGCGGAGTCCAGCGCGAAAATCGCGCTGCTGCTCGATGTCGTCCCCGGCACCACCGGCCGGTCGGTCGCCGATCCCTATCACGGCAGCGAAGCCGATTTCGCCGGCACATGGAAGGAAGTCGATGCCGCCGCCGAAGCGCTGATCGCGGTTCTACTGTCCGAACGGCGCGACCAGAGCGAGACGGGATGAGGCGGCACCTCTTCTCCCCTCCCCATGGGGAGGGGTCGGGGGTGGGGGTACGGCGCGCGCAGCTACAAGCGTCGTACACCCCACCCAACCTCCCCCTCGAGGCCTGTCCTGAGCGGCTGGCCTGGCCAGCCAGCCGAAGGGGGAGGAGCGAGGTCGGTCATCATACCCTACCCGCCGCGCAGCGTCTTCACCCCGAAGTCGCGTTCGAACAGATAGAGCAGCACCCGCGCCGCCGCGCCGCGCTTGCCTTCGAGCCCGCCGTCGCGCTCCATCAGCAGCCGCGCATCGTCGTGTGCGACGGGGAGCAGCCGGGTGATCTGATCGAGATCGGCGATCTGGAATGCGGTGTCGCCCGACTGGCGCGTCCCCAGCAATTCGCCCCCGCCGCGCAGCCGCAGATCCTCTTCCGCCAGCCGGAACCCGTCCTGCGTCTCGCGCATCAGCGCCAGCCGGTCGCGCGCGGTCTCGGACAGCGAGTCGCCGCGCAGCAGCAGGCAGGTCGATTTCTCGCTCCCGCGTCCGACCCGTCCGCGCAGCTGGTGGAGCTGCGCCAGCCCAAAGCGCTCGGCCTGTTCGATCACCATCAGCGTCGCGTTGGGTACATCGACCCCGACTTCGATCACCGTGGTCGCGACCAGCAGCTTGGCGTCGCCGCGCGCGAAGCGTTCCATCGCTGCGTCCTTCATCTCGGGCGCGAGCTGACCGTGGACCAGCACCACATCATCCCCGAAGCGCTCCTTGAGCGAAGCGTAGCGCGCCTCGGCGGCGGCGGTGTCGTCGTTCTCGTTTTCGCGCACCATCGGGCAGACCCAATAGGCCTGCTGTCCGCTGGTGAGGTGCCGCTCGACCCCGGCGGCGACCTCGTCGAGCCGCGACAAGGAGACCACACGGGTCTCGATCGCCTGCCGCCCGGGAGGCAGTTCGTCGAGCTTGCTGACATCGAGCTCGCCATATTGCGCCAGCGTCAGCGTGCGCGGGATCGGGGTGGCGGTCATGGCGAGGACATGCGGCGCGGTGCGGCCCTTGCTCGCCAGCATCAGCCGCTGGCCGACCCCGAAGCGATGCTGCTCGTCGATCACCACCATAGCGAGATTGCGATAGGCGACCTTGTCCTGGAAGATCGCGTGGGTGCCGATAACGATGTCGATGCTGCCGTCGAGCAGGCCCATCAGCGTGGATTCGCGCGCCCTGCCCTTGTCGCGCCCGGTCAGCAGCGCGACCCGCGCGCCGGTGGGTTCGGCGAGGCGGCGCAGGCTCTCGTAATGCTGGCGCGCGAGGATCTCGGTCGGCGCCAGCAGCGCCGCCTGCGCCCCCGCCTCGACCGCGATCAGCATTCCCGCCAGCGCGACCACCGTCTTGCCCGCGCCGACGTCGCCCTGGAGCAGCCGCAGCATCGGCGTGTCCTGCACCAGATCGCCCTCGATCTCGGCGATCGACCGGGTCTGCGCGCCGGTCAGCGGGAACGGCAGCGCGAGCCGGTCGCGCAAGCTCCCGTCGCCCTTGAGCGGCTGGCCCTTGCGCTGGCGGTTGTCCGCGCGGACGAGCATCAGCGCGAGCGCATTGGCGAGCAGCTCGTCATAGGCGAGCCGGTCGCGCGCCGCGGCATCCTCGCCGCCATGCGCCCGCCGCAGCGCTTCGCGCCACTCGGGCCAGCCCTCGCGCTCGACCTGGCCGGCCTCGCACCATTCGGGCAGCTCGGGAGCGCGCGCCAGCGCCTGTTCGATCAGTCCGGCCACCTTCGGCTGGGTCAGCCCCTCGGCGAGGCGATAGACCGGCTCGCACAGCCGCTGCAGCGTGTCGCCGCCCTCCTCGAGCACATGGTCGGGATGGACGATCTGCATCATGTCGCCATAGCGCTCGAGCTTGCCCGCCACCCAGCGGTTCTCGCCCACCGGGAGCTGCTTCTTGGCGGTGTATGAGGCGCGGCCGAAATAGGTCAGCGACAGCACATTTCCCACGCTGTCCTGCGCGAGCACGCGGTAGGGCGCGCGCGGATTGCGGCCGCCGCGGTGCTCGATCACCAGCAGCTTGACCACGATCTGCTCGCCCTCGCCCGCCTCATCGATCGTCCCGACCGCGCGCCGGGTCACGAAACGTTCGGGGAAGTGATAGACGAGGTCGCGCACCCGCGTCAGCCCGAGCCGGTCGAGCGGCTTCTTGAGCTTGGGCCCCACCCCGTCGAGCGTCTCGGTCTCGGCGAACAGCGGGTTGAGGGCATCGGGGCGCATCACACGCGTCTAGCCGCAGTGGCGGGGGCAGCGAAAGCCGTGATTGCTTGGCGCCCCGCCCCGCCTGTGGACAGCGATCCCCGCTTGCGCTGGCAGGGCGCGCAGGATAGGCGCGCGCCATGCCAGAAGCCCTTACCTTCGAAGGCCGCATCCAGCGCGCCCGTTTCCGCGCCTGGCACCGCGGCACGCGCGAGGCGGATTACATGTTCGGCGGGTTTTTCGACCGCTATCACGGCGAATGGAAGGGCGAGGAACTGGCCTGGTTCGAGGCGCTGCTCGAGGAGGACGATGTCGACGTGATGGCCTGGGCGCTGCGAACCCAGCCGGTCCCGCCGCGCTTCCAGGGCGCAATGATCGAGCGCATGATGCTGCTCGACTATGTCGATATTCCCCGCTGACGGGAACGCCAGCACCCATCCCGCGCTGACCAGCACCATGCCCGATCTTTCCCGTATTCTCTCCGCCACGACGCCGCTGACGCTGGCGCAGGTCGCGCGCGGCAGCCAGCCGCTGGTGATGGCCGATCTGGCGCGCGCCGGTGCGGGCCGCGCGGTGTTCATCGCCCCCGACGACACTGCGATGCGCGCGGTCAGCGATGCGGCGCATTATTTCGCCCCCGAACTCGAGGTGATCGAGTTTCCGGCCTGGGACGCGCTGCCCTACGACCGCTCCAGCCCCGCGCTGACCGTCAGCGCCAAGCGGCTCGCCGCGCTTCACCGGCTGCAGACGGGCAAGTCGGGCGCGCAATTGCTGGTCACCACGATCAACGCCGTGCTCCAGCGCGTGCTCACCCCGTTCCGCATCCGCGAGGGCGTGCGCGAATTCGCGATCGGGAGCGAGATCGGCCGCGACAGCCTCGCGCGGCTGCTCCAGCGGCAGGGCTACAGCCGCACCGACACCGTGGCGGACAAGGGCGAATACGCGATCCGCGGCTCGATCGTCGATGTCTTTCCCTCGGGGCTCGACGAGGGCCTGCGGCTCGATTTCTTCGGCGACGAGCTGGAAAGCCTGCGGCTGTTCGATCCGAACACGCAGATGACCACCGCGCGGATCGAGGCGCATCTGCTGCTCCCCGCCAGCGAGGCGCTGCTCGACGAGGCCAGCATCAAGCGTTTCCGCGGGCGCTACCGCGAATTGTTCGGCGCCGATGCGACGCAGGACCCGCTCTACGAGGCGGTCAGCGAGGGGCGCCGTCTGGCGGGAATGGAGCACTGGCTGCCGCTGTTCGAGGAGCGGATGGCGACGCTGTTCGACCATCTCGACGATCGCGACATCGTGGTGATCGACGGCGCGGCGATGAACGCCGCCGAGGAGCGGCTTGGCGATATCGCGGATTACTACGCCGCGCGCAGCCAGGCGACGGGGCAGGCCAAGGGCAGCTACCGCCCGGTCGAACCCGCCTCGCTCTATCTCGACAAGGACGAGCTGACCCGCGCGCTCGATGCCCACCCGGTCCACCGCAGCACCGGTTTCGACGAGCCCGAAAGCAAGAAGGTCATCGATTTCGGCTTCCGCTCTGGCCGCGATTTCGGGCCCGACCGCGCGCGCGGCGAGAACGTCTACCCGCTGCTCGCCGACCATCTGAAAGCGGTCGGCAAGGCCGGGCGCAGGCCGCTGCTGGCGACCTATTCCAAGGGCAGCCGCGCGCGGATGGTCTCGATCCTCGAGGAAGCCGGGATCGCGATCCAGCTGGCGGAGAGCTGGCAGGAAGCTCTGGGCCTCTCTGCCAGGGGCGTGCCCGCGGCGATGATCGTCCCGCTCGACACCAGCTTCGCCAATGACGAGCTCGAGGTCCTCACCGAGCAGGACATTCTCGGCGACCGGCTGGTCCGGCGGCGCAAGAAGCGGAAGAGCTCGGATGCCTTCCTCGCCGAACTGCAGGCGCTCTCGGTGGGCGATCTGGTGGTCCATACGGAGCACGGCATCGGCAAATATCTCGGGCTGGAAGCGATCGCGGTCGGCAAGAGCAAGCACGATTGCGTGATGCTGGCCTATCGCGGCGGCGACAAACTGTTCATCCCGGTCGAGAACATCGACGTACTCAGCCGCTACGGCTCGTCCGAGGATGCGGTCATGCTCGACCGGCTCGGCGGCGAGGCGTGGCAGAAGCGCCGCTCGCAGCTCAAGGAGCGCATCCGCGAAATCGCGCACGAGCTGCTCCGCACTGCCGCCGCGCGCGCCTTGCGCAAGGCACCGGCTTTCGAAGTGGAATCAGGGCCTTTCAACCAGTTCCTCGACCGCTTCCCGTGGGAAGAAACCGAGGATCAGGAGCGCGCCATCGAGGATGTGCTGCGCGATCTGGAAAGCGGCCACCCGATGGACCGGCTGGTCTGCGGCGATGTCGGCTTCGGCAAGACCGAGGTGGCGCTGCGCGCCGCCTTCGTCGCGGCGATGAACGGGCAGCAGGTGGCGGTGATCGCCCCCACCACGCTGCTCGCGCGCCAGCACTACCAGGGCTTCTCCGAGCGCTTCGCCGGCTTCCCGGTCGAGGTCGGGCGGCTCAGCCGGCTGGTCCCGGCCAAGGAGATGAAGGAAACTCGCGAACGACTGGCGAGCGGCGCGCTCGACATCGTCGTCGGCACGCATGCCATCCTTTCCAAGAACACCGCTTTCAAGGATCTCGGCCTCGTGATCGTCGACGAGGAACAGCGCTTCGGGGTGACTCACAAGGAAAAGCTCAAGCAGCTGCGCGCCGATGTGCACATGCTCACGCTGACCGCGACCCCGATCCCGCGCACGCTGCAGATGGCGATGACGGGCCTGCGCGAGCTCTCGACCATCCAGACCCCGCCGGTCGATCGCCTCGCGGTGCGCACCTATGTGATGGAATGGGACGAGATCGTGATGCGCGAGGCGCTGCTGCGCGAGCACCATCGCGGCGGGCAGAGTTTCATCATCGTCCCGCGCATCGCCGACATGCCCGAAATCGAGAAATGGCTGCGCGAGGCGGTGCCCGAGGTCAAGACCGTCACCGCCCACGGCCAGATGGCGCCCAACGAGGTCGAGGAGCGGATGAGCGCCTTCTACGACCGGCAATACGACGTGCTGCTGGCGACGACCATCGTCGAGAGCGGGCTCGATATCCCCAGCGCCAACACCATCATCATCCACCGCGCGGACATCTTCGGCCTCGCCCAGCTCTACCAGCTGCGCGGGCGCGTGGGCCGCGCGAAATTGCGCGCCTATGCTTATCTGACCTACGCCAAGGACACGCAGCTCTCCGAAGTCGGCGAGAAGCGCCTCAAGGTGCTGGGCGATCTCGACAGTCTGGGCGCCGGGTTCCAGCTCGCCAGCCACGATCTCGATATCCGCGGCGCGGGCAATCTGCTCGGCGACGAACAGTCGGGGCATATCCGCGAGGTCGGGTTCGAGCTCTACCAGTCGATGCTCGAGGATGCGATCCTGGCGGCCAAGGCGGGCGAGGCCGGGCTCGATGCCAAGCCCGACAGCGTCAGCCCGCAGATCACCGTCGATGCGCCGATCATGATCCCCGAGGATTACGTCCCCGATCTCGCGGTGCGGATGGCGCTCTACCGCCGTCTCAACGATGCCCGCGACAAGGGCGAGATCGAGGCGCTGGCCGCCGAGATGATCGACCGCTTCGGCGATCTGCCCGCAGCGACTGCCAATCTGGTCCGGCTGATCGAGATCAAGCATCAGGCGATCGAGGCGAATATCGCCAAGATCGACGTCGGCAATGCCGGCACGCTGGTCACCTTCCACAATGACGATTTCCCCGATCCGATGGGGCTGCTCGCCTATGTCGATCGGCTGAAGGGCACCGCCAAGCTGCGCCCCGACATGAAGCTGGTGATCAGCCGCGCGTGGAATTCGCCCGAGAGCCGGCTGAACGGGCTCTACCAGCTGACCAAGGGTCTGGGCGGGATCGCGCGCAAGGCGCGAAAGGCGAAAGCTCCGGCCTAGCGCGAAGCGAGCGCGAGGAATTCATCTGCCGGAAGCGGTTCGGCGCGCAGGAACCCTTGATAGACTTCGCATCCCTCGCGCGCGATCAAGGCGCGCTGCGCTTCGGTCTCGACCCCTTCGACCACTATCTTCAGGTCGAGCGCCTTGGCCATGGCCACGATCGCGCGGAACACCGCGAGATCGCGCTCGTCCTCGAGCACCCCTTCGATCATCGAGCGGTCGAGCTTGAGATGATCTATGGGAAGCACCTTCAAATATCTGAAATTGCAGAAGCCTGCGCCAAAATCGTCGAGCGAGAGGCTGATGCCGCTGGCCTTGAGATCGGCCAGAACCTCGCTCACCTGTTCCAGATCGGCGAGCAGGACCTGCTCGGTGATCTCGAGAGTCAGCATCTGCGGATCGATCCCGTTGGCCGTCACCAGCGCAAGAAATTCGCGCGCAAAACTGCCCGCGGCAAGATCGGCCGGAGTGACGTTGATCGACAGCCGCAAATCCTTGGGCCAGGCGCGCGCGGCCGCCAGCGCCTTGGAGGCGATATGGCGCGAAAGCTGCGCGGTGTGATCCGCGCGCTCGGCGATGGTGAACAGCGTCGCCGCGCCGACGCGCCCAAGCATCGGATGGTCCCAGCGCGCGAGCGCTTCGGCACCGATCAGCCGGTCGGTTTCGATGGCGTATTGCGGCTGGAAGCGGATCGATATCTCGTCGTGATCTATCGCGGCGAGCAGATCGGCTTCGAGTTGCTGGCTCGAACGGCCGTCCTTGGCCAGTTCGCCGCTGGTCCAGACCACGCGGTGGCCCTGAAGCGCCCGGATCCGCGCCGAAGCTTCGGACAGAGTGTCGAGCAGCGATCCGGAGGTATCGCCTTCGACCGCGCGGATAAGCGCCACCCGCGGCCATAGTCGCAGGCTGTGCGCGGTGTCGGGGTCGCTGATCGGCATGGCGATCGCATCGGCCAGAGCCTCGGCGAGCCACTGCCAGCGTTCCCGGTTGCATTCCTCGCGCAGCGCCAGGAGGAATGTATCGCCCGAACTGCGCGCGGCGATCCACACCCCGCTTTCGAGCTCGTCGGCGGCGAAGTGACGGATCCGCTGGGCGATCTCGATCAGCGCGCCATCGCCGGCGGTCTCGCCGAAAGCGACGTTCACGCGGTCGATCCGGCCGACCGAAATCAGCATGGCATGGATCGGGCATTCGATCCCCCCCGAGGGCCATTCACGCCGCCAGCGATCGAGAACGTTGCGAGCATGCGCCAGCGTCGCGAGGCCCGTCAGCCGGTCGCGCGTATCGTCGTCTGTCGCTGAGGCAAGGCTGGCCATGAACCCCCATATCAGTCGGATTGCGCAAATAGGCCAGAGATTTCCCCGCGTTGCCAAATGGCACGCTCGTCCATACACACTCCCGCGATTCCAAGCTTCCGCAACACGGCAGCGCGGTGCGACCAAAGACGTTCACCCCAAACGATCACCACGGGAAAGCGCGATGCCGAATTTCGAAAAGCTGGCCCTGATCGTCTCGGACACCGACCGCGCGCACGAGGTCGCACCGATGTACCGCGGACTGGTCGACTGGGTCCCGCTCGAGGAAGCCGAGGCGGCAGTCGTCATCGGCGGCGACGGTGCCATGCTGCAGACGCTCCACGCCATGCTCGATTGCGGCATCATCAAGCCGGTCTACGGGGTGAATCTGGGCACCGTCGGCTTCCTGATGAATCACAACCGCTCGCCCGAAAAGCTTCTGCGCCGGATCGAGCGCGCGCGCAGCGTCGCGGTTGCCCCGCTGTGCATGGATGCGATCCGGCAGGATGGCAGCACGCAGCAATTCTGCGCCATCAACGAGGTCTCGCTGCTGCGCGAAACGCGCCAGACCGCCAAGATCGAGGTCTCGGTCGATGACAAGGTGCGGATCAAGGAACTGGTCTGCGACGGTGTGCTGGTGGCCACCCCCGCCGGCTCGACCGCCTACAATTTGTCGGCCAACGGACCGATCCTGCCGCTCGATTCCAACCTGCTGGCGCTCACCCCGATCAGCCCCTTCCGCCCTCGCCGTTGGCGCGGGGCGCTGCTTCCCGACCGCAGCACGATCCGCTTCCGCGTGCTCGAATCCGACAAGCGCCCGGTCTCGGTCGTGGCGGACCAGAAGGAGGTCCGCGACATCGCCGAGGTCTCGCTCCACATCGCCCGCGAGCAGGAGCTGCAACTGCTGTTCGATCCCGGCCATGCGCTCGACGAACGCATCGTCGCGGAGCAGTTTCTGGTCTGATCGCACCGCCCGCGAAAAATCGCGCTGCACCCGCTTGCCAAACCCCGCGAGCCCCCATATAGCGCGCCCCTGCCGACCTGGCTGCTCCCCGATAGCTCAGCGGTAGAGTAGGTGACTGTTAATCACTTGGTCGTTGGTTCGAATCCAACTCGGGGAGCCATTTTCCGCACAGCCAGATCGACAGCGCCGCATTTTGATGCGGCGCCGGTCGCCACGCGGCGGTATTCCGTTATATGCCGAGCAGCAGGCGCAGGCCCACCCACAAGGTGAGCGCGGCGGTCAACCAGCGGATCCAGTCCCTGGGCAGCAGGCGGACCGCCAGCAGACTGCCGATCTGTCCACCGATCGCCACCGCCAGCAGCAGCGGCAGGCCGAAGGCGATGGCGGCTTCGAACCTCCCGGCACCGCCCTTGAGCAATTGTCCGGCGAGCCCGAACAGCGAGTTTATCAGGATGAACAGGCTCGCCGTGGCGGCGATGGCGCGCGCGTCGCGCCAGCGGGCGAGGTGGAGCAGCGGCGCCAGGAAGATGCCGCCGCCGATACCGACCAGCCCGGCCAGATAACCCAGCGGCACCGCCGCAACGGGGATGAAGCGAGCCAGCGTGGTGGGCTCGCCCGCCTGCGTAGCCTTGAGCGGGATCAACAGGGTCAGGCTGGTCAGGACCAGGCTGGCGCCCAGCAGCAGCAGGAAACCGCGCTCGCCGATCGGCGTGAGTCCGCCCAGCAGCGCAGCGGGGGCCGCGAGCGCCGTGAGCACCAGCGCGCCGCGCCATGGCGTGATCCCTGCGTGCGCATAGCGGATGCTGCTTCCCGCCACGACCACCACATTGCACGACAGCGCGATCAGCGGAAGGATGCGGTAGTCGGTCCCCGCCAGCGCCAGCAGCGCATTGTAGGTGGACCCGCCGCCGAACCCCACCGAGGCATAGAGCACAGCGGTCGCTAGGAAGGCGGCGGCCAGCCAGAGCATGTCGCCGCCCTATCGCGCTCGCAGCCGAGCGTCAGGCGCGCGCGGCCATCGCCCCGTGGCAATGCTTGTATTTGTTGCCCGAACCGCAGGGGCACGGCGCGTTGCGGCTGACTTCCATGCCGGCGTAGGGGTTGGAGGTATCGGAACCGCCGGCACCGACCGCCGCACGCGAACTGCCCGCGAGCGAACCGAACAGACCCGCCTGCCGGCTCGAACCGTCGCCATCGTTCGAATCGTCGAGCCCGGTAAGCGGGTCGATATGCCCGGTGAGGAAATCGGGAAGATCGGGCAGGCTGCCCTGCGGCATCGGCTGCGGTTCGCGCACATCGAGCTTCATGAGCTTGGTGGTGACGTCCTCGCGCAGGGACTCGAGCAGGCGCTCGAACAGGCCGAAGGCTTCCTGCTTGTACTCGTTGATCGGCTGCTTCTGGGCATGCGCGCGCAGGCCCACGACCTGGCGCAGCGCGTCGAGCGTGGCGAGGTGTTCCTTCCAGTGGTGATCGAGCGTCTGGAGCAGCACACTCTTCTCGATGCTGCGCCACATCGATTTGTCGACGCGGGTCATCTTGGCATCCATCTGCCCGTCGACCTCGGCGCGGATCCGCTCCTCGATGATCTCGGGCTCGACCGTGTCTTCCTCAAGCCAGGCATCGAGCGGCAGGTTGAGGCCGAGCACTTCGTCGAGCCGCGTCTTGAGACCCTCGATCTTCCACTGCTCGGGATAGGAGCCCGGCGGGCAGGCCTCCTCGACCAGCGTGTTGATCGTGTCGTAGCGCATGTCGAGGACGACCTCGTCCACCGTCTCGCTGTCCATGATCTCGGCGCGCTGCTCGTAGATGACCTTGCGCTGGTCGTTCATCACGTCGTCGTACTGGACGACGTTCTTGCGGACCTCGTAATTGCGGCCCTCGACCTTCTTCTGCGCGGTCTCGATGGCCTTGGAGAGCCATTTGGAGCCGATCGCCTCGCCGTCCTCGAGGTTGGAATTCATCATCTTGGAGAACAGCGTGTCGGGGCCGAAGATGCGCAGCAGATCGTCCTCGAGGCACAGATAGAAGCGCGACAGGCCGGGATCGCCCTGGCGACCCGAGCGGCCGCGCAGCTGGTTGTCGATCCGGCGGCTCTCGTGACGCTCGGTGCCGAGCACGAACAACCCGCCCGCCTCGATGACGCGCTGCTTCTCGTCCTCGATCTCCTGCTTGATCCGCGCCACCGCTTCGTCGCGCTCGGGGCCCTCGGGCATTTCGCCGAGCTCGTCCTCGACGCGGAATTCCAGATTGCCGCCGAGCTGGATGTCGGTGCCGCGGCCGGCCATGTTGGTGGCGATGGTCACCGAGCCGATGCGACCGGCCTGCGCGACGATGCGCGCTTCCTTTTCGTGCATGCGGGCGTTGAGGATGGCGTGTTCGACGCCTTCCTTGTCGAGGAACTGGCTGAGAAGTTCGGATTTCTCGATCGAGACCGTACCCACCAGCACCGGCTGGCCGATCTCGTTCTTCTCGCGGATCGCCTTGGCGATGGCCTGGAACTTGTCCATCGTGTTCTTGTAGAACTGGTCGTCCTCGTCGATCCGCTGGACCGGCTTGTGGGTCGGGATCTCGGCGACGTTGAGCTTGTAGATGTCCCAGAATTCGGCCGCCTCGGTGGCGGCGGTGCCGGTCATGCCCGAAAGCTTGGGATACATGCGGAAATAGTTCTGGAAGGTGATCGAGGCCAGCGTCTGGTTCTCGGGCTCGATCTTGACGCCTTCCTTGGCCTCCACCGCCTGATGCAGACCGTTGGACCAGCGGCGGCCTTCCATCATCCGGCCGGTGAACTCGTCGATGATGACGATCTTCTCGTCCTTGACGATGTAATCGGTGTCGCGCTTGAACATGATGTTGGCGCGCAGCGCCTGATCGAGGTGGTGGATCACCAGCGTGTTCTCGACGTCGTAGAGATTCTCGGTCTCGAGCAGGCCGGCTTCGGAAAGCTTGGCTTCGATCGCGTCGGTGCCGTCCTCGGTCCAGGTGATGTTCTTGGACTTCTCGTCGGCCTCGTACCATTCGGGATCGAGATCCTTCACGATCGCGTCGATCGAGACGTAGAGGTCGGACTTGTCCTCGGTCGGGCCGGAGATGATCAGCGGGGTGCGCGCCTCGTCGACCAGGATCGAATCGACTTCGTCGAGGATGGCGTAGTTGAAGGGGCGCTGGACCATCTGGCCGCGCTCGTGCTTCATATTGTCGCGCAGATAGTCGAAGCCGAACTCGTTGTTGGTGCCGTAGGTGATGTCGGCATTGTAGGCGTCGCGGCGCTGGAATTCATCGATATTGGGGACGATCACCCCGACGGTCAGACCCATGAAGCGATAGAGCTGCCCCATCCATTCGGCATCGCGGCGAGCCAGATAGTCGTTGACCGTGATGACATGGACGCCCTTGCCCTCGATCGCGTTGAGATAGGTCGCCAGCGTGGCGACCAGCGTCTTGCCCTCGCCGGTGCGCATCTCGGAAATCTCGCCGCGATGGAGCACGATGCCGCCGATCATCTGGACGTCGAAATGGCGCATGCCGAGCACGCGGATCGAAGCCTCGCGCACCGTGGCGAAAGCCTCGGGGAGGATTTGGTCGAGCGTCTTGCCCGAGGCGAGCTGTTCGCGGAACTTCTCGGTCTGCGCGGTCAGCTCCTCGTCGGAGAGCGCCTGGATCTGCTCCTCCAGCGCGTTGATCTGGTCGACCGTCTTGCGCATCGAGCGCACGTAGCGTTCGTTGGACGAGCCGAAGACGGCTTTGGAAAGGGATTTGAGCATGGGCGCGATCTCGCGATGAAATTTATGGAAAGATGCCCGGGCGCCTTATGGCTGCCGGGCCGAAAACAGGGAATATAGCCGGGGGGCCGCCCCCCTGGCGGTGCTATTCGTACGCGCGGTCGGCGCCGAAGTGCACGGTCGGAATATAGATCCGAAGCGGGGTCGCGATGCGGCAGGGCGCGGGCTTTTCGCCCCGGGCGCGTTGCTGACGCTGGCGTTCGATGCAGGCGCATTCCTCGCTGCGGTCCTTCTCGCAGGCCCGCTGGGACTGCTCGATCTGGGACTCCAGCGCGCCGATCACCGAAGCCTGCGCAGGCGCGGAAACCGCGACAAGACCGGTCGCGATGGCGAGACAGGTGAGGAGACGGCGAAGCATCGTGCGCGATAAATAGGTTTTCCTGCCCAGCGCGTCCACCCCCGAAGCGCGTTTACCCGTCCGCGCTTCCTTTCTAAGGGGCGGGTATGGACCTCACCCGCTCTCCGCTTGCCCGCCCCTTCCCCGACCTGCCCGCGATTGTCGGCGTCACGCTGCGCACGGTGCGCGCGGGCTACAAGGCATGGGACCGCGCGGATCTGACACTGGTCGAACTCGCGGCAGGAACCGCGGTCGCCGGGGTTTTCACCAGGAGCGCCTGCGCCTCGAGCGAAGTCGAGATGGGCCGCGAGCAATTGCATCAGGGCACCGCCCGGGCACTGGTGGTGAACGCAGGCAATTCCAACGCCTTCACCGGCTATCGCGGGCGCGAGGCGGCCGAGCAGATCGTGGCGCAGGTCGCCGAGGGGCTCGGCTGCGTGCCCGAACAGGTGTTCGTTTCCTCGACCGGGGTGATCGGCGTGCCGCTGCCCCGCGACATCGCGCGCGCGGGTGTCGCGGCGGCGCTGCAGGCGCAGCCGTGCTCGTGGGAGCAGGCCGCCGCAGCGATCGGCACCACCGACACGTTCACCAAGGGCGCAGGCGCCAGCGCCATGGTGGGAGAGACCCGCGTCGAATTCGCAGGGATCGTCAAGGGCAGCGGGATGATCGCGCCCGACATGGCGACGATGCTGGGCTATGTCTTCACCGATGCGCGCGTCGCCGCGCCGCTGCTGCAGGAGATGCTGTCAAAGGCAAACGGCGCGACCTTCTCCTGCATCACCGTCGATGGCGACACCTCGACCAGCGACACGGTGCTGGCCTTCGCCACCGGCAGGGCCGATCACGCCGAAATCCGCTCATGGGACGATGCCGGCGCGGATGCGGTTTATGCCGCGCTGCAGTCGGTCTGCCGCGAGCTTGCGCATCTGGTGGTCCGCGACGGCGAAGGCGCGCGCAAATTCATCGCGGTGAGCGTGTCGGGCGCGCAGAGCGACGAGAGCGCGCGGCGGATCGGGCTTTCGATCGCCAACTCGCCGCTGGTCAAGACCGCGATCGCCGGCGGTGACGCCAATTGGGGCCGCGTGGTGATGGCGGTGGGCAAGGCCGGCGAACCCGCGGACCGCGACCGGTTGTCGATCGGTTTCGGCGGGGTCTGGGCGGCGCGCGAGGGCCAGCCGCTGGAGGATTACGACGAGGCGCCGGTCGCCCGCCATCTGCAAGGCGAGGAGATCACCATCGAGGTCGATCTCGGGCTGGGCGATGGCCGCGCGACCGTCTGGACCTGCGATCTCACCCATGGCTATATCGACATCAACGCGGATTACCGCTCGTGAGCCCGCTCGACCGCAACATTCAGGCGCTGATGCGCCGCGTCACCGAGACAGCGATCCTGCCGCGCTATCGCAATCTGTCGCCCGAACAGATCGTCGAAAAGGCCGAGGACGATCTGGTGACCGTGGCGGACCGCGAGGCCGAGGCGATGCTGACCGAGGGTCTCGCCGCAATCGACGGCTCGATCGCCATCGTCGGCGAGGAGGCGGCGCATGCCGATCCCGCAGTTCTCGAAGGGCTGGCCGGCGACTGCTGGGTGATCGACCCGATCGACGGGACGCATAATTTTGCGCATGGCCGCGCGCCCTTCGGCATACTGCTGGCGCGCTGCGCCGAGGGAATCTGCCAGTCGGGCTGGATTTACGATTGCCTTTCGGACCGTTTCTGCGCTGCCCATGCGGAACAGGGTGCATGGGTCGACGGCGAACGCTTCGCGGCGCGGCCTACCGGAGACGTCCCACCGGTGGCCGCGATTTCGACAATCTTTCTCGATCCGGCACGACGCGCGGCGGTGCGCGACCATATCGCGCCCTACTACAGGCTGGTCGACACGCCGCGCTGCGCGGCCGAGCAGTATCCCCGGCTGGCGCTGGGCGAAAACGATGTCTCGCTGTTCGAGCGCACCTTGGCATGGGACCACGCCGCGGGAGTGCTGTGGCTCAACGAGGCGGGCGGCAAGGTCGCGCGGCCCGATGGCTCACCTTATCGCGTCGACGAGCCCGAGCGCAGCGGGCTGATCGGCGCGGCGAGCCCGGCCCTGTGGGACGAACTCGCCGCGCTTTATTCCAAAATGGCTTAGAGCTCGCCTTCGAGCCAGCTCTTGAGCTGGCCCTTGGGCGCCGCACCGCGCATCTGCGCGGCGGGCTTGCCGTCCTTGAACAGCACCAGATAGGGGATCGACTGCACGCCCATCTGACCGGGCACGCCGGTGTTCTCCATGATGTCCATCTTGGCGATGGTGACCTGCTCGCCCATCTCGTCGCTCAACTCCTCGAGCGCGGGGGCGATCATCTTGCACGGGCCGCACCATTCGGCCCAGAAATCGACCAGCACGGGCTTGTCCGATTCGAGGACATCGGTCTGGAAACTGGCATCGGTTACGGCGACGGTCGGCATGGTGGTTCTCCTGTGGGGTTTGGCCCCTATGCGGACCATTTAGGCCCTAGCTGCGGTTACTCAACGGGCGGTAAGGCAAAGCTTTCCTGCGGAGCCGAAAACCGGGCTTTGTGAGCGGCGAGCAGATCGGCGGGAAGCGCGATCAGCTGCGGGGTCTGGGTGTAGAGCAGCGCGGCACGCACCTCACGCCCGGGATAGATCGTTTCCAGCGCCGCGACATAGGCGGCCATCTGGCGCAGCGTAGCTTCGGGCACCCGTTCGAGCGACTCGGGCGGGCGGCGCGCGGTCTTGAAATCCACCACCGTCACGCGTTCGGGCGTCACCAGCAACCGGTCCGCCACGCCCACCACCACTTCGCCGCCGACCACCGCCGCGAGCGGCACCTCGGCGAGCGCGCCCGCAGCGAAAATGTCGCGGAATTCCGCGTTGTCGAGCACGGCGAGCGCGCGGTCGAGCATTTCGCCGCGCTCGGCGTCCGCGAGGTCGGGAGCCTGCCGCGCGAGCCACTGCCCCGCCCTTGCCGCGCGTTCCGCAACCGGGACTTCGGGCAGGCGCTCGAGCAGCGCGTGGATCAGCACGCCGCGCTGCGCCGCGATTGCCGAATGCTCGGGCGGCAGCGGAGGATCGCTGCCCTCCACCTCGCCCAGCCCCGATGGCGAGAGTGGCCGCGGTGGCCGCGCTTCGACGGGTGGCGGGGTTGCGGTCCAGCCGGGCAGTTCTGGCACAGATTGCTCGGCATCCTTCGCCTGGCGCGGCAGAATCGTGGTCGTTGCGCCCCATTCGCGCCGTGCCCCCCAGATCGGATCCTCGACCGGATCGCCCTCGAACAGCGGCTCGAGCCGCGCGTACCAGCTGTCCTCGTGCGGGGTGCCGCGCTTGGCCTCGCGCGGGCCCAAGGAGCCGCCGATGAACAGCGCCTCTTCCGCACGGGTCATCGCGACGTAAAGCAGCCGCCAGTGCTCCTCCATCTCGGTCCGCGCCGCAACCTCGTGCGCGGCGGCGATCGGGCCCACCCGCTGCTCCGCCGACAACCCGGGCAGCGGCACCTTGTTCCGCTCGTCCGCGGGATCGACCAGCGCCAGCTCGCCCGGCGCATCGGGACCGATCGCGGCATCGGCGAGGATCACGATCGGCGCCTGCAGCCCCTTGGAGCCGTGGACGGTCATCACCCGCACCTGGTCGCGATTGGCCCCCGCCTCGCGCTTCAGCTCGCCATCGCCGGCATCGAACCAGCGGATGAAGCCCTGCAGGCTGGCGGTGTGCGCGCCGGCATAGGCGTTGGCGGCGTTGAGCAATTCGTCGATCGGGTCGTTGGCCTCGGCGCCGAGCCGCGCCACCAGCGCGCGCCTGCCGTCGAAAGGCCCGACCAGCAGCCAGTGCAGCAGCGCTTGCGGACTGTCGAAATCGGCGCGGCGCAGGATTTCGCGCAAGGCCGCAACGGTGCGCGCCACCAGCGGATCGCCCGACTGGCGCAGATGCTCCCACAAGCGCTGCTGCCTAGGTCGGTAGCCGTGTTCGAGCAGATCCTCCTGCGTCCAGCCGCCCAGAGGCGACACCAGCAGGTTGGCGAGGTTGAGATCGTCGAGCGGCTGCGCGGCGAAGCGCAGCGCGGCCATCAGGTCCTTGACCGCGAGCGGCGCGCCCAGCCGCAGCCGGTCGACGCCCGCCACCGGCACGCCATGGGTATAGAGCCGCGCGACGATCAGCGAGGCGAGCTCGCGCCGCTTGCGCACGAGGATCATGACATCGCCCGGGCTCGCGCGCCGCGCCTGGCCGGGTTTCTCGCCCTTGACCAGCGGGAAGCCCGGGCCGTCGGGGTCCATCCAGACGCGGATCTGCTGCGCGATGCGATCGGCCATCCGCCGGTCGTGCCGCGCGAGCCAGCCTTCGGACCCGTCCTCGTCGCCGTCGCGGATATCCGAGACGGTGTTCCACAGTGTCACGATCCCGGGGCGATCCTGACCGACATGCGGTTCGGGCGCGCGCTTGAGCCCGAAGGACGCCGGCCCGATCGACGCGATGGCCTTGTCGACGAATTGCAGGATAGGCTCGGCGGTGCGGAACGACTGGCCCAGATCGAGATCGCGCAGGCGGCGCGGTTCGGGTGCGCCCGCCATTATGTCCCCGCCCTGCCCGAGCCGCGCCATGTCCTCGGCCACACGTCGCTGAGCGGAGGCGAAATTCTCCGGGCTGGTGCCCTGGAAGCCGAAGATCGCCTGCTTGTAATCGCCTACGGTGAAGATCGTACGGATCGCATCGCCCTGGGCACCCAGCCCGGAGAAGAAGTCGTCGGTGAGCGCAAAGATGATCGCCCATTGATCGGCATTGGTGTCCTGCGCCTCGTCGATCAGGATATGATCGAACCGCCGGTCGAGCTTGTAGCGGATCCAGTCGCCCATCGCGCTGTCGGCGAGCAGCGCGGCGGCGCGGCGGATCTGGTCGTCGAAATCGACCAGCCCCTCGCGCGATTTGGCGTCGTCCCACATCAGCGCGAATTGCCGCCCGACTTCGAGCTGGGGGGCGAGGAAAGCGGCCAGTTCGACCAGCGTGCGCCGCTCGGCGACCTGCGCGATCGCCTCGACCACCTCCGCGACGCGTCCGCCATACTCGGGGTCGAGCTTTTCGAGGTTCTTGAGGCTCTTGGGCTCGCCCGTCTTGGTCAGCAGCGTGCCGTAGAAGCCGTCGAGCAACGCGACGCGCTCGACCGGCCCGGCCGTGAGCCAGCGGTCGACGAAGTCGACGCAGGCCTGTCCGGTCTTGGTGCCCCATTGCGCGTTGCTCTCGCGGCAGGCGCGCAACAGCGCGACGGGGAAGCCCTCGTCGGCGCAGGCCTGCGCGACCCAGTGCTCGTCGGCATCCGCAGGAATGCCCAGCAGGCCGCAGACCCGCGCGTGCATCGGCGCCTGCCAGCCAGCGGGTCCGGTCCACAGCTGGATCGCCCCGGCGCAGCGCATCAGCCAGCGGCGCACCCCGTCGGGGCCCTTGCGGCGGCTCATCTCGGCGATGGCGTCGAGCGTGCGGCGGTCGTTGCTCGCTTCGGCGCTCGTCAGCAGATCGCCCAGCACTTCCTCGCTGAGCAATTCGCGCTCGCGGTCCTCCATCGGCCGCGAGCCGGGCGCGATGCGCGCTTCCTCGGGGAAGGCGGCGAGCAGATATTGCGCGAAGGCGTGGATGGTGTCGATCCGCAGCCCCCCGCCGGGGCTGTCGAGCACGCTGGCGAAGAGCGAACGCGCATGCGACCGGGTCGCGGCATCGACCGGTGCGCCGAGATGCGTCAGCTCCTCGGCCAGCCGCGCATCGGGCAGCCGCACCCAGCGCGCGAGCACCTCGTTGACCCGCACCGCCATCTCGGTGGCGCCGGCCTTGGTGAAGGTCAGGCAGAGAATATCAGAAGGCTCGACACGCTCCTGCAGCAGCAGTCGCAGCACCCGCGCCGAGAGCACCTGCGTCTTGCCGGTCCCCGCCGAGGCCGAGAGCCAGACGCTTTCGCGCGGATCGACCGCATCGCGCTGCGCACCCGCGAGCGGATAGACCGCGCCGCTCATGCGCTTTGCTCCGTATCATCGTCGGCGAGCCGCGGCAGCCATTCCTCGAGCCGCATTAGCTGGTCGTAATCCGAATAGCCGGCGTAGTCGGGGTTGAACTTGGCGGTGAAGGGCTGATCGCCCTTGATCCAGTCGGCGATGGCGTCCCTGAGATAGCGTTCGGTCTCGGGAAGGAAGTCCTCGGGGGCCAGCCCGCTGCGCTTGTTGCCCAGCTTGAGCGGAGTTTCGACATAGCCGAAGCCGAAGCGGTTATCCTCGTCCTTCGCCTTGCCCAGAGACCAGTATTCGAACGCGCTCGGCTCACCCGAGACGGTGCCGAACCCGCCCGCGCGCGCGATCATCCCGAGCAGCCCAAGCTGGAGCGCGAAGCCCTGTTCGACCATGCTGGCGGACGGGGGTGAGCCGGTCTTGTAGTCGACGATTGCGAGCGTGCCGTCGGCCAGCCGGTCGATCCGGTCCGCGCGGCCGTGCAGCTTGACTCCGTCGACCTGCATCTCGCCCTTGCGCTCCCAGGCGGCAACCGAGCGATCTTCGTAGCTTGAGACGCTTTCCTCGACCCATTCGAGTGCGGCGAGCAGCCGCGGCTGCCACAGCCCGCGCATCAGCGGATGGGCGTTCTTCTCGATCATGACCTGGTCCATGATCGGCGCGAGCTTCGCCCCCGGATCGGTTTCGCGCGCTTCGTGCCAGCGTTCGAGAATGGCATGGGCGACCTCGCCCTGCCACGCCGGCGAGGGCGCGGCCTCGAGCGCGTCGAGAGTCCGAAGTCCGAGGATCGAGCCGGCGTAGAACTGGTAGGGATCACCGCGCAGCCGGTCGAGCGCGGTGACCGCGATCGGCACGTCGCGCTGCGCTGCGCTGGGCATGGGTCTGGGCCGCGGATAGGGTTCGGGCAAGGACTGGGGTCGGCCCATCGCGCGGGCCAGTTCGATCGCGCCCGTCTCCTGGTGGCGCGGGAGCAATTCGCCCAGCAGCGCCTGGACGCGCAGCAGGAAACGCGAGGGGATCGCCGGCCCCGCCTCGTCGCGCGCGGCGCGGCTGAGCACCACCTCGGGCGCGCCCAGCGCTCCGGCGAGATCATGCGCGGACAGCCCGCTGCGGAACTCGGCTCCGGGCACGCCCAGAGCGCGCAGCACGGTCGGCGCCAGCAGCGCATCGACCCCGCCGCGCGGCGGCCAGACGCCCTCGTTCAGCCCTGCGCAGATCACCAGCTCGGCGCGGCTCATCCGCGATTCGAGCAGTCCGTAGATCGCCACGCGCGGGTGACCGCCATAGGGCGGGCGGACCGCGACCTCCTCCATCGCATCGCGCAGCACGATATCGCAATCGGCGGTGTCGACGCGGGTTTCCGCCGCGCGCGCATGGAAGCGCAGATTCTCGACGAAACGCGCCAGCGCGCGCCCGTCCTCGCGCGTCCACAGGCTGTCGCCGCACAGCTCTTCTCCGGCGACGGCCAGGCGGTCGAGCAGATCGGCCAGCGGTTCAGCGCCCTGCCCCTCGGTCAGCGGCACCAGCGCCGAGCGGAACGCGGCCCACCATTCGACCAGCCCCGGTGCGTGCCTCGCCAGTTTCGTCACCAGATCGTCGAGCGGTTCGAGCCCCTCGCGCGGACGCGGCCCGCGCAACTCGCGCTCGACGATCCGCGCCTGCGCCAGCCATTCGCGGCGATCCATCCCGCCATGGACCAGCGGATGCGTGGCCAGCGCCATCAGCGCGATCGGCGCCGCGCCCTTGGCGGCGACTTCGGCCAACAGCAGCAGCAGCCGCCCCGCGGCGGTGTGCGACAGCGGGCGACCGGCGGAATCGTCGGCGATGATTTCCCAGCGCGCGAGGTGATGGACCACGCGGCGCGCCAGCGCGCGGTCGGGGGTGATCACCGCAATGCGTTTTTCGGGCGTCTCCAGCGCCTCACGGACCAGCAGAGCGATCGCCTGCGCCTCCTCTTCGGGATTGGCGGCCTGCATGATTCGGACGTTGGACAGCCGGCGCTTGTCGGCGGGCAGATCGACCCATTCGCGGCTCGCGATCGGCGGAAGGAACAGGTTGGAGATCGCCTGGCTGCGCTCGGGCGGCGCCGCGGCCGCGCCCCTGCGGTGCCATGGCTGGACCTCCTCGCGCGCGACGCCCATGCGGTTGAGCAGCAGCTTGAGGTGGTATTGCGGATGCGCCACCGCGTCATGGCGGGCGAAGGGCTCCGCCCCCGGCTCGGGCGCCGCGCCCGCGCGGCCCAGCTCCTCCCACACCGCACCGGACAGCGACAGGTCGAGATCGGGGAGCACCACCGCACCTTCGGGCAATTTGCTGACCACGCGCAGCAACTCCGCCAGCGCGGGCGCGGCGCTGGTCACCCCCGCAGCGACGATCGGCGTCTCGGGCGGCGTCTCGCGCCAGCGGCGAGCGGCATGTTCGAACAGCCGGTTGCGACGTGCCGCGCTGTCGACCGCGCGTTCCTGGTCCAGCCAGATAAGCCAGCGCGCCTGCACCCGCGCGAAGGTCCTGAGCGAGGCCTGCCAATGCGCCGAGAGATCGCCGACCAGCCCCAGAACGTTCTCGCCAACCAGTTCCTCCGGGCCGATGCCCTCGACCAGCAAGCGGTCCATCGTGGCGCCGGTCTCGCGCGCGAGCCGCAGCAGCGTCGCGCCCTTGGGGGCATCGCTGCCCATCTCCTCGCCGATCAGCCGCGCCAGCGCCAGCCATCGGCGGGTCGGATCGATCGCGCGGGGAATGTCCGGAGCGCCGAGCGGGTCGAGCAGGCTGCCCAGCGCCTCGTCGAGATCGAGATCGCCGACCACCGCCATGCGCGGCATCAGCAGTCCGGCGCGGTCTTCCTCGCCGGCGTGGCGGATGAAGGCCTCGGTGACGATCCGCTGTGCGCGCGAACTCGGCAGCAGCAGCGTCAGCCGCGCGAGCCCGAACTCCGGATCGCGGTAGCGCGGCACCAGCCCCGCCACCAGCGCATCGGCGAAGCCGCGGTGCGCGGCGATCGAATAGATCCGCGGGTGGCGCGCCTCAGCCACCCGTGAGGACTTCGGCGGCGGTCCGGACATGCTCGGGCCGCCCGACCTCGATCCAGCGCCCGGTAAAGGCCGCGCCGTAGAGCCGTCCCTCGCCGATCGCGCGATCCCACAGGACATTGGTGGAGAACTTGCTCTCGGGCGGGTCGCGCAGCAGGCGGTGCGAGATCAGCTGGATCCCGGTGTAAATGAAGGGCGCGATCCGCGAGGGCAGCTTGCGGCTCAGTCGCCCGCCGCCATCCATATAGAAATCGCCCGGTCCGGTGAAATTGTGCGTCTGGCTGTGCGCTACCAGCAGCAGCAGCGCATCCATCCGTTCGGGGTCCCAGACCGCCGAGAGATCGGCGAAAGCGTTGCGCGGACCGTCGAGCCAGATGCTGTCGGCGTTGCAGCAGAACACCGGATCGGGGAGCAGCCCGGCGTCATGCGCCTTGACCAGCCCGCCCCCCGTCTCGAGCAGCGCCTCGCGCTCGTCCGAAATCGCCACCGCGGGCGATTTGCGGGTGCGGATATGCGCCTCGAGCGCATCGGCCAGATAATGGACATTGACCACCGCGCGCGCGACACCGGCCTCGGCGAGCCGGTCGAGCGTGTAGTCGATCAGCGCCTTGCCCGCGACCCGCACCAGCGGCTTGGGCTGGCTGGCGGTGAGCGGGCGCATCCGCTTGCCCAGCCCGGCGGCCATCACCATCGCGGTGTCGGAGGCCAGAGCGGTCACGCTGCGGTCTCCCCGCCGCGATCGCGCAGGACTTGCGGGATATTGGAATCGAACCAGCGCGCGACGGGGGCCAGCGCAGGGTGGCGCAGGTCGCGCTCCATCGCGTTCCAGACCCGCGGGATCAGTTCGAGATAGCGCGACTTGCCGTCGCGGCTGGCGAGCCGGGTGAAGATGCCGACGATCTTGGCGTTGCGCTGCGCGCCGAGCCGCGCGTAATCGGCCTCGAATTCGGCGTCCGCCCCGGCGGCCTGCCGGTAGCGATCGAGCATCGCGCGTTCGAGTTCGACCGACACCTCGCGCCGCGCATCCTGCAGCAGCGAGACCAGATCGTAGGCGCGGTGCCCGACCAGCGCGTCCTGGAAATCGATCAGCCCCTGCGTGTCGTCGGGCGGCAGCATGATGTTCTCGGCGTGATAGTCGCGCAGCACCGTCACGCCGGGGCGCTGGCGTGCGAGGAGAGGTTCGAGCACCGCCTGCCAGGCAGCGGAAAAGCCCGCCTCGTCGACCGAGAGTCCGGCGGCGGGACAGAACCATTCGGTGAACAGCCCCGTCTCGCGCTGGTAAACCGCCATGTCGTAGGGCTCGAAATCGCCGGGCGGCTTGCGGTGCAGTTCGACCAGCGCATCGACCGCTCCGCCGTAGACAGCCCGCTCCTGCTCGGGATAATCGTCGAGCCATTCGCGCATCCGGCGGTCGCCGAAATCCTCGGTCAGGACCCAGCCCTCTTCCGCACGCTCGGCCATGATTCGCGGCGCGCGCATCCCGTGCTGGTCCAGCCAGCGCGCGACGAAGAGGAAAGGACGCGGATCCTCCTCGGGCGGGGGGGCATGCATCAGCATCGCCGTCTCGCCGTCGCGGTGGAGCCGGAAATAGCGCCGGAACGAGGCATCGCCGGGCAGCGGCGCGATCGTCGCCCCGCTCCAGCCAGCGTGTTCGATAAAGGAATGAAGTCCGTGGGGAAATTCGCTCATGGCATGCGGCCTTGCCAAGCTGCGCCGCCTTCCACAATGGCGCGCCTTCCTTCGCCCACTTTTTCGAGCGTTACCGAGAGGCAGGCGGCCTCGTGCGCAAAGCCGCCGACGCGCTCGGGCCATTCGGCCAGCAGCGCAGCCCCTTCGCGGTAATCCTCCAGTCCGATCTCCTCCGCCTCGCGCGGATCATCGAGGCGATAGAAATCGGCGTGGACTGTGGGCGGGTCGAGCGCGTCGTATGTCTCGACGATGGTGAAGGTGGGAGACGGCACCTCGCCGCGGTGTCCCAGCGCCGCCAGCACCGCGCGCGCCAGCGTGGTCTTGCCCGCCCCCAGCTCACCCGAGAGCGCCACGACATCGCCCGCGCGCAACTTTGCGGCAATGCGCTGGCCGAAGCTCTCCATCGCAGCGAGATCGGGCAGTTCGACGATCATGGCAGGGTGACCGTCGCGCTGGTGCCCACGCCCTTGCGGGTGTGGATTTCGAGCGTGCCGCCGTGCGCCTCGATCAGATGCCGCGCCAGCGGGATGCCCAGCCCCTGCCGCCGCTCGATGCCCTTGCCATCGCGTGTGGGCCGGATGCCCTCCAGCGCACGCGCCAGTTCGTGCTGCGTCATGCCGCGGCCATTGTCGGCAATGGTGATCTTGGTGACCCCCTTGTTCTGCCGCAGCTCCACCGAAATCTTGCCCTCGCGCGGAGTCGCGGCGATCGCGTTGTCGAGCAGATGCGCGATCGCGCGGCGCATCTGCTGCGGATCGGCCTCGATCTTCTTGCCCGGGTCGCCGCGCAGATCGAGCGTCAGCCCGGCCTCGACGATTGCGCTCTCGCGCTTGCGCACCACCTGGGTAATCAACGGCAGCAGTTCGAGCTTCTGCTTCGAGAGCGGCATCAGCCCCGCCTCGCTCTGCGACAGGTCGAGGACGTTCTCGACCTGCTCGGTCAGCTTGCCGACCGAGATCGAGATCGCTTCTGCATAGTCGAGCGCCTGCGGGGTCAGCTCGCCCGCGACGCCGCTGGTGAGCAGTTCGGCAAAGCCGCCGATCGAGGTCAGCGGGGTGCGGAATTCATAGCTCATATTGGCGAGGAAGCGCGTCATCACCGCATCGGCTTCCTCCAGCGCGCGGTTGCGTTCGCGCAATGCTTCCTCGGCCTGACGCGAGGCGGTCACATCGAGCACGGTGAGCAGGCCATTGCCATCGGGCAGCGGCACGCCCGCAAATTCCAGCGTCCGTCCGTCGTTGAGCTGGACGGTGCCCTGCTTTTTCTTACGGTCGAGCGTGGCCGAGCGGATCACGAGGTTGATCGTGCCGACCTCCTTGGGATCCGCGAGCTGCTCGGTGATCGCCTCGAGCAGGTCCTCCGCCACCGGGTGCCCGTCGAGCGCTTCGGGATCGAGCCCCCAGACCCCGGTGAAGCTCCGGTTCCACAATTCGAGGTGTCCGTCGGGGGCGAACACCGCCAGCGCCTCGAAGAGATTGTCGAAGGTGGCGGTCCGTGTGCGCAGCAGCGTGTCGCGGGTGGCGGACAGCGCCAGCTGCTCGGTGCGGTCTTCGGCGATCATCACCAGCCCGCCATCGGGCATGGGCTGCGCAACAATCCGCAGATGGGTGGAATCCGGCAGCGGCCAGGCTTCGTCCTGCGTCTCGTCGGAAAGAAACCATTCGCCCAGCTCGGCGCGCCACGCGGGGAAATCGCGGACCTCGGGGATGCGCCCGTTCTCGCGCGCCACCATCAGCATCTGTTCGAAACTGGTACGGTCGTTGACGATCCCCGGCGGGAGCGCGAAGACGCGGTGGAACGGCTGGTTGGCGAAGGTCATCCGCCGGCGCGAATCGAACTGCGCCACGCCGATCGAGAGCTGGTCGAGCATCGAGCGCTGCGCCTCGCGGAAAGCGCGGAATTCGCGCGCCTGCTCCTCCATCTCCTCGATATCGACCGCATAGCCCGCGATCCCTTCCCCGATCAGCGGCAGATCCGTGACCCGCATGGTCCTGCGCTCGCCCTTGATCGTCGCGCTGACGATCCGCTCGATCGGCTTGCGGCGCTCACCCGCCTGGCTGGCCACCTCGGCGGCGCTGAGACCGTCGACCTTCTCGATCAGCTCGATCTGCTTGGCCACGACCTCGTCCGGGCTCTGCGCCCCGACCGCCGTGACATAGGCGGTGTTGACCAGCCGCAGCTGCATCTGCGGGCTGCGGAACCACATCGGCATGGGCGCGGCCTCGATCAGCCCGACCAGCGCACCGAAATCCTCACGCGCCCGCGCGGTTTCCGCGCGCAGTGCGGCGACTTCCTCTTCGCTGTCGGTGAAGTCGAACACCCAGACCAGCGCCGCTCCACTGGGAGAGACATTGGGATCGGCGAGCGATCCGCGCAGCGCGAGCGCTCGCTGCGAACCCTTGGGGCGAAGCGTCATCTGGAACGGCGCGGCGGTCTTCTGCGTCCGCCGGACGTGGGTCGTGAGCTGTTCGAGCTGATCTTCCTCCAGCCCGCCAGGACCCGATGGGGAAAGCTCGCTGAGATATTGGGGCACTGCCGCAAGGCCGATCCAGCCAGCGAGCCGCTCGGGCGCCTCGATCCGGCCGTCGGCGCGCACCAGCAGCGGAATCGCGGGCGATTCCTCGATCATCCGCGACAGCCGCCGCACCGCGCGCTTGGTCCCCTCGGCGGCCTGCACCCGCGTGCTGGCGCGGATCATGATCCAGCCCGCCGCGACGGTCCACAGCGCGAGCAGCAGACCGATCAGCGTCAGCAGGAAGGGCGAGGAATCCATCGCCGTCCAGCTATGCGCGAGTGGACGGCGATGCAATGGCTTAGGGCCGCGCCACCCACCGGGCAGCGGCGGCAGCTATCAACCAGAGCGGAGGTCACGGGAGCGCCGGATTGCAGCGCTCCCGAAGCCTCGTCGCTCAGTAGCGGTAATGCTCGGGCTTGAACGGCCCCTCGACCGGCACGCCGATGTAGTCGGCCTGGACCTTGCTCAGCTTGGTCAGCTTGACCCCGAGCTTGTCGAGATGCAGCGCCGCGACCTTCTCGTCGAGATGCTTGGGCAGGACGTAGACGTCGTTCTCGTACTTGTTGTCGTTTTCCCACAGCTCGATCTGCGCCAGCACCTGATTGGTGAAGGAACAGCTCATCACGAAGCTGGGGTGACCCGTCGCGCAGGCGAGGTTCACCAGCCGCCCCTTGGCGAGGATGATGATCTCCTTCCCATCCGGGAACTTGACCAGATCGGTGCCCGGCTTGAGCTCGGTCCATTCGTAATTGTCGAGCGCCGAGATCTGGATCTCGCTGTCGAAATGGCCGATGTTGCACACGATCGCCATCGGCTTCATCGCCTTCATGTGCTCGGCGGTGATGACGTCCTCATTGCCGGTGGTGGTGCAGAAGATGTCGGCGCGGGTCACCGCATCCTCCATCGTCGTCACCTCGAAGCCCTCCATCGCCGCCTGCAGCGCGCAGATCGGATCGATCTCGGTCACCAGCACGCGCGCGCCGCCATTGCGCAGGCTCTGCGCCGAGCCCTTGCCGACATCGCCATAGCCCGCGACGCAGGCGACCTTGCCCGAGAGCATCACATCGGTGGCGCGGCGGATCGCATCGACCAGGCTCTCGCGGCAGCCGTAGAGATTGTCGAATTTCGACTTGGTCACGCTGTCGTTCACATTGATCGCGGGGAACGGCAGCTTGTCCTGCTTGGCGAGGTGGTAGAGGCGGTGGACCCCGGTGGTGGTCTCCTCCGAGACGCCCTTGATCGCCTTGACGCTCTTGGTCAGATAGCCCGGCTTGCGCTTGAGGAAATCCTTGAGCGCGCGCTGCATCTCGATCTCTTCGGCGTTCTGCGGCTCGGGCATGGTCTCGCCCGCCTCGATCCGCGCGCCCCACAGCGCGAACATGGTCGCATCGCCGCCGTCGTCGAGAATGAGATTAGTGGTGAGGTCGTGGTCGTCCTGGGTCGACCAGTCGAAGATCCGGCCGACATAGTCCCAGTAATCGGCCAGGCTCTCGCCCTTGATCGCGAAGACCGGAATGTCCTGCGCGGCGATCGCGGCGGCGGCATGATCCTGCGTCGAATAGATGTTGCAGGTCGCCCAGCGCACTTCGGCACCCAGCGCCACCAGCGTCTCGATCAGCACCGCGGTCTGGATGGTCATGTGCAGCGAGCCGGTGATGCGCGCGCCCTTGAGCGGCTGCGCGGCACCATATTCCTCGCGCGTGGCCATCAGCCCGGGCATCTCGGTTTCGGCGATGGCGATCTCGGCGCGGCCGTAATCGGCGAGCGCAATGTCCTTGATGACGTAATCGGTGAAGTCGGTCACGGGCGGGTCCTTTGGGCTGCTATCGGGATAAATAGAGGGGCGCCAGCCTGTGGAAACGCGGCGGCGCCAATTCGTCGAGGCCCCTAGCCCCTCCCCCCGCGCAGGGCAACCGCGCGGGCCGCTTCGCCCCGCCCTCGCCGGAAAACCGGTTGCACGGAACTGGCGCTGGGCTAAGCCGCCTGCGGACGGATATTCATTGCAACAGGAGACGCGATCATGACGATTTCGGTGGGCGACAAACTGCCCGATGTGAAGCTGGTCAAGGCAACCAAGGACGGTCCCGAGCAGGTCGATGCAGGCACCTTCTTCGCCGGTCGCAAGGTGGCGCTATTCTCGGTGCCCGGCGCTTTCACTCCGACCTGCTCGGCCAAGCACCTGCCGGGCTATGTCGAGAAGGCGGACGAGCTTCGCGCCAAGGGCGTCGACGAGATCGCCTGCACTTCGGTCAATGATGCCTTCGTGATGGGCGCCTGGAAAGATGCCGCCGGTTCGGACGATGTCACTATGCTCGCCGACGGCAATGGCGATTTCGCGCAGGCGGTCGGGCTTACCATGGACGGTTCGGGTTTCGGCATGGGCCAGCGCGCCCAGCGCTATTCGATGATCGTCGATGACGGCGTCGTCACCGAACTCAATGTCGAGCAGCCGGGTGATTTCTCGGTCTCGAGCGCCGAGCATATGCTCAAGCAGCTCTGAAAAGCGCGCAATCAAAAAAATGAAAGGGGCGCCCGCATGGCGCCCCTTTCGACTCTACCTTCCATCAATGGTCAGTTTCTGGCGTGTTCGATCGCGCTCATCCTGCCCTGCTCTTTGCCGACCGACCGGGGCCGCTGCAGGACCGCCGGCTCAATAGCCCATCAGTTTGAGCACTTCCTCGCGGCTGCGCGGATCTTCGAGGAAGGTACCCATCATGCGGCTGGTGGTCATCGCGACGCCGGGTGTCCGCACGCCGCGCGCGGTCATGCAGCTGTGCGAGGCCTCGACCACCACCGCCACTCCCTTGGGCTGGAGGTGCGTCCAGATACAATCGGCAACCTCGGCGGTCAGCCTTTCCTGGACCTGCAACCGCCGCGCAAAGCCGTGCAGCACGCGCGCTAGCTTGGAGATGCCCACCACGCGGTCGTTGGGCATATAGGCAATCGCCGCCTTGCCGATGATCGGCGCCATGTGATGCTCGCAGTGACTCTGGAATGGCACATCCTTGAGCAGGACGATCTCGTTGTAGCCGCCGACTTCCTCGAACACCCTTTGCAGGTGATAGGCCGGATCTTCCTCGTAGCCCTGGCAATATTCCTTCCATGCGCGGGCAACCCGGGCCGGCGTATCGAGCAGGCCTTCGCGCGCGGGATCGTCGCCGGCCCAGCGGATCAGGGTTCGAACGGCTTCCTGGATTTCTTCCGGGACGGGCGGCTTGCCGCGCGGATCGTCTTCGTCGGGTCCGACCAGGCTGCTCATTGCTTTGTCTTTCTGCTGAGCTTGGCGCGAATGCGGCCAAGCCGGCTGCCCTTACGAAAAAGTCCGCCCTTGGCAAAGGGCTCGAACATCGCATCGGGGGTCTCGGGATCGAGCATCTGCGACTGCGCGATGCTCTCCTCCACGGTGTCGAGTTCGGGGGCGACATAACGCTTGAGCGTGCGCGCGCCGCTGTCGCTCGCTGCGATCAGGGCCGCCATCGATCCGTACCTGTCGAGCAATTCGGGCATCGCGTCTTCGTCCAGCCCGCAATGCTCCGCGAGCAGCGACAGCCTTATCCGGGCAATCTCCTCGGCAGCATGGGAGTTGCCCTCACGAGTGGAGTCGATGAAAACGTCGCATTCGCTGTCGAGACCCAGCGAGCGGTTGTTGAGATTGGCCGATCCGATCCGCAGGATCTGGTCGTCGACGATCATGATCTTGGCATGGACATAGATCGGCGTTTCGCCCGAATAGGGGCACCATATCGTGAACCGATCGCCGTTGGGCGCCTCCTCGATACAGCGCACCAGTTCGGCGCGGGCATGATCCATCGCCTGCTGTTCGAGCCAGCCATCGGCATGGTCCGGATGGACGATGACGATCTCCGGCGGGTCGTCCTCGGCAAGCCGCGCCATGATCGCTTCCGCCACCACGCGCGAAGCGAAATACTGGCTTTCGGCATAGATGTGACGCTTGGCACACTTGATATGCGTGACGAAGAGCTCCGCTATCTCGCTCACCTCGTCCCAGTCGCGATAGGCCGAGCAGGTCCGGGCGATGCCGATCTCGACATTCTCGAACCCGGCTCTGAGACCATCGGGCCACAGCGAATCCTCGCGCGGCCTCAGCGGCAGCAACGGCACGCCCCCCGCCTTGATCCAACGATCGCGGCCCAGATCGCTCAGAGCTTCGGCCACATCGCCTTCCATCATCATCGAAGCGTCGTGCCAGGGGCCGTATTCCCGCCCGCGCGGGGTGGTCCGGCGCTCGTCCACCTCCTTGTGCTCGCGCGTGTCCCAGCGCTTGACGGTCATGTCGATTCCGCCGCAGACCGCCAGCCGGCTGTCGAGCACGGCGATCTTCTGATGGTGGCTGCAACCGACGGGATGCGCGCTATCGAATTTGAAATCGATGCGCCGATGCGGAGCCCAGCGGATCAGATCCGCCCACATCGAACCGCGCATCGCGAATTTGAACACCCCGAAGCTCCATTTCAGGATGCGGATTTCCATCGTCGGCCGGTTGCGGCTGAGCCAGGCGATGAAGCTGCCCAGACGCGAGGGGTGCTCGTCCTTGTAGGAGCGCTGCCACCAGCGGCGCCCGTCCGCGAGATGGATCCTCGTGTCGAAATCCCAACCGACCAGAAAGATACGGTGGCGCGCCTTGAGCATCGCGGCCTGCATCGCCGCGAAATAATCCGCCGCGTCGATGATCACCGTCGCGCGCTCGGCTCTGGCATAACGCCAGACGCCCGGCTCCACGCCCAGGTCGAGCCGGGTGACGCGTTCGGGGTCTGCCGGTTGTTCGCTCACGCTGTCCCTCCGCCGACCAGCGCTATTCCTTCGCGTCTTCCTTCTTTTCCGGGGTCAGCTCCGCCTCGGCCTTCTCATCCTTCTTGCGGCGTTCGAACACGCGGCGCATGTGCTCGCGGTCCTTGTCGTCGAGATGCTCCGCGAAATCGGGGAAGTGCTCTTCCTCTTCCTCGTCGATGTGATGGCGGTAATCGTGGTCGAGATCCTTGAGCTTCATCAGCCACGCACTGCTCGTCATGTCGGTAGCGGCGAGGTCGTTGAGCGCTTCCTCGATCTCGTGATGCTCGGCGACCGAGTGGCGCGTCTCGTCGGTGGTCGGCGGCTTGCGCATCATGGTCGAGTAAAGCGCCTGCTCCTCGGCGGAAGCGTGGCCTTTCAGCTCCTTGGTCAGTTCCTCGAACAGCGATTTGCGCTCCTCGCTGTCGCCTTGGGTTTCCAGCAGGCGGTCGAGCAGTTCGCGGTGCTTGTCGTGGTCCTGCTTGAGGCGCGCGAAAATCTCGTCGTTGTGGGACATCGTTCGTATCCTTACATATGCTATGATGGCGGCTGTCCAACAGGTCAGCCGCTCCCTTGTTCCACCGGTTGCACACCTTGGCGGCGATGGCCATATCCGGATCCGATGACCGATAGCTCAGCTCCCAGCAAGGAACGCATGCAGCGGCTGGCAGAACAGGTTCTGCGTGCGCTCCCCGAACAATTTCGCACCGAGCTCGATCGCGCAGTCATGCGGGTTGAGGATTTCGCCACGGCCGAACAGCTGGCTTCGGTGGATCTCGACGACAAATGGCATCTGAGCGGGCTCTACGAAGGACGGCCCGTGTCCGAAGCCTCGATCTGGGAAAGCGGCGAATTGCCACCGCGAATCTGGCTGTTCCGCCAGCCGCTGCTGGCGGAGATGCAGGAGACCGGGGTCGGGCTGGAGGAGCTGGTCCGCCATGTGGTGATCCACGAGGCGGGGCATCATTTCGGCTTCTCCGACGAGGACATGCACCGCCTCGAGGACGAAGCCTGAAGCGCTCCCGCGCTGCCTCGGCACAGCGGTTTCCGACACCAGAACCACAAAAACCCACCCCTCCGCCGGAGAGATGGGCTTTTGTGGTGCGCCCGGAAGGATTCGAACCTCCGGCCACCTGATTCGTAGTCAGGTACTCTATCCAGCTGAGCTACGGGCGCACTTGAGGGGCGGCACATAGGCAGGTGCTTTGTGCTTGGCAATCCCCATCGCGACACGGTCCGGCATTTATTCCACGCTGAAGCGGACCCAGCCCGTTATCGGCTCTCTTCCGATGCCGCGACGAGGACCGATAACTGCGCAAGGAGCGCCACATCGAGTGGCGGCTTGTCGAGCGAGGCAGCTTCCTGCGATGTAAACCAGGCGATTTCGCCTTCTTCCAGAGCCTGCGGTTGCCCTGCCCAGTTTCGGCAAGTGTAAAGCAGAATGACAATCGGGATTTTGCTGCCGATCACCGGTTCCTGCGCGAACCCCGAAGGCTCGAGATGCTCTGGCGAAAGCGTCAGTCCCAGTTCCTCGCCGATCTCGCGAACCAGCGCATTGGCTGGGGTTTCGCCGCGCTCCACCTTGCCGCCGGGAAACTCCCACAGCCCGGCATGATGCTTGCCCGCAGGCCGCTTGTGCATCAGCCAGCGCCCCCGATCGTCGATCAAAGCGGCCGCCACCACCGGCATCCATGTCGGATTTTCTTCCACATTCATCGCCGGCCTAAACCCTTCTTTAACGCCCCGAACCTAGAACCGGAGAGGTCAGCTCCCGTGGTTGCGAGTGGGGAAACACCGGAATGCGCCAGTTTCTGCAAATGCTCGCCCGGGAGACCGAGGGTGCCACCGCGGTCGAATACGGACTGATACTTGCCCTGATCTTCCTGGCAATGGTCGGCGCCATCCAGACCTTCGGGATCACCGCGATCTCGATGTGGACGACGATTGCCGAAAACGTCACCGGCGCAGGCGGCGGGTAGGAACCGGCCTGGCAGTTTGAATTAACGCAATTTCAACCTGTCGGGCCGAAACTCGAAAATGCCCACTCCCGGTTTGAATTTCGGGATGGGCCGGGAAACGAAGACCAAACCAGGAGACGACCAATGAAATTTCTCAAGAAGCTTCGCAAGAACGACGAAGGCGCCACCGCCATCGAATACGGCCTGATCGCCGCACTCATCGCAGTCGCGGCCATTACCGCGATGCAGAGCCTCGGTGGCCAGTTGACCACTACCTTCAACAAGGTATCGACCTCGATGAAGACGACGACCTAACCTTCTTCCTCGAACTGGGTTAGCAAGAACATTTGGCGGCGGGGTAATACCCGTCGCCATTTTGTTTTGGACTGCAGACAATCGCAATTTCCCGCCCTAAGCTCACGAACCAGAAAAACTCACTGCCCTTCTGATGGGTTCGTCTAAAAGCGCATCCTCGGCCTTGGCACGATCGATGACTCTGTGCGCCATTGATCTCGGCAGACTCTAGCATCACTTGCATCGATTTGATTTTCGGGGAATGAGAGATGTGCCTGATCGACCTCACCTGAAAATTCTGCTGCGTAAGGTACAAATACTGCGCGTGAGATTATAGGATCGACCCGGCTCGTGAAATCGCTTTCTCTACGAAAAAACGGCGTAACCAGCGGCCTAGCCCTCTTCCTTGTAGCTTCCGCCGCGCCGCTTTATGCCCTAGTGACCTTTGACTCTGCCGGAGACATTTCAGTGTCTCGCTGGCTGGCACTCTATCTGATCGCTGCCGAGACGGCGGTCCTCGGACTCGCCATCGTTTCGGGTTGGCGTCCGGTTGCTGAGTGGAACGAGCTTCCTCTCAACATCCGGGTTGCAGGATCATTATGGCTCGCGGTCGCGAGCCTGGCCACGGCGTTCTCGTCGGATGTTGTCTACTCCGCAACCTTCCAAGTATTCTGGATAGTTCATGGACTGTTCGCCTGGGCCCTGTGCGCCATGCTGACGACCAGATGGCGATGCATTCGCGATAGCTTGCTGGCCTACTTTTCGCTCGGCCTGCTCTTGCATTCGGCAGGTGTGTATTTCGTCGCATGGGTTTTGCTCGGGCCGAACCTCGATGATTGGCAAAGATACAGCTTCGGCATAACCAACCCTCGCCTCTATGTGTTCTATGCAGCCGCCCTTCTCGGAATTGGCCTCGGTTCGCTCGTTTCTGCTCGCAACCGATCCACCTGGCTGCTGGGAATTTTCCTGACCTTTGCCGCCTATCATCTTTTCGCCTGGGCAGGAGGACGCGCGTCTTTTGGGACTTCGCTCCTCGTACCCGTGCTGGTTACGGCGCTGGCACCGAAAAGATGGAAGAGGGTCGCTTCGATTGCCATCCCCGCTGCGGTGCTGGCGTTTCCCTTGTCGCTGCTCACCGCACCGACACACCCGATTTACGGCTTCAAATCCGTGCTGGGGCGTATCGGTGGCGACGCAATCGACAACGAATATTCTTCGGGGCGCTTCGAGATCTGGGCGAGAATGCTGAGGCAGAGCTTGGAGAAGCCCATTTTCGGTCACGGTCAGATTGGAAATCTCGATCTCGTCGGCGAGTCGTCCAAGGATGTGGTACTGAACGCCCATAATTTCTTCGTCCACATCGTGCACGCTTGGGGGCTAATGGGACTGGTAATCCTTGCCGTTGGACTGTTCCCCTTTACTGCTACCATTCGTGCTAGGCTCGATGCGCAACCTTCGGTTGCGTGGCCGGCTTTCGTGATGCTCCTCGCACTAGCGGTAACATCGCTGTTGGATGGCACGCTGTTTTACAACCAGCCGCTCTTCTTCTTGGCCCTTGGCGTCGCGGTGTTGGCGTCGGTACCTGCGAAACAAAGCAGGCCTAGCGTGGCCGGCAAAGCCGCAGGTGACCCGACTGCCTAGCCCCTTCCACCGAAACGCCATTCAGGACATCAACGCCCCCTCACCACCAGTTTCACTTTGTCTCCGGTCCGCAGCGTGTCATTCGCGTCGAGCGAATTGAGCACCAGAAAGCGTTCGAGCTGTCCGTTGTCGTAAGCCATCCGGTTGGCCAGCGTGCGGATCGTATCCCCGGCGCGCACCGTTGCGATCTCGATGTGGCGCGGCACCACATTGGCGGCCTCCGCCGCGCTGATGCGGCGCAGTGAGTTGAACATCGGCGTAAAGGCGCTCGCGCCGCCCGGCTGAGTGATCACCTGGAAGTGGTAGGCGCGGTCGTTCGCGAATTCATAGGCGAAGACGACGACTTCGACCTCTCCTTGCCCGCTGTTGACCCGTGCGGTGCCATAGGCCGCGGGCAGACCGTTGACGGTGGTGCGCTGGATCGATTGCGGGCGTAGCTGCTGCTGATCGCCGCCCAATTCCGCAAACACGCTGGCCACGTAATTCTCGAGATTGCCGCTGTAGGGCGCCAGCGTGAACTGCGCCTGCCCGCTCTGGCCATTGATACTAACCGCACGCGTCCCGTTGAGGAGATAATAGCCTTGCGGCGCGGTGAAGGAGAGCCGCATCACCGGCTGTATGAATTGGCGTCCCTCAATGATGCCCTGTTCGGGGTCGTCGCCATACATCAGCCCGTCGATGCGCTCGAGGAAGGTGTCGCGATTGGTAATTCCGGATGTCCCCTGCGCCGTGGCCAGAGCCTGCTGGACGCGGCTTGCGGGATCAGGGTGGGTCGAGGCCCAGGCCGGCAGCCGCGCATCGTCCCTGCCCTGGATGCGGGCATCGAGCGAGTTCTGCGCCGCCAGGCTGGCGAGAACCGTCGCCATGGCGGTGGGATCGTAGCCCGCCTGAGTGAGATAGCGGATACCCAGCGTATCGGCTTCGAGTTCCTGGCCGCGCGAGAAGCTGAGCGTCAGCAATTGCGAGCCCTGCAGCGCGGCCTGGCCGATCTGCTGCCCGATCCCGCTATTGCCCAGCAGGATGCCCGAGAGGATCGCTGCGCCGGCGCCCAGCAGCGTGTTGCGCTGCTGATTCGCCTGGCGGCGCTGCGAATGGCGCGCGGCGACATGCCCGACCTCGTGGCCCAGCACCGCTGCCAGTTCCGCCTCATTGTCCATCAGCGTGACCAGCTGGCGGGTGGTGTAAACAAATCCGCCGGGGATCGCGAAGGCGTTGTTCACGGAGCTGTTGAGCATCGAAACGGTGAAGGATTCGCGCGCATTGCCGAGCCCGGACTGGACGGCGATGTTCTGCCCCACCTGCTGGACGTATTGTGCCTGCGAGCCCGTCATCGCACCGCCGAATTCGGCCAGCAATTGCGGATGAGCTTCGGCGCCCATCTGCGCTTCGCTCTGGGTGATCGGCGCGGTGGAACCGGGGATATTGGCCGTGGTGCAGCCGCTCAGCGCAAGCGCAAGCGCGGCGGTGGAACTGGCGGCAAGCGCCTTGATGGTGGACATGTATCTCTCCCTGGAACGCGCACGCGGACCCGTTCGCCCGCACATCGGATTACGGGAGTGGAAATCCTGCGGAGTGCTGGTTGGTTCCCGACAGAATTTTGCGCCGGTTCGGGTTCGGTTAACCCGCCATCGAAAGAAAACGCTCTTCGCGCATCCGTCGCAGCTCGGCTTCGGGCTTGGTGCTGAGCGTGTCGAGTTCCTCCGCCAGCGCCGCGCCTAGAGCTTCGGCCGCCGCGCGCGGATCGCGGTGCGCGCCGCCGAGAGGTTCGGGCACGATCCGGTCGATCACGCCCAGCGCCTCGAGATGCTGCGCAGTGACCTTCATCGCTTCCGCAGCATCGGGCGCCTTCTCGGCGGTGCGCCACAGGATCGAGGCGCAGCCCTCGGGCGAGATCACCGAATAGACCGCGTGCTGGAACATCAGCACCCGCTCGGCGCTGGCCAGGGCCACTGCGCCGCCCGAGCCGCCCTCGCCGACAATCGCGGCGATCATCGGCACCGGCAGCGCAATGCAGGCCTCGGTCGCACGGGCGATCGCTTCGGCCTGGCCGCGCTCCTCGGCCTCGATCCCCGGGAACGCGCCCGAGGTATCGACCAGCGTCACCACCGGGAGGCCGAACCGCCCCGCCAGTTCCATCAGCCGGATCGCCTTGCGATAGCCCTCGGGTTTGCCCATGCCGAAATTGTGCTTGATCCGGCTCGCGGTGTCGTTGCCCTTCTCGTGGCCGATCAACATGACCTTGCGCCCGTCGAGCCTGGCGAAGCCGCCGAGGATCGCGGAATCGTCGCCGAAGCTGCGGTCGCCGCTCAGCGGGACGAATTCGTCGAAGGCATGCTCGACATAGTCGCGAAAATGCGGGCGCGCGGGATGGCGCGCGACTTGCGTCTTCTGCCACGGGGTCAGCGAGTGGTAGATCGTCCGCAGCAGCTCGGCGCTCTTGCGCTCGAGCCGCGCGAGTTCGGTGCCGATATCGACATCGTCGCCATCGGCGGCGGCGCGCAGTTCGGCGATCTGGGTCTCCAGTTCGGCGACCGGCTTTTCGAATTCGAGGTAGGAAATCATCGCTGGCGGGCTAGTCGCTGTTGCGCGGGCGCGCAAGCGGGTGGCGTTCGTTGACGAGTTTGACCAGCCGCCCGGCATCGACATGGGTGTAGATCTGCGTGGTGGCGATATCGGCGTGGCCGAGCAGCAGTTGCAGCGCGCGCAGATCCGCACCGCCCTCGAGCAGATGGGTGGCGAAGGCATGGCGCAGCACATGCGGGCTGAGTTTTGCGGGGTCGAGCTCGGCGCGGACGGCCAGCTCCTTGAGGATCTGGAACAGCCGCACCCGGCTGATATGCCCGGTCCGCGAGGGGAAGAGAAACTTCGCCCCCGCCTTTTGACCTTCAGGGCGCAGTGAGAGCCAGCGGCTTAACGCCGTTCTTGCGCGTCCGCTCACCGGGACCATCCGCGAGGCACCTCCCTTGCCGGTAACGGTCAGAAAGGGCGCATCGCGCGGCACCGCGGTGATCGGCAGCGAAACCAGCTCGGTGGCGCGCAGGCCCGAACCGTAGAGCATTTCGAGCAGCGCCAGCTGCCGCACCGCCAGCGGAGCGTCGCCAGCGGCCTCCAGCTCGGCGCGGGCGAACAGCGCCTCGACCTGGTCATGCGAGAGGATCTTGGGGAGCGGTCGCCGCGGGACCGGCCGCGGTAGCGCATGGCTGGGATCGTCGCCGCGCACCCCTTCCTCGGCGAGAAAACCGTAGAACTGGCGCAGCGCCGAAGACTTGCGCGCCAGAGAGGACGGCGCGAGGTCCGACCAGGCGTGACCCAGCCTCGCCAGATCCGCGGGTTGCGCGGCTGCCAGCTCGCCCACGAGCGCCTCGGCCTGCTCGAGATCGCGGCGATAGGCTTCGAGCGTGTTGCGCGCCGCACCGCGCTCGGCGGCGAGCATGGCGAGAAAATCGGCGATGGCGCTCATGGGGGGGCGCTCATGGCTGGCGCGCCGCCCTGCTCAGGCGCGAGCGACCGCTTCGGCCGCGATCATCCGCGCTTCTGCGTTCATCCCCACCGCATCGAGCGCGCGCACGATGTGATAGAGGTGCAGCGCGGTCATCCGCTTCCAGCTTTCGCCCTGCATCCCCAGCCCCGCCAGCAGCGCGACCAGCGCCTGATTGTCGGCCTGCGCGGCCTGCGCGATGCGATCGGTCCAGACGCTCCGGCGCTCGAGATTGATCCGCAGGTCGCCATAGCCGCCCGCGTCCGACGGATCGATCCGCCCCAGCCCGGCCAGACCGGCCACCAGCAACCGCGACTTGTGCTGGCCGGCGCTGGCGTCGTTGTCGAGGAAGCTCGCGATATCGCCGCCACCCACGCTGGCGGATGCGCCCGGCGTTGCGACCGCGAGGATTCCCCAGGCGAGACTGCCGTCGTCCACCACCGCGCTCCAGCGCTGCGCATCGCGGTCGAGTCCGGCGGCGAGCATCGAGGAAATCAGCGGCGCTGCATCCTCCGCGAAGGCCTCGGCGGGCGGCATCCGCGCGGCGGCATAGGCAGTGAGTACAAAAGGCCCGAAGTCCTGACCAAGCGCATCGCCCCAGATCGCGCGCAAGGCAGCGAGCCGGTCGGCAGGATCGGCATCGACATAGGCGTTGCGCAGCCGTGCAGCCGTCGTGCGCGCTTCGCCCTCGCCATCATCGAGCGCATAGATCTGGGAATAGAGATCGATCAGCGCCTCGGAGGAGAGAATTCCGACCTCCGCGGCCATGCCCGCGCCTTCGACACGCTGCGCCAGCGGCAGCATCGGCGCGGTGGCAGTCTGGCGCTGCAGCGCGGGCGCGAGGGTTCCGGAAAGCTCCTCGGGGATCTCGACGCCCAGCGCATTGGCCAGCGCGAAGCGCCAGGGGGTCAATTCCTCGACATCGTCCCACTCGATGTTCACCGCGCGCCGTCCGGCGCCTGCCGCTCCTGCATAGCGCTGCGCCAGCAGCGAATCGATCCGCGCTACCGCGCCCGAATTCATCAGCCGCCGCAGATCGTTGCCGGCGCGGGTTTCCTCGCCGGCATAGGCGTTGCAGATCGCCTGCAGCATCCGCCATTCGCCGTCTTCGCGGTTCTCGCGCGATAGCCGCACCGCCGGGCAGGCCCCGACGATATCGGCGCTGCCGATATAGGCGTCGAGCGCCGCGCCGGTGAGGCTGCTGGTGTAGTCGGCGGTGTCGACATCCTGGACCAGCGTGCGCGCGGCGGTGTGCTCGCCCATCCGGTTGAGCAGGCCGGCGCGCAGCGCGGCGAATTCGACCGGATCCATCCCGGCGGGGGCGGCAAGCCGGCTGGCGAGCGCGCGGCGCAGCAGGATATGGCCCCAGCGCGACACCAGCGCGCCGTCGGTCCCGGCGAGCACTGCGCGCACCAGCGCGGCGGGTTGGTTGGCGAGCGAACCGACCGGCAGCCCGCCTTCCTGCGGGCCGATGATCCCGACCCGTTCGGTCGAGCGGCGTGCGGCCGGCGGAATGTCGAATTTGGGTTTCAGCCCGAGCAACTCATCGAGCTCGTCGGTCGACATGTTTTCGAGTTCGCGCAACGTCGGCAGGTCGTCGAGTTCGGCAGCGGAAGCGCTCTGCGAAGGCGCGGAGGGGATAGGCTGCACCACCTCGCCCGGCTGCGCCACCGGCGCAGGCGCAGAACCGGGCGATGGCGCGGGGGCGGCTGTGGGGCGCGGCGTGGGTGCGGGTGTCGGGGTCGGACTGGGCGTCGGAGCAGGCGTGTCGAAACCCGGCGGCAGCAGGTCCGCGGGCTGACCCTGCGCCAGCGCGAGGGTCGAGCCCAGCGCCACGATCGCGGCGCCGCCCGCCAGCCAGCCGCGGGTCATCGGACGTTCTCGGGCAGCGGAACGGCCCGCTCGATCGGACGCATCGCCTCTTCGCCGCCGTCGTACCAGGCGAGCAGGAGGATCGACAGGAGGATGAACGCGGCGATCATGCCGATACGCTGTCCCTTCATTATCTGAGCTTTAGTCCGTGCAATATGTGCCATGCTTGCCTGCCCGATAGCCCATCTCTAGGCCATGCAGCAATGACCCAGACGGCGCCACGGCTATCCCCGCAGGAAATCGAGCGGATCGCGCGGCGGATCGATCGCCCGATCGTGCTCGTCGGGCTGATGGGGGTGGGCAAATCCACCGTCGGTCGGCGGCTCGCCAATCTGCTCGGGATCGGTTTCGTCGATGTCGACGAGGAGATTGAGCGCGCGGCGGACCGCTCAGTCGCGGAAATCTTCGACGAATTCGGCGAGCCCTATTTCCGCGATGGCGAACGGCGGGTGATCGCGCGGCTGATGGGCGAGACCCACGGCGTGATCGCGACCGGCGGCGGCGCCTTCGTTGATCCCGAAACCCGCGCACTGATCCGCGACAAGGCGATCTCGGTCTGGCTCGATTGCGATATCGAGACGCTGGTCGAACGCACCGCGCGGCGCGATTCGCGCCCGCTGCTGCGCAGCGGCGATCCGCATGCCATCCTGCTCGCGCTCAAGGAGGAGCGCGGCGATTCCTATGCGCAGGCCGATTGTCATGTCGTAACCGACGATGGCCCGCACAATGCAACCGCGCTGTGCATTCTGGAGGCGATCGATTCATGGCTGTGATCCCCGTCGATTTGGCCGGTCGCTCCTACGAGGTGCATGTCGGGCCAGGACTGCTGACGCGGCTTCCCGAGCTTGCCGGACCGCTGCTGCGCAAGACCGCGGTGCCGGTGATCGCGGATGCGAATGCGCGCCGGCACTGGGGCGGCACCCTGGACCAGGCGCTGCGCGCGAACGGGCGGACCGCGCTGTGGTACGATGTCGCGCCGGGCGAAGCATCCAAATCCTGGTCCGAACTCGCGCGGCTGACCGACTGGCTGCTGGCGCAAGGCGTCGAGCGCGGCGATCATGTGCTCGCGCTCGGCGGCGGGGTGGTTGGCGATCTCACCGGCTTCGCCTGCGCTATTCTCAAGCGCGGCTGCGGATTTATCCAGCTTCCCACCACGCTGCTCGCGCAGGTCGACAGTTCGGTGGGCGGCAAAACCGCGATCAACACCGCGGCGGGTAAGAACCTCGTCGGCGCGTTCCACCAGCCCGCGCTGGTGCTCGCCGATCTCGCCACGCTCGCCACGCTCCCGCCGCGCGAATTGCGTTCGGGCTATGCCGAGGTGCTCAAATACGGGGTGCTGGGCGATGCCGAATTCTTCGACTGGCTCGCAGACAATGGCGCCAGGGTGCTGGCACTTGACGAGAAAACGCTCGAACAGGCGGTCGCGACCAGCATCGCGGCGAAGGCGCGGATCGTCGCCAAAGACGAGCGCGAGACCAGCGGCGCGCGCGCGCTGCTCAATCTGGGGCACACCTTCGGTCATGCGCTCGAGGCCGAGGCGGGGTTCTCGGAGCTTCTCCTGCACGGCGAGGCGGTGGCGCTCGGCATGGTTCTCGCGGCGCGCTATTCGGCCCGGCTCGGGCACCTGCCGATGATCGATGCCGAGCGGATTACCGCTGCGGTCGATGCCGCCGGCCTACCCGCCGAGCTCGCTGCGTTGAACTTCGACTGCGACGGCGCAGCTCTGGTCGAGCACATGCTGCACGACAAGAAGATGGATGCGGGCACCCTGCCCTTCGTGCTGCTGCGCGCGATCGGAGACGCCTATCTCGACCGCGCGGTGGCGCTGGCGGATGTCGCACTGTTTCTCGACGAACAGCTGCGCAGCCACTGAGCGCTAGAACAGCCGCGACCCGTTCGGGACCGGCGCGTCGGGGGCGAACAGCACCACCTCGCCCGCCGCATCGGCAAAGCCCAGCACCAGGACCTCGGACATCGCCGGCCCGATCTGGCGCGGCGGGAAATTGACCACCGCGGCTACCTGCCGCCCGGGGAGCCCGGCGAGCGTGTAATTGGCCGCGATCTGCGCGCAGCTTTTCCTCGTTCCAATTCCCGGCCCGAAGTCCACCACAACCCGATAGGACGGCTTGCGCGCCTCGGGGAAGGCTTTGGCGGACAGGATCGTGCCGACCCGGATGTCGACCTCGAGAAACCGCGCGAAATCGATGGTCGGCGCGGGCGGCTGGTCAGGCGCGTATTGGAGATGCATGCCGCGCCCGCCCGCTCATTCCAGCTCGAGGATCACCTGGTCCACCGCCAGGCTGTCGCCTTCCTCGGCGTTGATCGTGCCCACGGTCGCTTCCTTCTCGGCGCGCAGGATGTTCTCCATCTTCATCGCCTCGACCGTGGCGAGCGGCTGGCCCGGCTGGACCTTGTCGCCCTCCGCGACATGCAGCTTCACCAGCAGGCCCGGCATCGGGCAGATCAGCAGCTTCGAGAGATCGGGCGGGATCTTCTCGATCATGTGATCGGCGAGATGCGCGACGCGCGTCTGGAGGATCCGCAGATCGTGCTTGGCCCCGCGCGTGGTGACCGCATAGCCGCCGCGGGTCGGCGCGAGCTGCAGCGTCAGCGGCTCATCGTCGAGCATAATCTCGACCACGCGCGCGCCGGGCGTGTATTCCATCTCCAGCGCCACGGGTTCACCATCGACGCTGATCGCGTCTTCCTCGAGCTCGACCGCGTAGTCCTTGCCCGCAATCCGGACCGTCCATTCGCCCGGTGCATAGGGGGAGCCGTTGAGCTGCTGGTCGATCCGGCCGGCGCGGTCGGCATCGGCGGTGGCGATGATCCCGCCGACCGCGGCGAGACCGCGCCTGAGTTTGTCGGAAGTCGCCGCGCCCTCGAAACCATCGGGATATTCCTCGGCGATGAAGCCCGTGGTCAGCTCGCCGGCGCGGAAGCGCGGATGCTGCATGATCGCGCTGAGGAAATCGACATTGTGCCCTAGCCCCTCGATGCGGAAGGCATCGAGCGCGCGCACCTGCCGATCGGCGGCCGTGTCGCGGGTCTCTCCCCAGGTCACAAGCTTGGCGATCATCGGGTCGTAGAACATCGAGACCTCGCCGCCCTCGAACACGCCGTCATCGACGCGGACGCCGGCGACACCGCGGCGGCCATTCGCCTCGCCGTCGTCGCTCCAGGGTTCGACCGGGGGCTCATAGTGCACCAGCCGGCCGATCGAGGGCAGGAAGCCGCGATAAGGGTCCTCGGCATAGACGCGGTTCTCGATCGCCCAGCCATCGATCCCGACATCGTCCTGGCTCATCGCCAGTTTCTCGCCGGCGGCGACGCGGATCATCTGCTCGACCAGATCGATCCCGGTGATCGCCTCGGTCACCGGGTGCTCGACCTGCAGGCGGGTGTTCATCTCGAGAAAATAGAAGCTCTCGCCCGTCGGGTCGGCGCCGCTGACGATCAGCTCGACCGTGCCCGCCGAATGATAATCCACCGCCCGCGCCAACGCCACGCTCTGCTCCCCCATGGCCTTGCGCATCGCGGGCGTGACGAAGGGCGACGGCGCCTCCTCGACCACCTTCTGGTGGCGGCGCTGGATCGAGCATTCGCGCTCGTTGAGATGGAGAATGGTGCCGTGTTTGTCGCCGAGGATCTGGATCTCGATATGGCGCGGGTCCTCGATGAATTTCTCGATGAAGACCCGTTCGTCGCCGAAGCTGTTGAGGCCCTCGCGCTGGGTCGCCTCGAAGCCTTCCTCGACGTCCGTGTCGTTCCAGGCGAGCCGCATCCCCTTGCCGCCGCCGCCCGCGCTGGCCTTCATCATCACCGGATAGCCGATCCGGTTGGCCCATTCGAGCGCCTCGGCGGTGTCGGCGATCGCGCCTTCGGAGCCGGGCACGGTGTTGACCCCGGCGGCGCGCGCCAGCTTCTTGCTCTCGATCTTGTCGCCCATCGCCGCAATCGCGCCCGCGGGGGGGCCGATGAAGGCGATCCCGGCTGCATCGAGCGCCTCGACGAAGCTGGCGCGTTCGGAGAGGAAGCCGTAGCCCGGATGCACCGCATCGGCTCCGGTCTGCTTGCAGACCTCGATGATCTTATCGGCGATCAGATAACTTTCCGATGCCGGCGCCGGACCGATCCGCACCGCCTCGTCGGCCATGCGGACGAAGGGGGCGCGCGCATCGGCGTCGGAATAGACCGCCACGGTGGCGATACCCATGCGGCGGGCGGTTGTGATCACCCGGCAGGCGATCTCGCCCCGGTTGGCGATGAGGATCTTCTTGAACACGATTATCTCTCCGTCCCGGTCTTCGGTTCGCCGGACACCTGATTGGTTAGCAATGCGCGCATGCTCTGCGTGCGCGCGCGGGTCAACTCGGCGCGGCAATTGGCGGTCAGCAGCGGCTGCAGCGAACCGCCGCGCGCGTTGTAGCCCACCAGCCGGCAATGCGCGTCGCGATAGGCGAGCCAGGCGCGCTGCGCCTCGAGCAGGGTAGGCCAGTACCCCGGCTGGCCGTCGTCATGGGGTTCGGCATCGGCGGATTTGGCGAGCGCGCGGACCTCGCGCCAGACCTGGTTGAGCTCGGCATCGGCGCGCTGAAAATCCTGCGCGGCGCAGATGTTCATCGCGGTCTGGGTCAGTGGCTCGGCGCAATCGGGGTCCTCGGGGGGCGGTGTTGCGGCCTGCAACGAGAACGCCAGCGTCGATGTCAGGGCCAGCGCGATCATGCCGCCCGCCCGCCGATGGCGCAGTGAAATCGAGCGTGCATCATGATCCCGTCTCCAAGCCTCGGCCGTCCGCATAGCCGATCAGCGCCGCCGCGTAAGCCCCCGCGCCGCGGCGGTCGCCCTCGCCCGCGACCAGCGAGCGCACCGCGCGCGCCAGCATCGCGACATTGGTATCAGACAAGGCGCCGAGCGGTTCGACATAGACCCCGATGGTGAACAGGATCGCGCCGGTCGCGGGCAGGCGTCGCAGCGTCTGGCGCTCGGATCGGACGAACAGCGTCTCGCCCGCATTGTCGGCATCGACATGCGCGAAGGCCAGTTCGGGCGGCTGGGCCACCCAGCGCCGCGCCACGGTAGGCGCGATGAACCAGTTGCAGCGCCCGAAAATCTTGCCCGGCTCGAGCCGGTCCATGAAATGGTCGACCCCGCCGGCGAGCTGCTCGGCATAGCCCTGGATCGGCGCGTGCAGCGCGGTCAGCGCCCGGCCCAGCTTCTCCGCCGGGTGCCAGTCCGAGGGCCAGGCCACCGCCGCGCCGACGAGGCGATACGCGTCCTCGCTCTCGCGCCGGGTGAGCAGGCACATGTCCTCGTGATGCGCGGCGGCTGCCTCTGGCAGAGCGCCCGCCAGACCGAGCATCGCCGCCAGCTCCGCCCCCGGCGTCGCGGCTTCAGGCGCTAGCTGCACGCCTGCGGGGAAGTCCGCAAACCCCTCGGCGCGCACAGCGCGATCAGGGTCGAGCTGCAACCATTCGCTCTCGTCGAGCCTCGCCAGCCCCATCCGCAGCTGCCCGCCGCCGCGTGCCCTCGGCAGCAGGGCGTCGACGGAGAAGCCGAGGGTCAAAGATTCTGGTCATCCCAGCGAAAGCTGGGATCTGTCTCACGTTCGCGCGAGACCGACACAGATCCCAGCTTTCGCTGGGATGACGTGCTCGGCAAACTCACTCCGCCGGTTCCACCTCGGCCACCCGCTCCGCCCGCATCGGCTCCTCGCCCTGCAGCGGCTGCAATCCCAGCTTGGCGAACAGCGCCGCGTCGCTGGCGTCGCCGGCATTCGCGGCGGTCAGCAGCTTGTCGCCGGTGAAGATCGAATTCGCGCCTGCGAGGAAGCACAGCGCCTGCGTCGCCTCGCTCATGCTCTCGCGTCCCGCCGAGAGCCGCACCATGCTCAGCGGCATGCAGATCCGCGCCACCGCGACGGTGCGGACGAATTCGATGTCGTCGATCTTGGCCAGCGGCGTGTCGGCAAGCATGTCGCCCAGCACCGTGCCCTTGACCGGGACCAGCGCGTTGACCGGCACGCTCTCGGGGTGCTGCGGCAGCGTGGCGAGCGTGTGGACGAAGCCCACCCGGTCGGCGCGCGTCTCGCCCATCCCGACGATCCCGCCCGAACAGACGTTGATCCCCGCCCCGCGCACGTTGTGCAGCGTATCGAGGCGGTCCTCATATTTGCGGCTGGTGATCACGCGCTCGTAATATTCGGGGCCGGTGTCGATATTGTGGTTGTAATAGTCGAGCCCGGCTTCCTTGAGCATGCCGGCCTGGCGCGGGGTGAGCATCCCCAGCGTCATGCAGGTCTCGAGCCCCATCGCGCGCACGCCCTTCACGATCTCCACGATCGCGGGCATGTCGCGGTCCTTGGGGTTGCGCCAGGCGGCACCCATGCAGAAGCGCTGGCTGCCATGGTCCTTGGCCTGCGCCGCCGATTGCAGCACGGCTTGCACATCCATCAGCTTGGTGGCCTCGACGCCGCTGTCCGCCTTCACCGATTGCGAGCAATAGCCGCAATCCTCGGGGCAGCCGCCGGTCTTGATGCTGAGCAGCGTGCACAGCTGGACTTGGCTTGGCGGATGGTTCGCGCGGTGGACGCTCGCCGCCTGGAACAGCAATTCGGTGAAGGGCAGCTCGAACAGCGCGGCGATCTCGTCGCGGGTCCAGTCGGTGCGGATTTGGGAGGGGCTGGGGGTCACTTGTTTGTCCTGAATTTGCGTTTGGTCATGTCGATCTTTTCATGCGTCCTTGCGAGCAAAGCGAAGCAATCCATCGACCGGCGCCTTGGATTGCCGGGTGGCCCTCCGGGCCGTCTTCGACTCCGTCTGCGGCTCCTCGCAATGACGAGAGATGAGGTGCCGCTCGGAGTTCACCGACTTCCCCACCCCCGTCATGCTGAACTCGTTTCAGCATCCATCCTTCCTAATTAGCAGCTGTGCGTGAGGCGAAATGGACCCTGAAACAAGTTCAGGGTGACGAGTAGTGATGTTGAGCCGGGACCAGCGGACCGGACTTGGATCACTTTTTGCCTCGCATGAAAAACCTTATCATCAGAATGCCGATCGAGACGAAGAGGATCGCGGTTCCAGGAAATGCAATGAACTTGATCAGTCCATCATTCTCGCACCCAGTTCCGTCTGGATGCGGGGCGCAATGACCAAGAACTCCCAAAATCAGTCCAAAAAAAACTACGATGATCCCCAAGCCAGCGACGACAGCGCAACCCAACTTCTGCCACCCTGTCAGCGCCGGCTTCTCACCAAAACTCACTCCGCCGCCTCGTCCAGATCCTCCCCAGCCGGCGGCATATTGTGCCCCAGCAGCCGCAGCACGTCCGCCGCGCATTCGACCACGTTGGAGCCCGGTCCGTAGATGCCCTGCACCCCCGCCTCGCGCAGGAATTCGTAATCCTTCTGCGGGATCACCCCGCCGGCGATTACCTTGATGTCGGCGCGGCCCGCTTCCCTGAGCAGGTCGATCAGCTCGGGGACCAGCGTCTTGTGCCCGGCCGCGAGGCTGCTCGCGCCGATCGCATCGACCTCGGCCTCGAGCGCCATGGCGAGCGTTTCCTTGGGCGTCTGGAACAGCGGCCCCGACAGCACCTCGAAGCCCATGTCGGCAAAGGCGGAGGCGATCACATTGGCGCCGCGGTCGTGGCCGTCCTGGCCCATCTTGGCGACCATCAGCCGCGGCGCATGGCCAAGCCGCCGCTCGACCGCCTTCACGCCCTCGACCACCTGCGCGTAGCGATCGTCCCCGGCATAGGCCTCGATGTACACGCCGCGGACCGGCACCGGAAGCGTGTCGTAGCGGCCATAGGCGTCTTCCATCGCCTGGCTGATCTCCCCCAGCGTCGCATCGTGGCGCGCCGCCTCGACCGCGAGTTCGAGCAGATTGCCCTCGCGCTGCGCCGCGCCGCGCGCCAGCGCGTCGAGCGCCGCCTTGCAGCTCATGTCGTCGCGGGTGGCGCGGACCTTCTCCAGCCTGGCGATCTGGCTCGTGCGCACAGCGTGGTTGTCGATATCGAGCGTGTCGATCTCGTCCTCGGTCTCGCGGCGGTACTTGTTGACCCCGACCACCACCGTCTCGCCGCGATCGACGCTCGCCTGCTTGACCGCGGCGGCACGCTCGATCGCCGCCTTGGGCTTGCCGCTGGCGACGTAGCGGGTCATCCCGCCGGCCTCTTCGACCTCGCCGAGCAGCGCGCGCGCCTGCTCGATCAGCGCCGCGGTCAGGCTCTCGATGTAATAGCTGCCGCCCAGCGGATCGGCGACATTGGTGATGCCGCTTTCCTCCTGGATCACCAGCTGGGTGTTGCGCGCGATTCGGGCCGAGAAATCGGTCGGCAGCGCGATCGCCTCGTCGAGCGCGTTGGTGTGCAGCGACTGCGTGCCCCCCAGCACCGCCGCCATCGCCTCGATCGTGGTGCGGATGACGTTGTTGTAGGGATCCTGCTCCTGCAGGCTGACCCCGCTGGTCTGGCAATGGGTGCGCAGCATCTTGGATTTCTCGTTCTGCGCGCCGAGCCCTTCCATGACCTCGTGCCACAGCGCGCGCGCGGCGCGCATCTTGGCGATCTCCATGAAGAAATTCATGCCGATGCCCCAGAAGAACGACAGGCGCGGCGCGAAGGCGTCCAGGTCGAGCCCGGTCTCCATCGCGCGCTTGGCGTATTCCTTGCCGTCGGCGATGGTGAAGGCCAGCTCCTGCACCGCGGTCGCTCCGGCCTCGTGCATGTGATAGCCCGAGATCGAAATGCTGTTGAATTTCGGCATGTTGGCGGAGGTATATGCGATGATGTCGGAGACGATCCGCATGCTCGGCTCGGGCGGGTAGATATAGGTATTGCGGACCATGAACTCCTTGAGGATGTCGTTCTGGATGGTCCCCGAAAGCCTGGCCTGCGGCACGCCCTGGCGCTCGCCCGCGACGATGTAGAAGGCCATGATCGGGATCACCGCGCCGTTCATCGTCATCGAGACGCTCATCTCGTCGAGCGGGATCGAATCGAACAGGATCTCCATGTCGCGCACGGTGTCGATCGCGACCCCCGCCTTGCCGACATCGCCGCGCACGCGCGGGTGGTCGCTGTCGTAGCCGCGATGGGTCGCGAGATCGAAGGCGACCGAGAGACCCTTCTGCCCTGCGGCCAGGTTGCGGCGATAGAAGGCGTTGCTTTCCTCGGCGGTGGAGAAGCCGGCATATTGCCGGATCGTCCACGGGCGCCCGGTGTACATGCTGGCATAGGGCCCGCGGGTATAGGGCGCGATGCCGGGCACGCCGGGGTCGAGCGTGGACCCTTCGGCCGCGACATCGGCCGAGGTGTAGAGCGGCTTGATCGCGATGCCCTCGGGCGTGTGCCAGGTCAGGTCGCGGCCCTTCACCTCCTTGTCGGCGAGGGTCTTCCAGTCGGCATAGGTGGGTGTGTCGGTCATGGGAGACGCCTAGCGCCCCGATGCGCGCTTGCCAATCAGGCGGAAGCGCTCGGCCGTGCGGAAACGCGAGCGTGCCAGTCGCGGAGGCTGGCGCAGTCTTCGGGGAATTCCAGCCCGACGAACAGCGCAAAATCCACCGTCGTCACCAGCAGAATATCGGCCGCCGAGAACGCGCTGCCCGCGAGGAATTCGCGCCCGTCGAGCGAGCTATCGAAGAACCGCATCGCCTCTTCCACGCGCGGCCGATTGGCTTCGCCCCATTCGGCATTGCGACCCGGAAGCGCGGCGGTGAAGCGATGGGTATGCACCCAGACCGCGCCTACCGGAAGCATCAGGACCAACTCGACCCGCCGGTTCCACATCTCGATTTCGGCGATCTCGAGCGGGGTGCTGCCGAACAGCGGCGGCTCGGGGTTGAGCGCCTCGAGATAGCGCATGATCGCGACGCTTTCCGCGATGATCGTGCCGTCGTCCAGCTCGAGGATCGGCGTCTGCCCCCGCGGGTTCTTCGCAACGAACTCGGGCGCCTTCTGCTCGCGCTGCGGGATCGAGACTTCCTGCGATGGCAGCTCGATCCCCTTCTCGGCGGCGAAGATCCGCACCCGGCGCGGGTTGGGTGCGGGGTTCGGGCTGTCGTAGAATAGCATGGTCGTCCTCTCTCGCTCGCCGGTCAGTTAGACCAGTGCGAATCGCCCTTCGGCGTTTCCATAATCTCGGTCAGCTGCCCCATCATGTCCTTGGGGTGCAGAAAGAAGATCGGCGTGCCGTGCGCCCCGATGCGGGTGGGGCCGAGGATGCGCTTGCCCAGTTCCTCGAACCATTTGCGCGCGTCTTCGATATCCTCGACCTCGTAGCAGACATGGTGCTGCGCGCCGGCGGGGTTCTGCTGGATGAACTTGGCGATGGGGCTGTCGGGACCGAGCGGCTCGATAAGCTCGATCTGTGTGCCGTGGGTTCCGTTCTCGCCTGGCGTATCCACGAAGCAGACCTTCACCCCCTGCTCGGCCATGTCGAACGGATCGGCGATCGCGGTCGCGCCGAGCGTATCGCGATAATGCGCGATCGAGTCGGCGATGCTCGGAGTGGCCACCCCGATGTGATTCAAACGGCCCAGTTTCATGCGCACACTCCTCTCGATTCGTCATGCTGAACTCGTTTCAGCATCCAACTCTCGACCCGCTCCGACATCGCCTTGGGCGAGCTGGACCCTGAACCGAGTTAAGACGGGGCGGTGATGGCGTTCATCATTTCATCGCCCGAGCCTTCGCTCACAACGGGATATTGTCGTGCTTCTTCCACGGGTTCTCGAGCACCTTGCCGCGCAGCTTGCGCAGCCCCAGCGCGATGCGGCGGCGGGTGGCGCGGGGGTGGATCACCTCGTCGATATAGCCGCGCGAGGCGGCGACGAAGGGATTGGCGAAGCGGTCCTCGTATTCCTTCGTTTTCTCGGCGATCTTTTCGGGATTGTCGCGGTCCTGGCGAAAGATGATCTCGACCGCGCCCTTGGCGCCCATCACCGCGATCTCGGCGGTCGGCCAGGCGTAGTTGAAATCGCCGCGCAGATGCTTGGAAGCCATGACGTCGTAGGCGCCGCCATAGGCCTTGCGGGTGATCACGGTGATCTTGGGGACGGTCGCCTCGGCATAGGCGAACAGCAGCTTGGCGCCGTGCTTGATGATGCCATTGTGCTCCTGCGCGGTGCCGGGAAGGAAGCCCGGCACGTCGACGAAGGTCACGATCGGGATGCCGAACGCGTCGCAGAAGCGCACGAAGCGCGCAGCCTTCTTGCTGGAGTTGATGTCGAGCACGCCTGCCAGCACCATCGGCTGGTTGGCGACCACGCCCACCGTGCGGCCCTCCACCCGGCCGAAGCCGCACAGGATATTGCCCGCATGCGCCGGCTGGATCTCGAAGAAATCGCCTTCGTCCAGCACCTTGGCGATGACTTCGTGCATGTCGTAGGGCTGGTTGGCGCTGTCGGGGATCAGCGTGTCGAGGCTGGGCTCCTCGCGGTCCCAGGCGTCGGCGGTGGGCCGCTCGGGCACTTCGAGCCTATTGGAGAGCGGCAGGAAGTCGAAGAAATCGCGCGTTGCGAGCAGCGTCTCGATATCGTTCTCGAAGGCGAGATCGGCGACGCTGGTCTTGGTGGTGTGAGTCACCGCCCCGCCCAGCTCCTCCTGCGTCACCACCTCGTTTGTCACCGTCTTGACCACCTCGGGCCCGGTGACGAACATGTAGGAACTGTCCTTCACCATGAAGATGAAGTCGGTCATCGCCGGGGAATAGACCGCCCCGCCCGCGCAGGGGCCCATGATCAGGCTGATCTGCGGCACGACGCCGCTGGCGAGCACGTTGCGCTGGAACACCTCGGCATAGCCGCCGAGCGACGCCACGCCCTCCTGGATCCGCGCGCCGCCGCTGTCGTTGATCCCGATCACGGGCGCGCCGACTTTCAGCGCCATATCCATCACCTTGCAGATCTTCTCCGCATGGCGTTTGCTAAGAGACCCGCCGAAGACGGTGAAATCCTGCGAGAAAACGAACACCAGCCTTCCGTTGATCGTCCCCGATCCGGTGACCACGCCATCGCCGGGGATCTTCTGGTCCTGCATCCCGAAATCGGTGCAGTCGTGTTCGACATAGGTGTCGACTTCCTCGAAACTGTCCTCGTCGAGCAGCACCTCGAGCCGCTCGCGCGCGGTCAGCTTGCCCTTGGCGTGCTGCGCGTCGATGCGCTTCTGGCCCCCGCCCAGATGCGCGGCGTCGCGGCGACGTTCCATTTCGGCGATATTGGCGGACATTGAGTTCCCCTGAAATCTGGTGCCCCGAGCGGTTAGCCAGCGCAGCCGCTTCGCACAATACCGCGGCCCGATTCCGCCTGCCCCATCACGCGCCGCGTAGCGCCGAGATCAGGAACTCGACATTGCCTTCGGGCCCGGTGATCGGGCTTTCTACAATCCCCTGTACCGCAAAGCCCAGCCCTTCTACCCAGTCCCGCACCTCGGCGCAGACCCGCTCGTGGAGCGCCGGATCGCGCACCACCCCGCCCTTGCCCACTTCCTCGCGGCCGACCTCGAACTGCGGCTTGATCAGCGCCACCAGCCGGCAACGCGGCGCTGCCAGCTCCAGCGGGCGCTCCAGCACCTTGGCCAATCCGATGAAACTCGCATCGCAGACCACCCAGCCGCAGGGTCGGTCGATCATCGCAGGCGTGAGGATCCGCGCGCTGGTCTGTTCGAGCACGGTGACGCGCGGATCCTGGCGCAGCTTCCACGCGAGCTGGTTGGTCCCGCTGTCGACCGCGAACACGTGATCCGCGCCCGCCTCCAACAGCACATCGGTGAAGCCCCCGGTCGAGCTGCCGATATCCATCGCGACGGCCCCCGCCGGGTCGAGTTCGAAATGCTTGAGCGCATGCGCCAGCTTGATCCCGCCGCGGCTGACCCAGGGATGATCGCGTCCGCGCACCTCGAGCGGCGCGTCCCCGGGCAATTGCTGGCCCGGCTTGGCGAGCTTGGTCTCGCCCGAAAACACCAGCCCCGCCATCACCAGCGCCTGCGCGCGAGTGCGGCTCTCAACCAGCCCGCGCTCGACGAGCAGCTGATCAATCCGGCGTTTTGTGCTCATGGCTTGCGATGATCCATTGGAAACAAGCGGCCTAGCGCGCATTGAGCGGTTATGAAACCGATCTACAGCCATTTGGCCGCCGCCCTTGGTCTCACCTTCGCGCTCGCCGCCTGCATCCCGGCGCCGCGGCCGGCACCTACGCCGGCTCCCGCCCCGGTCGAGGTGCGCCCCACGCCCACCCCGATCCCCACACCGCAGCAGACCTATGCCAATTGGATGGACGCCCCGCGCAGCGCCGGTGACTGGAACTATCGCCAGCAGGCGGGCGGCTCGCTGGCGCAATTCGGCTCGCCCGGCGCCGGTGCGGGCTTCGCAATGCGCTGCGACAGCGCCCGGCGCGCAATCGTGCTGACCCGCGAATCGAGCGCGTCCCAGCCGGTCCCGCTGCGCATCCGCACCGAGACCGCCGAGCGCGTGGTCACTGCCGAGCCGGTCGCGGGCCAGACATCCTCGGTGGCAGTGGCGATCCCGGCGCGCGACCCGATCCTTGATGCGATGGCGCTGACCAAGGGCCGCTTCGCGATCGAGGCCCAGGGCTCGCCGACGCTCTATATTCCGGCATGGGCAGAAGTCACCCGCGTGATCGAAGACTGTCGCTGATCGGTAACAGAACGCGTTTCGGCATCGGCAACTCGCAAGCGGCCGATACTGACGTGGGAAAACTTTTATACAAGACTTGTTTTAATCGCGCACAGGCAACAGATTGCCACTCAAGATCAGCGGCGAAACGCGGTCTTGTCCCCGGAGACGGGGTACTTTGGCTCTAACAGCGCGAAAGGAGGTGATCCGATGTCTCATGGTTCAGCAGAGAGGTCGGCAAGTTTCCGCGCGGAGCACTATCGGTAAAACCTACCCTTAGAGGCTCCGTGAAGCGGCGCTTCCCGCCGCTGACCATGCGAAGGGCAGTTCCATCCCGAGCGCTTGCGCCGGGACGGGGCTGCCCTTCACATGTTGGCAAAGCATTTTGTTCGCCAGTGCAATATAGTTGCTCATCGGCGCTCTTTTCATCCATTTGGGGATGGGCTGGCTGATGGTATCTTCACATGGCTTGCCCTGCGCCCTTGCGCAGATTACCCGCTCGGGATGAACTTCGAACAGATCGCCCACCCCGCTCCCGTCCCCGGTGCAACCCGCCAGCAGGCGCTCGCCGACCCCGGCTTCGGCAAGCTCTTCACCGATCATATGGTCGAGATCGACTATGATGCGGACAAGGGCGGCTGGTTCGCCGCACGGATCGGCCCGCGCCAGCCGATCACGCTCGATCCGGCGGCGGCGGTGTTGCACTACGCGCAGGAAATCTTCGAGGGCATGAAGGCCTATCGCTACGAAGACGGCAGTTTTGCGCTGTTCCGCCCCGAGGCCAATGCCCGCCGCTTCAACGATTCGGCGCGGCGGATGGCGATGCCCGAACTGCCCGAAGAACTGTTTCTCGAATCGGTCCGCCAGCTCGTGCTCAAGGACCGCGACTGGTACCCCGAGATCGAGGGCGGCGCGCTCTATCTGCGGCCCTTCATGTTCGCCAGCGAAGCCTTTCTCGGCGTGCGCCCGGCGCGGCAGTACAAATATATGGTTATCGCCAGCCCGGTGGGCGGTTATTTCAAATCGGGCGCTCCGGCGGTCAAGATCTGGGTCAGCCGCAACTACACCCGCGCGGCGCCCGGCGGCACCGGCTTCGCCAAGACCGGCGGCAATTACGCCGCCAGCCTCGTGCCGCAGGACGAAGCCACCGCGCAGGGCTGCGACCAGGTCGTGTTCCTCGATGCGGTGGAGAAGAAATGGATCGAGGAACTGGGCGGGATGAACCTGTTCTTCGTCTTCGACGACGGCAGCGTGGTCACCCCTCCGCTGACCGGAACGATCCTTCCCGGGATCACCCGCGACAGCCTGATCGCGCTGCTGCGCGACGAAGGCCTTAGCCTGCGCGAGGAACCCTACAGCATCGACCAGTGGCGCATCGATGCGAGCACCGGCCATCTGCTCGAGACCATGGCCTGCGGTACTGCGGCGGTCGTCACCGCGGTCGGCACGGTCGCGGGGCCCGATGGCGAGTTCACCATCGGCTCGGGCGGCCCCGGCCATCTCACCACTAGGCTGCGCGACCGGCTGGTGGGGATCCAGCGCGGCACCGTCGCCGACGACCGCGGCTGGGTAACGAAGCTCTAGGGACGAGCGCCCGAACGGGATTGGCGCAGGCTGAAATCTCCCCTCCCCTCGGGGAGGGGCCGGGGGTGGGGGCGCGCGCCGCAGGCGCGCGTCCACGTCATCGGGGCGTGGGACACCCCCGCCCAACCTCCCTCTGAAGGGGGGAGGAGTTCAGTGGGACGATCCCAAAGCTTCCTGCGCTAGGCGGCGATCCGGCTGAGCCGCATGGCGAGCCGGGCCGCCGGAGCCAGGCTCTGCGCCACCTGAGTCAGCGCGCGGCCGCCCGTGGCATGCTCGCCGGTGTGCCAGATCGCTTCTGCTACCCGCACCGGGCGCCGGGCGCGGCCGGCAAACTCCTGCTGATAGCTGGGCGCCGCCGCGCCTCCCCCCTGCTGCCAGGCCTGCGCCGCGGCAATCCCGCTGGCGATGGCGATGCTCATGCCCTCCCCCGCGAGACTCGGGATCACCGCGGCCTGATCGCCCAGCCGGAACAGCCCGGGCGCGGTGTCCTGCGTAATCCAGCCATAGGGAACCGCAGCGATGGTATCGAAGCGCGGATTGGCGGGCGCGAACCGCAACCGCGCGGCGAAGGCTGAGGACTGGTCCGCGAGCATGTCGAGCAACTGCGCCGGATCATTGCCCGCGCGCGCGAGCAGCGATTTGCGCAAGGCAAGACAGACATTGGCGCTGCCATCCTCCTGCAGCACGATCCCCGCATAGCCGCCCGCAAACAGGTGGAGTTCGATGCTCTCGCCGATCAGCGCGGTCAGCCGTGGATCGGACGCGATCCGAAAGCGCAGCCCTAGCGCCGGATCGCGTGCATCGCGGGGGCGGGTCGCCCCGCGCAGATCGTGCTTGCCGCTGGCGAGAAACAGCGAATCGGAGCGGTAGTCGCGCGCCGCGCCGCTGGCGCAGCCCGGCGCCAGCGACCGGATGGTGTCGATTTCGAGCCGTGCCCCTGCGTCGACCGCGGTGCGGCGCAGCGCGGTGTCGAAGGCGCGGCGCGAAAGCCCCCAAGCGGGTTCGGGCAAGGTACTCCGCGCGGACTTGTCTCCGGCAAACAGCCGCAGCGCGGTCACCCTCTGCGCGCCGAGCTGGGCCAGATCGATCCCGAGGCTGCGAAGGGTGGCGGCGGTGCGCCAGCTCATGAAGCCGCCGCACAGCGCATCGCCGACCTCGGCGTCGCGATCGATCAGCAGGGGTTCCGCCCCGCCCCGCGCCAGGACGATCGCGGCGGCGCACCCGGCAGGTCCTGCCCCGAGGATCACCGGAGCGTCCGCCGGCGCCATCAGACCCGCTTTTCGACGCAAAGCCGGAAGGGGAAAACCCGCCGTACCCGCGCGTCGCTGATCCCGGCCTCCGCGAGGAGCTGCTTCCATTCCGCAGGGCGATAGGAGCGCGCGATCGACATATGCCCGTCGTGGCGCACGATCGGGTGCCAGCCGGCCAGCTGCGCGAGCAGCGGATAGGCGAAATAGGCGAAGCCGTGACGGTGGAGATCGTTGACGAGCCAGCAGCATCTGGCGTGCGTATCCATCGCAGTCAGGAAGGCGACCAGTTCGTCATGCGTCATGTGATGCGCGACCAGGCTGGAGATGACGACGTCGAAATCGCGCGCGATCACCTCGGCATAATCGCCGGTCCAATATTCGATCGGCAGGTCGCAGGGCGTGCTCTCGCGCGCCACGACCTTGCTCTTGGGATTGAGATCGACCCCGACCAGATAGGCGGTCTTGCCCTTGCGCTTCGCCCAGGCGGCGATCTCGCGCAGCATGTCGCCATCGCCGAAACCGACATCGAGCAGGCGAAAGGTATCGCGGCCCTTCAGCGCGCGCTCGAGATAGTCCAGCGTCGGTCGATAGGCCTGGGTCAGGCGGTTGACCTTGGCGAGATCCTGCAGGACGTCGCGATAGGTGGCCAGATCCATGCCGGGCTCGTCCATCATCTCCTGGGCAATCAGGCGGTCGTCAAGCATGCGCGATCACCCGCTCCAGCCGAAGCGGAAGCCTTCCATCGCCAGCCCCGGGCCGAAGGCCAGCGCGACCCCATTGCGCGGGGCGTCGCGCAGCGTGCGTTCGAGCACGAACATCAGCGTCGAGGAGGACATATTGCCGAAATCGCGCAGCACCGCGCGCGAATGGTCGAGCGCATCGGGCGCGAGCCCGAGCCCGCTCTCGACCGCGTCGAGGATCGAGCGCCCCCCGGCATGGACCGCGAAGGCCTCTGGCAGAGCTTGCGGCGCGATCCGCGCGCGGACCTCGGGGTTGAGCAACGCGTCGCGGATCCGGCCCGGGACCTCGCCCGAGAGATGCATGTGGAAGCCGGTGTCGCCGATATGCCAGGTGATCAGCCCGTCGCTGTCCTCCAGCGTCGCGGAAAGGCCCTCGCCCAGTTCGAGACCCGGACCTTCGCCGCTGACGATCGCCGCCGCGGCGCCGTCGCCGAATTGCGCGCCGGCGAGCAGCGGCTCGATCTCGTCGTGGTCCTGGTGGTGGAGGCTCGAAAGCTCGACCGTGACCACCAGCACGCGCGCACCCGCCTCGCTGCGGACGATATGGCGCGCGGTGCGCAGCGCGGTGACCGCGGCGTAGCAGCCCATGAAGCCGATCAGCACCCGCTCGACCGAGCCCGCCAGCCCAAGCCGCCGGGCGATGATCTGGTCGATCCCCGGCGCCACGAACCCGGTGCAACTTGCAACGACGATATGTGTGATTGAACCGAGATCGCCCAGCTTCGCGATGGCCGTCAGCGCCAGTTCGGGTGCTTCTCTGGCATAAAGTTCCATGCGATCCGCAGTGCTCGGTGGTTCGGCGGCGTAAAAACCGGCACCCTCGTCGAGCTTCGCGTCTTCTTCATCAAGTACCGACCAGCGATGCTCGATCCCGGAACGCTCCGCCATCCGCGCATAGAGCTTCGCCTCGCGGCGACCTTCAAGCCGGCGCATCGCCCAGTGGCGATAATCCTGTTCGAAGTCGCAAGCGGGCACTGCTGTGGCGATGGCATTGATACGCGCGGTCATGCGGGAAGACATCCTAGATTGCTCCCTTCAACGGTTGCGCGCTGCGCAGGTTTCCTAGCGCGGCAGATTATCGCGCAGCTCGGCGAGCCACAGATCCGCCACCGCATCGCTCGGCGCGCGCCAGTCACCGCGCGGGCTGAGCGCCCCCCCCGGGCTGACCTTGGGCCCGTTGGGCAGCGCACTGCGCTTGAACTGACTGTACTGAAAGAAGCGCCTCAGGAACTTCTCCAGCCAGCCGGCGACGATCTCGAGGCTGTACTCGTTCTTGCGGTCCTCCGCGAAACCTTCGGGCCACAGCCCGGCCCTCGCATCCTTCCAGGCGTGCCATGCGAGGAAGGCGACATGGCTGGGCTTGTGGCCCCACCGCATGATGTGATGCAGGAAGAAGTCGTTGAGCTCGTAGGGTCCGATCTTGCCCTCAGTGCTCTGGATCTCCCCGTCTTCGCCCACCGGGATCAGCTCCGGCGAGATTTCGGTGCCGAGGATCGCCAGCAGCACGGCATCGCATTCCGCATCGAACTGGGAGGTGGTCGTGGTCCAGCGGATCAGATACTGGATCAGGGTCTTGGGCACGCCCGCGTTGACGTTGTAATGGCTCATCTGATCGCCGACGCCGTAAGTGCACCAGCCCAGCGCGAGTTCGCTCAGATCGCCGGTGCCGATGACCCAGCCGCCATGCTGGCCGGCCAGCCGGAACAGGTAATCGGTCCGCAGCCCCGCCTGCACGTTCTCGAAGGTCACATCATAGACCGGCTCGCCTCCGGCGAAGGCATGACCGATGTTCTCGAGCATCAGCCGCGCGGTCGGCTTGATGTCGATCTCCTCGGCGGTGATACCGAGCGCCTCCATCAGCTTCCAGGCATTCGATTTGGTGGTGTCCGAGGTGCCGAAGCCGGGGAGCGTGTAGCCGCGAATGGTGGAGCGCGGCAGGCCGAGCGTGTCGCAGGCCTTGGCGGCGACGATCAGCGCGTGGGTGCTGTCGAGCCCTCCCGAAACGCCGATGACGAGCGACTGCGGATCGGTCGCCTCGATCCGGCGGACGATGCCCTCCCCCTGGATGTTGAACGCTTCGTAGCAATCCTCGTCGAGCTTGAGCTTGCGATTGGGGACGAAGGGAAAGCGGCGCACCGGACGGTTCAGGCCGATGTCACCGCCCCGGGGCTCGTGATCGAAAACCACGGTGCGAAAGTGATCTTCGGGCCGTCCGGAAGCCTCTGCGGCATCGTTGAACGTCTGCATCCGCATCCGGTCGCTGAGGATCCGCTGGCAGTCGATGTCGGCGATGCTCAACTCGGGTTCGCGATCGAAGCGGACGCTTTCGACCAACAGATCGCCCAGTTCGTAGATCATCCCCTGCCCGTCCCAGGCGAGATCGGTGGTGCTTTCACCGTGACCGCTCGCTGAATAGGCATAAGCGCAGACCGAGCGCGCGGAACTGGCGCGGCTGAGCAGATGGCGCTCATCCGACTTGCCGATGGTGATGTTGGACGCAGACAGGTTGAGCAGGATAGTCGCGCCCGCGAGCGCCGCCTGCGTGCCCGGCTGAACCGGGCTCCAGAAGTCCTCGCAAATCTCCATCCCGAAGACGAAACCCGGAATGCTCTCATGCGCGAAGATCAAATCGATCCCGAACGGCACTTCCGCCCCATTGATCGAAATCGCGAGATCGATGCAATCGCGTCCGTGCGCGAACCAGCGCTTTTCGTAGAACTCGCGGTAGTTCGGCAGATAGCTCTTGGGCACCACGCCCAGGATCGTGCCGCGCGCGATGGCGATGGCGCAATTGTAGATCCGTCCGTTGCGGCGCAGCGGCGCACCGATCACCAGCACAGTCGGAAATTCGCGGCTCGCCTCGACCACCTTCTCGAGATGAATCTCCACCGCGTCGAGCAGTGCGCCCTGCATATGCAGATCGTCGATCGCATAGGAAGAAAGACACAATTCCGGATAGAGCAGCAGATCCACATTCCGATCCGCGGCCTTGCGCGCTTCGCTGACGATCCCTTCGGCATTATAGGCGACATCGGCGGTGCGCACCTTGGGGGTGCTGGTCGCTACACGCACGAAGCCATGGGTGTGGATGTCGAAGAAGGGGTGGGCCTGAGTCATGCCGTCTTCCGTATCGGCAGACACTCCGCCACGCAATCGACCAGACCGGACTTCACGCGGCGAGGAGCTCGGCGGCACGCGGTCCGTCCTGCAGCAGGGCGAGCAGACCGCGCTCTTCGCGGCTGAGCCATTTGGTGCTGCGCGGCAAGCTCAAGGTCTCTCGCCACGCGGCCTGCTTGCTGATCAGATCGATGACCGCCGGGTGGACGTAGCTCTTGCGCGTCACAGCCGGAGTATTGCCGAGATGCGCAGCGACCTCTTCCAGCACCGCCTTGATGGTCAGCACCTCTTCGCTGGCGGCCAGCAGGCTGAAACCAAGCACGCTCGCATGCCAGGTGCGGAAATTCTTCGCCGTAAAATCCTCACCCATCGTCTCGCGCAGATAGGCGTTCACGTCGGATGATCCGACCGCGTGATGCTCGCCCTCGTCATCGATATATTGGAAAACGTGTTGCCCGGGCAGGTCCTGCATCCTGCGCACCACCCGTGCCAGACTGCTGTCGGTGACCGTCATCTCGCGCAGCTTGCCGCCTTTGCCCTTGAACCGCAACCGTAGCGTGTGACCGGTTACCTCGGCATGACGCTGCCGCAGGGTCGTCGCACCGTAGCTCTTGTTGCGCGCCGCATATCCCTCGTTCCCGATCCGGACCGCGCCCAGATCGAGCAGCCGCACCACGCTCGCCACCGCGCGCTCGCGGGTCAGCGTGCGGGCGCGCAAATCCTCCTCGACGCGGCGACGCACGAGCGGCAGCAGATTGCCGAAGGTGATGCAGCCGTCGTATTTCTCGCTTTCCTGCTTGGCGCGAAAATCGGGATGGTAGCGATACTGTTTGCGACCCTTGGCGTCATAGCCGGTGGCAAGGATATGCCCGTTGGGCGCCGGGCAGAACCAGGCATCGATATAGGCCGGCGGCAGCGCGATCGCACTCAGCCGCCGCTTCTCCAGGCGATCGGCGATCAGCTTGCCGTCGGGGTCGTAATAGGCCCAGCCCCGGCCGGCGCGCTTGCGGGTGATCCCGGGGAGATCGTCGTCGACATAGATGAGCTTCGTCATGGTGAAGGCCAAACCGCCCGGGCAGCGATCCGGTTCCGCTTGCCTCCCGGTGTTTCGCGCCCCACCTGTGCCGCACACACGCCAGGAGACTTGCTTTGCCCGACGCCCCCTATACTCCGCCCGAAATCTGGTCGCACGATGCCGAGAACGGCGGCAAATTCGCCAGCATCAACCGCCCGACCGCGGGTGCGCGCGAAGACAGGGAGCTGCCGCTGGGCAAGCACGACTTCCAGCTCTACTCGCTCGCGACCCCGAACGGCGTGAAGGCGACGATCATGCTCGAGGAACTGCTCGAGGCCGGGAATTCGGGCGCGGAATACGACGCCTGGACGATCGATATCGGCAATGGCGACCAGTTCGCCTCGGGATTCGTCGATCTCAACCCCAACGCCAAGATCCCCACCCTGCTCGACCGCAGCGGCGACAAGCCCGTGCGGGTGTTCGAGAGCGGCGCCATCCTGATGCATCTGGCCGAAAAATTCGGTGCCTTTCTGCCGACCGATCACACCCGCGCCGAAGTGCTCAGCTGGCTGTTCTGGCAGGTCGGGAGCGCACCCTTCATCGGCGGCGGCTTCGGTCATTTCTACGCCTATGCGCCCGAAAAATACGAATATCCGATCAACCGCTATGCGATGGAAACCAAGCGGCTGTTCGACGTCGCAGACAAGCGGCTCGAGCGCTCGCAATATCTCGGCGGCGACGATTACACCGTCGCCGACATCGCCGCCTTCCCTTGGATCGCGCCCTTCGTTTTCGGCGGAATTTACGGCGAAGCGCGCAAGTTCCTCTCGATTCACGAATACGAGCATGTCGACCGCTGGGTGAAAGCCATCGCCGAGCGACCCGCGGTGAAGCGCGGCCGGATCGTCAACAAAACCTGGGGCGAAGAGGACGAGCAATTGCGCGAGCGCCATTCGGCTGCGGATTTCGAAGGCAAGGCTCTCTAGGCTGCTGAAGTCCGGACGCGACCGGCGGTTGCGTCCGCTGGTCCCATGGACGGCTCCGGGAGGTCCCCCCTTTTCATCGCCGTGCAAGCCGTTATAGGGGCCCGCTCGTGCTGGGGTGTAGCCAAGTGGTAAGGCACCGGTTTTTGGTATCGGCATTCGCAGGTTCGATCCCTGCCACCCCAGCCAGTTTCTCAACACGTCATGTCGAACCGCGACCTCGGAGCGAATCGTTCGTCAGCTTGATCCTGCCGTGCCTCGCTGGCAGACGCCGACAATGCGGCTCGCCATTTACGACCTTGATAACACGTTGACCCGGCGGGCCACCTTCACGCCATTTCTGGTCTTCGCCGCGCAGCGGATCGCGCCTTGGCGATTGGCGCTGCTGCCGGTCTGGGTGGCGATGATGATTGGATATCGCGCAGGGCTTTACGATCGAAGCAGGCTCAAGACCCGCGGGATGCGGCTGATGCTCGGCATGGCAGACATCGCAACGCTCGAGAAATTGGGCCGGCAGTTCGCAGCCCGTCGTGCGGACAATGACGGGTTCATGCCTGCGGCCCTTGCCTTGCTCGAGGAAGATCGAACCCAAGGCGCGCGTATCGTCGTCGCGACAGCAGCGTTCGAATTCTACGCCAAGGCTTTCGCCGACCATCTCCGGATCGATACGGTGATCGGGACGCGCTGGGACGATTGTTCGATCCCGGGCGGAAATTGTCACGGCGAGACAAAGCTCGCGCGCGTTCGGCAGTGGGCCGATCAGGAGGGCCACTCGCTGGAGGAAAGCGAGCTGCGCTTCGTGAGCGACAGCTTTGCCGATGCGCCGCTGCTGGAACTGGCAGACGACCCGATCTTCATCAGCGCAAGTTCTGCCAAGAGGACAAGGGCCCAGGCCCGCGGTTGGCGGGTGCTCAGCGCCGACTGAGCAGCTCTTCGAGCCGGCCAACGATCACCGCCCCCGTTGCGTCGAACCTCTCCCGCGAGAACCTGTCCAGCACCCGTGCGCGTGCTTCGCGGCCCATCGCAGCAAGGTCTTGCGGGGCATCCAGCAACTCGCCGAGCGCCCTGGCCAGCGAATTAGGGTCGGCGACCTCGACGACGCGTCCCGTAGCGGGCGCGTCGACGGTAAAGGGCATTTCCCCTGTGCGGGACACGATGGCGGGAAGGCCCGCCTGCATTGCCTCGTGCGCGGCGATGCAGAAGCCTTCTCGGCGCGAGGGCTGCACATAAAGGTGAAGCTTCGCCAGGAAGCCTGCGGGGTCGCTGGCGAACCCGATGAAGTCGATCGTATCGAGGGCGAGGGCCTTAGCACGCGCGCGCAACGCGCTCTCGTCCCCGCCGGCTCCGGCGATCGCAATTCGGTAGCGTGTTTTCGGCGCCCAGGAGCCAGAGTGCATGATAGCGAGTGCGTCGATAAGGATGTCGTACCCCTTGTTGGGGTGGAGCCTGCCGAGGCTGCCGATCTGCAGGGTCTCTCCCGGCTGCCAGGGCTGCGCCCGGGGAGCATTCGGTTCGGCCGCGAAGATGGGCCATGTTACAAGCCGATCGGCCGGAATGCCCAGTCGCTCGCCGGTCAGCGCGGCGACCTGCGAACTGTCCGCTACCCAGATGTCGGTCGCAGCTGCACGCCAGCGCAGCAGCCGCTCGTTCCATGGCTTGAGAAACGCATTGTGCTGCCAGCTCACGACCGGGATGCCGAGACTTCGGCCCGCAAGCTGTCCAAGCAGCGTCGCGCGGGTCAGCGAGGTCCAGAGTGCGTCCGCGCCCCAGCCCCGCGTCTGATCGCGGATCCAGCGGTAGGCGGCCACCTGGTCCTTCTCGCCGCCGTCGCGCACGACGGGTTCGATGCCCTCTGCCCTCAACCGCTCTACGGCAAGTCCGTCGCGCCTGGTGAGTGCCATGATGCGAACCCGCGCACCTGCTCGTTCCAAGGCCCGGACGATCTTGGGCAGAGGTGTCTGTGCGCCGCCTCCCTCCATGGAATTGATCACATATGCTATCCGCATCGCGCTCCGCCCTCACGGCCTGCGACCGCAGCCGCGATGGCGTTGGCGGCTCGTTCGGATGCGGGTGTTTCGGACAGCGCGAAAGTGCGCGCGATCAGCCGCTTCTGCTCGGGGCGATAGCGCTCGCCGACTGCTTCCCACCGGGCAAGTGCGGAAACCACACCCGAGGTACTCTCCACCCTCTCCCCGGTCCGCAGAAAGGGCAGCGCCGTCTCGCCTTGCGAACCCAATGCGCCGTTCGGATCCAGCAGGAATACAGGCCGCGGTCGCACGAGGAACTCGTAGATCTGGCTCGATGCATCGCCGATGTAGCCGTCCGCGGCGAGCATATAGGACATGTCGAACAGGCGCGGCCCGTCGATGTCGATAAGGATGTTCGACGCCGCCATCGCCTCCTCCGGGATTTCGGGGCGCACTCTACCGACCTTGTATTCGGGTGAGATGTGGATGGCCTTGCGGAACAGCATGACATGCGGTGCGAAGATCACATTGTAAGCCTGCCCGGCCTCGCTCGCGAACCAGCGGAGCAATTCGGGTCCAGTATCGTACCAGCTCGACAGGTGCGGGTCGAAGTGCGGATTATAGACGAATGTCGGGCGACCGTTGCCGAAGAAGTCCGGCTGCGCATGAAGATCGATGCCTTCGAACTTGGAATAGCCGGTCACCTCGATCTTGGCTGGATCGACGCCGTTGGCGACGAGCTGCTCCTCCATTTTCGGACCGGCGACGAGACTGAGATCGAAGCGCCGGTGGTCGGGATGGAAGGTGACGCTGCGGTCGCCCGTCCCGTGCGGCACCCTGATGAACAGCGGTGCAGTGTCAGGATCGAGGCGTTGCTTGATCCTCAGACAGGTCCGCTCGGTCGAAACTACCGCATGGCTCGAAGAGAAAAGCGGCAAGTGCAAGCGAAGGCGTGCAAGACGGGTGGCAGGAGCGACCCTGTCCAGCATTCGCGTAGCGCCAGCGATGACTCGCGGCAGGGAGAGTTCCTGCCAGTTTATGCGCGCCGCATCTTCCGGCCGGATGAGGTTCTCGATCTGTGCACGGACGGCGCCGCTGGCATAGGCCACCAAGGTCTCGACCCCGGGATGGAGGCGAGCCATCGCGCCCGCGACCGGAGCGAGATGGGCCACCTGATGCGCCGCGTCGTGGTTGAACAGGAAAACCGCCCGGGACATAGGCCGCGCGGATAAGGCAACGGCTCGCCGATGCAAAGCGAATAGCCGGCTTGCGCCATTTGCCTAGATAGACGCCAACGGCTACCGCGCCGTCGAGCCTGAGGCTGCGCGCCGCATTGGGATTGATGATGAAACTTGCGGCAGAGGAGATGGATCGGCCCGGCGAGCCCCGGCGTGGCGGTCTGCTCAATATCCTCAAGAATGTCGCCTGGCTGATGGGTGGCAAGGGCTTCGGGGCGATCTGCTCCATCGCCTATCTTGCCATCCTCTCGCGCTCGCTCGGTCTCAAGGACTTCGGCCACTTTTCGCTCATTTTTGCGACCGGCCTAGCGCTGGTTGCGCTGGCAAGCTTCCAGACCTGGCAGACAGTGGTGAAGTTCGGTGCCGAGCCTTCGCGCCGCAGGGATTGGCGCAGTTTCGGGCGTCTCGTGTGGCTGTGCGGGGCTATCGACGTTTCCGGTGCGGCGGTTGGGACTCTGGTCGCCTTCGTCGTTTACTACGGGTTCGGAGGGGCGCTCAGCCTCAATCCCGAATTCATCGACATGGCCTTCTGGTTCAACGTGGCATTGCTGTGGTCGCGGATGACCACACCAAACGGCATCGTTCGCGTTCTCGACCGCTTCGACCTCGGCACCTATGTCGAAGCGGTGGTCCCGGCGGGCCGGTTGCTCGCCTCGTTGCTGATCATTCTTCTGGGGCCGACCGTGGGCCGCTTCCTGTTCGCCTGGGCCTTCTTTGACCTGCTGACCGGATTGCTGTATTGGATCGTCGCTTGGCGGCTTGTGCCCAAGGCTCTCAGCCGTGAGACATTCGGCCATTTCCGCGAGACGCTGACCGCCAATTCGGATGTGCCCAAGTTCTTCGGCATCACCTATGCCAGCTCGACGCTCGATGCGATCTACAAGCAGGGGCCGGTCCTGGCCGTGGGACTCCTCCTTGGCACCAGCGCGGCGGGTCTTTACCGCCTCGCCGATCAATTGGGTCAGGGGATCGGTAAGCTATCGGGAATGCTGACGCGCGCGATCTTCCCCGAGTTCGCGGTGGCGCATACCACGCAGGCGATCGACCTGTTCCGCCGGCTGGTTCGACAGGTGACGCTGATCGCTGCGCTCGGCGGCGTGGGCGTAACGTTGGTCGCCATTTTCCTGGGGGAGCCGCTGCTCACTTTGATCGGCGGGGACGCCTATACGGCCGGCGCGGTTATCCTCATCCCGCTGGCGGTCGCTGCGTCTTTCGAACTTGCGTCGGTGGCTTACGAGCCGATGCTCTATTCGACGGGACACGCGCAATATCCGCTGGTGATCCGGTTGATTGCGGTCGCTGTGCTGGGCGTCGGCATTTTCTTTCTTCTGCCGATGGGACCGATCGGCGTGGGCATCGCTGTCGCCTGCGGCATGGCCGTGTCGTGGATGCTGATGAGCGCGACCGTCCTGCGGGTGATGCGCAGCCTGGTACTGGCGGAGAAAGCGGCATGAATTCGGCGCTTATATTGGCGGGAACCCGGCCGGGCGGCGATCCGCTTGCGGGGGTCGAGGGCAAGCCGCACAAGGCGCTGATCGAGATCGAGGGCAGGACGCTCCTCGAGAGAGTGGTAACGGCGCTGCGCGGTGCAGGGATGGATCGCATCGGCGTATCCTGCGACGATGGGCCTGTCGCCGAACTCGCCCGCACGCTGGGATGCGAGGTGATGCGGACAGGAGCCGGACCCAGTGAAAGCGCCAGCATCGCCTTCGCGGCTTTCGGGGCTCCGCTCCTCATTACGACCGCGGACCACGCCCTGTTGCGAGCAGAATGGGTGCGCGAACTTTTAGAAGGTACGCCTGCAGATGCCGATCTGGGCGTCGCGATGGCGAAGCGGGAAGATATCGAAAACGCCATGCCCGGCAGCAGGCGCACCTACCTGCGGTTTGCCGACGGTTCATGGTCGGGCTGCAACCTTTTCTACCTGCGAACTCATCGCGCCGAAGCCGCGCTGGCAACCTGGCGCAGCGTCGAGGCGGATCGCAAGCACCCCTGGCGATTAGTTCGCAGGCTGGGACTGACCACGCTCGCCGCCTATGCTCTCGGCCGTCTGGGTCTGGGCGATGGAATTGCGCGGCTTGGGCGCCGCATCGGTATCGAGGTGCGCCTGGTCAGGGCGTCGGATGGCCTCGCAGCGGTCGATGTCGACAAACCGCAGGACTTGGAAGATATCCGCGCGTTGACTGGCCGGACCGAAACTTAGTGCCGCCTTGCAGTCGCGTCATAAGCGCGATGTTTCCACCCACGCCGCAGACCGTCTGACTGCTCGGTGCAGGAACCTGCCGAAAAGGCATGCGTAGAGGGTCATGACCAAGAGCAAGCAGGTTGGGCCCTCTTGATGCTGGCTGGGACGAATTCCTGGGTACCATATTGCGGGGTCGCGCCCGCTCCTGACGAGTGGTGGATGCGGTTCAACTCCGATCCGGTTTTGATCCTGGCGCTCGCTGCTGGACTCGGCTGGGTCTTGCTTCGCGGCGGTTTCGATGCGGGCGGCCGCAGACGGCTCGTCGGTGCTGCCGCCATCTTCGCTTTCCTGTATATCTCGCCATTCTGCGCGCTGGGCTCGTCTCTGTTTGCCGTTCGGGCAGCTCATCATGTCGTGCTGGTTGCTGCCTTGGCGCCGCTGCTTGCCGGATTTGCTCCCTTCGAGCGGGCCGCCCGCTCTCTGTCGCTGCCGCAGCTGACCGCCTTGCACATGCTGATCTTCTGGGCGTGGCATGCCCCCGCGCTTTACTCAGCAGCGCTCTCCAACGACGCCCTGTTCTGGGCGATGCAGGCAAGCCTGCTGCTCTCCGCCGCCGTCTGGTGGGCCCGTGTGCGGCAGGCCGAGCCGGGCGCCGCCGTGATCGCACTGCTCGCCACCATGGTCTTGATGGGTCTGCTCGCCGCGCTACTCATCTTCGCGAGCCGCGCCTTCTACGAACCGCATTGGCTGACCACTCAGGCGTGGGGATTTTCGCCGCTCGAGGACCAGCAATTGGCCGGCATCCTGATGTGGGTGCCCGGATCGGCCATCTACCTGCTGGTCGCGCTTGCGGTGCTCTACCGGTCCTTGCGGCTCGAACCTGCCCGGTGAACCTCTCCGACTTCTTCCGCGACTGGTCGAAAAGCTATCGCGACCGCGGGAAATACACTCCTGTCGGAGTCACCTTCCATTGGACCATGGCCGCGCTGGTGATCTATCAATTGCTCTCGGGTTGGTGGATGCAGCGCTATCTCGTCGGGGCTGACAAGCTGGACGCCTATGCCCGCCACAGTGGCCTGGGTCTCACCCTGCTGCTGCTCGGCGCGCTGCGGCTGCTGTGGCGGATGATGGTGCCAGGCCCGATCAACGATGCCGACAATCAGGGATGGCGCAGCAATGTGGCACATATCATCCACGCGATGTTCTACACGCTGTTCACGATCATGCCGCTGAGCGGATACATGCTGTGGTCCGCGATCCAGCCGGCGCGTCCGCTGTATATTGGCGGACTGGTCCGGGTGCCTTCGATGCCGTTTCAGGATTTCTCGCCCGAGTGGCAGTCCTGGGTGCTGGAAAGCTCGCTCGACGTGCATGTCTTCTGCGTCGTGGTTCTTGCGCTTCTGATCCCGGCTCACGCAGGAGCGGCGATCAAGCACCACTTCTGGGATCGGGACGACGTGTTCGAAGGCATGCTTCCGGAAGTGCCGGATACCGACTGGAATCCCGCAGCCGCGAAGCGAAAGCCGCAAGGGGAGCAATCTCCTCCTCGTGCAGAAGCCGGCTGATATGCGTCATCGCGCCGTTCGGATCGCCGTAGCGTTCTCCAGTCCGCCAGTGTCGCAGCTGCGCCTCCAGATAGGGCGCGGGCTGCGCAGCGACCGGCGGATTGCCCAGCCCTACACCCATCCCGTCGCGGCCGTGGCATTCTGCGCAGGAGATCAGGCCGCGCTGTGGATCGCCGAAGAAATAGAGCCGCGCGATGCGGGGAGAACAGATCGCGTCCGGCAAGGGCCCGTCGGCGATGGTGCGCGGCACCTCGGGGGGCAAGGGCATTGCGGCATAATGGAACGCAACCTTTTGGCGGGAGTGCCAGTCGAGCTGTTCGGCAATCCAGACCATTTGCGGATGCCGTCTGAGGCCGGTGGCGAAATAGTCGAGCTGCCGGGCGATGTAGCCGGGGTTGAGCCCGGCGAGCCGCGGCACGAGTTTGCCATCGCCCTCTCCGCGAAGGCCGTGACAGGTGATACAGGCTCCGCGCGCGCCGGCATCTCCGCCCGACAGCGCCACCAGTTCGCCGGTGCGCTCCCATTCGCCGACGGTCGGCTCGGCTTCGTTGCAGGCGGTCGCCGCGGCGGAAGCGAACAGAATCGCGAACATACGGAAGAGCCGGGCCATCCCGACGGGAACCTTCCCGCCGCCGCGACGGTTCCCGAGCGAGTGACCCGCCGAGGGAATCGCGAAGGGCAAGAAAGCCGCTGGCGGCGGTGGCGCCGAACGACTGCCACAGGCTGCGCCGCTGCCGCGCTGGCATTGGCCGGTTGCAAGGAGGTTCCCGGCCCGCGCTATGTCCGCAGCGGAGCCGATGCAGAGAGGGGATTGGCGCTGATCAAGGAAACAGGCTGCGCAGCATGCCACAAAATTCCGGGCATCGACTGGCCCAGGGGGCGATTGGGGCCCTCGCTGGTCGGCTTCGACGATATTGGCCTGATTGCCGGAGCGCTTCCCAACACCCCTGCTAACCTCGCCCACTTCGTTCGTAACGCACCCGAGGCAAAGCCCGGCTCGACGATGCCTGCCATGCCGCTCACTAGGGCAGAGGCTTCCGATGTCGCTGCCTACCTGTACGGCCTCGACGATGTTTGACGCGCTGTGGGGATGGCCGCCGCCGGTGCTCGATCCCGCAGGTCCCTATGCGGACAGCGTAACCGTGCTCGCCTGGGCGCTGTTCGGCATGGGCGTCATCGTCACCTCCGTCGTCGTGGCCGCCTTGTGGGTGGCGGCCAAAGGACCTGAAAAATGGCGTCGAAGGCTGGGCGGCGAGCGCGCGGTTTGGATCGGCGGGATCGCCTTTCCCGGCTTGGTACTGACCGTTCTGCTGGTGTGGGGCCTGCTGCTCACCGCCTCGCTGACCGAGGAAATCAGCGGCGACGAAATGCGTGTGCGCGTGACCGGGCATATGTGGTGGTTCGATGTCGAATATCTGGACGCCGATGGCGATGTGCTGCTGCGCGATGCGAACGAGCTGCATCTGCCGGTCGGCGAAAAGGTGGTGCTGGAACTGCTCAGCGACGATGTGATCCATTCCTTCTGGGTGCCCCATCTTTCGGGCAAGAAGGACATGGTCCCCGGTCGCCTCAACGAACTGCTGGTTCAGGCGGACCGGCCCGGACGGTTCGGCGGGGTTTGCGCCGAGTATTGCGGGGGGCCGCATGCACTGATGGGCTTAGTCGCGGTGGCGCATGAAGCGGCTGAATGGGAAGTTTGGTTGCAGGCGCGGCTCGAGGGCGGCGACAGCCCCGCCGCCCTGCCAGCGCGAACCGGCCCGATGCCTGCGGTGGTCCGAGAAACAGAGTTGCCCGCGCGAACGGATCAAGCCGCCGCCGCGACTGCTGGCCGCGCTCTGTTCATGGATAGCGGCTGCGGCGCCTGCCACCGTGTAGCGGGAACCGAAGCGAACGGGCTTGCCGGCCCGGACCTAACGCATGTCGGCGCACGCCTGACCCTGGGCGCAGGCATCCTGCCCAATCATCGCGGGACGATGATGGGCTGGATCGGCGACAGCCAGTCGATCAAGCCGGGCAACCGCATGCCGACCTACGACCGGCTTTCCGCCGACGAGCTCGAGGCTATCGCGATCTGGCTGGAGCAACAGAGGTGAGCGCAGTTGGCGGAGGCGACGTGATGGCCGGGCGCGAATCCGAAACCTGCTTCGATCACGATCTCTACAAGCTCTTCCCGGTTCACGCCCCGCGCCCAGAAGGCGAGGTGGAGGAACTCGACCGGATCTGGAAAGCACCCACCGGCTGGGGGCTGCTGAAGGGCATCAACAACAATTACATCGGGTTTTTCCACCTCTCCACGGCCTTTCTGTTCTTCCTGCTCGCCGGAATACTCGCGCTAGGGATGAGGGTCCAACTGGCCGCTCCGCTGCAGGATTTCCTGCCGCAGGAGACCTACAATCAGTTCTTCACCATGCATGGCACCATGATGATGTTTCTGTTCGCCGTGCCGGCGGTGGAGGCGGCGGGGATGCTGCTGCTGCCGCAGATGCTGGGAGCGCGCGAACTGCCGTTCCCGCGTATGGCCGCTTACGGGTTCTGGATGTTCCTTATCGGCGGTCTCTCCTTTTTCACCTCGATTTTCTTCAGCCTCGCCCCCAGCGGCGGCTGGTTCATGTATCCGCCGCTGACCAGCATCGCCTTCTCGCCCGAGATCAACACGGATTTCTATCTGCTGGGGATCGGTTTCATCGAGATCAGCGCCATTGCCGGCGCGGTGGAGATCATCGTCGGTGTCCTGCGATCCCGGGCACCGGGGATGACGCTCGACCGCATGCCGATCTTCGCCTGGGCGATGCTGGTGTTCGGCGTGATGATCATCCTGGCCTTCCCCGCGATTATCGCCGCCACCTCGCTGCTGGAGCTGGAGCGGGCGTTCAACTGGCCGTTCTTCGACCCGACCCGCGGCGGTGACCCGCTCTTGTGGCAGCACCTGTTCTGGTTCTTCGGGCACCCGGAAGTTTACATCATCTTCATCCCCGCCGCGGGCATGATGAGCATGATGGTGGCGACGATCGCGCGCGTGCCGTTGGTGGGCTACCGGCTCAACGTGGTCGCGCTGGTGGCAACGGGGTTCATCAGCTTCGGCGTTTGGGCGCACCACATGTTCGCCACCGGCATGCCGCGCGTCTCGACCGGCTATTTCAGCGCCGCCAGCATGGCGGTAAGCCTGCCGGCGGGGATACAGGTGTTCTGCTGGATCGCGACCCTCGCGAGCGGGAAGATACGCTGGTCGGCACCGGCGCTGTTCGTGACCGGCAGCATTGTGACCTTCACCATTGGCGGCCTGACCGGGGTGATGCTGGGTATGGTGCCGTTCGACTGGCAGGCGCACGACACGCATTTCGTCGTCGCCCACCTGCATTACGTGCTGATCGGCGGCATGGTGATGCCCCTGTTCGGCGCGTTCTACTACTGGGCCGGGATGACCAGCAAAAACGCGCTGTCGGACCGGCTTGGCCGGTGGGTGTTCGCGCTTTTCTTCAGCGGCGTGCACATCACTTTCCTGCCCATGCACCTGACGGGGTTCCTCGGCATGCCGCGCCGGGTATACACCTATCTGCCGGGCCGCGATCTCGATCTGGTCAATCTGATCTCCACGATCGGCGCCTTCGTCATTGCCGCCGGAGTCGCGCTGTTCCTGTTCGATCTGGCACGCAATTTCCGTTTCACCGCCGCGGAATCGGCGGGCAACGTCTATGATGCCGGGACGCTGGAATGGCTGCCCGCCGGCCTCTATTCCAGTCGCTCGCTGCCGCTGGTGAAAAGCCGCAATCCGCTGTGGGACGATCCCGACCTCGCCGAGGATACGCAGGAAGGGCGCTACTTCCTGCCCAACAGCGCCACCGGCCTGCGCGAGACGATCATCACCAGCCCGGTCAATGCCGAGCCGCAATATCTGCAGATCATTCCCGGCCCCTCCCCTTTCCCAGCCGCTGCGGCCTTCCTCACCGCCGCATTCTTCCTGTCGCTGACGGTGCAGGCCTATGGCTTTGCAGTGTTCTGCGGCGTGATCGCAGTGGGCTGTATGCTGCGCTGGATGTGGGACAGCGATCCGCCCGTGGAACAGAAGACGGCCGACATCGGTGGCGGTATCATGGTTCCGATCGCGATCACCGGCCCCAAGAGCCACGGCTGGTGGGGGCTCAACGTCCTGATGGTGGTGATGGGCATGATCGGCGTGATGATGCTGTTTTCCTATCTCTATCTGTTCGGCATTCACCCCGACGTCTGGATCGCCGCGCCGCCGCTGGAACAGACGCTGGGTATCCTTGCGCTGTTCGGAGCGACGACGGCCCTCGCCTGGCTCTCACGCCGCATGCTGGCCTGGCGCAAGCCCGGGATCCCCGCCGGACAATTGCCCTGGATCACCGCGGCGCTCGCTGCGACCTGTTCCGCCCTGGCGGTGTATTGGGACTGGTCCGGCTGGAGCGGCGCCGGGCTCGATCCCGTGGCCAGCGGGCAAGGCGCGACGGTGTTCGCAGCGGTGGGCTATCAAGGCTGCCTGACCGCAATAAGCGCGCTTCTGGCCGGCTATCTCGGCTTTCGCAGCGGTCGCGGGCTGATAAGCCCGCCGGCCAGCGTTACGCTCGACACGGTCGCGCGCTTCATCGGCTATGTCGGAGTGCAGGGCGCCGTCCTTGCCTTCGTGATCCGGCTGCTCCCGGGCGGGTGAGAGAATGCAGGACTTTCGCAACCACCACGACTTCCGGACTCTGAGCGCAGCTTTTGCCATCTGGGCAGCGCATTTCACGCTGCTCTGGGCAGCAAGCATCACGTTCCCCGGTGAGCCCGCCGCGCGCTGGCTGGCGCTCGCGTTCACGGTGATCGCGCTGGCTGCGCTTGCCTGGCTTTATCTGCGAGCGGGTAAGCCAAAGCTCGGCAGCGTCGCGGGACTGGGCCTTGCGATCGCCACTGTCGGGACGCTCTACGATTCCGTTCCGCCGCTGATTGGGTGATCCGGCCCGGCAACGGGCTCAGTGGCTTCCAAGAGCAGGGCGCCAGCGTTCAGCTTGGAATGCGAAGCTGTGTCTTCCTGCGAAGCTCCGCATGCGGCAACGCGCGGAACGTCGTAGCGGTAGGCGCATTGCAAAACCATGAGCAACAACGGGCCACCCTCGTCCAGTTTCGTTCGCCAGGCGAGGTCGGGCTACCCTGCTCGCGCCGTCGCCCTTTGCATCATCGCGATCGCGGCGGGCTTCTGGCTACTGAGGGAAACCTATGCAGTGACCATGCCGGTCCTGGCGGCCCTGCTGCTGGCGCTTGCCGTCTGGCCCGTCGTCCAGCCGCTACGCGACCGGATGCCGAAACATCTGAAGTGGCTGGGAGCGGCGAGCGGGCTGTTGATCGTTCTGCTGATCCTGTTCGCCTTCCTGATCGGACTTGGCCTCGCGCTGCAGCAAATCTACGAACTCTCCAGCACCTTGGCCCCGCAATTGAACGAGCGCATTGGCAGTCTGCCGCTGCCCGACATTGTCTCCGACGGGCCCGATCCCGGCTCCCAATCGCTGATTTCGGCTGGCGGCCTTGCATCGCGCGCACTCGCCGCGCTCGGCATCACCGCCGGAGTGGCGTCCGGTATTATCCTGATACTGTTCCTGATGCTGCTGATGCTGACCGAGACCGAAAACTGGCATCGGAAAATGCTGGCCTTGGCCGGCCCCGGCGGCGAGCGCCGCTGGCCGGAGATCGGCCGGTCCGTTGGGAAAAAGTTCCGCGCCTACTTCACGACCCGATTTATCCTGGGTGTCATCACTGCGGCTCTTTACGTCGCATGGCTCGCCGCTTTCGATGTCGATTATCTCCTGCTGTGGGGCGTTTTAGCTGTCCTGCTCAACTTCATTCCAACCGTTGGATCGATAATTGCGGGCGCATTGCCGGTCCTATACGTCCTGATCGTCCGCGATCCCCTGTCGGCTGCGATTGTGGCCGGAGGGTTGCTGGTGATCGAGCAGGTGATGGGCAATTTTGTCGACCCCAAGCTCATGGGCCGGCGACTGGCCGTTTCGCCCTTGGTGGTGCTGGTGGCGCTGGTTTTCTGGACACTGATCTGGGGTGCGGTCGGCGCCGTGCTGGCGGTTCCGCTGACCGTATTCGCCACCGTGGTCATGGCCCATTCCGAGCGCCTCAAGCCGGTCGCCCTGCTGCTGACCGATTGTGACGATTTCGATGACCTCGATGATTACAGCAAGCCGGGTTAGAGCCTACCGACGCTGACTGGTCCTGCTGGTACTCGGAATGATGAGGAACTCGAAGCCGAAATCTATTCATCTGCTTCCACAGAGAAAGGCGAAAGCCGCCCTCTCTAGCATTTCACTCCGGTGGATCGGTGCCGCGCCAGACGAATTCGTTAGCTCTGCTCGTGCGGCTACGAAACGAAATGACAGGAAATCGCTCCCGGAACAAAGAACCAAAAGGAAAGATCTTCATTCGATCCCATTTTGGCTGGCTGAGGCGAGCGGTACCCTTCATAAGGGCGCCCCATGAGTAAAATCCTGGTCAGCCGTTATCTCGCCTCCATCGTGAAGAGAGGCACTCTCCACGTCACGTTCGCCGATGGCACTCAAAACAATTTCGGCGAACCGGCTGCGGGGTTCCCCGATGTCGCCCTGACCTTCACCGACAAGGCCGTGCCGCGCGATATCCTGCTCGATCCCAGATTGGGGGCAGCCGAAGCCTATATGGATGGCCGGCTGATCCTGCAGCAGGGCGGGATCATGGAATTGGTGGAACTGTTGCGCTCCAATGCGCCGTGGGATCGCGGCGGATCCATCGGTCGGCCAAGCCTGCGCCGGAGCCTGGGTAACCGCATCGCTTTCGCCCGCGAAGCGATCAACGACACCCTGCGATCGCAGCGCAACGTCTCGCATCACTACGACATCGGCAACGAGCTGTACCGCCTGATGCTCGACTGCGAGCACATGCAGTATAGCTGCGGCTACTGGGACGATGGCGTTGAGACGCTGGCGCAGGCGCAGGAAGCCAAACTGGCACACATCGCCTCCAAGCTGGCGCTTGGCGACGGCCAGACAGTCCTCGACATCGGCTGCGGCTGGGGCGGCATGGCGATTTATTTGGCCCGCAGGTTCGACATTAGGGTGACCGGGATCACGCTATCCCGCGAACAGCTCGCGCTGGCGCAGGAACGCGCCAGAGACGCGGGCGTCGCGGACCGCATTTCATTCGAGCTGATCGACTACCGGGACCTGCCCGAGCGCGGCAAACGGTACGATCGGATCGTTTCGGTGGGTATGTTCGAACACGTCGGGCGTCCGCAGTTCGAAACCTTCTTCGAGGCGTGCGCCAATTTGCTCGCCGATGACGGCGTGATGTTGCTGCACACGATCGGGCGGATCGGATCGCCCGGAACGACGGATGCCTTCACGCGCAAATACATCTTCCCCGGCGGTTATATTCCTGCCCTGTCCGAGACGATCGCCGCCAGCGAGAAATTCCGGCTCATCGCCAGCGACATCGAAATGCTGCGGCTGCATTACGCCAAGACCCTGAGGGCATGGTACGCCAATTGCCTGGCCAACCGCGATGCGATCGTGGCCTTGTACGACGAGCGCTTTTTCCGGATGTGGACGTTCTATCTGGCGGGCGCGACATCGAGTTTCGAAAACGGTGGAATGTGCAATTACCAGATCCAGTATAGCCGGGACCGCCGCATCCTCCCGCTGACCCGGGATTATATGCGCCATGCCGAAGCGGCGCTCACTCGATCGTCATAAGCGATCAAGATTTTCCGAAGCTGCCCTTTCCGCTCCTAAGCCCCTCCAATGTGGGGAGAAGGATCGGGCCGATTCCCTAAGCCAGTGGCCCGATCATCCGCGTCTGAGGGCGTTCGGAAGGCTGTACTCACGCCGGCGCCCCGGGAATGCGGCACCGGTCGAGGACCCGGAGCGTCCCGGAGCGACATTTCCCCCTGCCCACACCAAGCTGCTTGACGAGCCATGCCGATCTCGCCAGAGAGCCAAAACGCAAATGCGAATACTTCGCAATAGCAGGGGCATTATCATGGGATCGAGTTTCTCCGTCGCCACGCGACTCCCATCGGGCTGCGCCGTCGCGGCGCTTGGCCTGTGGTTGGGTGCGGCGCCGGGGTTCGCGCAGGAAGCACAGCAGGACCCAGAAGCCGGCGATCCGACAATCGTCGTCACCGCAGCCGGGTTCGAGCAGAAAATCACCGATGCCCCGGCCAGCATCAGCGTGGTAACTGCGGAAGAGCTCGCGCAGCGGCCATACATGACCCTGATCGACGCAGTGCGCGATCTCGAAGGCGTCGATGTGGGCGAGACCTCGGACAAGACCGGGCAGCGCACGATCAGCATTCGCGGCATGGGCGCCGACTACACGCTGATCCTGATCAATGGGCGCCGCCAGAACAATCACGGCGACATCTATCCCAACAATTTCGGCGGCAACCAGTTCAACCACATCCCGCCGCTCGACACGATCGAACGGATCGAGGTAATCCGCGGCCCTGCCTCCACACTCTATGGCGCGGATGCGCTTGGCGGGGTGATCAACATCATCACCAAGCCGGTCAGCATGGTCTGGTCGGGGTCGGCGACGGTCAGCCGCAGCATCCAGGAAGACAGCCGCTTCGGCGCCGACACCACCCTCGATGCCAGCCTGAACGGGCCGCTGATCGGCGATCTGCTGGGCATTTCGCTGCGCGGCTCGTTGTACAAGCGCGAGCCCTCGAGCCCCGATTTTGCGCCGGTGACAGACCCCGCCGGGGTGGTGCATGTGCGCGGGCTGGGCTTTGGCGGCGGCGGGCGTACCGTGGACAGCACCAATTACAACCTTGGCGGAACGCTCTCGTTCAACCCGGTCGAAGGACATGTGTTCGAATTCGACTACGATGTTTCGCGGCAGAAATACGATAACGCACCAATTACAGATCCCGACACCGGGACCGTCAGCTTCCCTCTCGGCACGGTCGACAGCATCGACACGATCTGGCGCGCGTCGCGCGGCGTGGTGGCTCCGCGCGTGGGCTACAAGGACGAGCAGCGGTTCGAGCGCGACAATTGGTCGCTCACCTATCGCGGCGACTGGGGCTTCGGACAGAGCTTCGTCAGCCTTGCCCATATCGATACGGTCAATCGCGGCCGCACGCGCCCGTTCTCGGTGGCAGAGCGGGTACTGCTTCAGGAGATCTATGACGGCACCGGCGAATATGCCGGGCTGAGCGAGGCCGCGCGCCGCGAGATTGCCGAGGACACCTTCCTGCCCCGCCCCGACCGCGATCTGCGCAGCAGCCAGTACACGCTCGATGCGCGCATGGTCGTGCCGCTGATCGGGTTCGCTGGCGATCACGAAGTCGTTTTCGGCGGTCAGGTGATCGACGGCGAACTGGAAGACGCCGTGTTCGGCCTGGAAGCCAGCAATGAAGGCCTCGAAGCGGTGCAGGAGCAGAAGCAGTGGTCGCTCTTCCTCGAGGACAACTGGGCACCCACTGACTGGTTCACCATCACCGGCGGCTTGCGCTATGACGAACACGACCTTTTCGGCGGCCAGTTCAGCCCCCGCCTCTATGGCGTGTTCACCGTCAGCGACACCATCACCGTCAAAGGCGGCGTCAGCACCGGGTTCAAGACCCCCAAGACCACAGATTTGTATGACGGCATTCGCGGATTCGGCGGACAGGGCACCAGCCCCTTCATCGGCAATCCCGACCTCGTTCCCGAAACCAGCGTCAATTACGAGGCAGCAGCCTATTGGGACCCGCTGCCCGGTACCGGCATCAACGTCACTGTGTTCCGCAACGAATTCGACGACAAGCTGTCGAGTACCACGGTCCAGCCCTGTGCCGTAACCGGCGGGGTGCGGCCCTGCGCCAATCTGGGCGACTATTTCGAGGTTTTGGGGCTTGGCGGAACGATCAACCAGCCGATCAATATCGACGAAGCGCGGATCGAAGGGATCGAGGTCGCGGGTCGCTTGCGGATGTTCGAAGGGGTCAACCTGCGCGCTAACTACACGCTGACCAATAGCGAGCAGCTGAGCGGCGCCGACATCGGCCTGCCGCTGACCAATTCGGCGCGCCACATGGCCAATGCCACGCTCGACTGGGACGCGACCGACCGGCTGAGCGCGCAGCTGAATGCCGAGCACCGCTCGCGCCGCTATCGCGGGGTCGATGCGGTGACGGGGGAGCAGATCTTCTACAAGAGCTATACCGTGCTCAACGCGGGCGCGCAGTTCCATCTGAACGATCACATCACGCTGGCGGGCCGGGTCAACAATCTGCTCAATCAGGACTTTACCAGCTACGAGACCAACTTCCTCGACAATGGCGATGGCACCTTCACCCCCAGCTACGTCGACGACTACAACAACAAGGACAAGGCGCGCAGCTATTGGGTCAGCGTGAATGCGAGGTTCTAGGCGCTCGGGTTGGGCGGGCCCCTCACCCGAGCCGATCCGCCAGGCCACCAAACGCTTTGTTGCTATTGAGGCTGATTTGCAATTACAGCACCGCGTAATGGCGTAGCAGGATACGATACCCGATGGACATGCAATCGACACAGCAACCGGTCTGCGGCTCCGGAGCCGTTCGCCGCAAGGCGGGCAAGCGCCGCATTCCCGCTTTCTGGGTGCGCCAGTTCCACACGTGGCACTGGATGAGCAGCGCGATCTGCCTCGCAGGAATGATCCTGTTTGCAGTGACCGGCATCACCTTGAACCACGCCGGTTCGATCGAAGCCGATCCCGAAGTCGCCACCCAAGAATATACGCTGCCCGCCGAATTGCTTCGCACGCTCGCAGCCGTGCCCGACAGCGCCGGGCCCGAAACCGTCGTTCCTTCGGCCGTAGCCGAATGGCTGGACGAGACCGCCGATGTCGATGTCTCGCGCCGCACGCCCGAATGGAGCGAAAGCGAGCTCTACGTTCCGCTGGCGCAGCCGGGCGGCGATGGCTGGGTGCTGATCGACAGGGCGACCGGGGAGGTGATCCACGAAACCACCGACCGCGGCTGGATCGCCTATCTCAACGACCTCCACAAGGGCCGCGATACCGGCACCGCGTGGTCGTGGTTCATCGATATCTTCGCCGCGGCCTGCGTGGTCTTCTCGCTCACGGGTCTGCTGCTGCTCCAGCTGCACGCCAAGAAGCGCCGCTCGACCTGGCCCATCGCCGGCGCGGGCGTGCTGATCCCGCTCTTCCTGCTCGTCTTCCTCATCCATTGAACCCGGAGTTTCCCATGCGAACCTCGATCGCCTTCGCCTTCGCCGCCACCGGCCTCGCCGCCGCCCCTGCCGCCGCGCAGGAAATGTCCGTCAGCGTCGAGATCCCGCGGCTGCGCGTCGCGGAATACCACCGGCCCTACGTCGCGGTCTGGATCGAGGATGCGAGCGGCAAATCCGTGCGGACGCTCGACGTCTGGTACGATGTCGATCTCTCGCCCGAGGACGGCGCCAAATGGCTCCCCGACATGCGCACCTGGTGGCGCCGCTCGGGCCGAGCGATGAAGATGCCCGCCAATGGCGTCAGCGCGCCGACCAAGGCGCCAGGCACCCATGCACGAACCTATCGCCAGGGCAGCCGTCCGCTCGCGAACCTCCCGGCCGGGAGCTACACCTTGCGGGTAGAGGCGGCCCGCGAGGTCGGCGGGCGCGAACTGGTGGCGCTGCCCTTCCAGTGGCCCCCCAAGGCCAGCACCTCCGCCACCGCACGGGGCAAATCCGAACTGGGCGCGGTGCGCCTGACAACCAAGCGCTAAGCCGCGCGGGGAAGCCCGCCCGCTACCTTCATCCGCACGAAAAGGACCCAATCATGTTCGCCAAACCCAGCCTGCTCGCCCTCGGCCTCACACTCGGCCTCTCCACCCTGCTCCCCACCCAGGCGGATGCGCATCGCCGCTGGCTGCTGCCTTCCGCCACCGTGATGGCGGGCGAGAGCGATCTGGTGACGGTCGACGCCGCCGCCTCCAACGGCTTGTTCCTGTTCGAGCACCGGCCGATGTCGCTCGATTCGCTGGTGATCACCGGACCCGACGGCGAGCCCGTCGATCCGACAATCCTGGGTTCGGGCGCCTATCGCAGCGTCTTCGACGTGCCGCTGGCGGCGCAGGGTACCTACCGGATCGCGCTGGTCAGCGATGGCGTGATGGGGTCCTACGAACTGGATGGCGAGCGCCAGCGCTTCCGCGGCAGCGTCGATGATTTGCCCGCCGGCGCCACCGACATCCGCACCACCCACAACAAATCGCGCACCGAAACCTTCGTCACGCTCGGCGCGCCCAGCGATACCGCGCTCCAGCCGACCAACAGCGGGCTCGAGATGGTCCCGGTCACGCACCCCAACGACATCGTCGCGGGCGAGCCTGCGGTGATGCGCTTCCTTCTCGATGGCCAGCCGGCGGCGGATCTCGAGGTCGAATTCGTCGCGGGCGGTACGCGCTACCGCGACGATCCCGGCATCGCCATGCTGCGGACCGATGCCGAAGGCCGACTGACGCTCGAAGCGGCGTCTGCAGGGATGTATTACCTGGAGGCGTCCAGCGCACAGGAAGCCACGGACGGCCAGCCCGAACGCCGCGCCTCCTACACCGCGGTGCTCGAGTTCCTGCCGCTTTGAAGGATACGGGGGGCGTGGCAGGCCCGAGACTGGAGCAACTCCTCCTGCCCCCTGGACGGCCGCGCGAGACTGCAACCGCGCCGGCAGATGGGCGGTCGGTTCTGCTTGGCGGCGAAACGATGGGGACGAACTGGTCGCTCGAGGCAATCGCGCGCCCTGCCCTCACCGACACCGTCATCCGCGGCGCGCTTGAAACCGTTTTCGACCGTATCATCGGTCAGATGAGCCAATGGGATGCGCAATCCGACCTCAGCCGCTTCAACCGCGCGACGCCAGGAAGCCGGCATCGGATCGCGGACGAGTTCGCCTATGTTCTCGACTGTTCGCTCACCATTGCCCGGGCGAGTTCGGGAGCGTTCGATCCGACGATCGGCGCAGTGTCCGAACTGTGGGGTTTCGGGCGATCGAAACCCCCGGTCCGAAAACCGTCGCGCGAGGCTGCGGCAGCAGGGCGCGGGTACGATTGGCGGAATATCGAGCTGGAAGAAGGCGGCAGGGTCCTGGGCCAACCGGGCGGCCTTACCCTCGATTTTTCCGGCATCGCCAAGGGGTTCGCGGTCGATGCCGGGGTGCATGCACTGGGCCGCATCGGGGTGGATCACGCCCTGCTGAACATTGGCGGCGAATTGCGCGGTTGCGGTCTGCGAGCCGATGGCCTGCCTTGGTGGGTCGATCTCGAGATTCCACCGGACAGCCCTGCACCGGCGACGCGCGTCGGTCTGACCGGCTGGTCCATCGCCACATCCGGCAATTATGCTCGTCGGCGCGGCGCGGGAGGGCAATCGTGGAGCCATACGATCGAACCGGTGAGCGGCCTGCCTCTATCCGACGAAATCCTTTCGGTGACCGTGCTGCATCCGGGCTGCATGCAAGCCGATGCGCTGGCCACGGCCATTGCGGTGCTGGGTTTGGACAAAGGCAAGAGGTTTGCCGACACAAATGCAATTCCGGCGCGCATCATCACACAGTCAGACGTTCTGGAGAGCGCAGCCTGGGCGCGGTGGGCTAACTAGCCCCTCCGGCGACGCGCGCGCATCGCCCCCCTTACCTGATACCGGCGCTCGCGAGATCGGTGACGAAGTCCTCGGTCCATTGCTTGACGTTGTCGTCGCGCACGGTGTCGATGGTCGCTTCGTAGCGGCGCTGGCGCTCCGCCAGCGGCATGTCGAGCGCGGTGTGGATGGCATAGGCCAGATCGTCGGGACTGTGCGGATTGACGATCAGCGATTCAGGCATCTGCAGCGCCGAGCCCGCGAATTGCGACAGGATAAGCACTCCGGGATCGAGCGGATCCTGCGCGGCAATATATTCTTTCGCGACCAGGTTCATCCCGTCGCGCAAGGGAGTCACCAGCCCGATTTTCGCCGCCCTGAAAAAGCCGAACAGTTCGGCATGGCTATAGCCGCGATTGACGTAGCGGATCGGGACCATGTCCACTTCGGAGCGCGCGCCGTTGATCTGGCCCGCCTTCTGCTCGAGCTCGGTACGGATCTGCTTGTAGCTTTCGACATCCTCGCGGCTTGGCGGCGCGATCTGGATGAAGACGAGGTCGCGGACGCGCTCGGGAAATTGGTCGAAGAAGCGCCCGATCCCGTCCATTCGCTCGGGCAACCCCTTGGAATAGTCGAGCCGGTCGACGCCGATCATCGCGGTCCGGCGGCGCGTCGAGGACAGCAGGCGCTGACCCGCCTGCCGCGCCTCGCCGGTCTCGCCTTCGGCCTGGAAATGGTCCCAGTCGATCCCGATCGGATAGGCCCGCGCATAGGTCGTCCAGCCGTCCAGCGTGACCGCGCCGCTCTCCTCGTCGACCTCGGCGCCCAGCTCTTCGGAACAATAATGCAGAAAGCTCTCGCGCCAGTCGACGGTCTGGAAGCCCACCAGATCGTATTGCAGCATCGTGCGCACCAGACGCTCATGATACGGCAGCGAGACGAAGAGCCGCGTCGGCGGCCAAGGGATATGGAGGAAAAAGCCGATCCGATTCTTCAGGCCGCGCGAGCGCAGTCTCTCGCCCAGCGGGATCAGATGGTAATCGTGCACCCAGACCAGGTCGTCTTCCTCGATCAGCGGGGTGACGCTGTCGGCGAAGCGTTCGTTGACCCGCTCGTAGCCCTTGCCGGTCTCGCGCTCGTATTCGGTGAGATCGAGGCGAAAGTGGAACAGCGGCCACAGCGTCGCATTGGCGTAACCGTTGTAGTATTCGTCGATGTCCCGGTGCGACAGGTCGATCGTCGCGGTGGTCACGCCGTCGTGGCGCTGCATCGCGATGTTGCCGTCCTCCTCGTCGCTTTCCTCACCCGACCAGCCGAACCAGATGCCCTTGTGATCGCGCAGCGCAGAGTTGAGCGCACCGGCGAGTCCGCCCTGCGCGCCCGCGGCCCCGCGCGCCTTGGGGACGGCGACGCGGTTCGAGATGACGATGAGTTTGCCTATCGGACTTCACTCCAGGGTTTTGACAACAATCCGGCGCAATTGATTACCCCTACGAGCGAATAGGTCTGGGGGAAGTTCCCCCAAAGCTCGCCGGTGACATAATCGAGATCCTCGCTCAGCAGCCCCGATCGGGTAGTATGGCTGAGCATGGTCTCGAACAGCACCCGTGCCTCGGCATCGCGCCCAACGAGGTGAAGCGCTTCGATCAGCCAGAAAGTACAGACGTTGAACGCGGTTTCCGGCGCGCCGAAATCGTCTTCCGCCGCATAGCGCAGCATGTGATCCCCGCGCCGCAATTCGCGCTCGACTGCGGCAAAGGTCGATAGGAAGCGTTCGTTGTCGGGCGAGAGAAACCGCAGCTCGACCATCTGCAGCAGGCTGGCATCGAGATAATCACTCTCGAAGCTGGCGCCGTAATGACCACCCCCCTCGCCATTTTCCACCCACGCTTCGGTTTCGATCTTGGTGCGAATGGCAGCGGCGCGGCGGTGCCACAATTCGCAGCGATCCTCGCGGCCCAGCCGCTCGGCGACATTGGCGAGGCGGTCGCAGGCTGCCCAGCTCATGACCGCCGAATAGGTGTGCACTTCCTGCCGGGTCCGAAACTCCCACAGCCCTGCATCGGGCTGGTCGTGCATCGCCCACGCCATTTCGCCGACCTGCTCGAGGCTCTCGAAATCGCGCTCGTCGGCCATCCTCAAAAGGCGGCTGTCGAGGAAGCCATGAACCGTGGGAAGCACGATCTGGCCGTAGCAATCGTGCTGGATCTGCTCGAAGGCCGCATTGCCGCGCCGCACTGGCCCCATCCCGCGGTAGCCGGCCAGCGCGGTTTCATGGCCTTCGTTGAGCTCGCTCTGGCCCATCACGGAGTAAAGCGGCTGGATGCGCCCGCCCTTGGCGCCATCGATGATGTTGCGCAAATAGGTGAGGTATTTTTCCAGCACGTCGAGCGCACCGAGCCGGTTGAGCGCCTGCACCGTGTAATAGGAATCGCGGATCCAGCAGAAGCGGTAGTCCCAATTGCGCTCGCTGTGGGGTGCCTCCGGGACCGAAGTAGTGAGCGCGGCGACGATCGCGCCGGTTTCCTCGTGCTGGCACAATTTGAGCGCGATGGCGCAGCGGATCACCTCAGCCTGCCACTCGAGCGGAATGTGCAGACCGCGCGTCCAATGGGTCCAGTACTTCTCGGTCAGAGCTTCCATCTGGCGCACTTCGGAGCGCAAATTGCCGACGAAAGGCTCGTCGGGCCCGAGGAAAAAATGAACATCGTGCTCGAGACGAAAGCTCCGGTTTTCGAGTACGTAACCGACCGGCGCATCGGTGCTCAGCCGCAGCGCCTGCGGTTCGAGCAGATAGCGGATGTGGTTGGTGCCATTGGTGCTTTCGGCGCGCGCGCCGCCGTAATTCTTCATCGGCGCAAGAACCACTCGCAGCCGCGGGGTGCCCGCCACCGGCCGCACGATCCGGACGAAGGCAACCGGACGATACATCCTTCCCGACCGTTCGAAGCGCGGGCAGAAATCGTGGATCTCCACTGCGCTCCCGTCCTCGGACTCGAGCCTGGTCACCAGGATGGGGGTGTTGCGGCGATAACGCTGCGTCGCGGACACTTGCCCTTCTATCTCGAACCGCCAGACGCCCTCGTCGCGGCGGTCGCCATTGAGCAAAGTGCAGAAAACGGGATCGCCATCGACCCGCGGGACGCAGCCCCAGGCGAATGCCCCATCGGTGTCGACCAATGCGCTTACCTGGCAATTGCCGATCGGCCAGAGTTCGAGGTTGGGTGTATCCAAGGTATCTACAACTCCAGCCAATTGTGCACTGCGTCAACGTCCAAAAGAGCGAATTGAGCAGCGCTCTCGCGCGGGGTGCCCACCAAGATCCCGAAGCCGCTCAGTTCCTCGCAGGCGGCAAAGCCGTCCTCGTCGGTAATATCGTCGCCGACGAACACCGGGCGCGTCCCCGCGAACCCGGGCTGGGCCATGAACGCGCGCACCGCGCCGCCCTTGTCGGCGCCCTCATGCACAAGCTCGACGACGCATTTTCCGGTCTTGACCGCCAGACCCTCGCGCGCGCCGATGGCGCGCATGAAGGCATCGACCGCTTCACCGGCGGCGGGGCGGGCGCGGCAATGCAGTGCGCAGCCATGCGATTTGGTCTCGAAGACGAGGTCATGAGCACGGGCGTAGTCGGCGACCTCGGCGATTGTCTCGGGATCGAGCCCGCGCGCCGCGTCTCCCAGGACTGAGCCATCGGCCAGACGCTGGTCGGCGCCATGCGAGCCGGCTTGCGCCACCGACACCGGCCCGAGATGGGATTCCAGATCCTTGAGCGCACGGCCGCTGACCAACGCAAAGCACCCGTCCAGCCGCGTGGAAAGCCGCTCGAGCCTGCGGGCCAGCCCTTCGGGCACCTCGATCGCATCCGGACGCGCAGCGATCGCCACCAGCGTGCCGTCGAAATCGAGGAACAGCGCCAGCGGCCCCTCGGCAAGCAGATCTGCGAGAGGTGGAGGAGGAGAAAGCGGAGCAGGTGAGCTCATGGCGCGCGGCCATAGTGCCTCGCGCCCGCAGGTCAAACCTCCATGATCGGCCTAGCCTGCCTGCAGCGGCAGACGCGACCTCCATGCATGGGCGTCATTCGCGAAAGCTCTCGCCCCAGATCGTGTAAATGAATGTTGCCGACCAGGTGATGAGCATGAAGCCGCTCAGCGATAGGATCATCACGAGGAGCCTGATGGCGCCGTGGGCTTCCAGATTGGTATATCCCAATGTGGAGAACGTCGCTCCGGCGAAATAGATAAAATCAGCTGCGGAGCTGCCATATCCGCTGCTCAAGGAGCCATGTCCCTGCGAGAGGAGGAGCGCCAGCAATCCGGCACCCAGCGCGATCTCGATCAGATGGAGCAAGGCCAAACCCCAGAATGTGAACAGGAGCCCCAGATAACGATGGGAGTCCTGTTGGGGCTTGTGCTTTCGGATGACCTCGAGCCCAGTCATGTGAAGGACGCCGAAAAGGAGCAATAAGCCAATTCCGCAAGCCAGCACGGTAAGTTCGCTACTGTTCATGACATTCGGAATGAATTTGTGGCCTCCCCCGTTCCGTTCGCGTCCGCAAATTCGCGGAAGTCAGGTGGCGCCAGGGGGTGCCGCAGGGTCAGCAACGCCGGGGTCAAGCGGGAACGAACCCGGGCGTTCCGCGCTCGGGAGGGCATGACGACAACCAATCACGAAGAGCTGTTTCGCGTTGCCGTGAAAGACCTGCGCGAAGGGCGCAGGGTCGTCGCGGATCGTCTCCCCGACGTTGCTTCGGCCACGGACAACCTCGACACCCGGCTTGCCTTCCATCGCCTGATCGCGGGCTCGGCCGAAGAAATGGGGGTGCTGGCCGAAATGCTCGGAGAGCCAGATGGCGAGCCAAACTTATGGGCTGGCGGGATAATGGACGATGCATGCCGCGACGTCGCTTCGACTGCAGCAGGGCCGGTGCGTGATATCGCCTTGATCGGAGCGATACGGAAGTTTCTGGCGGCCGATATCGTTTCGCTGGAAACAGCCATTGCCTTGGCCGGACACGATGATGACCGAACAGGCAAAGCGCTCGAGCAGCTTCGGCAGGCTGCGTCGGACCTCGACCACCATCTGCGCGAGCAGTTGCTCGGATTGGCCGAGAGATAGCGCGCTGAACGCGAAAGCAGCGCCCACGAGACTTGGTTCGTTACATTTTCCTGGCTTCCGAGAGAAGCATGCCCAAGGCGGCGAGAGTAGCCTTCCGGCAGACAGTCTCCCGGCCACGATCACCGAAATGATGAACTTCGTGAAGCGGTTCCGCGCCATTGCGCGCTATCGCAAGGTGCACGAGTCCGACTTCTTCGTTGCTCTCCTGCGGTCCGGCGAAGCCAGTAACCGCAAGAGCCAAATCGGCGTGGCTGCGCTGCAGGGCGGCCGTCGCCATGCCCATAGCGACGTTGCGGCTCACGCCCTGACAGGATTCGACCTCCACACGATCGAGATCGAGCAACTCGCATTTGGAATCCAGCGAATAGACGATGAAGCCGCGTTCGAGAGCGCCGCTGACTTCCGGGTCCGAAACAAGCGCGTAGCAGATCATGCCGCCGGTGCAGCTTTCGGCAATTGCCAGGCTGGGTCCGTCCGGGCCCAGCGCTTCGCCGAGCGCGCCGACGAGTTGTGCTATCTCAGGATTGTCCGTCATGGGTCCACCTTCCATTGATGTCCGCAACGATTGCGACAGCAAGGCGGTTTCCGGTTTGGTGCAAACTTGGTGCAAACTACGAGGGCCGGAAGCTAACCGCTTCCGCCGATGCTCCCGTCGTTCAGGATCCAGATGCCGGCAATCAGCGCCAGTCCTCCGGCGATGACGGACCAGCTCATCCACCGCAGGTTTGGTGTGTCGGGACGATCAACTTCATGGCTCGAAAGGCGCGCAAAAGTGCTGCACGCGCGTCTTTCAGCGGTGAACGCGACGACTATGCCGAGCAGGATGAAAAGCGACGCGATGGCCTGAGCCAACCATGGCGGCCTGAACTCGCCGAACACAACGTGAAAGGCGATCCCGACGCCGATTGCTGCGAAGGCGGTACGCAGCCAACCGGCAAACGTTCGCTCGGTGGCCTGTATTGTTCGATCCTCGGCCAGATCGGTCCGAAATTCAGCCCACTTCGTGCTTTTTTCCGAATCACTCTTGCAATCGACCGGATCATCCTGCGCCATCAAACCGAAATAGCCCCCCGGGATCGTCTTGCAATTGCGGAAGGTTTGATAGCGGCCAGATAAAGCGGAGCGTATCGCACTCCGAACGGCCGGGGGCGGCAGGAACGGTCTCGCCCCGACGCCGTTGGCCGTGCATGCAGAAAAGCGTTGTTGAACAGAGCCAATCCCGCATTCAGGACCCCATCGGTGGACCTGATCGGCAAACCTCCCCCTGGGACATGATCGTCCAGCCCGGACCCGTTCTGGTGACGGCAATCCATGCTGGCCACACGATCCGCAATTCCCTGCGACCCTGGCTGCGGATCGAAGAGCATGCCCGCCTGCGTGAAGAAGATCCTTTGACGGATTTCTTCCTGCCCGCCGGCGATACGATCTTCCGCGCAAACCGCTCTCGCTTCGAATTCGATCTCAACCGTCCGGCCGAGAAAGCGGTGACGGTGGATCCGGATGATACCTGGGGGCTTCGGATTTGGGATCGCGAACTGCCTCAGGCAGAAATCGATGCCTCGCTCGCGCTCCACCGCCAGTTCTATACGATGATGGCCGAGCGGGTCGAAGCCATGATCGCAGAGCACGGGCGGATTCTCGTGCTCGACATCCACAGCTACAATCACCGCCGGGATGGCGCGGCCGGGCCCTGCGCTCCGCAGGCGGAAAATCCCGATATCGATCTCGGGGCCACGACGTTGAACAAGGCCGTCTACGGCGACCTGCTCGACCAGTTCGCCCGAGGTCTGCGTTCGCGGCCCGTGAGCGGGAAATCTCCAGACGTGCAGGTGAATGTGCGCTGGGAAGATGGAGGCAACTTTCCCGAATGGCTGCATGCGACCTATGGCGATGCCGCATGCGTCATCACGCTCGAATACAAAAAGATTTTCATGGATGAGTGGGGCCAGGAGGCCGACATTCTGGCGTTGCAGGATCTGCGCGAAGGCTTTCAGGCCGCCGTCGCGAATGCCCGAGAATGGCTGGCGCACTCGGAGGTGCGCACATGATCGAGACGACCGAAACCCTACAGCGAGTGGGTGGTGAACCGAAGTTGTGTCCCGCAGCGATCGCCGTGGATCGCGCACTTGCCCGAATGGACACCAAGGTCGACTGGCTCGAGCGCCTGACCCCGATCAATATCAAAGAGATTTGGGGCGAGTTTCGCGCGTCGAACTTCAAGCGGATGCCCGACAGCCTCTTCAGCGAAGGGCTCGAGCGGGATGCGCCCGTCCTTCGGCGCGAGCTGTTCGCGCTGCCGGTGCGCGAGATTGAAGACCCGCTCGTCGAAGCCCTGCTCCTCGAGAAACAGCGCGAAATCGATCAGCAGATCGAACTGGTGCGAATGCGCGGGAAAGAGGGCTTCATCCTCGCCAGCATCGATCTTTTCGGCCACGTCAGCGAGACGTTGCTGCAGCAAGCGCGCGATCTCCTCGACAAGGTTCCTGTCCTCGCACCCGATGCAGAGGATGCCGGGGCCCCCGAGATATGCGATGCAGCCCGAGCGGAGGTGGAACAATACCGCGCTCGGCACCCGCGGTTCGACTGTCAGGTAATCGTCGATCCGACCCCGGGCACCTCGCTTTACGTATCCCAGGGCGACTTCCATGTGGCCGCCGATTTCCGCACTTCACGGCACCGGATCGTACCGCTGATCCAGCACGAGATCGGGACGCATGCGGTCACTCGCCATAACGGTCGGTGCCAGCCCCTGCACACGCTGGCCGGGGGACTGGCGGATTACGACGAGCTTCAGGAAGGCCTGGCGGTACTGGCCGAATACCTTTCGGGCTATCTTCCTGCAGAGCGGCTTCGGACCCTTGGCGCGCGAGTGGTCGCGGCGCAGATGGCCATCCACGAGGAGAAGGGGCCGGATATCTACGCCTGCCTGGTCGAAGAGCATGAGATCGATTCCCGAACCGCCTTCGATACCGCGCTGCGGGCAAAACGCGGCGGAGGGCTCACCAAGGACGCGCTCTATCTCAAGGGACTGGCCGAATTGCTTGCGCACCTTTCCCGCGGCGGCGATCTCGAAGTTCTCTTTCTCGGAAAATTCGCGCTGAAGCACCTGCACACTGTCGAGGCGCTCATCGAGAACGGCATCCTTCAGCGGCCCGACATCCTGCCTTCCTATCTCCAGGATCAAACGGCGCTCGATCGGCTCGCCCGCGTTCGGAAGCTGTCGCTCGCGGAATTCTATCACGAAAGCCCCAATCCATGACCGATGCCAAATCCAAAAAGAAAATGAAGACGAAGACGAAGACGAAGGACGCCGCAGAGCGCGGGAACACCACGATCAAAATCGCCTTCGTGGTCAACGACGTCGCGACCGAACAGGACAATTACACCACCATCCGTCTCGCCCGCAAAGCGGTGGCACGCGGTCACGAGGTGGCGTTGATCGGTCTCGGCGATTTCATCTACGATTGGGAAGACGGCATCTGCGCAATGGCGACGATGAGCGAGATCTCCCGGTTCGAGGACGACACGACCTATCTGGCACACCTCCAGGATCCGGCAATGGAGCGCGCGCGCATCCTCTTGTCGCAATACGATATTCTCATGCTGCGCAGCGACCCGGCGCCGGAACTGACCACGCGCAACTGGGCCCCGTCCTCGGGCCTCCTGTTCGCGCAGCTCGCGTCCTTGAGCAACACGATCGTCCTCAACGATCCCAAGCAGCTGACCGATGCGGTCAACAAAACCTATTTCCAGGGTTTTCCCGAGTCCGTTCGCCCGGCAACCAGCATCACGCGCGAAGCGGACGAGATCGCCCGCTTTCTCGATGCCCATGACGGCAAAGGCGTGATCAAACCGTTGCAGGGATCGGGCGGACAGGGCGTGTTCCTGATCGACGAGGACAATCGCCAGAACCTCAACCAGATCGTCGAAGCGGTGATCCGCGATGGCTATGCGATCGTCCAGGAATATCTGCCGGCCGCGAAGGAGGGCGATCTGCGAATGATCACCTTGAACGGGCGGCCGCTCAAGGTCGACGATACCTATGCCTGCATACGTCGCTTCAGCCAAACCGACGACCACCGCTCGAACATCTCGGCCGGGGGCGGAGTCGAACTGGCAGTGCCCGACGAGACCGCATTGCGGATCGCGGAGATCGTCGGTCCCAAACTGATCGACGACGGCATGTACCTGACCGGTCTCGACATTGCCGGAGACAAGATGATGGAACTCAATGTCGACACCCCGGGGGGAATCAACTTCATGGAAGACCTGAGCGGCGTCGATTTCAGCGGGGCGATCGTCGATGATCTGGAGCGCAAGGTCCGGTTGCAGCGCCAATACGGCGGGGCGCTGAGCAACCGGCAGCTGGCTGTAATTTAGCCAGATCGAATCGTCTGAAAGGGAAGCTTCGCGCCGAGGCCCCGCCCCTCGCGGTCGATATCATCGGTTTCAGCTCGGCGCGTCATTCCCACCTTTCGTCACAGCCTCGCAGAAGCGCCGGAACGCTCAGGCCGGTTGTTGCGCTGTCGGTATCGTAAGAAGCTCGAGAACGAAAACCGGCTCCGCGCTGACGCGATCCGCATTGCCGCGATCAATCTGCGCAAGACGAAGCCCCCATCCCGGAGAATGTCATGGGTAGCTCAAATTCCACGCATGGGATCGAACCGCCACTCCCCAAACAGCAACAGGAAGTGCCAGGAACCACCAAGGATATGCAACCGGCGCCCGATCACGGCGAAACCAGCTATTCGGGTTCAGGACGACTACAGGGCAAGCGCGCGCTTATAACCGGCGGTGACAGCGGCATCGGCCGCGCCGTCGCGATAGCCTTTGCCCGCGAAGGGGCCGATGTGCTCGTCTCCTACCTCTGCGAGGACGAAGACGCCCGAGAAACGGCGCGGTGGATCGAAGACGCAGGGCGCCGGGCCATCCTCGAACCCGGCGACATCAGCGATGCTGCGCATTGCCGAAAATTGGTCGAAAAAGCGGTCGGCGAGTTCGGCGGGATCGACATTCTGGTGAACAATGCCGCTCATCAGATGACCTTCGACAAACTCGTAGATATCCCCGACGCCGAGTGGGAAAAAACCTTTGCCACCAATATCCACGCCATGTTCTATCTGGCCAAGGCGGCGGTTCCGCACATGGGGGAAGGTGGTTCGATCATAAACACCGCATCGATCAATTCCGACAATCCCAATCCGACCCTGCTGCCCTACGCGACCACCAAGGGAGCAATCCAGAACTTCACTGCGGGACTTGCGCAATTGCTGGCGGACAAAGGGATCCGGGTAAACTGCGTCGCACCCGGCCCCGTGTGGACACCGCTTATTCCGGCGACCATGCCCCCTGAACAGGTCGCAAATTTCGGCAAGAACTATCCGCTGGGGCGCCCGGCGCAGCCGGCCGAGCTGGCTCCTCCCTACGTCATGCTGGCAAGCGGCGAGGCGAGTTACATCTCCGGCGCAACTATTGCGGTGACAGGAGGCAAACCCTTGATTTGATCTGGGAATACGGGCGACTCGATCGCGTCAGCAGAGCGAAAGGGGGCGGCATCAGCCGCCCTTTTTGATGAGGCTGACGATTCCTGTTGATCTGAAGAGCCCGCCTGAAGGCCAGTGTCCCGCCCCGATTGGAATTCGAGGAACCATGCGGCGCAAGGTCGTTTGAAAGCTATATCCCCCAACTGTCGGAAGCAGAAAGATGAAACTCAAACCCCTTAGCGAACAGGTCGTCGTCATCACCGGAGGATCTTCAGGGATCGGTCTTGCTACGGCCAAGCTGGCAGCCCGGGAGGGCGCCAAGGTGGTGATCGTCGCGCGCGGCGAGGAGGGCCTGCGTGCTGCGACCGAGGAGATCCAGGCCGACGGCGGGATCTGCGACTATCTTTGCGCCGATGTTGGTTCCCGCGAGGATGTGCGCGCCACGGTCGAGGCTGTGCTCGAAAAGCACGGGCGGTTCGACACCTGGGTGAGCAACGCCGGGGTGGGGGTCTACGCCAAGCTCGAGGAGTTGAGCGACGAAGACCACCGCCGGTTGTTCGACACCAATTACTGGGGCGTGGTCCACTGCGCGACCGAGGCGCTCCCGCATCTCAAGAAACATGGCGGCGCGCTAATCACCACCGGCTCGATTTCCTCGCAGATGCCGGCGCCGGTGCTGTCGTCCTACACCGCCAGTAAATATGCGGTGAAAGGCTATATCGATTCGCTGCGCCTCGAGTTGATGCACGAGAATGCCCCGGTTTCGGTAACCCTGATCCAGCCCAGCGGCATCAACTCGCCGTTCGGCGAGCATTCTCTGAACCAGATGGACGATCGCTCGGTGGTGCCGCCGCCGGTCTATTCTCCCGATGTCGTCGCCAAGGCGATCTGCCACGCGGCAGAACATCCAACCCGCGACATGATCGTCGGCGGCGCGGGCCGGGCGATGACGCTGCTTGCCAACCTCGCCCCGGGGCTGGCGGATTGGGTGTTCTCGACGGCCTTTTTCAAACTGGCGCTCGACAAGGATAATCCCAAGCGCTCGGACGACGGCGGGTTCCATGAGGCCGGTGGCGGCGGCGAGGTCTACGGCGATCAGAGCAAATGGATGCGCGATACGAGCGCCTATTCGGCGATGCGCCGAAATCCCGCGATAACCGCTTTCGCGTTGCTTGGCGTGGGCATCGGCCTGCTCGGATGGCTACAGAAAAATCGCTCCTGACGATCAGCGCCCGCCGGGGCGCGACAGGTCCCTCGTAGCGCGTTAGCCTGCTCGGCCTCAGCGCTCTCTCGCCTATCCCGACCCAACCCTTCACAATCGCGGCGGGGCTGGTATCAGAGCGCGCCAGCGGAGAATGATCGGAAGAAAGCAGTTTTGGGATCGACAGCGATAATCCGAGCCTTGGTGGTGCTGGCCTTGATGACGCTGGGTTTGCCCGCGTCGGCACAGCTGGTCCAGCAGCCGGAAGCGGAAGAAACGGCACCGGCCGACCTGTTTGGTCGTGAGACGCCGCGTTCCACGGTCACCGGACTTATCCGCGCGCTCGCGTCCGCCGACTACGCCCGTGCTTCGCAGTTTCTCGCCTCGCAGAACCTCGACGATCCTGCGGCAGCCGAGCAGTCCGCCGAGCAGGCGCGCCAGTTGCAGGTTGCACTCGACAGCGGAGGCAATCTGCTGCCTTTCAGCGCGCTCCCCAACGAACCCACGGGGCGTCTCGACGACGGCTTGCCCCCCGACGTCGAGCGGGTGGGTACGCTTGCAGGCGAGGGAGAAATCCCGATCCTGCTCGAGCGCGGTGAAGGCCCGGAGGGCGTCGAAATCTGGCGGGTCTCGCGAGAGACGCTCGACGCGATCGACGAATTGGTGCCCGCAGTCGAAGAACTCCCCACCGCCGAAACCGAAGAAGCGCTGGCGTTTGCCGGCGCTCCGGTCGCCGATTGGCTGCTGTTGCTCGGCATCGCTGCGGGCAGCTTCCTCCTGCTGTGGGTGGTATCCGCGGCAATACTCTGGCTGATGCGGGCCGCCGTAGCCGACCAGGAAGAGAGCGCAGCCTATGGCCTAGTCCATGCCGCCCTGCCGCCGCTGAGCCTGTTCCTGGCAGTGGTCGGCTTCAATCTGTGGGCAGGCAGCGTCGAGGTCTCGATCGTCGCCCGGCAGACGCTGCTGCGCTATATCGGGATCGTCGCCTGGATCGCCCTGGCCTGGTTCGCGCTCCGTCTGGTCGATGCGGTCGCCCACCTCGCGACCAACCGAATGGAGCGGCAGCAACGGCGGCAAGGCGCATCGATCGTCGCGCTGATGCGCCGCGCGGCGAAGCTGGTCCTGCTGGCGCTCGCCTTCGTCGCAATCCTCGACACCTTCGGTTTCGACGTGACCGCCGGCGTCGCCGCGCTAGGCATCGGCGGACTGGCGCTTGCCCTCGGAGCACAAAAAACGGTCGAGAATCTGGTCGGCAGTGTGACGGTGATTGCCGACAAGCCGGTGGAGGTCGGCGATTTTTGCCGTGTCGGAGATGTCGTCGGTACGGTCGAGGACATCGGCATGCGATCGACGCGGGTCCGCACGCTCGAACGCTCGCTCGTCACCATCGCGAATGGCGATTTTTCGTCTCGGGAGATCGAGAACTATGCCAAGCGCGACCGCTTCCTGTTCAACCCGACGATCGGCGTGGAATACGGAATATCGGCCGCCAAGCTGCGCGAAGGCATCGAGATCATCGAACGCGTTCTGAGCGAACACGAGCTGGTCGAGCAGGAGGGCCTCCGCGCCCGCTTCGCCCATTTCGGTGCCAGTTCGCTGGACATCGAGGTATGGTCTTACATCACCGTTCTCGATTACGCCGAAAGCCGCTTGATCCGGCAGGAGCTGCTGCTGGCGATATTCGAGCGGCTGGAGGCTGCGGGGCTTTCGATCGCCTTCCCCACCCAGAAGATCCATCTGGTCACGGAGGAGGAACGAGAGAGTCCTTCACCTGGGTAGCGGTATCTGCCGAACGGAGAACCACTATGCTCGAACAACTTCTCGGCCCCGAAGACTTCGATATCTTGCCGCACCTGGCTGCAATTGGCCTGGCCTACATTCTCGCTTTTCCCATCGGCTGGAACAGGGAAAAGACCGAAAGAAGCGCCGGATTGCGGACCTTTCCCCTCGTAGCCGTCGCCAGCTGCGGCTTCATACAGGCCGCTGAATCGCTTACCGCGGACACACCCGAAGCAATGGCGCGGATCGTCGAGGGCCTGATCACCGGAATGGGTTTCATCGGCGGCGGCGCAATCCTCAGGCTCAAGGATTCGGTGAAAGGCACTGCGACCGCTGCCAGTCTTTGGGTAACCGGAGCGATCGGCGCATCGGTTGCCTTGGGCAGCCTGGATGTGGCCGTGATGCTTTCGGTAGTGACCGTTGCGACGCTCTGGATCATGGCGCCGATCAAGCATTTCGGACATTTGCAGGAAGACAGCGACGAAAATGGCTCGGGCAAAATCGAAACGCCGCAAGATCGCCCTTGAAGCGGCCAGATCATCCGATATTCCCCGGGGGTCAGCTGTCCAATCCTGCAGCCGGCATTTCTGACTTCGCAAAACCTGCTGGAAACTAAGGCTCCCCCGTGCGGCAACTGACCATCGTGATTCCTCCCCAAGATGCCGAGCGCGTGCGCGCGGCTGCGGCGGGCAATTCGATCGAGGTCATGGCCGAGGTGGAAGCGGTGCGCGACGGGGCGCAGCGAATGCTGATGCTCTGCGACGCGCCCAATGCCAAAATCGAGGGCTTCCTCGCCGCGCTCGAGGAAGTGGAGGGGCTCTACGTCACCTACGCGCCGCAGGGCGTGCTGGCGCTGCGGCCCCCCGCCAACCAGCCGGAGGACCAGGTCACCGATGTCCAGCCGCGCAGCCCGCTCGAGATCTTTCTTTCGGGGCTGCAGAGCATTGGCTCCTGGACCGGCTTTATCAGCTATGCGGCGCTGGGCGGGGTGATCGTATGGGTCGCGCTGTTTACCGAAAGCGTGTTCCTGCTGGTCGCCGCGATGCTGATCGCGCCCTTTGCGGGGCCCGCGATGAACACCGCACTCGCCACCGCGCGGGGCGATCTCTACCTGCTGAAGCGCTCGCTGCTGCGCTACGTGGCGGCGCTGGCGACCGCCATCGCGGTGGCGGCGCTCCTGAGCCTGATCTTCGACCAGAAGATCGCGACGGGCCTGATGATCTCGTCCAGTATGCGATCCGCGGTGTCGGTGCTCCTGCCGCTGGCCGCGGGCGCGGCGGGTGCGCTCAACCTCGCGCAGTCGGACCGCAGCAGTCTGGTCAGCGGCGCGGCGACCGGGATGCTGGTCGCCGCCGCGCTTGCCCCGCCGGCCGGACTGGTCGGAATGGGGCTGGTGATCGGCCAGATGGATATCGTCTATTCCAGCCTGTGGGCGCTCGCGATCCAGATCGTGGGAATAAACCTGGCGGGCTTCGTCGTTTTCAGGCTCTATGGCGTGACCAACAAGGGTGCCCGCTATCCGCGCGGCAAATCGGCCATCACCTTCGGGGCGTTGGCTCTCAGCATGGCGGCGGTGCTGGCGCTGCTGGTCGTCCAGTTCTCCTTATCGCCGCAATTCGAGCAATCCTCGCTCGCCCAGCGTATCACCGCCCTGGCGCAGCAGCAGATCGAGGCGCGCGACGACATGGAGCTGGTGATGGCGCAGGCCGCCTTCAGCCGCGCGCGCCCGTCTGGCGAAAACCCGGTGCTGCTGACGATCCAGGTCGAAGGCGATCTGACTATGGCTCAGCAAAGCCGCCTCGCCGCCAGTCTGCAGACGATGATCGAGCGCGAGTTCGGGGTTCGGGCGCTGGTCGACCTGACCGCGCTGTGACGCCAGGCAAGCAAAGACTTCCCTCATAGCCAGCGCTTCAGCCCCTTCGCCCCCTTCATCCGCTGCCTCGTTGATCACCTGTTCGTGATCCCGCCGGGAAGAAACCGGGATTTCGATCGCACCGGAAGCGTACCAAGCGGCACCGGCACCCCACTCTTCCCTCTATAATGCCCTTCGAACTGAAGGGCTTTTATGAACAATTTGAAGATCGGTGCGCGTCTCAACCTCGTCAGCCTCGCTGCCCTGCTGGGACTGGCGCTGGTGCTTGCGCTTTCGCTGTTCCGGCTTGACGACACGATGCGTGACGATGTCGCGGATCGTACTCAGAAGACGGTGGAGATCGCGCACAGCACGCTTGTGCACTACCACGGGCTCGAACGCGCCGGAGCCATGTCGCGGTCGGAAGCGCAGGCCGCCGCCATGGGCGCGGTCAAGGCGATGCGTTATGGCAATGACGACTACTTCTGGGTGAACGACATGCAGCCGCGCATGGTCATGCATCCGATGAAGCCGGAGCTGGACGGTACCGACATCAGCAGGACGACCGACGCCGATGGCAATGCGATGTTCGTCGAGATGGTCAGAATCGTTCGCGCCGACGGCGAAGGCTTCCTGAATTACAACTGGCCCAAGCCCGGGGCCGAGGAAGCACAGCCCAAGATCTCGTTCGTGAAGGGCTTCGAACCCTGGGGCTGGATCATCGGATCCGGCGTCTACGTCGATGACATCCGAACAGCGGTCTGGAAGGCGGCGGTCGGCCAGGGCGCGATCGTTCTGCTGATCATCGCCGCAGTGGGAACCTTGAACTGGCGGCTGAGCAGCTCGATCTCCCGCCCAGTGGCCGCACTCGCTGGACGCATGCGCGGCCTGGCAGCGGGCGAGACGCAGGATCCCATTCCCGGAGTTCGCCGGGCGGACGAAGTCGGCGACATGGCCAAGGGCCTGGAGGTTTTCCGCGAGGCCGCGATCGCCAAGGCAGCGGCGGACGCCGAGAAAGCCCAATCGGATGCCGATCAGGATTTTGTCGTCGAGACGCTCTCGACCCGTCTGGGCCAGATGTCGCAAGGCGATCTCACTGCGCAGATCGACGTCGAATTCCCCGCTTCCTATGCCGTGCTCAAAGCCAATTTCAACACCACCCTCGCCAGCCTGCGCGAGCTGATCGCCTCGCTCGGACAATCGACCGATGCCATCCGCGACGGCTCGCACGAAATCGCCCAGGCATCGGACAATCTCGCCCGGCGCACCGAGGCCAACGCAGCAAGTCTGGAGGAAACCTCGGCGGCCTTGTCGCAGATGGAAGGCCGCTTGCGCACCACGGCCGGCGCCGCCGTTCAGACGGTCGAGCAGGCCAGCGAGGCGAAAGCACTGGTGGGCGAAGGCCGCACCACCGCCGACCGCGCCGTGGGAGCGATGGGCCGCGTCGCCGATGGCGCGAAGGGCATCGACAACGTCATCGAAGGCCTTGACAAGATCGCCTTCCAGACGCGCGTGCTGGCGATGAACGCTGCCGTCGAAGCTGGCCGAGCCGGCGAAGCTGGCCGCGGCTTCGCCGTGGTCGCGGATCTGGTCTCCGCGCTGGCGATGCGGTCGGAAGAAGAAGCCAAGCGCGCGCGCGAGGAGCTGACAGCAACTCAGGCCGACATCGGCCTGGCGGTCGGTGCGGTCCAGGAAATGGATACCGCTCTTGTCAGCATCATGGGCGGGGTCGAGCAGGTTTACGAGCTGGTCACGACGATGGCGGCGGACAACCAGGCGCAGTCGTCGACGATCAGCGAAATCACGGTTGCGGTCAATTCGATGGACACCGCAACCCAGCAGAACGCGGCGATGGTCGAGGAGACATCGGCGGCATCCCGCAATCTGGCGCAGGAAGCGATGGCACTGAGCGAGCGCTCGGCCCATTTCAAGACCGGCGGTCACGCTCAAGCGTCGCTCCCCGGCACCGCGCCGACCGGCAGGCCGGCGGATCTGCCTCGCGCCGCTGCCTAGGCCCGGCCTCCCGAAAATTCACGATTGCCGCCCTGCGGGGCGTGAGGAGTGCATTACTGTGAACATGACGAACATTCGGGGCGCGCTGATCGCCGGGGTGGCCCTGAGCGCCCTTGGAGCAGTGCCGGCGCATGCCCAGACCGGGCGCGAAGCCGAGCTCGAGGCGCGTCTGAGGATGCTTGAAGCAGCGGTGGCCGAGCTGCGCAGCGAGCTGGCGCAGGAAGGCGTGAGCGAGGACAGCGCGGCAGCCACGCCGCAATCCGCATCGCCGCCTCTCCATGCCGAACCGGCAACCAAACTCACAGCGCAGCAATCGATCGAAGATTCAGGCCCCAGCATCGAGGTCGGTGGCTTCTTCAAGACCTACGCAGCGGTGAGCGGGTATTCGGACGGCACGCTCGCGGCAAATTCGAGCGGTCACGACTTCTACAATCCCGGCACGATTCCCGTCGGCGGCGAAAGCCAAGGGGCATCCTTTCGCGCCAATGTGAAGCAGACACGCATCGCGCTGAAGGCCAGAGCGCCGCTGGCCAAAGAAGTTCTGGCAGGAGTTCTCGAGGTCGATTTCCAGTCCTCCCCCGGCAGCGGCAGCCACCGGGTAACCAATGCCTACAATCCTGCCCTGCGCCGCGCTTTCATGAGCTATGGCAATCTGCTCATTGGGCAGGAATGGACCAATTTTCAGTACCTGCCCGCATTGCCGGAGACCGCCGATTATCTCGGCCCAAGCGAGGGAACGGTCTTCGTGCGCCAGCCCCAGTTGCGCTACACGCACGCCCTGTCCCGCTCGGCCAGTTTCTCGGTGGCCGCTGAAAACCCGGCGGTAACCACCGCCGATGCAGGTTCGGCGATCATCGGCGAGAACCACGCCGGTCGCCTGCCCGATCTGACCGCGAGGCTGAACCTTACCCTCGGCTCTGCGGAACTCTCGCTGGCGGGCCTCGCACGCGAACTGACCGCGCACCTGGGAGACGAGGAAGACGCAGCACTTGGCTGGGGCCTATCTGTCGCAGGAAAGATCCAGCTCGGTGCGCAGCGCCGTCACGATCTGCGCTTCATGGTGACCCACGGCAGCGGCATCGGTCGCTACGTCGGGCTCAATCTGGCACCCGATGCGATCGTGGTTCGCGATGGCGGACTGCGCCTCGAGCCCGCCGTTCTGACTGCCGGCTTCGCAGCGCTCAGGCTTGGCTGGACGAAGCGCTTGCGATCCACCTTCATGGTCAGCGCGCAGAAAATCGATGTCCCGGCTGCCCTCGCCGCTCTCGATTCCAACGACACGGTCTGGAGCGCTTCGGCCAATTTGTTCTACTCGCCAATGCCGCAGGTGGATTTCGGCTTCGAGCTGCGACACGGCGAGCGCGAGCTGGTGTCAGGCGCTACTGGCCGACTCGACCGCGCCGAATTCGCTGCGAAGTACAGCTTCTGATCGGGAGACGGCGGGCGCTCACGACGAGGCCTGGTCCTTTCCAATGTGCCGTTTGGGACCCCTGCCAGAATACTTGATCATCGGCGAATGTGGGACGGACTAGCACACGCCATAGAGGCTGCGTGGGGGTACAAGAAGTGGTCCTTGATGCGCCGATTGTAATACCCGATCGGGGCAGAGCCCCCGACTTTGCGCGGCTTCCTTGCCACTCAAGTACTTAGGGGCAAGTGGTGGCAGGGCTTGATTCGAACTGGCAAATTAATCGTTTGAAATCAATTCTGTTCTCGAAATCAGCAGAATCCCTTCCCCACATTCTCCCCCACACTTTCGTTCATATAAGGGTTGTTCGGTTCAGCAATTCACCGAAAAAGCTGAACTTTCGGCGCAAATTTGAACGCTCTTTTGGGCATTCCTCAGCGCAAGCGAGATGGGGCTAAGCCCAGCTCGTGGCACTGTCGATCATCGTTGCTGACTAGCGCGCAAAGCTCTCGCACGCGACGTGAAATCTGCCCCTCCCCAGTTCTTGGTATTGACGCGGACCAGCCAGTCTGAATCAAGGATGGTTCGGGAATCGGCAATGAGGGTCAAGAGTGATCGACAGGTGCAACCATTCCAGCAACTCGCTAGGTGCTTGGTGATGAAGACCGACCTCGATCACCTGCCTCCACAAAAGCAGCGCGAGCTTGAACGCGTGGTGCAGCTGATCTTCGAGGAGTTCGACGACGCCTTCGCGCTCGCCAAGCACGAGTGGAAGAAAGCCGGGCGCATCTTCAAGGTCATTCTATACGGCAGCTATGCACGCGGCACGTGGGTCGACGAGCCGCACACTGCCAAGGGTTACCAGTCGGATTTCGATCTGCTGATCATCGTGAACGACAAGCGGCTCACCGACAGGGTGAAGTACTGGGCGAAGCTCGATGATCGCCTTATGCGCGAATACGGGGTGACCGGTACGCTCAAGACGCCGGTCAATTTCATCGTCCATACACTGCAGGAGGTGAACGACGGGCTGGCCCACGGTCGCTATTTCTTCATGGATGTGAAGGCCGACGGCGTTGCGCTTTACCAGTGCGATGACAGCGAACTGCATGCGCCCCGGCCTAAGACGCCCGCACAGGCGGTCGCCATGGCGGAGGAGTATTTTACGGAATGGCTCACCGCAGCGCAGGGCCGCGTGAAGCTAGCGAAGTACGCAGTTGGCGAAGGCATGAACAAGCACGCCGCGTTCGAATATCACCAAGCGACCGAAGCCCTGTATCATTGTGTGCTGTTGGTATGCACATTCTACACTCCCCACGTTCACAATCTCGGCTTCCTGCGCACCCAGGCGGAGCGCACTGACGCACGTCTGACCTATGTTTGGCCGCGTAATGATCGGCGCGATCGGGCGCGGTTCGAAAAGCTCAAGGACGCTTATGTGAAGGCGCGCTATTCGAAGCATTACCGCATCGCCAAGGACGAGCTTGAGTGGCTCGGTGAGCAGGTCGAGGAACTGGGCCGCGTGGTTCACGGAGTGTGTTCCGAGCGCCTCGAAAAACTCAGAGCCGAAGCGTTGGCTCGGCCGGACAAGCAGTAAGCCTCAGGACCCTGCGATGCAGTGTCGAGGATAGCCTCTTCTTGCACAGGACGGCGCGAATCCCGGTCGCGAAGCTAATCCCTTCCTTCGAAGTGGGGGAACAACGGCAGCGTTTCCTCGACTAAATCCGCATCCCTTCCCTCGCGCAGGATCTCGTAGGGCCGAAGCGCTGCCACGATGCTCGCTGTCAGCGTGTCGACCGCAACCCGCCGGTTGAGCGCTCGGGTTGCAGAAAATACGTCGCGAAGGGCGTACGTTTTTGCCGTGAGCAACGCGATCTCGATCGCTTGCGTCAGTTCACTGTCATCGAGTCGAATCATCATTTTCATGGCTAGAACATAACAGGAACTTGATGCCAACAGGTTTCTGCTGGCATGCTGCCGATTGACACCCGAGAGTGCTCCGGGCAGCTCTCCTGGATGTGCAATCTCTACCGCATGACCAAGGCCCAGGACGAGGTCGCACGCTGGTTCGGCGCGATCGATCATCTCGGCAACGCAAACTTTGGCGACGAGGTGTTCCCGGGATATCCCGGCGCAGTCATCGCGGATGGAAAGCTCCAGCAGATGACATGGGGCTTTCCCCTGACGCTCAAGAGCAAGCGCACGGGCGAACCGCTGAAGCCGAAGCCTGTCAACAATGCGCGCACCGACAAGCTGGATGGGTATATGTGGCGCTACAGCTTCGAGGAACGTCGCTGTCTCATTCCGCTGACGGCCTGGGCAGAAGCCGAAGGCAAACCGGGCAGCAAGACGCGCACCTGGCTCTACCGCCCCGATGCCGAGTTGTTTGCAGTTGGGGGGCTATGGCGCAACAGCGACGAATGGGGTCTGGTCTACACCATGGTTATGACCGACAGTGCAGGCGCTGCTACAGAATGTCATTCGCGCATGCCGGTTCTGCTAGCGCAGGATGACTGGTCGAAATGGACCGATGGCACGCCATCCGAAGCGCGCCGCCTTTGCAAGCCATGGACCGGCGAACTTGCAATCGAACGCACGGATCAGCGCTGGTAGCGATGCCGATGTTCTGCATCGGGATCGTCATCACCGGGTCGCAGACGCCACGATGATCGAGCAACTGCGATGCGCCCTTGCTGCAGCCGATCCGCAAGACTGCTGCTGCTGAACTGAATTAGAGCAGTTGTCCGTAGGCGTCTGATTTTGAGTGGGAATTGGACGGCGAGATAAAAGCAGCGCCGTCGGTCGGGCTGAATGTGGCTGGATTTGTTGAGCAATTCGCGATGGCGGTTGAAGCCCTCAGCCGTCGGTCAGCCGAGAATTGGCTTTGTTTTCAGTCGCTGAAGCGATGTCTTTCGGACAATTCCAACCTGATAGCGCTTTTGGCACCGTTGCGACGTTAGTCCCTCTGGGTTCGCAGGCACCTGTGAATGTCCAAAACCCACGAAGGATTTCGATCTTCGCGGTCACGTCGTGAAATCGGCGGACCTGGCGTACGAACGTCATGTGGCGATTGGGGCCAGCCATGACCGATACTGGCGTCGATGGCGGGCCGGTCCTTGTCCCCTCCCCAGCCCAGGCTGGTCCGTCATCACCCGACAGATGAAAGGACCGGTCCGATGCCCTCTCCAAACCGCACCGAGCATCTCCGTGGACAGGATCGACGACCTCCCCTCGATCCGATTGCGATACGGGTACCGGATGCCTGCCGCTATGTCGGGATAGGGCGCAGCACGCTTTATGTACTCATTTCTAAGGGGGAGGTGGAGGTCATCAAGCTGGGTAGTTCTACACTGGTACTAACCGCCAGTTTGAGGCGGCTCATTGACGCGAGGCGGGAGTCACGCGGGGAGCAGGCCGAGAGCGAAGTTTAAGAGGGCGTAGGAGCGTCTGGATTGCGCCCCAATCTCGGTCATCCGGTCAGCGTCGACGTGATCCCGAAAGCTGCCGTTCCGACAAACCCTGATGGCAGAGTCGTGCCCCATTTCGGCAATTGGGTGGCGCTCTCACCTTCTTCGAAAACGCACCGCGAGGGTTTTGAGTTCAGACCTTGTGAATGGTTCTTAGAAATTCAGGTCCCCCGCCTCGGCTTGGATGACGCACATAGCTAGAGCGAAGACCGGTCCGCCGCGCCGCTAATTCGGCCCCCCGACCTAATGAGACTACTTTCTCCGCGCCTAGCACCTCTACCAACCAAGGCAGGATCGTGGAGACTTTGTCGACTTCAGCACGCGTGTGGCCTCTGTTCGTCAAGCTATCGGGCTGATGGCAATGGAGAGGGAAGGCATTCCACAAGAACACGCGGTCTTTGGCTGCGGGCAGTGCCTGCCAAACGTACTTTGCGGTCTGTTCCTTGACGAGCGCCCCAGATGTCGCCCGCTGCAAGCCAGAGATTCCCCAATAGTCGCCGCAGGACTGAAGGGTCGCCTCGTCGGTCAGCGCGAGACCAGTGCGCCGACCGCCGCGGGCACCGAGTTCGAGCCCGACCCACAGTTCGGCCGCCCCTTGCCCCATCGCCGCGTCGAGGATGGCTGCAAGATTAGCGCGTCGGATCGCGGGAGCGTCCGCGAGATCGTGGATCTTGCATACGTCGCTATACGGATTGAAAACGTTCGGTAGGGAGATGCCTCCAAGCATGTCCGCGAACTGCTTTCCCGATTTCCAGTCGCTCACGCGCTATCTCCTTCGACCTTCAGGGTACGCGCCGTTAGGTCGGCCACCACTGTTCCGCTGCGATTCTGTTGAAGATGCCGGAATGCCTTGAAGCCCTGCAAGATCGCTTCTTCCCACATCCACATTGGACACACCTGCACCTCGTATCCTTTGACCATGTGCCGGATCGTCCGCAGGAGGTCGAAGTCCAAGCTACTCACATCGGCGAAAGCCTCGTGGCGCAGTCCGTGGCTGAAGACCCAATTCGAAATGCCCTCCTCGGTGATGATCGCCCGCGCTCCGTCTTCGTTCTCGTCGACGGACCGGTCGCTCTTCCGCTTCAGCTTCAAGAGGGCGCGCACAACGGGCGACCATCCGAGCACAGCGGCGAAAGCGAGGTGGAACACGTCGTGGAACCTATAATCGTCCTCGTCCGCGCTGTTGTCGGTCAACCGATCGCCTAGATTGATGCCTTTTACAGATTGGAACACGAATTTGGTGCCCTGGACCTCCTTCTCGCGGAAGTTCACTACTAGCCGGCGAGGTAGACGCTCGTCATCGTCGAAACTTTCGTCGAAGAGCGGTGTGTAGTGTCGAGTGGTTGGCCAGCGGCCCTCCACTTTCTCGATGTTCGCTAGAGCAGCGGCCTCAAGGTTGATATGCGCGTCGCTAGCGGCATCGACAAGTGCCGCAAACAGCTTCGTCGTGTCGTTTCGCATGTCTTCGGTGGATGGCTCGGAGCTGTCACTCGCGCGCCTCACCAACCGACCGACCCTGGCCGCGATAACGAGAAGTGTGCGCTCGACGTACTCCCCTGAAGCGGGTGTAGCGAACAGAAGAGGCTGTTGCCCCTGGAGGCCCTGAAACTCGGTCGCGGCTGCCGCCGATTCTGCGTCCGCACTTGAACCGTATGCGCGGGCGGCTAGCGCACTCAGCTTAAGGCCCAAGGCGTCTGCTACGTTGGCGAGGTACCAAAGCACATCGCCCGTCTCCTCGAGTGAGGACCGCTCGTAGGCGAGGTATGAATTGCGGTCGCGCTGTTTCTTCTTCAGCTCGCTGAGCAGGCTGCCGACCTCGCCGAAAAGACCGAGCAGGAGGAACCTGAGCCGGCGATCGCCAGTGAAGCCGCTGCGGTCTGCCGAGACCGCGAATTTCTGGTAATCGTCCAGGCGCAGCGCCCGGACTGAGGTCGAGAGGTCTCCAGCCATCAGCAGAGCTTCCCCGAGGAACCGGCACTGTTGCGCTTACCCGGATCCGAAGACTCTTGCCCTTGCGTCTGACACTCGTCGACCGGCCGATCCCCGGTCAACCAGGCGGGCTCGATCGTAGAGGGAAGCCTGCCGATGAGGCCACTAGCGAGAACCGCGCCAACAATGAGCGCGAAGCACATTAACCAGAAGCGTCCCGCATCGTACGAAGATCGTCGGTGGCCGGGCTGCCGCGTCGGGTGTGGTTGATCGATAAGCGACATTATCGCGACGACCACGGTGCTGATGACCGCCGCCAGCGCAACTAGTTCGTAGGCATCGGCTAGCTCCTGGGCGCCGTTCGAAAACAGGATTCCCTCGACGAACTGCAGACCAGCGAACACCACGATGCTCGCCACGATTATACGACCGATGGCTCCGCCCCAGCCCGGCGGCTGTCTTTTTACCCAGCTATTTACCGCATCTAACGCCTTCTTCGCCCAATTTCGGACCGATTTCGATGCATCTGATAACCAAGCCCCAAACTCGAACTTAATGTCTGACGGATTGTCGGTCATCGCGGTTGGACCAGTGCGGTTGCCGCTGGGGCGGCTGGCGTAATATCGCCGCATGCTCGTATCCCCAGCGTTATTAGGGCACCGAGTATGAGGCCCTGTGACCAGCGCAAGATCGAGTGGTCGCGTTCAACCTTCAGGAGGCGCTCGTCTAGCTCGTCGCGAGTGTCTCCGATCTTCTTATCGAGGCCGGGGAGCGAATGGAAACTATCCGATAGCGGGGTTATCAGCTCTGTGGGGATCCCGTTAAACGTGCTTTTTTCCCTGCCCTTTTCTACCTTTCCGGATAAGTCGGCGAAGAAAATTTCGAACCACTTGTCCCCGCGGCTAACATGGATGGGGCCCGGCCCTGCGTTAAATACGGCAAAAACCAAGGTTCCGCGGTAGCCTGGCTCTACATAGAACCCCGACACGTTGACGAGGCCCCTGAACTTGGTCGCCTTGGACCGGAGGGTTATGAAGGCGATGGTGTCGTCGGGAATCCAGACCTTTTCCTCGCTATGCATAAGCGCGAACTGCCCCGGGGGGATGGCCCGGCTTTCGCGATCCTTGAGCAGCTCTCGCGACTTGTTGTCGTCGGCGGACGTGGGGGTGATGTAGATCTCCTCGCCGACTGACATGTTGTATGACGCGCGCTCCCTGCGCCCCTCTCGCGGGTCAAACGGTTCGATGATGTGCTTGCCACGCTCGCCGCTCTGCTGCTGCTCACTGCGCTGCTGAAGGCGTTCAAAGGTCCAAAACCCGCCTGTCGTCGAAGGCTGCTCCAAGAAAACTCCCCACCCATTCTTTCAACCGTCCGGCCACCACGCCGGCAAAACCTTGCCTGTGCCTATTCCACTTTTTGGTCAGAGAGAACGACAATCATCCATAAGCACCCGTAGCGAAGACGCTACTTCGGGGATGTCGGGGTCTCGACCGCTGGCATCGGGCTGCGGTTTGGAATAGCGGCTGCGGCTTACGGGAGTGGTCAGTTGCAAGTTACGAAAGTCTACGACACCTACTGGCGCTTTGCCGCCGAACGGCAGGCGGTCTATCTGCGACGGCTGCGGGGCGACGTGGAACCGTGGACGGACGATCCGATCCTGCAACGCCATCGCTTCACCAATTGCTACCGCGCAACCGACCGGGTTAGTCAGTTTCTGATATCCGAAGTGCAGTACGGCGCGCATCGCTCAGATGCTCCGGATGAGGTTTTCTTCAGGACCCTGCTGTTCAAACTCTTCAACCGGATATCGACATGGCGAACCTTGGAGGACGCGCTTGGCCCGATGTCGTGGCAATCGGCGGATGCCGACGCGATCTGCCAGGTGCTGAACCGATTAATCGACCGTGGAGACCGTATTTACTCGGCTGCTTACATTATGCCTTCGCCTGCTTTCGGCCACGCCAGGAAGCACCGCAATCACATCGCGCTGCTATGGCAAATGATGGCGGACGGTCTGCCAGGCAAGCTTCGCGCCTCGCGTTCGCTCGAGGAAGCCTACGGAATGCTGCTCGCGAGACCGGGCTTGGGACCGTTTCTCGCCTTCCAGTTCGTGATCGACCTGAATTACTCGACCCTTATGCCACATGATGAGGCCGACTTCGTGATAGCTGGTCCTGGAGCCCACGACGGCATCTCGAAGTGCTTCTCGAATGTTGGCGAGCGGACTGCCGAAGAGGTGATCCACTGGGTATGCGATCGGCAGGAGCTCGAGTTCGCCGAGCGCAGGATCGCCTTTCCCGGCCTTTTCGGTCGTCGCCTTCAGCCGATCGACTGCCAAAATCTATTCTGCGAGATTTCGAAGTATGCGCGAGTGGCGCATCCCGATGTGGCCGGAAAGTCCGGCCGCACCCGAATCAAGCAGACCTTTACCGAGGACACGACGCCGCTCGCTTCGCCCCGCTTTCCCCCGAGCTGGGGCCTGAGCGTGCCGAAGGGGCTAGGAGGCCGAGCCTCCGCTCCTATGCTGCTCTGAACATCTCAACGCACCAATGCGGCGACCTCGCGCCGAACGACCTCGGGAACGTTCTGTTCGAAAGACTGGCGCCTGATCCACTGTTCTGCCGCCGCCCGGTCCATCGTGAAGTTCGTTGCGCGAGCTTGGAGCAGGCGGGCAGAAATGCGGGACAGGCCCAAATCGATGAAGCTGAGCATTGTTTGGGAGGAGGCTCCAACCTCGAGAAAAAAGCGGAATTGGCGGGATGTGCAAGGCTTCTCGGGTATGGCCGAGCTCCATAAGCACTTGGCGCAGCACCGCGTTGTAACATCCCATCTGCTTAACGAATTTGAAGCGAAGAACTTGCTCTACGTCCTTCAGTATCTTGCGGATGATGACGGCGCTGTCGCTCCTTCGAACCTTACGTCCAGCCGCCAGGCCTTCCTCCACCCGCGCGATGTCGCGATCGATCTCGTACTGGATCAGGTCTGGAAGTCCGCTGCCCCGCATCCACGTCAACGATAACGTAGCCCAGCGGATATACGATCGGTTGCTGCTCGGCACCGCGTCGAACTCGACCTGCAAACGTCGGTAGACGTTAACGAGCTTTGATTGGACGGTCTTGAATTCGCCAGCCGGATGCGGAGGCATATAATAGGCCACACCTTTTTTGGGAACGTCGGTCAGCAATTTGGCGTACAGCCTCTGCTGTCGGTGCGGAGATATGGATGGACTGACGGTCAGCGTCTCTGTCGGCACCGACACGTCTGCGGTCGCGGCTTCGAGATGTTCGGTGAACGTGATCTGATCCGCATCGCGCATTCCCAACCTGTCCAGGGTCTCCGGAAGCTTGCCCACGCGGAGATCGTGCAGCAGCCGTGAAAACACGTTCTCAAGCAGGGTATCCTCCCCCGAGGGGATCTTCGGATCCTCCATATACGCTATTAAATCAGCGGTCCGCTCGATGACCTGACTTTGCATGGAGGACTGTATCTCCCCCTCCTGGTCCAATCCGAGGGGCTGACTTTCCCACTCGTCATAATCGATCAGGAAGACGTTGCCTTCGAACTCCTTGCCCAGACGGCCGGCACGGCCGGCTAGGTTCCAGAAATCCACGGTACCGAGAGGCTTCTTTTCTCCCTTCTGAGGATTGCTAATGAAAATGTTGCGTGCCGGCAGGTTTACGCCTTGAAGCAAGGTACTGGTGCAGACAATAAAGTCCAACGTGCCCTCTTCGAAGGCCGTTTCGACCGCCTGTCGTACCAAGGTCGGAATGTGGCCGTAATGGAATCCGACGCCCTTCGAAACTGCATTAGCAAGGACGAAATCGGAGTGAACATGATCTTTTACGAAGGCCGCCAGCTCCAAGCGGCGTTTCTGCACTGCGTCATCGACATGTGACGTCTCCTCAGCGCCATCGAGACGCAATGCCTCGTCGGCGCCATCGATTACGTCGCACAGGAGCCTCGAGAGCTTTTCACAACGAGACCTGGTGTCGCCGTAGACGATGCTCTGAGAACCGCGACCGAAGTGCCAAGCCAAATATACTAGCTTCTGGTCAGCTTGCACCAAGGGGATGGCGACATCGAATGTCAGGGGTACCGAAGGATTGCTGCTGTCCCAGGTCTGCGCCAGAACCTGATCGGGTGTCGCATCACTGACCTTTGCGAGAATTATATTCTGTCCGACCGGACTGTCCTGGGTCTTTCGGACCCACAAATCTGCCACGGGGAACATCCTGGCAAGCTCGCCGGGGTTTTTCACTCTCGGAAGCGTGAAGAGAAGTTGCGTTTTGGCGTTTCGAGCGAGAAGTTCATCGACGACGGATTGTAGCAGCACGCCACGATCGCCGTCTCCGATAGAGTGGGCTTCGTCGACGACCACGGTTTCGAGCGAAAACTCGGGATCACCCAGAAGAACCTGCAAACGCTCTTGCGTCATCACGTAGACGACTCGATCTGCCGGCTCTCGGGCGACCGGCATGGTCACTACTTTAGTCCTCTCATCCCCGACGCTCTCGAGCTGGCGCGCGAGGGCCATAGATACCTGTGAAATGAGGGCACGCGTCGGAACAATAAAAGCCGCCGCGCGGATTTGCTCCGCCTTTAGCTCTTCTGCCAAATAAGTCAGAAAAAGAAAGGATTTGCCCGCTGAGGTCGGGGCGGAGGATATTACGGATCGGCCATCCTCAAGATCTTCCCAAAGGGTCCGCTGGTAATTGGTCAGTGAGAGTTCGCCGCCGCCGGTAGGTACCGTGTTGACCAGACGGCGTCCCGCGGTCTCCAGCAGCGCTGGCGTGGGCAGGTTGCTCTGCCGCTCCTTAAGCTCGTGTCGGAAATCCAGGGATGGGAAATTCCCAAGGCGGCTCATCACCAGGCGCAGCATGTCGGCGAGCCCCCCGAGCGCACCGCCGTAGAGTTCGAAGGCCGCCGTGGCGATCGTGAACGCTTCGCGTCGCGCTTGTGGATCAGTGCTGAGACTCAGCAGGCCGGCGCTTTGTACAAGCCTATCTAGGAGACCGTTCTCCGGTGCGGCGAGGGGGCCACCTCGGTTGAGCGTCTGACTCATCCTCGTAGCCAGTAGGGTGCTGTAGTCCTCATGAAACCGCATCTCTCCGCGAATTTCGGCGATCAGTTCCTCAATCACTTTTTGCCCCCGATCTTCTGCGCGAACGTCGTCCTGAACAACTCGATGTCAGGAAAGGGCATCACGAAGAACTGTAGGTTATTCGGGGGCGACAGATTCTTTCCGGCCTTCTCGCGGATTTGTTCGGCGATCTCCTTGGCGCGCTTCTCATACTGCTCCCGGAACGCCGCCTCCACCTCTTCGCTTGAGGGGCCGGCGACCTTGTCGTAGGCTGGATAGTTGAATCCGATAAGGCACGTATGGATTTCGCGCCTTGGCGGTCTAGGCATGGCGTAGGGGTTTAGCATCTCTCTGAGATGAACTTCGGCGTCCGGGTCGAGGCCGGCCAGGTCCATATGCGTGTGGATGATCGAGACCTCCCGGGCGCGGAGCGCTCGATCACCGAGGTATTGGGTAATAGAATCGATCGCGTCGTCGATACCCTTTGACAGCTGCTTGTGGAGCTTGGCCTCTCCAAGATGGAGCACGAGGCCCTTGAGCTTGGGACAGTAGCGCACGTGCACTCCATCCCGGCCATGTACGTGCATGTTGCTGTTGGTTTTCAAGCTCATCTTGGACACGAGCAACGGAGCCTTCACTAGCGCCTCAAGGATAAGGTACAGGATGAGTTCGCCGGCCTCTCCGCCGGACTTAGCTGCGCCGCTGGTTCTAACGAAGAGCTCTCTTGCTCGGTCGCCAAGCGAGATGAAGGCGTTCATGTCCTGATCGTTGTAGGCCTTCTCGGTGATCCTCCTGACCTCTTCCCTCGGGAGGCAGTAGGGCACGAGCGACCGGTATATGTACTCCACCAGCGCGTCGACGTCCGTGCCTGAGGCTCCGAACAACGGGTACAGGAAGGTTCCTTCGAGCAGATCGGACTGCGGTTGCCAGTCGTAGTCGATTGACTTGAAGTGGTGCGGGAATAGCTTGTGGTCTCCGCACATCGCCTCCAGGGCCGACTGAAGTACTGTCGGATCGACAGATGGTAGGCTGGTCTCGGCGGCCGGATTGCTCAAAAGTTTCGCCCCAATTCCTCAATGAACGACTAGGATTAGAAAAGCCATCGCTCTCCCTCGTGATGTCGCAGACGCTAGATTGTATCAGGCATATCCTGCACAGGTCGATTGATTAACCCGTTCTGCGCTTGGTGCAATAGCGCGACCCGTTGAATAGTCTCAGCATTCCCCCTCCCGGAGCCCTCTCTGACGATTTTAAGCCCGACTACGGTGCCGTTCAGCATACGCATCTGACATGATGATCGCTTGTGAATTAGAGTTTGTTCAGTCGAACGTCCGCTTCAGCCTTATAAGAGCCAAAAGCCGCCCGACTACTAACGGCCCGCTGACCGACTGTCTTGCGAGTCCAGATGTAAGAGTTATTGGCTGCCGCAATGGTTGTAACCGTTCCGCTCATAACCAAGCGAGCAAATGCTCCACGCGCAAGACGAGCAATGTCTTGGTCGTTGTGTCCCACCGTCGCAGCAGGCCAGTGACCTGTGCATGTTCTGGCTACCATGTGGTGAGATTGCCGCCGTTCTCGACGAAGCGCGTATTCCAGACCAGTGAACCGCTGAAATCCGCGGGATCGTAATGCTTGAACATCGCACGCACCTCTTGGGACGTGCCCAGCGTCACGGTCGTCTTTTCCGGATCCCAAAGCAGCTCGAAAATGTCGGCAATACCGCCTTGCGTATCTTCCTGTGAGCAATAGCCGGTCATGATAACCCGCGCATGCATGGCGCCGACGCTGACATTCTCGTCGGCAACGCCTCGAAAGAAAAACAGCTCCTTTTCGACCGGCTGATGCCGCGGGGCGAAACGGCCCATCGGCAGTGACCGAGCGCTGTGCGGCACCGAACCCCAGTGGGTCGACGAGATCGTAGCGAGCGCAGCATCGATCGGAGGCGGATTGGCACGAAACGTTGCCGGCAAGGCAGTTGCGGAACATGGCCATCGAATTGATGAAGGAATGGCGCATGCCGAGCGACATGCTCGCAGGTGAGCAGATCGTCGCTGGTCCTTTCGAGGTAGGTGCCGGTGCCGACCATCGGCGCCCGCCCAATGACATCCTCGATTAGAGGCGTAACGAAAGGCCGTGTATGGACGGCCACTTGATTGCAGAGCGCATCCCAGATTGCAGGTGTCATCGATGTTGTGGCCACTGCTGTTCTGATACCTGTCTTATTGCCTGAGTGTGGTTCGGTGAAGAGGGAGAACCCACTTAGCCTTATGATAGACGATTGGGCAGCCTAAGACTTTGAAGAAATCGCCGACCGAAGTGCTTGTCTAACTTATATGTGCAGGCAAGATGCTTGGAGGCGGATAGTCTGCTCCGTGCAAGGGGACTATGCCGACGTCTATCGCTAGGCCTGCTATCCGTGCTTGCTCCCAAGAAGCTGTCGGTCCGCTTCCGGCCTAGGTCCCGCCTATCCACTAATCGTTCAATATGCAACTGTACGCCTTCTTCCGCACTCTGCGCGCAAAAGATCTCTCACTTATTTAGTCGATAGCTCTTAATATTGATCCATCTTGCGATTTCCGAGATAGTATCACTATTTCGATAAAATATGGAATGCCTTATATACCTGTTCCGCAATATTAGCGATCGAAAAAATGATATCGAGTCGACTTCAGGTTCTCTTATATCAGGCGGTAACCTCTTTACATCAACATTGATCGAAAAAGCATCGATCCAACTTCCACTTCCAAAGGATTTGCTATGCCTTATCAAAATTCTATCGCTTATTAAGCTTACTAATTCTGCCAGTGTGACCGCCGCCGCCGACCCTAAACTGCCATAAAGCAATGCTTGCCTTAGTGCCCCCTCAAGGCCTAGATTGGCCGCAAACCAAAGAACGGAAATCAATGCGGGAAATAAGAAAATCGATACTACAATTAACTTTGAGAAATTTAAAGCTTTGAGCAATAAATAAGCTTCGTCACCGACGACGTATGATATTAAAATGTTTCCGCTATCTATTGCACCCCTATAATTATGCAACTTTCTTTTATTTCTGATAGCTTTTACTATAGTTGGAATAACGAACTTTCGGTGAAAATATCTTGGGAGGAAATTGAGTAAAGCGACCGCGCATAAAAAACTCGCTATTCCAAGGATAAGCGGAGTTATACCAAAGCGAGACAGCATGGCCGCAACAAGAGCTGCAGTGAGGAAAGACAATATCAGACTGCTAATCCCATTAGCCGCCTTTAGTACGCCATACATCTCTTTGTTTCCGCGGCCTCGAAAATGAAAAAATGGTGTGCCGAGAAATATAAAATTCTCATCCATGATTTTACTTTTTTTGGTTCGAAGGGCTTCCAATACGACATTGCCACCATGGGAATGCGAAATTATGTAGTGGGGCAACTCGCGATCGGGGCTCTCTTTGACCGCCAGCAGGTAATTTTCGAATTCCCCGCTGGCCGCCTTTCGCCCAGAGAAATCGTTGTCTCCAGACCATTGCCAGCGTGTCATCTTAATTGGATGATTCACCTGGTTTTGAAGCTCAGTGGCAAATGACGAATATGGTCCGGTCCATTCTGCGTCCCGAGCAAATGTACCATGCACTAGGGTGACAAGTATCTCTCTATGCATCTCAACTCTAGATCAGGAAAGTGCCCGCGTGTCTAGGTTGCGAAGTGTCTTTGCGACTAAAGCGGTGTTGCTAACCGTCCAAAATCAGGACTTCTTTGACCAGCTTGCTTTGATTTAAATGTACCGGTATCTGATACTTTTGTTTCGGGGCTAGCGTGCGAGGCGCGTACATATGTAAATAGGGTCACGAACTGAAGGTCTGCTTGTCACGCGCGCAACCCCGATAGGAGACGGTCCGCAAGAGGCCCTATTCTGTTGAAGAAGTCGCCTTGGGGATCCGCGCCGTTACGCGTGGATTGCGGGCGAGCGGGCTCGCGCCGCTGGTCAGGCTGCTGCGAGGCTTGGCATTGGCCGCATCTTGGCCATTTTACGGAGGTTCTGGGCTGCTGCGGCCAGGTGGAACTCGTCTTTTGCTCCGTTCGGACCGCGCAGGCGCAAGCGGTCCAGCTTCAAGATGCGTTTGAGGTGAGCGAACAGCATCTCGACCTTCTTTCGTTGGCGGCGTGAGACCAGGTAGGCATCGGTCGTAGCGATATCGCGGGCCATGTCGCGCGCAGCCGCGCCGTACCCAGCGCGTCATAGCCGAGAGGCTCGATCTCCACGTTGGTAAAGCCAATCGTGCGGTTAGATCGCCCCCCGCCGTCAAGCTCCCTGAAGAGGATCATCGGTTTGCCGGCGGTTTGCCGCTCGTTCAAGGCGGCGGGAACCGGCCGGGGACCGCTCTACGCCTGGACCATGCGGCTGGGTAAGGCCGAGCAGCTGGCGCTGATGCTGTCGACGTCGGAGGCAAGCTGATTGCCGAGTTCGATCAGGGCTCCTCCGCCGCGCACCGCACTAGATCCCGGTGGACCATCTCCAAGCCGTCAGTGCAACGGGATGGGTGAAGCCGCAGCCGCCGTGCTCGTCGACTAGGCGGGCAAGCGCCGTCAGCCGGAAGCGATGGCGGCGGCGAGCGGGCCGAGTTGGTCCCTCGCGACGCGATCATCGAGGAGCGCGAACACGCCGCACGATCGGACGGCTAGGTGGCCCCGGTCGGCTGCGGATATGGCCGCGTGCAGCGCCATGACCTCGGCCAGAGCGCCGGGTCGCCCTCCACTCGGTTCATCCGCTCCAAATATCCCGTCACGCTTTCCTACTATTTACCTTCCGCGCCCTGATCGAACCCGCGCCTCTTACAAACCTCCTCGCCAATCCCGCGTCGATGAGCCCGCAGCGCTCGCAGCGCACCCGACGAACTGGGCCCTAGGCCCGAGACGGTTACCGCTCGCGACGCGGCTCAACGGAAGAGGATGTCATGGTACGGAGCCTTGGTCGTCCGCAAGTCTGGCGTGGCAACCTCCCGCCGCGTTGTAAGCGTGTCGTATCGGTCCCGGTGCGGATGGCCGTAGCTGTTCTCCGCACCATAGGAGAAGACGATGTCGCAAGGTCCGCCGGGCGTCACCGGCCAGTCGCGGAACAGGGCCCGTGTGCCGTTCCTCAGAGGGTATTTGGAACCGTGATGGTAGGCGACAAGTCCGGTGAGCGTTGTACCGGCGCTGCGAAGATCGTCGAAAAGCGGGACCTCGTCGAACGGCGCGTCGCCGGGGAGAAGGATGACTTGGCCAGCCCCGCCCGAGCGTCGCAGGAGTGCGGCCGCCACGCCTGTCCGGTTGCAGTTCTCGTGGATCGACGGTGATGGCGAGGACTTTGCGATCTTCTGCCAGAGGATGGCGTCACCGTTCTGCGCGCTGTATTCGAAGACCCTCCCGACCAGCGCCTCGGGGATACACCGCACCTTCGCGAGCTCCGTCGCGAACCGCACCGCGCGCGGAGACGTCACCTGCCGGGGCACCAGCCAGTTCGCGGCTTTTGCGGCGTCGCCTTTCGGGGCGGTCGACCAATGGTCCTCGTCCCAGTGGGTCATCATGACGAGCGCGTCGGTCGACACGGGTAACATCTGGTCAACCTCGACATGGCTTTTGCCCTCGAAGGGGTTGTCCTGCCTGCCGCCATAGTCGAGTTGCAGGATGGTCCCGCCGGCCTCGTTGAGGATCGCGATAGCGTCACCTTGGCCGACATCGTAGATTCGGGCGCCGCTGATCCCCTGCGCCCTGGCGACGGCCGTCGGCGCCTTGATGGTTGCGACATCGGCACCGCCGATGCGCGCGCGCTCGAGCTTCCCGCTCACCGGCTGATGGTCACATGTTGTTGCTCGCGGCGCTGCGTGGCGGTGCGACCAGAATAGGTCGGTCGAACTCGTTCAAGCTCCGATTGGGCAAGCTGCTCTTCCTGCTCCTCGGATGTGACGACCGCGACACCGTTCGAATCGGGACCGTCATCGTCGTCCGGAGGCGGCGCGCCCGCGGGGCCCTCAGGCCCATCGTCGAGATCGGCATCCGGAACGTGCGCCAGCGAGAAGATGTCGCGCAACGGTTCTTCCTCGCGCTGTGACAAGGCTCTGAGACCAAGGAGTCGACCGGACTCGAACTCGGGCTCCGCCGGGCGCCCGACGTCGGGCTCTCCGATGAACACCGGCTCCCGTGCATCCAGGACGTCGCCCGGTGACAGGTCGAGCTGGAACCAGTGATTGAGGCGCATGGTCCGTTCGCGCCGGCGGCGCGCCGCGGGATCGTCACCCGACCAGAACAGGTCAATGACCGGCACGGGGAAGCGCTTGAAGGCCTCCTGGAGCGCGGCACGGCGCTGCCGGCGCTGGGCGGCCGAGCGGATGCCGTCAGGCGAGAGCCCAACGATATCCTTCATCTCGTCGAACAAGGATGCGCGGATGCCGCTGAACCGGGCCCGCACGAACTTGCCTGCGAGAAGAGTCGGACGCGGTCGCAGAACGCCCAGCCCGGGCGCCTCGACGGCGGTGTCCGGGTACATCGTCGCCATCTCCTCGAGATAGGCAAGGTAGGTGAGAATTCTTGTTGATCGAAAGTCGGGCATAGCGGACGTGATACCAAGGACGGATAGCAGACGCTACGCGCAGTTCTCCGTGCCGCCGAAGATCATGCTGCACACCGCGTCGAACTCGTCGGGCTCGTCCGTGTGTTGGGACATAGCTGATCGCTTTTCGCGATCGACGGCAAGGTCGGTGAGCAATTCCAGGAACTGCACGTTCGTGACGAGGCGTGTCTCGCGCCCGCCGCCATCCGGGCGAGAGCGCAGGAAGGAAGGCTCGAAGTATCGCGCCAGCTGCCGCACCCCCTCGTCGTCGGTGAGGAGTTTGACTCGAAGGTAAGGGCAACGCCCCTCGGCCGCCATCTGCTCGATCACGAGCTTCTGCTCCATGAAGCGTCGGATCATCATCACGTCGGCCAGCGCGTTCTCTGCCGCAAAGCGCTGGGGGTCTGGCTTAAATTTCATGACGTCGACGGCGTGCGGGTTGCCGTAGAGGCAGGCCAACACCACGGCGACGGTCGGATGCTGTCTGGGAACGCCGAGCGCGTCCGCCCGCTCGAGGATCTTCGTCGCCCGGGCGAGTCGCAGCCGGCGCGCCAATGGACGGTGGAGCTCGAACTCTTCGTTGGCGGCTCTCAGGAACGCCAGGTAGCGAGGGCGGGCGAGTTCGAGGGGATTGCCACGTAGTTCGCGCAGGTACAGGGCGACCATCGCGTCCGTCTCATAGACTCGCGCTTGGCTGAAGAAGGTCTTTAGCGATGCGAGGTCCTGGCTGATTTGCTCGGCGAGAGCCTCTGCCGACAGGTGCGCGCGCGGGTCACTCCCCCTCTCCATGAGCGCGAGCAAGTAAGAGAAGGCATGCTGAGGCCGATCGAGGCGCCGCAACTCTTCGAGCCAGGCCGCTTTCCGGGAATCCGTGGGGCGCATCGGACCGGCCATCTTAGCGATGTTCGCTACGCAGATATCCATAAAGTAGAGCGTGGGCGCCGCCGCGGCCCACTCGCGGAAGAACGCGATCTGCTCCGGCGTCAGCTCCGCCCTGAAAGTGAATTGCGGTTGACGCGAGATTGTCTGGTCGTCGTCCCCCGATGACATATTGCGGTCCTTCCAATTTGGCGAAAACGTCGGGACGAAGCGCCCGCTTACTCAGAAACAGATCTGGGCGATCCTGACGTGACGCCCTGATTATCTTGCGCGTGAACGAGTAGGCCAAGCCATGTGTCTTCCAATCATTACCGAGCTGCCCGGGTCCGGAGGTGGTGCGAGGACCGACTTTACACAATGGCGCATTGTTCTTGGAGAAGGCTAGGAGACGCGCGAACTCGTGCTGGTCGATCGTGTGGAAGGCTTGAGCTAAGCTGCACGATCGCCGGTGCAATATTCGGAGAATATCGAAGCCAGCTTAGGTATCATCAGCAATGATAAGAAAGGCTGCGCCACGCTGCTCCGCATGCTTCCGAGCGGCCGCCTCAGCAAGCTCAACAGTCGCATACTCTCCATTCTCCGAAAATCCGGACATGGCGCCCTGAAGCATAAAGCCTGATTGAACCCGACCATTCCACCCCCTGCTAAGTTTCAGATACGCAACAGGTTTTCCCTTGGGCAACCGAACAATGTCCATCGAGCTCTCTCCGCAAACTAGAAACGGCAACTGGTCAGGGCAGCCGGTCACCTACCTGATTTCAATCGGTGATTGGGCGCTCTGATCATTGATCTCGTGAAACCCTCAGCTTTGTCGGGCTGCAGACGCGAACTCCCTAACGCTGTCGACTAGGTAGTCCTCTGAGCAGCCTCGACCCGCCGGTGGCGAGCTTGCTCGTGCATGTTAACGGGCGTTGCGCCTAGAACTCGCGTCACCATGGCATTCAGAAACCGCGACGGTGAAAGGTTAGGCGGCGTGAGGTCTGTCAAAATTGTCACTTGGGGCAGTTCCGGGACGGATTCGCCTTGATCTGACGTGGGCGCGGTGGTTGCATCTTCTTCTTCTGCATCTGCTTCAACGCCTGGCTCAAGAATGCCTTCCGGCTCAGGCTCTGTCTCGTTCGCAGGCGCTGCCCCGTCGTCATCGTACTCCATCAGAATAAGGCAAGTCGCATGATAGGCATCGTCTTCCTGCCCGAGCTTTGCCAGAAGATCGAAGAGCCAGGCGGCTGTTCTGGGTTCTTTTTGCAGGATGTCAGAACGTAGGCCGAACATGAAACCCAGCGCAGCGAGCGGGTGGCGCAGCCGCAGATTCTTGGCGTCGCCGTATGATTCCTCGATACGGTTAGGTGCATTCTTGCCGTACGAGGAATCCATCCGCTTGGTCGATATCAGGATCTCGGGCCCTGTGGCCCAATCTGTCATGATCACATCGACCTGCTTGAGATAATTTTTGCCTAGGATCGCTGCCGACGATGAGGTCACCCCGGGTATCGAAGACTTGTTCGCGACACGTTCTGCGACTTGCCTACGCAGCTTGCTAGGAAGCGAATGAATCAGAGACGCAACAGGAGAAGGCAATATACGCGGGTTTGCCGGGCGCGGCCAAACTTGATCGCGGTCGAATCCAGCGCGGCGCAATTCGTAGCTCAACCAGACGTCGAGCGCGAGAGCGGGCACGCCAGATTGGGTGTTTGCCTTGAGGTGGAGCGGGACGCCAAGCAGCCGCTCAAGCGTCGCGTAGTCGGGCTCAAATATCAGTTCGCCATTGGCGGTGCGCAGCCAAGGATTGGTGTGTGCGCCGCCGGGCGCCGCCTCGGCAACGATACTGTCAAACAGCACCCAGGCAACCGACTTGGTCGAATCAGCCATTCGCTGGGTCCCCACAGCTCAATTTGTTAAATGAACAAAGCCCGGTTCGCCAACCTATGGAGCGTAAGAATCCGACCGAACACGCCCCTCCAACTGGCCGACCTTCAGTCGGCATAGTGGCGCCAGCGTTGCATTGTGTTCACTGCGTCTTCGAGTTCCTCACCACGTTCTTTTCCGAAGGTGTGGTTAGCAGGGAAGACGATACGACCTGCCTCCCGTGGCTCAAGCTTGAGCATTCCGCCGCCTAGCGCGTGACCTTCGAGTTCGCAGCTTAGGCGCACAAACGGCGAGGACCATTGCCTAAGACACCTAGCCGCTGTCTCTTTGTCCCTAATCCGGACCGAATGAACACTGTTCGTACAGGAAACGCCGGCAGCGTTACGAACGAGATTGGCGCGGCGTCCAGACATATAGCTGAGAACATAGTCGGGGATTTGGACGTCGGGCACTGCATACCACGGCGCGCGATTGCGGCACTTGTAACCTTGTCTCGCCGCTCGTCCGGCGCTGCTGTTGAGGTAATCGCGGATTGAAGTCGGCAACTCCTGATCGCGTGTGAGCCGAAGCAAGAGCATGGGATCGTTATTGCGCTTCCAGCTCTCAACGGTGGCTTTGGTAATTTGCTGCTCTGGCATAGCCCGCCCATTGCGAACGGCTGGCTGCAGAAACCTCTCGGGGATACTAAGCCGCTCCGCCTCTGAAGGGCGCAAGTGGAAAAAGTTGTTGTCGCCGCTGATATAGCCGATGCCGACATTCGCAAAGTCCGCGAGACGGCGGGTCTGTTGATCGTCGAGCGTATCAGCATACAGATTGCGGACCGATACGGGCAGCAGGTAGGGGCGAAGCCGTCGGTTCCAGATGGCGCGCCATTCGTCGAGATTGACCCGTATTGATGGCTTAGGCGGAGCCTTCGTTGATTTGAACTCGTCGACAATAGTTAACTCAATCGCTTCGCACTTGTCGCCGAAGCCCTCGGCATAGAGCAACCAGCAGTCTTCCGAGAGAGTTGGGAATAGCTTTTTGCGCACCGCGACAATCTGCACTCGGGCAAACGAGGCGACGAGATATTCGAGAAGCGGTGCTGCATAGGGCGCGTGGCCAATCTCGGCTGGCACAACAAAGGCCATTCGACCGCCCCGCTTCAAGAGACCGGCGGTGGCAACTAGAAACGGTGCCCATGATGACGTGAGCCCACTGAAGCGGACACCAAGATCAAGGCAAAGATCGAGGGCGCGGCGTCGCATTTCGCCTTTGAAAGTCTGGTAACGAATAAACGGAGGATTTCCGGCTGCACATTCGAAGCGCTCATGGGTTTCGATTGCCCATGTGAAGAAATCGCCTTCGTGCACCAACGCGCCAGGAGCACGCTCGATTGCTAGATGTGCCGATACCGGATTCTGCTCAATGCCGACGCTATTGCGGTGGTTGGCCAAGAATGCGCCATCGCCACACGAGGGATCAATCATACGATCGCTTGGCTTTTGGCACACCCAAGAAACAAGAGTCTCGCTAACGCTGTCGGGGGTGAAATAGGCCCCTGACCGCTTCTTTGAAAATTCCGGAGACGTACCCAACATGATGCACACCTTAGATTATTTGCGCTACCCAGCAACAGGGTGAAGGCGGAACATAGAGCGAACATCGGGCATTGGCAACGTGCGCCCGGGGATAAGGCGGAGCCGGTGCCCCTGAGCTTTCTGGAGCACCCTATCGTGGATCGACGGTAGCAGTCCGGCAACCTACTCAGATAAAGCTCCAGAATTTACGCCCCTTGTCTCGAATCGCATTTCAGGGCTGCCCTTGCGGGCGACCTGCTCTATCCGCTGCGCGGACCGGGCCCGGTGGTCCCGGCCCATTCGGGTGACGATCAGGAGCGATTTTGGAGTTGAGCGGGAGGCGTTGCGGACGCGCTCTGTCCCGCGCTGCGCGCTCCTTAGGGCGCGGCGTTTTTGAGCTGACCCGCGAGCACGCCTGCCTCTCTCATTGCCGGACGCCCGCTGGCCCACAGGTCCGCGCGCAGGGCGTCCGGCGGCTTCGCACCGTGCAGGGGTGCCGTTTGTTTGTGCGGATCGCTTATGCGATCCTTGGCGCGGGAACGCCAAGGGCCTCGCCCTCTCGTTCCCGAAACCGAAACAGATGCCCCCGGGTGGCGGGCTGCGCCCGCTGGCCCGCGCCAGGGCATCGGTTTGCGGTTTTCCCTCCCCCCTCCCATCCTCGCCGGAAGGCAGGCGGCATGGCGGAGCCATGCGCGCCAGCGGTGGCGATGGTCTGTCAGTGGGGCGCGGAGTGCTATTCGCTCGCCTCGAGAGCCTCTTTCACCGTGACTGCACCGGAGCAATAGGCTCCCCACGCATCCATGAGCTTCACACGCATACCGGGATCCTCCCTGGTGCCGAGGTAGGTGGTGCGGCGATATGCTGCCTGAACCGCATCTGGTGTCTTGTGAGCGAGTGCTGCCTCTACCACCGCATTCGGGAACCCTGCGTTCGCCGCCCAATCCGTGAAGGCTGAGCGGAAGCCGTGAACGTGGAAAGGTTCCTGCATGTCGCGCAGGACCTTGAGCAATGTCATATCAGACATCGCCTTGCCTGTAGCGCCGGAGAAGACGACTTCGGCTCCCTCGACCCGGAATGCATCCGCCTTTGCAAGGACGCCTAGTGCAGCCTCGGAGAGCGGGACGACGTGTGCCTTGCTGCGCTTCATATGCTCTGCCGGGATCGTCCAGAGGCGCTCGTCCAGATCGAATTCCTCCCATGTCGCGAGTCGGACCTCCTGCGAGCGCGTGCCGGTCAGGATCAGGAGATCGAGCGCGAAACGCCCGAAGGATGGCTTACGCCTCAGTGCGGTCAGAAACGATGGGATGGCGACGTAGGGCATCGCCTTGCGGTTCTGGGTTTTCTTGATCTGCCTTGGCAGACCCCTCCCCGCCTTCAGGCTACTGTTGCCAGATGGCGCTTCGGTCGACCGCCAGCCCTTGGCGTGCGCATAGTCCAGCACGGCGCAAATTCGGTTGCGTACCTGGCGGGCGGTTTCCGGGATTTCCTGCCAGATCGGCGTGAGCACATGGATGATGTCAGCTGCGGCGATACTGCCGGTCGGAACATCGCCAAGCTTGGGGAAGGCGTAGTTCTCCAGACCGGCCAGCCATTGGCGCGCGTATACAGCGCTCTTCCAGCCCGCCTCGTTTTCGGAGTGATACTGTGTGGCGGCTTCGCGGAAGGTCACCTTGGCGGCAGCCTCGTCCTTGCGCTCCGTCAGAACATCGCGATTTTCGACCTTCACGGCCTTGCGCAGTTCATTCGCTTTTTCGCGTGCCTCAGCCAGTGTGACCAGCTTGGCGCTGCCAACTCCGATGTCCCGACGCTTGCCGTCTTGCTGGAGCCGCAACAACCATGATGCCGAGCCGGTTTTCCCCACTTTAAGGAAAAGTCCGTCGCCATCCTGATACGTGCCGGGATTCGCTAAAGCGGCCTTTACCGCCACTGCCGTGAGCTTGCCCATTTCCTTCCCCACATTTCCGCAGGCCGTTCCGGAAAGTACAAGTGTGGGGAAGCATCCATCCTTCCCCACACCTTCCCCACACTAGGCCTCGGATGCGGGTGGATCGCGATGGCTGTGTGGGGACGGAATAGAGGCAATATACCGCAGAAATCCGCGGGTTTCCACGCATTTCAGGGGATGCAGGTAGATGCTGAGAGAAGGGCAAGTGGTGGACAGGGCTGGATTCGAACCAGCGTACGCTTGCGCGGGCAGATTTACAGTCTGCTGCCTTTAACCACTCGGCCACCTGTCCACTTGGCTTGCCAGTTACGCGATGAAACCGCGGAGGGTCTGGGCGACCCCGCTGGCCGAGAGGCGCCCCTTTGGCGAAGCGGCGCTTGCCTGTCAATGGCCGCACTGGCAGGGGACGCGGCTATTGCCACTAGGGAGCAGCCATATGGCCAAGACGGAGCGCAAGAAAGCGCTGCGCGGACGCGCGGGACGCATGCAAGGTGGGCGCGGAAGCGGCCGCGCGAGCACCGGACAGGTCCGCCTGTGGGGTCACCACGCGGTCGAGGCCGCGCTCAAGAACCCCGAGCGGCGCCATCACAAGCTGTGGGCGACGCGCGAGGCGCTGGCGGAACTCGATGGCGAACTGCCCGAGGATTTCACCGTCGAATACGCCGGCATGCCCGATCTCGACCGGCTGGTGGCGCGCGATGCCCCGCACCAGGGGCTGGTGCTCGATTGCGCCGCGCTCGACGATGTCTTTCTCGATCAGGTGCTGAAGGCCGAGCCCGACCGCCCGCTGCTGGTGCTCGACCAGGTCACCGATCCGCACAATGTCGGCGCGATCCTGCGCTCGGCGGCGGCTTTCGGCGCGGCGGCGATCGTGACCCAGGACCGCCACGCGCCGCCCGAAGGCGGGGTGATCGGCAAGGCGGCTTCGGGCGCTCTGGAAGTGGTGCCCTGGGTGCGGGTGGTCAATCTGGCGCGCGCGCTCGAGGACATGGCGGCGGCGGGATATTGGCGCATCGGTCTGGCGGGCGAGGCCGAGACGACGCTGGCCGAGGCGCTTCCTGCAGGCCCGGTGGCGCTGGTGCTCGGCGCCGAAGGACCGGGAATGCGGCACAATGTCGCGGGCCATTGCGACGCGCTGGCGCGGCTGCCGATCGGCGAGAACATGGAGAGCCTCAACGTTTCGAACGCGGCCGCGATCGCGCTTTATGCGGTGGCCACCCGCTGAATCGAGCAGGAAACGGAAAACGCCGCATCGTGCCTGAGCGCGATGCGGCGTCTGTCCCTCCGACCCGCCGGTGCGGCGGGGCAAAGCCGGGTCCTAGTTGACCGAATCCTTGAGGCCCTTGCCAGCCTTGAACTTGGGCTGATTCGACGCCTTGATCGTCATCGGTTCGCCGGTGCGCGGATTGCGACCCGTCGAGGCCTTGCGCTTGGCGACCGAGAAGGTGCCGAAACCGACCAGCCGCACATCGTCGCCGCTCGACAGCGATTTGGTGATGGCGTCGAACACGCCCTCGACGGCGCTGGAGGCATCGCTCTTCGACAGGCCGCTGGAATCGGCGACGGCGCTGATCAGGTCGTTCTTGTTCATCTTAAGGGAACCCCCACTTGGTGTTGAATTCGTCTCGGTGAATCATGTCTCCGAATGCGCGGCAGTTGAACGAGTCGACGCAGGACTGTCAAAGGCAAATCCGCCCGCCGGGGTCGGGATTCGCCTCTAAAACCCTGAAATCAACGTAATTGCTCGCTTAACCACGCGGCGGAAGCGCCCCTCTGCCTCGAACCGGGTCATCCCCCAAGGACCCAGCGATCCGAGTCGCGGCGCTGCACCGAAGCTTCGATCAATGCGCGGTCCGCACCGGCGATTGCGCATTGCCCACCGTCAGCGGCTGACTCGCAAGATCGTCGGCCTCGGTCCATTCGATCTCGGCGGGAACCGAGGTCAGCGCGTGCTCGAGCACCTGGTCGACATGCGAGACCGGGATGATCTTGAGCCCGTCCTTCACCTTGGCGGGGATCTCGGCGAGGTCCTTCACATTCTCCTCTGGGATCAGCACGGTCTCGATCCCGCCGCGCAGGGCCGCGAGCAGCTTCTCCTTCAGGCCGCCGATCGGCAACACGCGGCCGCGCAAAGTCACCTCGCCGGTCATCGCGACCTCAGGGCGCACCGGGATGCCGCTCAGGGTCGAGACGATCGAGGTGACCATGCCGATGCCCGCGCTCGGGCCGTCCTTGGGGACCGCGCCCTCGGGCAGGTGGATATGGATGTTCTTGCGCTGGAAGATGCTGGGCTTGATACCATAGGCGGGCGCGCGCGCCTTGACGAAGCTGAAGGCTGCGGCGACGCTTTCGTTCATCACCTCGCCCAGCTTGCCGGTGGTCTTGACCTCGCCCTTGCCCGGCGTGGTCACGCTCTCGATCGTCAGCAATTCGCCGCCGACCTCGGTCCAGGCGAGCCCGGTGACCGCGCCGATCTGCGGCTCCTCCTCCGACATGCCGTGCTTGAACTTGCGCACGCCCGAGAAGTCCGCGAGGTTTTCGGGAGTGATGGTGACGCTGGCGGTGGTCCCCTCGAGGATCTTGCGCAGCGACTTGCGGCACAGTTTCGCAATCTCGCGCTCGAGCGTGCGCACCCCGGCCTCGCGGGTGTAGTAGCGGATCAGGTCGCGCAGACCCTCTTCGGTCAGCGTGAACTCGTCCTTGGTCAGCCCGTGCTGCTTGATCTGCTTGTCGAGCAGATGGCCCTGCGCGATCTCGACCTTCTCGTCCTCGGTGTAGCCCTCGAGCCGGATGATCTCCATCCGGTCGAGCAGCGGCTGCGGCAGGTTGAGGCTGTTGGCGGTGCAGACGAACATCACGTCCGACAGGTCGATGTCGAGTTCGAGATAGTGATCCTGGAACTTGCTGTTCTGTTCCGGGTCGAGCACCTCAAGCAGCGCGCTCGCAGGATCGCCGCGGAAGTCCTGGCCCAGCTTGTCGATCTCGTCGAGCAGGAACAGCGGGTTGGACTTGCCAGCCTTCTTGAGGTTGGTGACGATCTTGCCCGGCAGCGAGCCGATATAGGTGCGGCGGTGACCCCGGATCTCGGCCTCGTCGCGGACGCCACCCAGCGACTGGCGGATGAACTCGCGCCCCGTGGCGCGGGCAATCGACTTGCCGAGGCTGGTCTTGCCGACGCCGGGCGGGCCCACGAGGCACAGGATCGGACCTTTCAGCGTATTGGTCCGCGCCTGGACCGCGAGATATTCGACGATCCGGTCCTTGACCTTCTCCAGTCCGTAGTGATCGGCGTCGAGCACTTCCTGCGCCTTGCCGATATCCTTCTTGAGCCGGCTCTTCTTGCCCCACGGCAGTCCGAGCAGGACGTCGAGATAGTTGCGGATGACGGTCGCCTCGGCGCTCATCGGCTGCATCCCGCGCAGCTTCTTGAGCTCGCTCTCGGCCTTCGCGCGGGCTTCCTTGCTCAGCTTGGTCTTGGCGATGGTCTCGGTGAGTTCGGCGATCCCGTCGCCGTCCTCGCCCTCGCCGCCGAGTTCGTTCTGGATCGCCTTGAGCTGCTCGTTGAGATAATATTCGCGCTGGGTCTTCTCCATCTGCCGTTTCACGCGGCCGCGGATCTTGCGCTCGACCTGGAGCACCGAGAGCTCGCCCTCCATGAAGGACATCACCATCTCGAGCCGCTTGTGCGGGTCGGCTTCGGCGAGCAGCGTCTGCTTGTCCGAGACCCGCGCCGCGACCGCGGCGGCGATGGTGTCGGCCAGTTCGCCGGCATCGTCGATCTCGGCGAGCTCGTCGCCCGCGCCCTCGCCCAGCTTCTTGTTGAGCTTGGCGTATTCGGCGAACTGCTCGACCACCTGGCGCATCATCGCCACGACCTCGCTGCCCGCGGCGGTCTGTTCTTCGTGCAGCGCGACTTCGGCCATCACGTAATCGTCCTGCTCGGCGAAGCGCTCGCAGGTGGCCCGCGCCGCGCCCTCGACCATCACCCGCACGGTCCCGTCGGGCAGCTTGAGGAGTTGCAGCACCCGCGCGACCACGCCGACATCGTAGAGATCGTCGCGCTCGGGGTCGTCGCAGCCCGGGTCGAGCTGGGCGAGCAGGAAGATGTCCTTCGATCCTTCCATCGCCGCCTCGAGCGCGGCCACCGATTTGTCGCGGCCGACGAACAGCGGCACCACCATGCCGGGAAAGACGACGATGTCGCGGAGCGGGAGAAGGGGAAATTGCTGGGTCATGCGGTTGGTCCGTAAGTCGGGCGCAGCGAAGACCGCGCCTCGTGTGACCCAGGATATGGGAACCCGCCCCGCCCGCCGCAATCCCGTTTCCTGGCAAAGCTGTGGACGCGGGCGCGGAAGCTCGGTCGTCTGACACATCTGACACGGGTGCGGGGTATCGGGCGGCTTTCGGACGCAAAAGCGTCACCTTGGGGGCGAAAAGCGTCGCCTTGGCGGGCAGAAGTGTCACCTTCGCGCGGCGAAGTGTCGCCTTGCTGGCGGGGCCCGCCTGTGCGGCGGGGCAAAGTGTCGCTCCACCGCGCCGAACATGGCCGGACAGTCACCTTGCGGCACGCCGGATGATGGGCGGGGCTATTGGCAAGGCCGGAGGATACGCCGTCGGTCATCGCGCGATGGTGGCAAATTCGCCGCCTGTAGGAAAATGGTTTTCGTGGCGCTGCGACACCGTGGTGCAGGACGCCTTAGAAGAACGCGGTTTGAACCCGGAACACGTGACGCGGGGTGGCGCGGGGTGGCGCGGCGCGGCTTGCTGGATGCAGTCCCACCCGCTGCATGAGCGGCGGTCTACACGCCTGCAGGGCATCACGTCTCATCGGGACCACGGCTCGCCGAGGACGGCCCCAGAGCTGGAACGAGCGGGCCGATAACCGTTTACCCAAGAGAGACGGGACACACCGATACGAGGAGAGAGACGATGGCAGACTATCGAGACGATTACGGACAGGAATATCGCCGCGACCGGAGATACGACAATGATCGTTCTTCCTACCGCGACGATGCCAATCGCGCGTCCTATCGCGACGAAGCCGGGCCCGGCGGCTATCGCGGCGGCGGCTATGGAGGCGGCTACGGAGGCGGCTACGGAGGCGGCCACCGCGACGATAACGACCGCGGCGCCATGGACCGCGCCGGCGACGAGGTGAAATCCTGGTTCGGCGACGATGATGCCGAGCGACGCCGCCGCATGGACGAACGCCGCGACTATGAAACCGGTCGGTACGGCGGCGACAATGATCGAGGCGGGTCCCGCGACCGCGGCTATTCCGGATCCAGCGAGCGCGGCGGCGACCGCTGGGGCGGCGACACCGGCGGGCGTGGCCAGTATGAGGGCCAGGATCGCTACGGTGCCGCCCGGCGCAGCAGTTTCCGGGGCGACGAACTCTACGATCGCGGCGCGGGCGACAGCCATTACGGCAAGGGACCCAAGAACGACGTGCGATCCAAGGAGCGGCTGCAGGAGCGCATCAGCGACGAAATGCACGACGATCACGATCTCGATGCCAGCAACATCGAAGTGACCACACAGGACAATGGGGAAGTCACGCTGGAAGGCAGCGTCGCTTCGCGCTCGGAAAAACGCCGCGCCGAGAACTGCGCCTATGACGTTCGGGGCGTTCGCCATGTGCAGAACAACATTCGCATCGACGAACGCAGCGATGCCACCGACGAAAGCCGCAGCGTCGCGCGCGATCCGGACGCGACCAACCGGCCCACGACCGGCCGCAAGACGGCGACCAAGACCTGAACCCCGGCTCTTGCCCGCAACCCGGCCCCCCGCTCCGCACCGCGGCGCGGGGGGTTTTCGGATGCGCAACCGCGGCTTGCTGCTTTGCAAAGGGCGGCGGCGGCGGAGCGCTTCTGGCTTCGCCCGCTGGTCAGCGCGGCATCGACGGCGCCGATATTTCTTTGCGGATCGCCGACCGCCGCTCTCCCGGGTCCGCGCGAAGATCGCGCGATGGGCGCATTGAGGATTCGACAGGGGACGACGTCGTTCGGGTCATCGTGCCCAAAAGCGGACTGTCAGTAAACGACCCTTGCAGCCGTTCCCTAATTTCGTCGCCCCGGGCTAGACCCGGGGTCCCGCTGCCTTCGTGGCCAAAGGCTCAACACCGGCAGGCACGCCTCGGTGGACAAACCCATCCCCTCGTCATTGCGAGCCGCCGCAGGCGGCGCGGCAATCCATGGACGGCGGTTTCGTCTTTACACGTCAGTAGCGAGGGCGCGCGACGCCGCGCCATGGATTGCCGCGTCGCTGCGCTCCTCGCAATGACGAGAGGGAAGGCGGCGGCTTTCCTTCCGCCATCGCCAAAACCCGCCGTTCCGTTTACGACCCATGTGTGGACGGCCCTCCGTTGGCAAGGTGCAAGATCGAGCTTTGCGT